>CAUDEL010000106.1:0-2723 GCA_958448555.1 uncultured Eubacteriales bacterium | reverse complement strand
AGGTTGCGGACCTGCGGCCCTCCGAGCCTCCCCAAAGGGTTTTTTGACAGTCTGGGCGCCCCCGCTTTGGCGGGGGCGCTTTCATGCCCTTGGCAGGCTGGGCCAACTGTGCTACAATGGTTCGGACTGGATGCTCAAACGACCCCTCCCCCGGAAAGGACCGTGAAGCGATGACGAAACGCCTGCTGACAACCTATCGCATCCATACCGGCAAGCTGACCCGGCCTGTCGATTTCGCCGTGGTCAGCGACCTGCACGACGAGCCCTTTGACGACCTGTGGCCGCTTGTGGAGGGCGCGGACGCGCTGCTGGTCCCGGGGGATGTGTGCGACCGCTACCGGCAGTCGTCGGAGCGGGGCGCCGCCTTTCTCAGGGAGGCGGCCGGACGCCTGCCGACCTTCTTTTCCGTGGGCAACCATGAGACGCGGCAGAAGAATTACCGGCAGATGATGCGGGCGCTCGAAACGACGGGCGCGCAGGTGCTGGTCAACCGCTATGTGCGCTTCGGGGAGTGCTGGATCGGCGGATGGTATCCGCCGGAGATCGTGCGCGAGCCAGACATGCTGGACGGCTTTGAGGCGCAGGAGGGCGTCAAGGTGCTCTTGTGCCATAAGCCCGAGCACTACATCCAATATATGCGCGGCCGGGCGCTGGACCTGGTGGTGGCGGGACACGCGCACGGCGGGCAGATCCGCATCGGCGGGCGGGGCCTGTATTCGCCGGGACAGGGCATTTTGCCGCGCTACACCCGCGGCGTGGTGGACGGACGGATGGTCATCTCCGCGGGCGTGGGCAACCCGGTGCGCCTGCCGCGCTGGGGCAATCCCTGCGAGGTGCTGCGGGTGACGCTGGAGTGAAGGAGGACGGGAAGAATGGGACAGTGCCGGGAAATTCGCTTTGAGCAGATCGCTCAGACCGTCGCGCAGCTGTGCGTGCAGGCCAATACGCTTCTGCCGCGGGAGATGGAGACGCTTCTGTGCGAGGCGTGCGCGCAGGAGCCCTATCCGCCTGCGCGGGAGACGCTGGAGCTCATCCGCCACAACGCCGGCGTGGCGCGGGAGCACAGCATGCCCATCTGTCAGGACACGGGCATGGCGGTGGTCTTTGCCGAGCTGGGCCAGGACGCGCACATCGTGGGCGGGCTTCTGGAGGACGCGGTCAACGAGGGCGTCCGCCGCGGGTATACGGACGGCTATCTGCGAAAATCCGTCGTGCGCGACCCCATCCGCCGCGGAAACACCGGCGACAACACGCCCGCCGTTTTGCATCTGCGGCTGGTTGCGGGCGACCGGCTGCACATCACCCTCGCCCCCAAGGGCTTTGGGAGCGAGAACATGAGCCGCCTGCGCATGCTCACCCCCGCCCAGGGGCTGGAGGGCGTCAGGGAGTTTGTGGTGGAGACCGCCCGCCTGGCGGGCGCCAACCCCTGCCCGCCGATGATGCTGGGCGTGGGCATCGGCGGCACGTTTGAGCAGGTGGCGCTGCTGGCCAAGGAGGCGCTGGCCGAGCTGCGCGAGGGACCGCATCCCGACCCCTACTACGACGCGCTGGAGCGCGAGCTCACCGAGCGCGTCAACGCCCTGGGCATCGGGCCGCAGGGCTTCGGCGGGAGGACCACGGCGCTGGGCGTGCGCATCCGCACGGCGCCCACGCACATCGCGGGATTGCCCGTGGCGGTCAATGTCGGGTGCCATGTCACGCGCCACGCCAGCGCCACGATCTGAGGAGGGGACAGCCATGAGCGCCATTCGGTTGAACGCTCCGCTTTCGGCGGAGGAGATAGGGAAACTTCGCGCAGGCGACAGCGTGCTGCTCTCGGGCGTGATCTATACTGCGCGCGATGCGGCGCACGCACGCCTGTGCGCCGCGCTGGAGGCCGGGGAGGCGCTGCCCGTGGACCTGCGTGGCCAGACGGTCTTTTACGCCGGGCCCACGCCCACGCCGCCCGGAAAGGCCTGCGGAGCCATCGGCCCCACCACAAGCATGCGCATGGACGCCTTCACGCCCCGGCTTTTGCGCTATGGCGTCAACGCCATGATCGGCAAGGGGGAACGCGGCGCCGCGGTCCGCGACGCCATCGTGGAAACCGGCGCGGTCTATTTTGCAGCCATCGGCGGCTGCGCGGCCCATATGGCCGCCTGCGTGGAGAAGCTGGAGGTCGTCGCCTACGACGACCTGGGCACCGAGAGCATCAAGCGCCTGACCGTGCGCGACCTGCCGCTGACCGTGGCCCTCGATTCCCGGGGCGGCGACGCATACGCCATGGGCGCGGCGCGTTACCGCGAGCTGTGCCCAATCCCTTGAAGATTAAGGGTTATGCATCATTCATTCGAATATGCAGAAAAAAGTTGAATATTTATGCATTTAATGCTTGACATCCTGCATAACTGGTTGTATACTATGCACGTTCCCAAACGAACGAGCGATTGAATGGAGGCAACCATCATGAAAAAGATTCTGGCTTTGGCTTTGACGCTTGCGTTGACTTTGACCGCCGCCGCCGCGTGCGCGGAGACCCTGACCATGGCGACCAACGCTTCCTTCCCGCCGTATGAGTACGTCGAGGGCGATGAGGTCGTGGGCATCGACCCCGAAATCGCCGCCGCCGTGTGCGAGAAGATGGGCTATGACCTTGAGATCGTGGACACCGAGTTTGACTCCCTGATCTCCGGCGTGGCCAGCGGCAAGTACGACTTCGTCATGGCCGGCATGACCGTGACCGA
>CAUDEL010000105.1:0-2760 GCA_958448555.1 uncultured Eubacteriales bacterium | reverse complement strand
CCAGCGAGCACTGGACTCGCATCCGCACCAACAATGTCATTGAACGGCTAAACCGAGAGATCCGCCGCCGTACCCGTATGGTGGGCAGTTTCCCGGATGGAAACTCTGCCCTGATGCTGGTCTGTGCCCGGCTACGCCATGTGGCCGGTACCCAGTGGGGCAACAAGAAGTACATGAGCATGAAGCACCTGGAAGCGGCCCTTGAGGACACCTCCATTGCTGGCTGACTTCATTCATGCCAGGGTTTGCAAACCAAAGTGCGAAAAACTATTGACACTACCCAAACATTTCTTAAGCATTTGGCGGAAAAGGCCGCCGTGGGCGGACTTTTTCGACAAACTGAAGCCCGCCGACGGCGGGCTTTGGTCAGATGTCGATGAACTTTCGAAACTCGCGCATGATCCCAATGCCGTCGGGGTAGTGCGCCGCGAACTGGGGCACGGCGTGGCTGGGGAAGCTGTTGCCCTCGATAAACACAGGCCCCTTTTCGGTGACGGCCACGTCCCAGGCCACAAAGCGCATCTGGGGCACCTTCTGGGCGGCCCGGAGGCACATGGCCTTGGCCTCCTCAAAGAAGGGCACCTCAAAGCCCACGATGGGCGTGTGCGTCATGGGGTGCTCGGTGTAGGTGTTGCCCTGCTTGTCCGCGCCGACGGTGAGCAGCTTTCCGCTTTCCAGGTCCACGCGCGCGGCCATGCCGCCCTGGTCGACGTTGTCCATGACCTTGCCGTTGCCGATGCGCAGGAAGGCGTAGACGATGCCCTGCTTCTTGTCGCCCAGGAGGGTGGCGATGCGGATGGTGTTAACGGAGGTGGGGCAGAGGGCCATCAGGCGGGGATGCTGGATGACCCGCTCCTCGATGATGCCGATTTGTCCGTCCAGCAATTCCTTTAGAAACGCCGCCTCGCGGCCCTTCCAGTCGCTTTGGGTATAGCGCGCGATGCCCACGCCGCTGCTGCCCTCCAGGGGCTTGGCGATGATGTCCGGGTGGGCCGAGAGAAACGCCGAAAGCGCCTCCACGTCCGTGTCCGCGGTGATCTTCATCCACCCGCGGCCGACCTCCTCCTTGAACAGCTCGTTAAAGGTCGCCTTGTCGTCAAAGAGGTACCAGTACGCCTTGTCGTTCATCCGCCGCACGATCTGGTTGCTCAATCCGCGCGTGATCTGTGTGCGCCGCTGGGCGTCGTTCAAGCGGTACATCTGGGCGATCTTGTAGTCCACATAGCCCGCGTTGTAGCGAAGCGCGCAGCGGAGCATGTCAAACAGCAGCCACAGGCGGCTTTTGCCGCTCGGCTTTTGCAGCATGCCCGCGGTTTTCCACATGGCCTTCCAGTCCATGCGCACCAGCCTCTTAAAGAAGAAGGAAAGCCTTCCCATTCCTCCGTCCTCCCCGCCTTAGACGTTGAAGCGGAACAGCACCACGTCGCCGTCGCGCATCACATAATCCTTGCCCTCGCTGCGCACCAGTCCCCTGTCGCGGCACGCCGCCATGCTCCCCAGCGCCCTGAGGTCCTCAAAGGCCACCACCTCGGCCCGGATGAACCCGCGCTCAAAGTCCGTGTGGATCTTGCCCGCGGCCTGCGGCGCCTTGGTGCCCCGCCGGATGGTCCATGCGCGGCACTCGTCCGCGCCCGCCGTGAGAAAGGAAATCAGCCCCAGCAGCGTGTAGCACGCCGCGATCAGCCGGTCCAGGCCGCTCTGGCCCAGCCCCAGCTCGCTCAAAAAGGCGTCCTTCTCCTCCGGCTCCATCTGCGCGATCTCTTCCTCTATCTGCGCGCTCACGGTGAACACCTGCGCGCCCTCGGCCCTGGCGATCTCACGCACGGCCTTCACATGCGCCGATTCCTCCTGCCCGATCTCGCTGTCGGCGATGTTGGCCGCGTAGATGACCGGCTTGTCCGTCAAAAGGAACCAGCCCGCCACAACCTCGCGCTCCTCCTCGCTCATGGGGAAGATGCGCGCGGGCTTGCCCGCCTCCAGATGCGCCCTGAGCCGGTTGGCCACGTCCGCCTCCAGCGCCTGCCGCTTGTCCCCGTTTTTGAGCAGGTGCTGCGCCTTTTCCGCGCGCCGCTCCACCGTCTCCAGATCCGCCAGGATCAGCTCCAGGTCGATGACCTCGATGTCCCGCCGGGGGTCCACCGAGCCGTCCACGTGGATCACGTTCTCGTCCTCAAAGCACCGCACCACGTGCACGATCGCGTCCACCTCGCGGATGTGCGAGAGAAACTTGTTGCCCAGCCCCTCGCCCCGGCTCGCGCCCTTGACCAGCCCCGCGATGTCCACAAATTCCACCGTCGCCGGCGTCACCTTCTTGGGCTCGTACATCCTCGCCAGCTCGTCAAGCCGCGGGTCCGGCACCGGCACCACGCCGGTGTTTGGCTCGATGGTGCAGAAGGGATAGTTGGCCGCCTGCGCGCCCGCGCGCGTGATGGCGTTGAACAGCGTGCTCTTGCCTACGTTTGGGAGTCCCACGATACCCAGCTTCAAATGCTCCACTTCCTCAGTATATGCTCTGTTCAACAGCTAGTATAGCCTGATTTGGACAAAAATGCAATTTCGTTTTATGCCCGGATGGTGAAACGAACGTTCGGGAGAGCGGGCGAGAGGAACATACGGAAAGGGACGAGGAGTCGTAACGCCTTATGAATCAAAAGGTTCGGGAAATACAAGAATCTAAAAAAGAAGTCAAAAAATTCGAAAAAAGGTGTTGACAGAGGGGGCGAAGCGTGCTATCATGTACAAGCTCGCTTAAGAGCAACG
>CAUDEL010000104.1:0-3286 GCA_958448555.1 uncultured Eubacteriales bacterium | reverse complement strand
TTCGTGTTCAGATATATTTGATTTTGAACTTTCTTTTCTTGGCTGAAAGCACCTTGCAGAGAACATCGTCAACCCCATCGGTGTATCTGCCTTGTGCTATCAGGCTGTTCTTCAAACGGATAAGTGATTGCAACACTCTCCTGTATTCGTCATCGGAAAGATATAAATGATATTTCTGTTCTTTCAAAACAACCACCTCCTGTTACCGCAATTATATAATAGGAAAGAACATAGAGGTAGTGTGCGATTGCTGCTTGACCACCCCTAAATGAACGAATTAACAGGGTAACAACCGCCTTGTCCATTAGCAAGAATTTTGCTCGTTTTTTTCTCCCATTAGCAGAGAGGGCATTTTCATTAGCAAAATAGCGAAAATCCTGCTAATTTTTATTAGCAAACCGTACACCTGAAAGGCGGACGACATTAGTCCTAATTTCCATTAGCTGACGGAGAATTTGCTAATGAAAATCTATGAAATTTACGATTTTACTCTTTTTCGATAAAAATGAAAAAACGCCGGAAACCCTTGATTTCACTGGGTTTTCCGGCGGAGTTTTTGGCGTTCCCGAGGTGATTCGAACACCCGACCTACCGCTTAGGAGGCGGTCGCTCTATCCAGCTGAGCTACGGAAACATCTTTGAAATCTATTCAATTTTAGGCTTAGATTAACTCATTGTCAATCACTTTTCCTCAAAAGGCGGTCGTTATAACATATTCTTAGGAGGAAGGCTGCGCTTGCTGGAAGGGGAACTCCAATATCCAATCAATCCAGACCGCCGCGCCAGATGGTCTTGACGCCCAGAAAGCCCATGGACTTGCGAAGCGGCTCGTCCAGGAGGGCGGCGCTGTGGCCGTGGGCGCGCAGCAGGTCCAGCAGGGCCTGGCCCAGCGGGGGCTTGCTGGCGATGTAGAGGGGCTGGCCGGGGGAAAAGAGGGAGAAGTGCTCCAGCGCCTCCAGGTCCATGCGCATGACCGCGCCAAGAAGAAAGCTGCGCGCGTCGCGTGCGGTAAAGTCCCCCAGCGTGCGCATGATGCGTACCAGGAAGGCCGAGCGGCCCAGGCCCGCGTCACAGGCGGAGGCGCCGGCGAGCATGAGGGCTGGGTTGTAGTCCCCGGCCGAGGCAAAGGCGCCCTCCAGGGAATCGGCCAGGACGGTGTGGTGGGTCAGGGCGTCGAGCAGCTCGCCGGAGATGGATGTCATGCAGCCGCGCAGGCTGCCGTCCCGGCCCACGGAGATAAACTTGTTGTGGCTGCCGGGCAGGACCAGCATCAGGTCCTGCTCGGGGCGCAGGGCGGCCCACAGGCCGACGGCCTCGGTTTCCTCCCCGCGCATCATGTCCAGCGTGGAGAGGTTGTCAAGGGTGGCCGGGCCGGGGGTGTTTTTCAGGCCGGGGATGAAGGTGACAGGAAAAGGCAGGAGATCGGGAAACGCGCGCGTGACCAGCCCGGCGTGAAACTGCGCGGGGCCGGCGGGAGCGGTCAGGTGTGGAATCTCGGCCAGGCCGACATTGCTGGTAATCATGCCGTAGGCCACGCAGGCGCGCACGTCGCCCGCACCGACGCCGCGGCTGTCCATGACCTGCCGCACGCACGCCTGAACGGCGGCGCGCAGACGGCCGTTGTGCCCGTCGATGGCCGTATAGCGAACGCCCGCGCCGTCCGAGGCCTGCTCAAGCAGCGTCCAGTCCTCCGAGAGCAGAGATACGCGCAGGTTGGTGGTTCCGGCGTCAATGACGATGTAGCAGCTCATGCCTCCCTGCGCGCCTCCCACGCCTCAATGGCATCAACAAATTCCCTTGCACGCGCGGTCAGCCCCGCCATGTCGCCCGCGCGCAGAAGGTCCTTGCGCACCAGCTCGCCGCCGACACCAAAGCCTACGACGCCGGCGTCCAGGAAGGCCGCGACCGTCTCGGGCCGCACGCCGCCCACCGCCGTCATGGGAATATGGCCCAGCGGGCCGCGCACGGCGCGGATGTAGCCAACGCCCAGCTCGCCCGCGGGAAAGAGCTTGACCAGGTCGGCGCCCGCCTGATAGGCGGCCACGATCTCCGTCGGGGTCAGCGCTCCGGGCATGGAAACCGCGCCCAGCTCCCGCGTGCGGCGGATCACCGCGGCGTCCGTGTTTGGCGAGATGACGAGCTGACCGCCCGCGGCGACGCTCTTTTCCACTTCCTCCACCGTCAGCGCCGTGCCGCAGCCCACCAGCAGATCGTCCGGGAAGCGGCTGCGCACCGCGTGGATGCGCTCGCAGTTGCGCGCCACGCAGTCGGGATCGTCGTGGTCAAAGGTGAATTCCAGCGCCCGCACCCCGCCTTCATACAGGGCCGCGGCGACGTCCACGGCGATTTCGTTTCTCACGCCCCTGAGGATGGCGACCAGCCGCGTCTGCTTGAGCAGCGCAAGCGATCGGTCATGTTGCATCATTGCTTCTCCCTCCGGTTTCGATACACAAATTGGGACTTGTGAAAAATGGCAGCAAATGATATAATATATAATATTCACGAGAGATGCTTTTGTCAAGGAAGGGGTCAAAGAAAATGGAGGGCGCCTGCATCATCCAGAAAAACACGCTGACGAGGATGGTCACCGACCAGCTCCGTCAGGATATTCTCCTGGGACAGATCGCCTCCGGCAGCCGTATCACCGTGCAGTCCATCGCCAAGCGCTACAACACCAGCGCTTTGCCCGTGCGCGAGGCCATGCAGATCCTCAGCGGTGAAAACCTTTTGGAAATGAGCCCCTACAAAGGCGCCTCCGTGCGCGAGATCAACCATGATTTTGTGTGCAACACCTATGACATTCTGCGCAGCATGGAGGTGCTGATCGTCGAGTCGTGCCTGCCGCACTGGTCGGCGGACATTCGCGCTCAGATCGTGGCGGCCAACGACGAGATCCACCGGCTGGACAGCGACGAGGCCGTCGTTGCACGCTTCAACCGGCTCAACCGCGAGTTCCATGATCCGCTGGAGCAGTTCTGTATCAACAACCGTGCCCTGGAGCTGCGCGACAGTTGCCACCGCATCATCACCATTCTGGTGGACAAGAACCGCCCGCACCGCCTGGAGCGCATCCGGCATGTGGCCGTGGAGCACGACGCCATTGTGGCGGCGCTGGACTCGGGAGATATCGACCGGCTGCGTCAGGCCTATACGGAGCACTCCGTGGCGGCCAGGCAGGAGATGATGTATCAGATCTACGGGGAATGAAAATCGGTTTTTCCGGCGGCGAAAGCCGCCGCAGCGTGTCGAAAAAGCTCGCCTGCGGCGATCTTTTCCGCCAGGACAC
>CAUDEL010000103.1:0-3288 GCA_958448555.1 uncultured Eubacteriales bacterium | reverse complement strand
ACGCATCGCCAGGGCGTTTCGTTTCCCTTTTTCCCTGCTTACCCTATGCGTTAAGAGGCTGTTTCCGGGAGGAAACAGCCCCTTTGTCGGCGGTCTGAGGCGGCGTTACGCGCCGCCTCTTTAGCTATCTGCTTTTCAGGCAGCTCAGCAGGCTTTTTCGGTACTGCGAGGGAGAAACAAGAAACGCCTTTTTGAACTGCGTGCTGAAATAGAAGGGGTCGTAGCCGATGGCGGCCGCTACCTCGCCGATGGAGAGGTCAGGGTTTCTCAGCAGCATCTGGGCGTAGCGCATCTTGTAGCGGATGATAAGCTGGCTGGTGGAGCAGTTCATCACGTCGCGGCTGCAGCGGTAGAGATAGCTCTGGGAAACGTGCAGCGCCTCGCACAGCTCCTCCACGCGCACGTTCTTGCCCGGCGACGCCTCCAGCAGGTCAAAGAGCTTTGCGATGATGTACTGCTCCCGGGAGACGCTGCCCGCGGGAAGGGCGGGGGCGTTGCGCAGGCGGATCAGGCGCACGAACAGAAGCGTCAGAAGCGCGCCGAGCTGCGCATAGCAGCCATCGCGGGCCGTTTGTATGTCGTCATAGCCGGCGGCCAGCGCGGCGGCGTCCGCGGAGGTGAGGACGTCGGGAAAATGCAGGATGCGCGTAAAGCCGAAATGCTGGAGGAACTCATGCTCGCGGATGAAGGGATGGAGGTTGAAGAAAACCTCGTAGGAATCGACGCCCTCATAGGTCTGAACGCTGTATACGCAGTAAGGCGGAATGACCGCCACGCTTCCGGGGGAGAGGGTGAACTGCTCCTCTGAGGCGGTGAGCTCTGAGCGGCCCCGGGTTTGCAGCACCAGCTTGATGCGCGTGTTGACCAGGTTTTTGAGGGTCTTGAAGTCCTGATGAGGCCAATGGGTGAAATAATCCACCTTAAAGCGAAAGTCCGCGAGATAGGATGACAGCCGGTCCGCGTCCGCGCGGAAGGAATCAAATCGGCTGGAGAGTTTCATAGGAGCCTCCCTTGTACTGAAAAACACAAATTTGAAATGCGTATCGCATGGGAAAAAGATCGTTAAAAGTATATCATATAGGGGCAGCTTTGGGAATGGGGCTGTGGAATTCCATTATACCCCGGACTGGAAAGAGAAGGAAACGGGAGGAAAAAAACATGAAGACAGGAAGAAAGATGCTGTCCTGGCTGCTGGCGCTGACGCTGGTGCTGGGCACGGCGCTCATGCCCGTCGGGGCCATGGCTGAGCAGGCCCTGGCCGACGGCACCTACACCGGCGCGGCCAACGGCATGGGCGGCGCGGTGAACGTGACCGTGACCGTGGAAGGCGGCAAGATCACCAGCGTTGAAGTCGGCGAGCATCAGGAGACGGCCGGCATCAGCGATCCGGCGATCGAGCAGGTCCCGGCTGCCATCGTCGAGGCGCAGAGCACCGACGTGGACGGCGTGGCCGGCGCGACCGTGACCTCGGACGCCATCAAGGCGGCCGTGGACGCCGCCCTCAGCGGCGAGGCGCCCGAAGAGGACAAGCCCCTTGAGATCACCATCCAGCCGGACGTGATCGTGGTGGGCGCTGGCATGGCGGGCCTGGTGGCCAGCGTGCACGCGGCCGAGCTGGGCGCGAACGTCCTGGTGCTGGAGCAGAACTACCGCGTGGGCGGCTCCGCCAACACCGCGGGCGGCTCCATCAGCGGCGCCGGCTACAAGATCCAGCAGGAAGCCGGCATCGAGGACAGCGCCGAGGCCTTCTATAACGACTTCGTTACCATGGGCGGCGGCGAGGAGAACATGAACACCGAAATCGCCAAGGTGCACGCCGAGCGCAGCGGCGAGGCCATCGACTGGCTGCAGGACTACGTGGGCGTGGAGTTCTCCGATCAGGTGGACAGCGGCGGATACCTGACCATGAACACCTACCGCGTGACCTACACCGCGGGCGGCGCCTCCTCCGGCGGCGGCTCCTACTTCGTCAACGCCCTGATGGAAAAGCTGCAGGGCTTCATCGACGCGGGCCAGGCCCAGCTGTGCCTGGACACGCTGGTCACCGACCTCATGTTTGACGAAAACGGCGACGTGGTCGGCGTCAAGGTGGGCGACACCGAGATCCCCGCGCCCAGCACCATCATCGCCACCGGCGGCTATGGCTACTGCGAGCGCTGGCTCAAGGAGTACAACTTCACCAACATCACCTCCAATGACCCCGTCACCGCCATCGGCAGCGGCTACGACTTCGCCCGCAGTGCCGGCGCGGCCTTTGACAACATGGATTACTGCTCCTGCTACGGCGGCTCCGTGCCGGTTAGCGGCTTCCAGGCCTCGCTTCGCTGCAACATCAACTACAACGGCGCCATCTGGGTCAACACCGCCGGCGAGCGCGTCTTTAACGAGCCCGTGGCCAGCTCCATGGACAAGCGCACCGTGTGGCGCACCGCCGACCAGAACATCATCTACGTCGTTCTGGCCGAGAACATGCTGTCCGACGACAGCGCGCTCTTTACCGGCATGATGAGCAACTCCGCGGCCTTCACCAACGAGGAGAAGATCGCCGAGCTGCTGGAGCAGGGTTACATGTTCAAGGCGGACACCATCGAGGAGCTGGGCGAGATGATCGGCGCTGAGAAGCTGGCCGAGACTGTCGCCAAGTACAACGAGGATGTCGCCGCGGGCGAGGACTCCGTCTTCGGCCGCACGGACAACCTGCTCGCCTTCGAGGAGGGCCCCTTCTACGCCGTGTACACCGTGCCCTACCTGATGATGACCGCCGGCGGCCCGCGCATCAACGGCGACGGCCAGCTCGTGCGTGAGGATGGCACGCTGGTGGGCGGCGCCTACCTGGCGGGCGAGATCATCGGCTCGGCCAACATCGCCGGCCACAACACCATCGGCGGCATCGGCCATGGCCTGTGCGCCACGTGGGGCCGCATCTCCGCCGAGAGCGCGGTCAAGAACGCGGGCAAGTAAGCCCCAGCCACCCCCTTCCCGCTGAAAAAAAGACCGGCCTGCGGTTTTCCGCAGGCCGGTTCTGTTTGTCGAAAAAGTCCGCCTACGGCGGCCTTTTCCGCCAGATGCTTAAAGAAATGTTTGCGCCCAGGGGCGCAAACTCCCCGCCCGCCCGGCAAAGCCGGGCGATACGAATCCACTTTGGAGGGCCTGCGGGCCCTCCAAACCTCCCGGAAAGTGTTTGTCAGCAGTCTGGACCGGCCTGCGGTTTTCCGCAGGCCGGTTCAGCGTGTCGAAAAAGCTCGCCTGTGGCGATCTTTTCCGCCAGGACACGTTTCCCCTGCGCCT
>CAUDEL010000102.1:0-3463 GCA_958448555.1 uncultured Eubacteriales bacterium | reverse complement strand
GCCAGCGCCCGCCGCGACGATTGAGGTTGCGGGTCTGCGGCCCTCCGAACCTCCCTGAAGGTTTTTTTGACAGTCTGGGCGCAGGCGCATCCGCCTGCGCTTTTTTGCTGCGCAAAAACCGTCCCGGCCGCATAACTAGACCAAATTCGTCAAAGGATATCCGTGACAGTACACGAATCCTACACGCGAAACGACCGCAACGGAGGGTGGAGCCATGCTTGGAGCAAAGACGCAGGATTCCGTCACGGTGGTGATCGCGGGCGAGCTGGATCATTTCGCCGCCCCGCAGATCCGAAAGCGGCTGGACGAGCTGCTGGAGGACCAGACGGTCACGCACCTGGTGCTGGACCTGGAAAACCTGACATTTATGGATTCCTCGGGCATCGGGGTGCTGCTGGGACGTCTGCGCGTATTGCAGGCGCGCGGCGGCAGCCTCAGCGTGCGCAACATGCGGCCGCCGGTGGAAAAGCTGTTTCGCCTGTCGGGGCTGGACCGCGTCATCGGCGTGGAGGATGAGATCAAGGGAGGTCGGCTGTGATGCAGAATCGAATGGAACTTACCTTTTCCGCGCTGCCGCAGAACGAGGCGTTCGCGCGGGTGGCCATCGCGGCCTTTGCCGTGCAGCTCAATCCCACGTTGCCGGAGATGGCGGACATCAAAACCGCGGTGAGCGAGGCGGTGACCAATGCCATCGTGCACGGCTACCGCGGGCGGGAGGACGGGCTGGTCTGCATGAGCGCAGAATACGGCGACCGGCGGCTTCTCACGGTTGTGATCCGGGACGAGGGCTGCGGGATCGCGGACGTGGAAAAGGCCATGCAGCCCTTCTATTCCACGGGCGACGGCACGGAGCGCAGCGGTATGGGCTTTTGCGTGATGCAGACCTTTATGGACGCGGTGGAGGTGGACAGCGCCGTAGACAGGGGAACGACCGTCACCATGCGCAAATACATCACCGGCGAGGTGGGGTTGCACCGTGAGCGAATGCTTGACGAAATCGGCTGAGCGCCCGGAACGGGCGCACTACGGCCTGGCCGTATACTGTGCGCGCCGCTTTCTGGGCAGAGGCGTGCCGCGCGAGGAGCTGATCGGAGAGGCCGAGGCGGCGCTTCTATGGGCCGCCTCGCGCTTTGACCCGCGGCGGGGCGTCAGGTTTTCCACCTATGCCATCCCCTTTGTGCTGGGCGCGCTGCGCGAGCTGTGCCGCCGCGCGGAGCCCATGCATGTGCCGCGCGCGGAAGCCCGCATCCTCTCGGCCGTGGAAAGCGCGCGCGGCGAGCTGAGCGCGCGGGAAGGCCGCGAGCCCACCGTGTCGGAGCTGGCCCTCGCCGTGGGCGTGGAACCCGGACGGCTGGGCGAGATGCTCGCCGCCCGCGACCGCATGCGCCGCACGGACGGAACCGTGGACGCGCAGGTCATCTCGGCTCCCGACGGCGCATTTGAGGACTGGGTGCTGCTCAAGGACGCGCTCTCGCGCCTTCCCAGCCCCTATGCGCAGGTGCTGTGGCTGCGCTTTGGCATGGGGCTGCCGCAGGCTGAGCTCGCCCGGCGCTTCGGCGTCGGGCAACCGCAGGTGTCCCGCTGGGAGCGCAGGGGAAAGGAGCTGCTCAGGCAGGCGCTGGGCGGTGGGGAGCGCATATGAAATAGAGGCCCTCAGCGGCCGGAGGAGCGCGCCCTGATGGCGCTCAGGCCCATGCGGCGCACACCCATGGCCGGCCTGCGCGCCGCGGCCTGGACCCGCGGGGCCCGCCGGCGCGCAGCGGCGGGCGCCATCTCCCGGGAGGCGTGCGCAAGCTCCTCTTGCGCCGCATAACGCCTTACGGGCATGCCTTCGCCGGCGTTGAGCCAGATGAACGGCCTGAGCCGCTCCAGCCCGTCCCGCACAATCGCCGCATAGGCCCCTTCCTCCTGGCCGCGCACCAGATGATGCGGGGACATCGCGTAGGCCAGCACCGCCCCCGCCAGCCGCCGGAAGGGAATGTCGCGCACCATCGGGCGCATGCGCTCGCGCAAAGCCCGCAGGTCCTCGGCGTCCATGGGGTGTCCCGTCAGGGCGATATGTCCGTTCTGCGCGTTTTCAATGAGCCGGGAGAGCAGGTCCATCGCCTTGTCGCCTGCCATCACCAGCACCCGGTCCACGGCGGGCACGGCCCACTTGCGGCCCAGGAGGTTGTTTAGGCCCTCCTCGCCCTTCTCCTCGGCCACGCACTGCAAAAAGGCCGTGCTGTAAAGCAGGATGCTGGGCGTATCGACCATGGCCTGCTGGCAGGGCCTGAGCGCCTCGCGGGCGGCCACGTCGGCGGGCAGGGCACTCAGGCCGTAGCAGCGCTCACGCAAAGCCGTATCGGCGGGGTATTCCAGGCACAGGCCCAGATGCAGGAGCGCGCCCATGCGGGGCACCATGTCATCGCTGTTGAGAATATGATAGAGCGGATAGGCGGCAGGGTCGTACACCAACCGTCCCGTGGCCACGGTGGGGGAAGCGAAGCCATAGCCCACCATGTTCTGCATCGGAATCCCCCAGTCGGTCAGGAGCCGGTGGCAGAAGACCTGCATCACCGCGCCTCCCTGGCTGTGGCCGGTCATCCAGAGGCTGAAGCGGCTTTTGAGGCTGCGCATCTCGCTGAGCACCTCGCCCAGGGTGAGCTTCTCAAGGCCCAGCGCCTGCGCCGTGGCAGGAAAGACGATGCTCTCCGCGCCCTGCTCAAAATAGGTGCAAAGCTGATAAAAACCCTTGTGAAACCCTTCCTCGGTGGTAAAGCGAAAATTGCTGATCCAGTCGTAAAACCGTTTGCCCGTGCCCATGAAGCCGATGGCGAGCAAAAACCGTCCCTGCGGGAGCGGGTGCATCATGCACACCGCCTTGATGGTATCGCTGCGCTCGCGCTGCCTCAGCGCGCTCATCACCTGAGAGACGGGGTTTCGCTCGCGCAGGGCGGCCTTGGCGCGACGCACCTTGAAGGCGTTAATCAGGGCGCGCATGCGCTCCCCGTCCGCGCTGCCGCCATGGGTCATGCCGCTTTGCAGCGTATCGTCAATCTGAATGGAAAAATCGTTCCAGCCCGCCTCCATCCAAGGCTCCAGTTCCAGCGTATAGGTCATGTCGGCCAGTTCCAGCGACAGCTCCGCTGCCTCGCGCGAAAAGGGCGGGCGCAGCCGGTAAAACGGGTCGCGAACAAAGGGCAGCGTCAGGCTCTCCAGCTCGTCCAGCGCGCGTCCCGTGACCGGTCCGCACCCCGCGGCGCGCACCTGCGCCTCTTCGCCGGGCCGGGCGGGCTTGACCGCCCTTGGGATGAGGGGAAACCAGGAAGGGACATTCATCATCCCGCCTCCTTTTCTAAGCGCGCGTCCTTGCCGCATGCGTAAAAAAATGTCTCAGGCCGTTGCTCCGCAATGGTCTGAGACATTTTTGGTGCGGGAAACAGGACTTGAACCTGCATGAAGAAAACCCTCACTAGAACCT
>CAUDEL010000101.1:0-3800 GCA_958448555.1 uncultured Eubacteriales bacterium | reverse complement strand
CCACGCCGCCGCACTCGTCCCACTTGTCCATGGGCATCCAGCGCACGGACTGCTTTACCCACTGGTTGAGGCGCAGCTGGCGGAACTGGTTCTCGTCCGCCGGGGTTTCCTGCGCCTTGCGGAAGGCGTCGCGCACCTTGTCGATGGTGATGGTGTGATCCAGCGAGGGGTTGGCCCGGTACCAGTTTTCCTCGCTCGTCCAGTCCGCCTCGTCCGGCAGGCCGAAGAGCACCGGATAAAAGCGCGGATCGTTCTTTCGCCCTTCCAGAATGTCCAGCGCCTTCTGATGCACCTCCCAGCAGATGGAGTTGCGGTCGGTGCCCGCCGTGGTCAGCAAGAACCACAGCGGCTGTTTTCTGGCGTCGCCCGACCCCTGCGTCATCACGTCGTAGAGCGCGCGTGTGGGCTGGGTGTGCAGTTCGTCAAAGATGCAGGCGGACACGTTCAGCCCGTGCTTGGTGGCGACCTCGCTGGAAAGCACCTGATAGATGCTGCCCGTGGGCTGATAGATCATGCGCCGGGTGGACGGGATGATCTTGACGCGCTTCATGAGCGCCGGGGACTGCCTGACCATGTCCACCGCCACGTCGAACACAATGGCGGCCTGCTGGCGGTCGGACGCGCAGGAATAGACCTCGGCCTTCCACTCGTCGTCGTTGATGAGCATGTTGAGCGCGATGGCCGCGCCCAGCTCGGATTTTCCGTTCTTCTTGGGGATTTCGATGTAGGCCGTGGTGTACTGGCGCATGGTAGGATCATCGTCGCGCACCGTGCCGAACACGTCCCGGATGATCTTTTCCTGCCACGGCAACAGGTGAAAGGGCTGGCCGTGGAACTCGCCCTTGGTGTGGCGCAGGGCCTCGATGAAGCGGACCACACGCTGGGCCTTCCGTTCGTCAAAGGCCATTTACCACTCCCCCTTGAGCAGCCGTTCCATGGGATCCTCCGAAGCGCCATCTTCCGAACCGGCCCCGGCGATGATGCGCGCGCGGGTCGCAGGCGTCAGGCCGAACTCCGAGCAGAACGACTGCATGATCTTGAGGTTCTGCTGGGCGATGCTGACCTGCGGCACCTGCTGCACATAGCCGCTGGGCGTCTGAAAGATGGAGCCGTGCTGGGTGATGAACGCCTCGGCCTCCTTCCACCGGGCATAGGCCTGGCAGTAGCCCTCAAACGCCGTGAGATCGGCCATGGTCAGCACGCCCATGGCTTCCAGCGCGGGCGCAAGCCGCTTCCATTCCTTCTTGGCTTCCGGCAGGAGCCACGCCGGGCATTTGAGCGTGCCCTTGGGCGGAACGGGCTCCCTGTCGTTGAGCGGGCGCTTGCCGGGGTTGCCCTCGAGCACCTTGAGCGCCGTGGGCTTGGGCTTTCGGCCCCGTGTCGCCATGGGAATCACCTCCGATCATGCGCGCCCTTTCCGGTTTTGAGCGCGGGGAAACGCATTGCGTGAATGTCTTGTCCTTGCGGCTGTTTTTCGGTACAATGAAGCCAGCGAAAGGGGGCTTGTCCATGAAAAGAATCGCATGGGGTTTCCTGCTGCCCGTGCTGCTGTGCGTCCTGTCAGGCTGCGCGCAGGAACCGGCGGCTGTTCCGACGGCTGCCGTGACCGGGGCGCCGGCTTCTCTGGTTCCGTCCGAACCGACGGACACGCCGCCCGAGCGCGGATTCACCGCAGAGGCGCCCGCGCTGCCCTACCTGCGCATCACGCACTATGTCAACGGGGAAACCGTGAGCGGGTACATCGCCCTCACTGACGAGGAAGCGGCGCAGGCGGCGCGTGAAACCGCGGATGTGGACGTGGCGGACCTCATCGAGGTCTGCACGGCGGACAATCCCGAAGGCAGCTATGGCCTGGTGCCGCCCCTGTACGCGGAGCTTGCCGCTGAATACGCAGGGTTCTCCGTCCAGTCGCCCGCCGACATCGGCGAGATCGTATCCGCGGCCATGACGGTCACGCAGGCAGGCGAAGCCCGGACGCAGACGGTCGCAAGCCCGGCGGACCTGACCCGGCTCGAAGCCGTCCTTCGCGGCGCGGAACGAGTTCAGCGCACCAGCTGTCCCTGGACGGGCGTGCTGGCGCTGACCATGGCGGACGGCTCCGCCCTGACCCTCCAGAAGGCCGCCGATTCCTGCCCGACGATGCTCTTTGGCACGGGCTTCTGCTACCAGATCAGCGAGGAAGACAATGCCTGGCTGTGGTCGCTGTTCCACGAGGTTGCCCCGGAATAGGCAACGGACGCGCTGTCCTCACCCGCACAGAGGAGGGCGCGTTCCTCATGTCCCCGGCGGGCCGTCCGGCTTCGCCGCCCTGAGGGCTTCCCCGTAGGTCAGTTCCCTGCCGTCCCGCAGGCAGCGGATGCGCGACGCATCGCCGTTTTCGTGAAGCAGAAACCGCTCCACGATGACCGAGGCATACCTGGGGTCAAGCTCGGAGGTGCGGCAGACGCGGCCGGTTTCCTCGCAGGCGATGAGCGTCGATCCGCTGCCGCCGAACAGGTCCATGACCACGCCGTTGGGCGCGGAGCTGTTCTTGATGGGATAGGCCAGCAGCGGGACGGGCTTCATGGTGGGATGGTCCTTGCTGCGCCGGGGCTTGTCGAACTTCCAGACCGTGGACTGCTTGCGGTCGGAAAACCACTTGTGCTTGCCGTTGGGCAGCCAGCCGTAGAGCACCGGCTCATGCTGCCACTGGTAGGGCGAGCGCCCCAGCACGAGGCTGTTTTTCACCCAGACGCATACGCCGCTGATGTGAAAGCCCGCCTCCTTAAAGGCACGGCGGAAGTTGAGCCCCTCCGTGTCCGCGTGGAAGATGTACGCGCTGCCGCCCTCGGCCAGATGCGCCGCCATGTTGCGAAACGCCGCCAGCAAAAACGCATAGAACGCTTCATCGGCCATGCTGTCGTTCTGGATCTTCTTGCCGTCCGCCGATTCGTAGGCGACGTTGTAGGGCGGGTCGGTGACGGCGAGGTTGGCGCGGAGGCCGTCCATGAGCCGGTCCACGTCGTCGGCGCTGGTCGCGTCGCCGCACAGCATCCGGTGACGGCCGAGCGTCCACAGGTCGCCCGGCCTGACAAAGGGCGTCACCTCCTCCGCGTCCAGCTCGCAATCGTCGTCCCTGATGTCCTTGTCATGCACCTGGGAAAACAGGTCGTCGATCTCCGCCGCGTCAAAGCCCGTCGCGCCCAGGTCGTACCCGGAGAGCTGAAGGTCGGTAAGCAGTTCGGCCAGCGCCTTCGGCTCCCATTCGCCCACCGCCTTGTTGAGGGCGATGTTGAGCGCCTTTTCCGCCTGCGCATCCTCGATATGCACGACCACGCAGTCGATCTCCGTCACGCCCTCGGCCAGCAGCACCTTGTAGCGCTGGTGCCCGCCCACAATGTTGCCCGTGACCTCATTCCAGATGACGGGGTCGACGTAGCCGAAGTCATGCAGGCTGCGTTTGATTTTTTCGTAGGCGGGATCGCCGGGTTTGAGGTCTTTGCGGGGGTTGTATTTGGCGGGCTTGAGCAGGCCCACCGGCAGCTTTTTCAGATTCATTTCCGTATTCACAGCCAACCTCCTAAGCATTGGGGAATCAACGAACAGCCGTCCATTTTGGGGGCGGCTGTTTGCTGTTTGGGGGCTATACCCCGGGTCCCGAATTTCGCGGAAATTTACGCGAGAGGGGGCCGCGGTCTCCTGCAAACCGCGCCCGGGGATTTGATTCCCCCTTGGGGCACGGGCCTAGGCGCGGGGGCGGCCGGGCCGCGGCGCGGGCGGCGCGCTTTTTTTTGCGCGCGGGCGGGGCGGCGGCGGGCCTT
>CAUDEL010000100.1:0-3875 GCA_958448555.1 uncultured Eubacteriales bacterium | reverse complement strand
AAACGTGTCCTGGCGGAAAAGATCGCCGCAGGCGAGCTTTTTCGACACGCTGAGGCGCTTTCCGAAGCCTTCGGAAAGCGCCTTTTTGTTATGGCGCGGGTTTCATGAAGCGGCTGAGGCCGTTGAGAGGGCGCGCGTCCCGCCCTTCCTCCTCCTGCGCGTCCGTGGCCAGCAAAGCGGTCAGCTCCGCGTCCTCCGGGCGCCTGTCCGGCTCCCGGTCCAGCATGCGCTGGACCGCGTCGCGCAGGCCGGCGGGCAGCGCGGGGGAGAGGGTGATGTCTCCGCCGCTGAGGGCCGCCTCATAGAGGTAGGTGTACTTCTGATGGTCAAAGGCGGGCAGCTCGCCCGTCCATACGCGGTGAATCAGCGCGCCGAAGGCGAAGATGTCCAGCTTCGGCCCCAGCGGCGCGTCCTGTCCCGCCATGCGCAGGAACGCCTCGGGGGAGAGATAGACGGGATCACCCTCCAGATCCCGCTCGTTCTGGGGCGGGTCGTCCCTGAGAAAGCCGCTGTCCAGGTCGATCAGGCGGATGCGGTAGCCGCCCGGCCGTTTGAGCAAAAGCACGTGGTCGGGCTTGAGGTCCGCGTGCACCACGCCCTGCGTGTGCAGCCGCTGCAGGCAGACCGCCAGGTCGGACAGCACCTGCCGCCTTGCGCGCTCATCCAGCCCCGCCGCGTCGTCCGCGGTCAGGTCGGAGGGAAAGACCGCCTCGCTGGCGGCATAGTAGCGCCGCTCAAAGCGGAAGAAATCCAGCACAGGCACCAGCGTATCGCCGATCACGCAGGAAAGCGCCGCGTAGAGGCGCTGCTTCTGCCGCTCGAAAATCTCACAGCGCTCGCGCTGACGGCGGCCCAGCGGGGTCTCGGCGTCCGGCGGGTAGACGGGGGAGAGAAACTGCTTGAGAAAGAACTTCTCCAGCCCGCGGGAAGCGATGCACCAGCGGGCGCTGCCGCTGCCCACGGTGCGCAGGGGCGTGAGCGGTCTATATCCGCCAATCAAAGCGCTCATCCCGTCCCCCCTCCGTCCAGTCATACTCCGTGCGGTATTCCAGCCATCTGGCCCGGGCATAGGCCACGTCGCGCCGCTTTCTGCGCACGGGCGTGATAAAGCGCTTCTGCAACAGCGCGCGCCGGGGCGCCAGCGCCTCCTTCATCGCCTCCGGGCTGTCAAAGCCCAGCGGAGCGATGAGCAGCGTCGCGTCGTCATGGGCGGCTTTTTTGAGCTGATTGAGCAGCCGCCGCTCCCAGCCGTCCCAATCCGCGCTGGCGCGCAGGGTGTCCAGCAGCAGCATCTCAAGCTCCATGGGCGTGGGCAGGCAGCCGAAGGCTCCGTCCGTCACAACCAGCAGCGCGCAGGGCCGGGGGACGCGCAACCGTCGCATGCTCAGCCTGACCGGCGCGTCGGCGCTCACCAGCGCGCTCAGGGGCCGATCGCGGTAGAGGCTTTCAAAGGGGTCCGGGTCGCCGCGCAGATGGTCGTGGGTACACTGATGCAGACCGTTTTCGTCCAGCACATAGCCCCGGCTGTCCCCCGCCCACAGAAAGCAGAAATCCTCCCTCCCCGAGGCGAAGGCGGCGCAGAGGGTCGTGGGCAGGCTGCGCTGCATGCTGCCCACGATGCGCGAGGGACCGCCGCAGTGCCGGGTGGAAAAGCGCTGAAACAGCGCGGTCAGCTCGCCCTCCAGCTCGCGACACAGGAGGCTTCCCTCCCGCGCCGAGGCGGGCATGGGCGGCTGTTCTCCCGCCCATGCGGACAGCGCGTGCGTTGCCAGCCTTGCGCCCACAAACGCGCCCGTGCGGTCATGCAGGGAGGCATAGCGCCGGCTTCCAAGCCCGCCGCAGCCATCCGCGACGCAAAGGACAACCCCGGAACCGGCGCTGCGCGCACAAAAGCTGTCCTCCCCGGAGCCGGGCAGGACAGCGTATTGGACACAGAGCAGGCGGGAGGACACAGGCGGTCTTCCTTTCCGTCAAATGGTATTGCACACGGCATCCAGCACCTGCCGGTATTCCACATCCAGCAGGCCCTCGCTCACCGTCTGCACATGGATGACCTGTCCCCATTCGGAGGAGATGCGGTTCCAGGAGGGCGCATCCGGGGCGAAGATCAGCAGGCGCTTGGCATTTTCGTCCATGCCGCCGCCGAGTTGCTCATCCTCCCACCACAGGCTGAGCTCCTCAAAGTCCTTGGCCATGCCCTCGGGATACCACGGCGCGATCTTGCCGTGGCCCAGGTCGTGGGTGGGAGCGTCCGACCACATGACGATGATGTGCCGCTTCTTGACGCCTTCGCGCGTCCAGTCGCTGCGGATGGCATAGGCCAGCGCCTCCAGGCCATCCTCGGGAATGTCGCCGCCGCCCTTGGCGGTGATGCCGTTGACGCAGTCATAGAACATCTGCGCCTGCTCGGGCAGGATAAAAAAGTCGCTGCTGAGCATGGCGTCCTCCCCGTCCGCCACATAGTCGCGGAAGGCGATGACCCGGACGCGGAGCTGGTCGATCACCTTGTGCTTTTTCTCCATCTCCGCCACGACGTCGCGGTAAAGATTGAGCGCGTTTTGCTTGACCAGGTCCAGCACATGGCGCATGCTTCCCGTCGCGTCGATGCAAAACACCATATCGACATTGTACGTCAGCTTATATCCTTCCAATGCTTCCGAGCCTCCCAAAAAACGAGTCGTTCTCTCCAAAGGATTCTGCATCAGGCCGTAATTTCCTGCCGGTTTGGGAGGAAAAGCGAGGGCGGACAACGAAATATTTTGAAATGGATGCTTGATAACGAAAGGATCATGGCTGATGAAGATACGAAGGAAAATCGGAGGGACGCTCTTTGGCATAAGCTGTGCGGTGACGTTTGTGGGCGCGCTGGCGACGGTGCTGCCCCTGATTCCCAACGACCAGCTTCGCCTCGTGCTGTCCTCCTTTGAGATGCCGTCGGACAATGTGGTGGTGAATTGCATCAACGGCGCGATGACCTATGCGCTGCATCACTGCTATGGCGTTTTGCTCTGCGGGCTGGCCGGGATGCTGGCGGGCGTGGGGATTCTGCTCTGGGGTTCCCGCCGCCGCCCTGCCAGGCGCTCTCCGTATAAGCGTCCGGCCCCGCCGCCCGCGGACAGGCCGACTCAGGAGACGGGATGGACGCCTCCCGAGCCCAGGCACAATCCCTTTGCCGAAGGGAGCTATGATGAGCTGTTCATGCCCCGTTCTTCGGCGCCCGCCGTTCCCAGGGCCTATACGCCTCCCCCCATTTTGCCCCGGACGGACGCGCAGGCGGCCTCTCCCTATGCCCGGCCGGAGCCACCGCCCGCCGATGCGCTTCCCGGCCAGCCTTCGGAGATGCCCTTCGCCGGGCCTCCCGTAGTAGCGCCGCCTCCGCCTCCCGCGCCGCCGCCTGAGGAGCCTTTGGCGCCGCCGTCGGTTGCGCCGCCTCCCGCGCCGCCGCCCGTGCCGCAGGAGCCGGCCCGGCAGCGTCCTATGCCGTCCGCTCCGCCCCAGGCTGAGGCCGGAACGCCCAGCGAGAGCGGCTCGCGCGTGATCTTCCGCCCGCGCCCCATGGTCAGGGAGGAAGCCCCTGCTCCCGAGCCCGAGACGCCGCAACAGCAGGATGCGCAGGGCAAGGTCATTCTCGACGGCGTGGCCTACGAACCCAACGAACCGCCCGCGCCGCCCGCCTCATCCCGAATCAGAAGCACCATGGGCAAGCATACGGTATAAACAAAAGAAGGGGCCGTCCGAATGGACGGCCCCTCAGACCGTTGACAAACCCAAGTCAACGGTCATTTTTCATAAGGAAAAACGAATAAGCATGTCGAATATATAAGGCAATACCGCACAGAAAAGTAGGCGCGATACTGCCAGAAGTGATATAATAA
>CAUDEL010000099.1:0-3958 GCA_958448555.1 uncultured Eubacteriales bacterium | reverse complement strand
AGCTGCGAGGAAGCCTACCTCAACGCCGCCTGCGACAAGTTCCAGGAGCTCTACGGCATCACCGTCAACCGCCAGCGCCTCTCCACGGGCGAGGTTGCCGCCAAGATCGAGGAAGAGAACGGCAATCCCAGCGCGGACGTGTGGTTCGGCGGCACGACCGATCCCTACAACGAGTCCGTCGCCAAGGGCCTGCTTGAGCCCTACGAGGCCGTCAACGCCAGCCACCTGCTGGGCGACATGTACCGCGACAAGGACGGCTGCTGGTACGGCATCTACAAGGGAATCCTGGGCTTCATGTGCAACACCGAGGAGCTCGCGCGCCTGGGCCTGGAAGCCCCCAAGGACTGGGATGACCTGCTCAAGCCCGAATACAAGGGCCTGATCTGGATGTCCAACCCCAACACCGCCGGCACCGCCAAGCTGGTCATCAACACCATGGTCCAGATGAAGGGTCATGACGAGGCCATGGAGTACTTCGTGGAGCTGGACAAGAACATCGCCCAGTACACCAAGTCGGGCTCCGGCCCCTCCAAGAAGGTCGGCATCGGCGAGTGCGTCATCGGCATCGGCTTCCTGCATGACGGCATCACCCAGATCCTCGACGGCTATGACAACATCAGCCTGGTCATCCCCGCCAGCGGCACCAGCTTTGAGATCGGCGCCACCGCCATCTTCAAGGGTGCCAAGCATCCCAACGCCGCCAAGCTGTGGATCGAGTTCGCCCTCAGCCCCGACTGCGTCAACATCGCCAAGGAGAATGAGAGCTTCCAGTTCCTGGTGATCGACAACGCCGAGCAGCCTGAGGAGGCGACCGCCTTCGGCCTGGATCCCGAGAACGTGATCGACTACGACTTTGAGGACGCCAAGGCCAACACCTCCAAGTACGTTGAGGACTACTTCAACGCCTTGGGTGCCGCTGCGGACGACCGCTTCCAGACCGAATAATCGAATTACCCATTTCGGCGGGGAGGATGACGCAGCGTCATCCTCCCTCGCCGTCTTCGGGAAAAGGAGGTAGGTGCGCTTGGTCAAGGCGCAGAGCGCAAGGCTGGACCGCAAAAAGCTGTTCGGCGACCCGGTGATGGTATCCACGATTGTGGTGCTGCTGATCTTCCTGGCATTATTCATCCTCTATCCGCTGGCCATGCTGCTGATTGACAGCGTGGCCTCCGAAGGCCGGTTTACGTTTGAGATCTTCAGCCGCGTTTTGGACATGGGCCGCTTCCGCACGGCCTTTACCAACACGCTGGAGCTGGGCTTTATCGTGGGCCTGGGCTCCACCGCCCTGGGCCTTCTGTTCGCATACGTGGATGTCTATGTGGACATCCGCCTGCGCGTGGTGCGGCGCATGTTCAACATCGTGAGCATGCTGCCGGTGGTTTCGCCGCCCTTTGTGCTGTCCCTGAGCATGATTTTGCTCTTTGGCCGCGGCGGCATCATCACGCGGAGCCTCCTGGGCATCTATGACAGCAACATCTACGGCCTCCACGGCATCGCCATCGTGCAGATCCTGACGTTCTTCCCCGTCTGCTACATGATGCTCAAGGGCCTGCTCAAAAATATCGACCCCTCCCTGGAGGAAGCCAGCCGCGACATGGGCGCCAGCCGCTGGAAGGTTTTTACCACGGTGACGCTTCCGCTGCTGCTTCCGGGCCTGGGCAACGCGTTTCTGGTCACGTTCATCGAATCCGTGGCCGACTTTGCCAACCCCATGATGATCGGCGGCAGCTTTGACACCCTGGCCACCACCATCTATTTGCAGGTGACGGGCGCCTATGACAAGGCGGGCGCCAGCGCCATGGCCGTGGTGCTGCTGAGCCTGACGCTCATCCTGTTCCTGATTCAGAAGTACTATCTGGAGAAGCGCACCTACGCCACCCTCACCGGCAAGGCCAGCCGCGCGCGCATGCTCATCGCCGACAAGAGCGTGACCCGGCCGCTGACGATCCTGTGCTCGATGTTTTCGGCCTTCGTCATCCTCATGTACGTCAGCATCCCCTTCGGTGCGCTGTTCAACCTCTGGGGCCGCGACTACTCGCTGACGCTGAAGCACTTTGACTACATGTTCAAGTACAGCGGACTCAAGGCGTTCCGCGACTCCTTCGTCCTCAGCCTCATCGCTTCGCCCATCACCGCGCTTCTGTCCATGATTATCAGTTACCTCGTGGTCAAAAAGAAGTTCCGCACCAAGGGCCTCATCGAGTTTACCAGCATGCTGGCCATGGCCGTGCCCGGTACGGTGCTGGGCGTGGGCTACATCCGCGGCTTTGCCAACGGCGTCTTCCACACGGGCTTTTTGCAGGGGCTCTACGGCACGGGCGCGATTCTGGTCATCGTCTTTATCGTGCGCAGCCTGCCTGTGGGTACGCGCAGCGGCATCTCGGCGCTTCGGCAGATCGACAAGTCCATCGAGGAAAGCGCCTACGACCTGGGCGCCGGCAGCGGAAGGGTGTTTACCTCCGTGACCCTGCCGCTGATTAAGGACAGCTTCCTCAGCGGCCTGGTCACCACCTTCGTGCGCTCCATCACCGCCATCAGCGCCATCATCCTGCTGGTGACCCCGCAGTACCTGCTCATCACCACGCAGATCAACGAGTTCGCCGAGAAGGGCAAGTACGGCGTGGCCTGCGCCTACGCGACCATTTTGATCGCCATCGTGTACGCGTCCATCGTGGTGATGAACCTCGTGACCAAGTATTTTGGCACCAGCAGAAAGATAAAGGGAGGCAGCGAAGATGCCTAAGGAGAGCAAGGGCGTTCGCCTTGACCACATTTCCAAGATCTATAAGGACCCCAAGACCGGCAAGGATTTCTATGCCGTGCATGACGTTTCCCTGGACATCGTCCCGGGCAGCTTCGTGACGCTCCTGGGTCCCTCCGGCTGCGGAAAAACCACGACGCTTCGCATGGTGGCCGGCTTTGAAAGCCCGGACGAGGGCGAGATCTACCTGGGCGGCGAGCCCATCAACGAGCTCACCCCCAACAAGCGCGACACCGCCATGGTGTTCCAGAGCTACGCGCTGTTCCCGCACTACAATGTCTTTGACAACGTGGCCTACGGCCTCAAGCTCAGGAAAGTCCCCAAGGCCGAGATCGAACAGCGGGTTAAGACCATGCTGGATCTGGTGGAGATGGGCGGCATGGAGAGCCGCATGACCAATCAGCTCTCCGGCGGCCAGCAGCAGCGCGTGGCGCTGGCCCGCGCGCTGGTGGTGGAGCCCGGCGTGCTGCTCTTTGACGAGCCGCTGTCCAACCTGGACGCCAAACTGCGCGTCACCATGCGCACCGAAATCCGCCGCATCCAGCAGAAGCTGGGCATCACCGCCATCTACGTCACCCACGATCAGTCCGAGGCCATGTCCATCTCCGACGAGATCATCATCATGAAAAAGGGCGTTATCGCTCAGATGGGCACTCCCAAGGCCATCTACTACCATCCCACCGACGAGTTCGTGGCAGACTTCATCGGCGAGGCCAATTTCATCAAGGGAACCGTCAAGGGCATGGAGGGGAAGGACTGCGTCGTGACCATCGAGGGCCGCGACGTGACCGTGGAAACCGACACGACCCGCCAAGCGGGCGCCGAAGCCGAGATCGTGCTTCGGCCCGAGGCCATTCGGATCGCCTCGGAGGGGCTGCTGCCCTGTACGGTGGAGCTGAGCTGCTTCATGGGCAGCTATCAGAACTACCATGTGCGCCTGACGGACGGGACGCTGGTGAAGATCACCGACAGCTGTCCCCTCAACAAGCGCGTCTTTGAGGTCGGCGAGCAAGCCGCCATCTCGTTTGACAAGGACTGCGCGCACCTGCTGTAAGGCGCGTGGAGAATTTGGGAAGGGCCGCCCGGCAGTTCGCCGGGCGGCCCTCAGACCGTTGACAAAAACAAGTCAACGGTCGTTTTTTATAAGGAAAAACGTGCAAGCATGTCGAATATATAAATATAGGAGCAGAAAGAGAA
>CAUDEL010000098.1:0-4190 GCA_958448555.1 uncultured Eubacteriales bacterium | reverse complement strand
GGGAAACGTGTCCTGTCGGAAAAGATCGCCGCAGGCGAGCTTTTTCGACAAGCTGTGCAGGCCCGCCCGGCGCGAGACGCCGGGCGGGCCGTTTTGCTCCCACGAATTGCATCGGCCAAAACCTTGACAGCCGCTGCACAGGGGTTATAATAGGGGTTAGCGCCTGGGCGCTGAAAGATTTAGCTTTCCTGTGGACGCAGGAAGATGTGGAGGAAGAAGCGTATGAAGGTACAAATGAACCTGTCCGGGAATCTCAAGGATAAGCCGGCCGATGAGAGCAAGCTGGGTTTTGGCCACATCTTCACCGACCATATGCTCATGATTAACTACACCGACGGCAGGGGCTGGCATGACGCCCGCATCGTGCCCTACGGCAACCTTTCGCTGGACCCCGCCTGCCAGGTGCTGCACTACGGCCAGGAGATCTTTGAGGGCCTCAAGTGCTACCGCACCCCGCAGGGCGGATTCAACCTCTTCCGTCCCCGCGCCAATTTTGAGCGCTTCGCCCGCAGCGCCGAGCGCATGGGCATGGCGCCCCTGCCCGTGGAGGACGGCCTGGAGACGCTGATGGCGCTTCTGGACGTCGAAAAGGAGTGGACGCCCCATCAGGAGGGCACCTCGCTCTACATCCGTCCCACGATGATCGCCACCGACAACCACCTGGGGGTCTCCACCTCCAGCACCTATCTGTACTATGTCATCCTTTCGCCCTCCGGCGCGTACTACGCCTCGGGCCTGGCCCCCGTGGGCATCTATGTGGAGGACTCCTACGTGCGCGCCGTGCGCGGCGGCATCGGCTTTGCCAAGACCGGCGGCAACTACGCGGCGAGCATCCTGGCGGGCATGAACGCCAAGCACAGCGGCTACGCGCAGGTGCTGTGGCTGGACGGCGTGCATCAGCGCTATATCGAGGAAGTCGGCGCGATGAACATGATGTTTGTCTATGAGGACCGCAAAATCGTCACGCCCGTCCTCAACGGCAGCATCCTCCCCGGCATCACCCGCGACAGCGTGCTCAAGCTGGGCAAGCACCTGGGCTATGAGACCGAGGAGGCCCGCATGGACATCCATGACGTCATCAGCGACATCAAGGCCGGTCGGGTGACCGAGGCCTTCGGCACCGGCACCGCCGCGGTGGTTTCGCCCGTCAACAAGATCCGCTTCCAGGGCGAGGAGATCGTCATCGGCGACGGCGGCATCGGCCACATCACACAGCAGCTTTACGACGTGCTCACGGGCATCCAGTTTGGCAAGACCGACGATCCCATGGGCTGGGTCGTCCATCTGAAATAAAAACGCCTGAGCAGAGGGGAAAGGGGGGCGCCGTGTGCTCAGAGAGGTGACCCTTCATGCGGATTGGTGCGAAATGACCATGAGCATGATGCGTGAAAAACAATTTGAGGCATGCGAGCGCCGCCTTTTTGCCCATCCGGGCGTGGGCCTGTTTGCGCCGGAAGCCACCGAGGCGGACGCGCAGGCGCTGCTGGCGGGGTCGTTTGACGACGTGGGCGGCAGGAGCCGCCATACGCTGGCGACGCTGGAGACGCTGCGCGCGGCGGTGCGCGAGCGCCTGCCGCTGGAGGCGCTGTATATCAGCGCGGGCGAGATGCAGCTGGTGGAGCGCCTGCTCATCAACGACGGCGAGCTGCTTTTGAGCGACTGGGACGACCTGGGCGCGGCGGAGGCGCTGGTCAGCCGTCTGTGGTGCAGCTTCCATGCCGACGGCGACGACTGGACGCTGCTTCTGCCCCGGGCGCTGCACGACCCGCTGGCGCGCGCCATCGGCGCGGAGGAAGCGCCTGCGGCGCGGGAGCGGCTTTTGCGCTATGACGCGACGATTCACGGGCTGCTCTACATCGCGGGGCTTTTGCACTCCGCGCAGCCCATCGGCTTTTTCATGCATGACGTCATGCGCGAGGAAAGCCCGCGCGCCATGCAGATCGCGCGCCGGTATCTCCAAGCGTCCTTTGAATATGTGACCGACGCCAACGGCGACCTCATCCTGCTGCACCCCGGCCTGGCCGATCCCTACCGGCTGGTGGGCAGCGAGCGCGCGGATGGCGGCATCTTCACGCTGGAATTGTCCCAGGAGATGATCGCGGGCGGCATGAACGGCATCCTGCCGGAGGAGGAGCCGCTCAATGAGGCGCTGTGCGGCGCGCTGAGCGGCGCCCTGCGTCCCGAATACGAGCTGGGCGAGGCCGCCGAGGACCTGCGCATGCTGGCCAAGCAGGGCGTGAGCCTCAAGGAGATGGAGAGCGTGATGTCCTCGATGCTGGCGGTTCTGCCTACCCGGGCGATGAAGGACGCGCTGGAGCGGCTCTACCTGTGCACCCCGCACTGGATGGGGCTGCGCGCGGCGCTGGCGCACTGATGCCATGAGACGCTACACCTTTACCGTGGAGGAAAAGGCGCGAGGCAGCCGGCTTTTGGCCTATGCGGGCCGGATGCTGCCGCAGGTCCCGGCCTATGCGCTGCGCGCGGCGTTTCAGAAGCGGGACGTCAGGGTGGACGGCCGCCGCGTGGATTTGTCGGCCATGGCCGAGCCGGGAACCGAGGTTTGCATCTATACGGACGAGGCACGGGAGAAAACCGTGCCCGTGATCTATCAGGATGAAAACGTGCTGGTGGTCTTCAAGCCCGCCGGCGTGAGCTGCGAGCCGGACCGCAAGGGCGGCCGGACGCTTCCGGAGCTTCTGGCGGGACAGACCGGGCCGGAGGGGCGAGAGCCGCTTTTGTGCCACCGGCTGGACAACCCCACCGAGGGACTTGTTTTGCTTGCAAAAAAGCCGGAAATGCAGCTCGCCGCACAGGAGGCATTTCGCCGGGGCGAGGTGCGAAAGGAATATATCTGCCTGGTGCGCGGCACGCCCCAGCCCGGGCACGCGGTGCTCAGCGCCTGGCTGGTCAAGGACGCGCTTCACGCGCGGGTGCGGGTGCTGGGAAAAGAGGCGCCGGGCGCCAAGCGGATCGTGACGGAGTACGACGTGCTCTCCCCCGGGGCGTGCGCCCGGCTGCGCGTGCGGCTGCACACGGGGCGCACACATCAGATCCGGGCGCACATGGCCTTTGTCGGCCATCCGCTTTTGGGCGATGACCAGTACGGCGACCGGGCCTTCAACCGCAGTCTGAAGGCTCGCGGCCTGATGCTGTGCGCCGCATCCCTGTCGCTGGAGACGGCCGGACCGCTGGCATATCTCAACGGGCGGACGTTTACGGTCAGGCCCTCGTTTGATAAGGGGTGAAGGAGATGGCTGCCGTTTCGCTGATCGCCCTGGACATGGACGGCACGCTGCTGGATTCCCATATGCGCATCACGCGGGAAACCCTTCGCGCCCTGCGCGACGCGTCGGAGGCGGGCATCCGCCTGGCCATCTGCAGCGGCCGTCTGGCCGGGGACATCGCCATGTTTCTGGACGAGGCAGGGCTGGAGGACTGCGCGATCTTGTCGCTCAACGGCGCCTATTGCCTCGGCGCCCCCGGCTTGGAGGCCTATGCCGACGTCCGGCTTCGGGACGCCACGCTGGAGGCGGCGGTGCGCATCCTGAGGGAGGCGCGGTTTCCCTTCGGCTGCTTTGCGGGAAACCGCCTGGCCGTCATGGAGGGCAGCTTCGCGGTGGACGGCGAGTTCTGGGGCACGCATTTCCACGGCCGCTTCGCCCCGGAGTGCCTGCATGGGACGGAGGGGCTTGAGCGCCTGCGCGCAGAGGGCGTAAACAAGCTGCTGTGCATGGCCGGGGACGAGGCCGCTTTGATGAGGGCGCGGCATGCGCTGTGTGAGCTGCCGGGGCTGGAGGTGACCAGCTCGTGGAACCTGAACCTGGAGCTGATGCCCGCGGGGGTGGACAAGGGCGGGGCCCTCGCCGCGCTGGCGCGCAAGCTGGGAATCGGCCCGGAACGGGTGATGGCGCTGGGCGACTATGACAACGACGCGGGCATGCTGGCCTATGCGGGCGTGGGTGTGGCCATGGGCAACGCCAGCCCGCGCGCACGCGCGGCGGCCAAATATGTGACCCTTGGAAACGACGAGGACGGCGTGGCCCTGGCCATCCGCCGCTACGCCCTCTCCTGACCGGCCCTTCGGCTGTTTCAGCTTGTCGAAAAAGTCCGCCCACGGCGGCCTTTTCCGCCAAATGCTTAAGAAATGTTTGCGCCCAGGGGCGCAAACTCCCCGCCCGCCCGGCACCGGA
>CAUDEL010000097.1:0-4332 GCA_958448555.1 uncultured Eubacteriales bacterium | reverse complement strand
GGGGACGGAGGGAAGCGTGTGCCCTGTGGCGCGGAGGGAAGCGCCAGCCCTGTGGCGCGGAGGGAAGCGCCAGCCCTGTGGGCTGTTGCCACCGAAGGTGGCAAAGCGACCCGGAGCGGGGCAGCGAAACCATGAGCACGACCGTCAGGAAAGTGCGAATGATTGAGCAACCGGGACACTTGCCACCGAAGGTGGCAAAGCGACCCGGAGGAGTCAACCGAAACGAGCGGAGGGCGCGGCCAGCGTCCGCCGCGACGATTGAGGTTGCGGACCTACAGCCCTCCGAACCTCCCATAAGGTTTTTGACAGTCTGGGGCCGGGGTTTTCCCGGTCCTTTTTTGCGTCCGTCGGGCCCGGCCGTTGACAGCCCACCGCCGCCGCGGTATGATAGGAACAACCGTTGTTTTTTATGGGAGGTCAAACGGATGAAGCTCGACTACAAGCGAACGCTGCTGGTGGGCCTGGCATTTCTCTCCATCTGCGCGTTCTGGCAGCTCTACGACAGCGTCGTACCCCTGATTCTGAAAAACACCTTCGATATGCCCGATGATATCGCGGGCGTCATCATGGCGCTGGACAACATCCTGGCGCTGTTTCTGCTGCCGCTTTTCGGCAAGCTCTCCGACCGCACGCGCACGCCGCTTGGCAAGCGCATGCCCTACATCGTGGGCGGCACGCTGGCCGCGGCGGTGCTGATGAACCTCCTGCCCGCCGCCGACCGGGCGCGGAGCCTTGGGTTGTTTGTGGGCGCGTTGGCGTTTTTGCTCCTGGCCATGGGCGTCTACCGCTCGCCCGCCGTGGCGCTCATGCCGGACGTCACCCCCAAGCCCCTGCGCAGCAAGGGCAACGCCATCATCAACCTCATGGGCACGCTGGGCGGCGTCTTTACCCTGGCCGCCACGGGCCTGCTGGTCACGCGCGACGCCTCGGGGCGCGAGGATTACGCCTCCCTGTTTCTCTTCGTTTCCATTCTGATGTTGCTGTCGGTGGCCGTGCTTGCTTTGACCATCCGGGAAAACCGGCTGGCCCATGAGGTGGAGCTTGAAAATCTGGCGGCGCGCGGCGCCGATTCCAGCGCCGAAGCGGAGGACGAGACACCCTCCGTCGGCGCGGGCTTTCGTTCTCTGGACCCCGCCCTGCGCCGGAGCCTCATCCTGATCCTGTGCTCGGTCAGCCTCTGGTTCATGGGCTACAACGCCGTCACCACCGCCTTTACCAAGTACGTCAGCGTCCAGTGGGGCTACGACATCAAGGCCGCCTCCCAGTGTCTGATGGTCGCCACCGTCGGCGCGGTGGCCAGCTACCTGCCAGTGGGCCTGCTCTCCTCGCGCTTTGGGCGAAAGCGCGTCATTCAGGCCGGCGTGCTGCTTTTGGCGGCGTCCTTTGCCGCGACGGCCTTCTTCGCCACCTTCAGCCCCGTGCTCTACGTCATCTTTGCGCTGGTGGGCGCGGCCTGGGCCATGATTAACGTCAATTCCTACCCGATGGTGGTGGAGATCTCCAAGAGCGGCGACGTTGGCAAATTCACCGGCTATTATTACACCTTCTCCATGGCCGCCCAGATCGTCACGCCCATCCTCAGCGGCTGGCTTCTGGAGCATGTGGGCTATCATACGCTGCTGCCCTACGCGGCGGTGATGGTGGCGCTGTCCTTTATCACCATCAGCCTCACCCGGCACGGCGACAGCCGGCCCCAGCCGCCGCGCAGCCGTCTGGAGGCCTTTGACGCGGGGGATGACTGAGATGTGGATTTTCCCTGCCGCGCTGTTGCTCCTTGCCCTGTATCTGTTTCTCGTCGCGCCCGGCCGCACGCGGCCCGACGCCTCCGCGCTTCTGGGCTTTCGCTACGCCCACCGCGGCCTGCACGGCGAGGGCGTGCCCGAAAACAGCCTGGCCGCCTTTTCCCGCGCCGTGGAGGCGGGATTTGGCATTGAGCTGGACGTGCAGCTCACCCGCGACGGCCGCCTGGTGGTGCATCATGACGGAAGCCTCAAGCGCGTATGCGGCGTGGACCTGCTGATCCGGGAGACGGACTGGGAGGAGCTGTGCCGCCATCCCCTGCCCGACGGCTCGCGCGTGCCGCTTTTCAGCGAGGTGCTTTCCCTGGTGGACGGCCGCGTGCCGATGATCGTGGAGATCAAGCATCACGGCGGCGCGGCGCGAAACGCGCAGGCGGCCTGGGCGGCGCTTCGGACCTACCGCGGCCCCTACTGCGTGGAGAGCTTCAATCCGCTGGCCATGCGCTATTTTCGCCGCAACGCGCCGGGCGTCCTGCGCGGCCAGCTCGCCTACGGCGGCAGATGGCTTCCGAAGGAGCTGGACCTCGTCTCGCACTTCGCGCTCAAGCACCTGCTGGTCAACTGCGTCAGCCGCCCGCACTTCGTGGCCTATTCCTATCCCACGGATCATACCCTGGCCATGTACCTGATGCGCCGCTTTTTCCATCCCCTTCTGGCCGCCTGGACCCTTCGCAGCCAGGAGGCTCTGGACGGCGCGCTGGCGCGGGGATACGAATTGCCCATCTTTGAGCGCTTCGTGCCCCAAAGCCGCGGCCGCTGTTGACTTCCCCCCTGCCCTCTATTATAATGAAACGGTTCCCGGCGCGTCCGCGCCGGGCCGGCAGCTTATGTACGGGGAGGGATGGCGCATGCAGTCCGCGGCGATCCGGCCGGCAAAGGCGCAGCTTTGGAGCGCGATGGTAGGCCTTGCGCTCCTGTGTGCGCTCATGCTCCTTCTTCCCTTCGCCTGCCCCGCCCTGGCGCTTGTGACGCCCCTGCTGGGCTGTCCCCTGGTGGGCAACCGCCGGCAGTGGGCCGCCTGGATCGCCGGGGCGCTTCCCGCGGCGGTGTCCCTGCTGAGCGGCTTTGATCCGCTGTATTCCCTTTCGCTCCTGCTACCCGGCCTGCTGCCGCTTTTTCTCACCCTGTGGCTCAGGGCGCGCAAAAAGCTCGCCGCGCCCTCCGTCATCCCCCTGTTCATCGTCGCCTATGCAACGGCGCTCACGCTCGTGGTCGCCGCGGCCTCCCATGCGCTGGGCGCCGGGCTGGCCGAGGGCCTGACGGAACAGATCGTGGCCCGGGTGGCGAGCTCGGATCAGCCCGGGCTTGTGCTCTACCGCTTTGCGCTGGCCGGCCTCCTTTCCGTGCCCGACAGCTACCACAGCGGCGTCCTGCCTCTGTTTCTTCTGGACATTGACCTGGTGCGCCAGATGCTCCTTTCCCTGCGGCTGCATGTGCAGGCGTTGCTTGCGCAGACGCTGCCCCCGCTTTTTGTTCAGGCCTGCGTGCTGGGCGGGCTGTTCACTGCCCTGCGCGTGCAGCATCTCAACTGCGCCGTGCTCATCGTCGGCCCGGACCCCGAGCATCCCGGCGGCCGCAAGGCGCGCGTGGCCTCCCCGCCGGGCTTTCGCCTGCTCATGCTCCCCGCGCATCTGCGCTGGCCGCTGTGCCTGATGGCCGTGGCCTCGCTCGTCCTGCTCACCTCGGACGGGGACCTGGCGCAGACCCTGGGCCAGCTCTTCTTCGCCGCCTTCACCTGCGCCTTCCAGCTCGCCGGCGCGGCGGTGCTGGTCTGCATGCTCGCCTCCCGCGCCCCTGACCGCGCGCCCCTTTACGGCGTCCTGGCGGCCGTGCTCTACGTGCTCTTTCCCATGGTGCTGTTCCTGCTCGGCGTGACCGACCAGGCGCTCCATTTCCGCACCCGTCTTTTGAAACGCACCGATTCTCACAAGGAGGGATAACCCATGAAGGTGATTTTGCTCTGCGATGTCAAGGGCAGCGGCAAGAAGGACGACATCATCAACGTCTCCGACGGCTTTGCCCGCAACTATCTCTTTCCCCGCAAGTGGGCTGTCGAGGCCACGCCCGGCGCCGTAAAGGAAATCGAGCGCAAGCGCGCCAACGAGGAGCGTCTGGAGCGCGAGCGCCGCGAGGCCGCCCAGAAGGTCGCCGACAGCCTGCGCGGCAAGACCGTCACCCTCAAGGTCAAGTGCGGCTCGCAGGGCCGGCTCTACGGCAGCATCACCAGCCAGGAGATCGCCGCCGCCCTCAGGGAGCAGCACGGCGTGGATGTGGACAAGCGCAAGATCGAATGTGATCCCATCCGCCAGGTCGGCGAGGTGGACATCACCGTCTGGGTCTATTCCGGCATCACCACCGCCATGAAAGTCCTCGTCACCCCGGCCTGAGGCCGGGGGCACTCCGCCGGAGGGCTGACGTTTCCTGCGCCGTCCCCGCGTTCCGGCCTGAGGCCGGGGCGCTCCGCCGGCCTGAGGCCGGGGGCACTCCGCCGGGGAGGCTTGCGTTTCCTGCGCCGTCCCCGCGTTCCGGCCTG
>CAUDEL010000096.1:0-4483 GCA_958448555.1 uncultured Eubacteriales bacterium | reverse complement strand
GCCGCCGCCAGCCACGCCGCCACCAGCCCCGCCAGCAACGCCAGCAACGCCGCCGCCAGCCACGCCAGCCCCGCCGGCCAGCCCGCCGCCGCCAACCCCGCCGCAACCCGCAGCCCCGCCGAAACCCGCAGCCCCACCAGCCACGCCACCGCCGCCAGCCCCGCCAAAACCCGCAGCCACGCCGCCACCCGCAGCTCCGCCAGCCCCGCCGAAACCCGCAGCCCCACCAGCCACGCCACCGCCAGCCCCGCCGCAACCCGCAGCCCCACCAGCCACGCCGCCGCCAGCCACGCCGCAACCCGCAGCCCCACCAGCAACGCCGCCGCCACCAGCCCCGCCAGCCACGCCACCGCCGCCCGCAGCCCCGCCGCCGCCATCTCCCCCGGCCAGCCCGCCGCCGCTCGCAACCCCGCCCGCCGCGCCGCAACCCCCCGGCCCGCGGGCCGGGGCCTTTCCCCCGCCGCCATCTCCCCCGGCCAGCCCGCCGGACGCCGGCGTGCAGGCGGCCCCGCCGCCCTGCGCGCAGCCCTTCTCTGCGTTCTGGATTGTGATTTCTCTCTCTCTTTCTATGGATTCTTTATGGCTTTGGGTTGCTTTTTCGGAAAAGCAAAAGCTTTCGTTGCTTTCGCCCCGCGGCCGCCCGCCGCGCCTGCCCGCCTCGCTTCGCACCGCGGAAAGCCGCCTTCGCGCCTCGGCCTCGCGCCGCAGGTCGGCCAGCACCAGCGCAAAGAGCATCTGCTCCCTGCCGTTGAGCCGCTCGGCCTGGCCCGTGGCGGCGTAGCGCCACAGGGCCTTGGCAAAGCGCCCGGCCTCCGTGTCGCTCAGAAGCCCCAGCGCCTCGCCCCAGTCCACCTTCGCCTTGAACCAGATGTCCATGCTCATCCCGCTTTCCCCCGACGCACCCGTTTGGTGACACTCGAAGAATACCATAGCCTGCCAGCGGATGTCAACCGTTTGGTGACAATTTTTCCAAAACAGGTTCACAAACGGTGACTTCTGTGGTATACTGTCCCCGGAAAGGAGCGAACGGTATGACCTTTGCACAGACGCTCAAACGCCTGCGCCTTGAGCGCGGGCTTTCACAGGAGGAGCTGGCGCACCGATTGGGCACGTCCCGCCAGGTGGTCAGCCGGTATGAAAGCGGGGCGCGCGTGCCCAAGATCTCCACGGTCGCGGCGTTTGCCAGGGCGCTGGAGGTGCCGCTGTCGGCGCTGACGGGGGAGGAGGAGGACCTGTTTTCGCTGCCCGGCGTGCGGCGCCCCCAGTGGCGGCGGGTGCCGCTTTTGGGCGAGATCGCGTGCGGCGAGCCGCTGCTGGCCGAGGAGAACTTCGAGGACTACGTGGACGTGGACGCCTCCGTGCGCTGCGACTTCACCCTGCGCTGCCGCGGGGACAGCATGGAGCCGCGGCTCTACGACGGGGACATCGTGATGATCCGCTGCCAGCCGGACGTGGAGGAGGGGCAGATCGCGGCGGTGCTCATCGGCGGGGAGGCGACGCTCAAGCACGTCTACCACCTGCCCGGCCGCGCGGGCCTTCGCCTGATGCCGGAGAACCCGGCGCACACGCCCATCTTCGTCACCCGCGAAAACGCGGAGGGAGCGCGGATTCTGGGCCGCGCGGTGGCCTACCAGCGCCCGCTTTAAGGCGCAAAAAAAAGGCGCGGCCGCGCCCCAGCGTGTCGAAAAAGCTCGCCGCAGGCGAGCTTCAGACCGTTGAAAAACCCCTGATTTTGGGGAGAGCCGCGTTTCTTGCGCCCTTCGGGCGCTCGCAACGCTCGCGAAAAATGCTGCGGCATAAGGCTTTGGGGCTCTGCCCCAAACCCCGGCAGGGGGATGATCCCCCTGCACCCCGCACTTTGTCAGCAGCGTGAAGCTCGCCGCAGGCGAGCTTCACGCTAAGGCGCGGTCGTTGCCCCTATTTCGCCGTCATCTTTTTCAGCGCCCCGCGCACCTGCGGGAAGGCCATCACGACGGCGCAGATCACCAGGTCCACAAACACGAAGGCGTTGTAGCTCACCGAGTAGACAAACGGCGAAAGCCCCGTGCCCTCGGCGTATTCGGCGAAGAACACCACGCCGCTGAGCACATGGCAGGCAAAGCGCCCCAGGCCGCCCAGGGCGATGGCCACCAGCCAGCCCCACCTTTCCGGGAGCCTGCGGGCCAGCGCCGCCAGCGCGATGGCCGCGAAGGCCAGCGGGTAGTCCAGCGCCGCCTGCACGGGCGAGACGATCCAGGGGTCCTGAATCATCTGCAAAAAGCCGTAGGCCACGCCGACGGCCAGGCCCGGGCCCAGGCCGTAGCCGTAGGCGAAGGCGATGATGGGCAGGAGCGAGGCCGCGGTGACCGAGCCGCCCTGCGGGAGACGAAAGAGGCGGACGTAGCTGAGCACGAACGCCAGGGCCATGCAGATGGCGGCGTTGGCGAGCATGCGCGCGGTCCATTGCCTGCGCGCCCTCGCGATGCCAAAGAGCACCGCGGCGCAGGCGGCGAGGACGGCCAGCAGGATCCAGTTTGTGGCGCTGATCTCCCCAAAATCAATGCTTCCCGAGAACCACATGAGAACCAACCTCCTTTTTTTGCCGCGCGCCGCCAAAAGGCGCCGCCCCATGAAGGGACGGCGCCAAAAGAGCTGTTGTCTGCGCTTCCCTACGGTAGGATTGCCTACATCAGGTTCAAAGGGACCGGCCCAAAGGCCATCTCAGCATTTCTGCGCCCCCAGCGGTTATGCGGTTAGGGGTATGATAGCGCGGCGCGCGAAATTTGTCAAGAAGCGGATTTGATGCTACAATACCCGCGGAGGTGATCGGATGCAAACGTGCTATATCGTCGGCGCGGGCGAGTGGACCGCGCGGGACTTCGCGCCCGTCCCCGGCGACCTGGTCATCGCCGCCGACGGGGGCCTTCGCGCATTGCAGGCGTCGGGCGTGCGGCCCGACCTGCTGGTGGGCGACCTGGATTCCCTGGGCGATTGTCCCCTTCCCGCGGAGTTGCCCCTGCTGCGCTTCCCGGTGCGCAAGGACGATACCGACACCGGCCTCGCCCTCGCCGAGGGCCTGCGCCGCGGCTATCGCGCCTTCGCCCTCTACGGCTGCGCCGGGGGCCGCGCCGACCACCTCCTGGCCAACTTCCAGAGCATGGCCGCCGTCAGCCGCCGGGGCGCGTCCGTGCGCCTCGCCGCCCCCGCCTACGACGCCTATGCCGTCACCGACGCCGCCCTCGCCCTCCCCCCGCGCCCCGAGGGCACGCTCGTCAGCGTCTTTTGCCTGGGCGCGCTCGCCGAGGGCGTCACCCTCACCGGCCTCTCCTATCCCCTCCGGGACGCCTCCCTCTCCCCCTTCGTCCCCCTCGGCGTCTCCAACCGCCGCACGGCCGATCCCCGCGCCGCCGTCTCCGTGCGCCGCGGCACCCTGCTCGTGCTCCAGCACCTTATGCCCTAGGATATCTCGGCGGCAATTTTCCCCTTGCCATTCCCCGCGTGATGCGGTATCATGAAGGGCACTTTGAAACCGAAAGGATGATTTGTTTATGGCAGACCAGCGCAAGACCCTCGAGGAAATGACCCAGACGCAGGACCGTCCCCAGCGCGACCGCAAGAACTGGGTGGCTTTCGTGGAGAGCGACGCGGTCAACTTCCTCTCCCTGAGCGACATCGAGAAGATGACCCTGGACGACGGCGAGGGCAACAAGGCCAAGCTGACCCGCCGCAAGGACGGCAGCATCTACGTCGAGTGCACCAGCTCCAACGTCCTGTGAGGCGCGCGGCATGAACCACTTCTTCGCCTACCTCGACCGCCTCAAGCTGATCCGGCGCTGGGGCCTGATGCGCAACACCGTCCCCGAAAACGACATGGAGCACAGCATGCAGACGGCGCTGATCGCCCACGGCCTGGCGGTGCTGGGCAAGACGCGCCACCAGCGCGCCATCGACCCCGCGCACGTGGCCGTCCTGGCCCTGTATCACGACGTGGGCGAGGTCATCACCGGCGACCTGCCCACGCCCGTCAAATACAAGACCCCGGGCATCCAGGACGCCTACCGCGCCGTGGAGGCCGACGCGCGATCCCAGCTCATGGACATGCTCCCCGCGGACATGCAGCCCTCCTTCAAGCCCTTCGTGGACCCCGACCAGACCACCTACGAATGGCGCCTGGTCAAGGCCGCCGACCGCATCAGCGCCTACCTCAAGTGCATCGAGGAGGAGAAGATGGGCAACCGCGACTTCACCCACGCCAAGCTCACCATCTACGACAGCATCAACCAAAACCCCCTCCCCGAGGTCCACGAATTCATGCGCGAGTTCGTCCCCTCCTTCAGCCTCACGCCGGACGAGCTGAGCAGGATGTGAGGCGCCTGGGCCCCAGACTGCTGACAAACTACCGGGAGGTTTGGAGGGCCCGCAGGTCCGCAACCTCAATCATCGCGGCGAGCGCTGGCCGCGCCCGCCGCTCGTTTCGGTTGACTCCTCCGGGTCGCTTTGCCAC
>CAUDEL010000095.1:0-4762 GCA_958448555.1 uncultured Eubacteriales bacterium | reverse complement strand
GGGAAACGTGTCCTGGCGGAAAAGATCGCCGCAGGCGAGCTTTTTCGACACGCTGTCCCCGTTTCAATCGAAACGGGGATTTTTTAATAGCCGTATTTTCTCCGCCCGCGGACAAAACACGCGGCGGTCACCGTCAGCGAGCATGCCTCCGCCACGGCCACCGCCAGCCATACGCCGTCCAGCCCCATCAGCCCGGGGAGGATCAGCACCGCCGCGACCTGAAAGACCAGCGCCCGCGAAAACGAGATCAGCGCCGACACCGCTCCGTTGTTCAGTGCGGTAAAGAAGGCCGAGCCAAAGATGCCGCCGCCGGCAAAGAGGAATGAAACCGAATAGATCATGAAGCCGCGCTTCGTCATCTCCAAAAGGGCGGCGTCATAGCCCACGAAGAGGCGGGAGAGCGGCAAAGCCAGCACCTCCGCCAGCACCGTCATGACGGCGCTGAGCGAGGCGATGATGCCCAGGCTCCTGCGGAAAAGCCCGCGCAGCTCCCCGCGGTCGCCCGCGCCGTAATGGTAGCTGATGACCGGCGCGCTGCCGATGGAATAGCCGATAAAAACGCTCAGGAAGATAAAGTTGACATACATGATGACGCCGTAGGCGGCCACGCCGTCCTCCCCCGCCAGGCGGATGAGCTGAAAGTTGTAGAGCATGTTGACCAGCGAAAGGGAAAGGTTGGTCATGAGCTCGGAGGAGCCGTTGAAGCAGGCCCTCCCCAGGGCGCGAAGGTCCCACGCTGGCCGCGTGAGGCGCAGCGCGCTTTTGTTGGGCATAAGGAAGTAGGCCAGCGGAATCACGCCGCCCACAAGCTGGCTTAGCGCCGTCGCCACCGCCGCGCCGGTCAGTCCCCAGCCAAAGCCCGCGATAAACAGCGCATCCAGCACCATGTTCGTCACCCCGGCCGCGACCGTCACCAAAAGCCCCAGCTTCGGCCGCTCCGCCGTGATAAAGAAGCTCTGAAACACGTTTTGCAGCATGAACGCCGCCGTCGCCGGCAGCAGGATCCCGCCGTAGCGCACGCAGTCCTCCAGCATCGCGCCCTGCGCGCCCAGCATCCTGGCGGCCGGCCGAAGAAGCGGCATGCCCACCGCGGCAACCGCGGCGCCCAGCGCCAGCGTGACCAGAATCATCAGCGAAAACAGCGCGTTGGCCCGCTCCCGGTCGCCCTCACCCATCGTCTTGGCCACCAGCGCGCTCCCGCCCGTGCCCAGCATGAAGCCCAGCGCGCCGAAGGCCATGAGAAACGGCATAATCAGGTTGATGGCCGCAAAGGGCGTCTTGCCCACGAAATTGGACACAAAAAAGCCGTCCACCACGCCATAGATGGAGGTAAAGATCATCATGACGATGGAGGGCAGGGTAAAGCGCAGGAGCTTTCGGCAGGTAAAGTGGTCCGACAGGCGAATGTTCATGCTCCCCCTCCGTCGCGTTTGTCCGGCAGCGCCTCCACCTGGGCGCGCAGGTCCTCCAGATACCGCTGGCTGAGCCTGAGATAGGCCCCCCGGTCCGCTTCCGGCCAGCCGCTCCAGACCGCCTCCTCCGCCGTCACCAGCGGCGCGACCCGCTCACGGCACAGCGCCTCGCCCGCCTGCGTCAGCCGCACGGGACGGTTGCGGCCCGTTCCCGTCTCCAGATACAACACCCCCTGCCGCTCCAGCCCGCGCAGGGCGGAGTTGACCGTCTGGCGGCTCAGGCCGGAAAGCCTCGCGATCTCCGCCGGGTACACGGGCCCCTGCGCCATCACGACCGTATAGAGGATGTGCATGGCGCTGTCCGACAGCCCCATCTTCAGCGCCGCGTCATGATAGGCCGCGTCGATCTCTCCATAGATATGCATCAGCCGTTTCCATTGTTCGATATGACGTGCCATCCTTCGCAACGCTCCTTGTATGAAATCATACATTTGAATTATAGTACGATTTCGTACATATGTCAATCCCCTTTGCTGGCTGTTCATATCATCTTGCACTTTTCCATAGATTGTGTTACAATGGCAACCATTAAAAGGAATCCCGTTGTAATGGCTGCCGTAGCCGGCAACCCTTTTTCAAGTGCGCTTGCGCATGAATCCACCCGTTCCTCTCCATCATGGGCGTATCGCTGATCCTGGCGCTCATCGCCGGCATCGACCTCACGCAGATCGCCGACGTCATCGGCGCGGGCTTCAGCGACACGTTTACCTCCATCGGCATCGTCATCATCCTGGGCGCGCTGGTGGGCGTCCTTTTGGAAAAGACGGGCGCGGCGCTGAAAATGGCGGACTGCGTTGTCAAACTGGTCGGCAAGAAGCACCCCGAAGCCGCCATGATTATCATGGGCTGGATCGTATCCATCCCCGTGTTCTGCGACAGCGGCTTTGTCATCCTCAACCCCATCCGCAAGGCGCTGGTGCAGCGCACCCGCAAGTCCTCCGTGGCCTGTACGGTGGCGCTGTCCATGGGCCTGTACATCTCCCACTGCTTCATCCCGCCCACCCCGGGCCCCATCGCGGCGGCCAACACGCTCTTTGGCAGCGGCGGCCTGGGTATTGAGGTCAACCTTCTGCTGGTCATGGGCATCGGCGCGGTGTGCTCCATCCTCCCCATGATCGCCGGTTACTTCTTCGCCATCATCATCGGCAAGAAGGTCAAGGCCAGGGACGAGGCCACCAACGCCGAAGCCATCGGTCAGACCTACGAGGAGCTGGTGGCCAGCTATGGCAAGCTTCCCGGCGGCGTGATGTCCTTCTCTCCCATCGTGGTTCCCATCATCCTCATGGGCCTGGCCAGCGCCTTCAGCATGGCCGGCTCCAACCCTCCGCTTATCGTCTTCCTCGGCAAGCCCATCATCGCCCTAGCCGTTGGCCTGATCCTCGGCATCGTCCTGCTGGGCCAGTCTGGCAAGATGAAGGACTTCTATGAACTGACCAACGACACCCTCAAGACCGTCGGCCCCATCCTGTTCGTGACCGCCGCCGGCGGCGTGCTGGGCAAGGTGATCTCCTCCTCCGATCTGGTCAACTTCATCACCACCCATGCCAACACTCTGGAGACGCTGGGCCTGCTGTTCCCCTTCCTGCTGGCCGCCATTCTCAAGACTGCTCAGGGCAGCTCCACCGTTGCCATCACCACCAGCGCCGGCATCCTCGCCCCGCTGATGATGACGCTGGGCTTCGTGACCCCGCTGGACGCGGCGCTGGTCGTCGTGGCCATCGGCGCGGGCGCCATGACCGTCTCCCACGCCAACGACAGCTACTTCTGGGTTGTCACCAACTTCGGCGAGATGGAGCCCCAGGACGGCTACAAGACGCAGACGCTGGGAACGCTCGTCATCGGCGTCGCAGCCATCATCAACGTCCTGCTCGTTTCCGCGATCTTCTGATCCCCGTTTTCTCCGGGCCGCGGCCTTGAACCGCCGCGGCCCGAATTTCTTCACCGTACGGAGGCAATGCACATGAATCATGACGCACAGCAAATTCTCGATGCAACCCTGCGGGAGGCCCTGCCCGGCGCGGCCGTGTGCCAGGCGCTGGACCAGATTGCGTTCCATCCCGGCGGAAGGCTGATTCTCGTTGCCGCGGGCAAGGCTGCCTGGGAGATGGCGCGCGCCGCCCACGAGCGCCTGGGGGAACGCGTCAGCGCGGGCGTGGTGGTCACCAAGTACGATCATTCACGCGGCCCGCTGGGATGTCTGGAGATCTTCGAGGCCGGCCATCCCGTGCCCGATGAAAACAGCTACCGCGCCACCGCCCGGGCCGTGGAGGTGGTATCGGGCCTGACGGAGTGCGACAGCGTGCTGTTCCTCCTTTCCGGCGGCGGCTCGGCGCTCTTTGAGCAGCCGCTCATCCCCGCCCAGGAGCTGGCCGACATCACCCGTCAGCTCCTGGCTTGCGGAGCCAACATCGTGGAGATCAACACGCTTCGCAAGCGCCTCTCCGCCGTCAAGGGCGGACGCTTCGCGCTGAGCTGTGCGCCCGCGCATGTCTATACCGTGGTTCTCAGCGACATCATCGGAGACCCCCTGGACATGATCGCCTCTGGCCCCGCCTACCCCGATGCCTCCACCTGCGCCCAGGCGCTGGAGATCGCGCAGCGCTACGACCTTCGCCTCTCCGATGCCGCACGCAGCCTGCTGGGGCAGGAAACGCCCAAGGCGCTCGCCAACGTCACCACCTTTATCACCGGCAGCGTGCGCCAGCTCTGCCGCACCGCGGCCGAAACCTGCCGCGCGCTGGGCTATGAGCCGGTCTTTCTCACCGCCAGCCTCACCTGCGAAGCCCGCGAGGCCGGCGCGTTCCTGGCCGCCATCGCCCGCGACCATCAGGATACGGACCGTTCGCTGGCCTTCCTGGCCGGCGGCGAAACCGTGGTCCACCTCACCGGCAAGGGGCTGGGCGGCCGCAATCAGGAGATCGCGCTGGGTGCGGCCGAGGGCATCGCGGGCCTGCGCGACACCTGCGTGTTCTCCTTCGGCTCCGACGGCTCCGACGGACCTACGGACGCCGCGGGCGGCATCGTGGACGGCGGCACCCTTGAGCGGCTGGCTGCCGCCGGGCTGGATGTCCACAAGGTGCTCCAGGACAACGACGCCTACCACGCCCTCAAGGCCGTGGACGGCCTGATTGTGACCGGCCCCACCGGCACCAACGTCAACGACCTGTCCGTGGTGCTCATCAAGCGCTGAGCCATCCGACCAAAAACAACCGGCCTGCGGAAAACCGCAGGCCGGTCCAGACTGTCAAAAAACCCTTTGGGGAGGCTCGGAGGGCCGCAGGTCCGCAACC
>CAUDEL010000094.1:0-4846 GCA_958448555.1 uncultured Eubacteriales bacterium | reverse complement strand
TACGTGCAGTGCCCCGACTGCGGACAGTGGTTCGAGGCGGGGAACGTGTTCCGCAACCATGTTTGCCCCGCCAGGTCGCAAAGCGCGGACAGCGCCTCCGGCGACGTCGAGTACGTGCAGTGCCCCGACTGCGGACAGTGGTTTGAGGCGGGGAACGTGTTCCGCAACCATGTCTGCCCCGCCAGGTCGCAAAGCGCGGACAGCGGCTCCGGCGATGTCGAGTACGTGCAGTGCGAGATCTGCGGCGAATGGTTTCAGGCGGGCAACGAATTCCGCAACCATCTGTGCGTAAGCTATCCCAGCGAGGACAACCTTGACGAGATTTCCATCGTGGAGGATTATCCCGATGCCTGATGCTTCTGCGGCATGACCCGTAAGTCCCGGTTCTGTCCGAAGGCCTCCCGTCCCTTATGTCCGGGCGGGGGCCTCTTTTTTTCTCCATTTCAGCAGCAGCGCGGAATTAAGGATGACCGCCACGGAGCCCGCGTTATGCACCAGCGCGCCCACCACGGGATTGAGAACACCCGTCATCGCAAGGAAGATAGCCAGAAAATTCAGCCCCATGGAAAAGGCGAGGTTGAGATGAATGGTGGACATCATGCGCTTGGAAAGCGCCAGCAGGTGGGGAAGCTCCTTAACCTCATCATCCACGAGGGCGATGTCCGCGGCCTCCACGGCGATGTCGCTTCCCACACCGCCCATGGCGATGCCGACGGTCGCGATTTTCAAGGCAGGCGCGTCGTTGATGCCGTCGCCGATCATGCAGACGCGGCTTCCCTCCTCCTGCCAGCGCCTGATTTCGTTGAGCTTGTCCTCGGGCAGGCAGTTGGCGCGCATCTCCCGGATGCCAAGCTGGCCACAAATGCTGGCGGCGGCATCCTCATGGTCGCCGGTCAGCAGCACCGGGCGGATGCCGAGCGCCTCGATCTGCCGGATCATGCCGGCGCTCTGTTCACGCAGGGTATCCGAAAGCGCGAGGAAACCGGCATACGTGCCGTCCAGCGCGACATGGATGATGGTGCAGCCCTGTGCACGAAGCGCCTCGGCCCGAGGATCTCCGGCAAAATCCACGCCCCGTTCCCCGAGCATCTCAGGATTTCCCGCCAGCACATGAACGCCTTCCACCGTCGCCGCGACGCCGCGCCCCGGCAGCATTTCAAAATCCTCCGCGGGCCGGATATCCCGCTGCATCTCCTGTCGGTAGCCTGCCACCACAGCCTTGCCCAGCGGGTGCTCGGAGAGGCTCTCCGCTGAAGCGGTCAGCGCGTAGAAGCGTTCCCGTTCCACGGCCACTTCGTTTTGGACCGCGACCACCCGCGGCGTCCCGTAGGTCAATGTCCCGGTTTTGTCAAAGGCGATGCGCTTTGCGCCCGCCAGCCTCTCCAGCGCGTCGCCCTCCCGGACGAGAAAGCCGTGCCTGGTCGCGTTTCCGATCGCCGCCATGATGGCCGTGGGCGTGGCCAGCACCAGCGCGCAGGGGCAAAACACGACCAGAATCGTGACCGCGCGGATGATCTCGCCCGTCGCCAGCCACGTCAGCGCCGCTGCGCTCAGCGCAATCACCACAATCCAGGTCGCCCAGCGGTCCGCCAAGCCCACGATTTTGGCTTTGCCCGCGTCGGCGGACTGAACCAGCCGGATCATGCGCTGTATCGAGCTGTCCTCCCCCACCTTCGTGGCCCGCATCTCAAAGGCCCCGTACTGGTTGACCGTTCCGCTGCATACCTCATCCCCCGCCGCCTTGTCCACCGGCAGGGATTCGCCCGTCATGACCGCCTGGTTGATGGACGTCTGGCCCGAGAGGATCACGCCGTCTACCGGGATGCCTTCGCCTGGAAGCACGCGCAGGCGGTCGCCGACCCGGACCCGTTCGGCCGCGATGATCTCCTCCCCGTCCTCCCGGATGATTCTGGCCGTCTGCGGCGTCAGGTGGACGAGCTTTTCGATTCCCGCCCGCGCTCGCGCGACGGTCACATCCTCCAGAAGCGCGCCGAGCTGCATGATGAAGGCAACCTCGCCCGCGGCGAAGTCCTCCCCGATGCACACCGATGCGATCAGCGCAAGGGACACCAGAACGTCCGCCTTGATGTCAAAGGCCGTAATCAGGCCGATCAGCGCTTCCAGAAGGATCGGGATGCCGCAGAGGATGATGGCCACCCAGGCCGCGTCAAAGGGGAGCGGAATCAGATCAAAGATGCTGACAATGAGCGCGGCCCCGGAAACCGCCAGCAGCACGATTTCTTTTTTGACGCCGCCAAGCTCCAGAACGGACTCGACCGTTTTCAAAAGCGCTTTCATAAGGCCCTCCTGCTTTATACTTATGGGGGTATGCCCATACTATACCATTGGGGGTATGGGTTTGTCAAGGAGGGTTTCACCTGCGCGGCGGCAACTTAAAAGGGCAGGCGACTGCCTGCCCCTTTTCAGCCCATATTGGAGAAGCGCTCCACGGCCTTGGTGAAGCTCTCAATGGTCCTGTCCGCGTCCCCGTGCTCGATACCATCCCGGACGCAGTGGCGGATATGGCCCTCCAGCACGACCTGGCCGCATTTGTGCAGCGCGGACTTGGCGGCGTTGAGCTGGGAAAGAACATCCTCGCAGGGCACATCCTCCTCAATCATGCGGTCGATGGCCTGCACCTGTCCGATGATTTTCCTGAGCCTGCGATGCAGGTTGTCGACATCCATGCACTGCTTCATGTGCCGTCCCTCCTTACCCATGGGTGTATGCGTATATTCTACCGCCGAGTCTGCTCCTTTGTCAAGAAAGGGGACTTCGGGCGGACCCGGCTTTACAAAACCTGCCGCGTTCTATATAATAGGTGCATCTGCCATCCTTTAGTTTGAAAGCGGGTATCGTATGGGTGTAACGGTGAATGAAATCGCAAAGATCTGCGGCGTCTCCCGCACGACGGTCCTGCGTGCGCTCAACAATCAGACCCGCGTAAGCGACAAGACGCGCCGGCAGGTTCTGGAGGTTGCCAAAGAGCTGGGCTACCGTCCGAACCTGCTTGCCCGGAGCCTCAACACCGGGCGCACGATGACGCTGGGCATCGTCGCCATCAACATGGACAACCTGATCTTTGTCCAGACGCTGAGCGCCATCAACAAAGAGGCGCAGCGCAAGGGCTATTCGCTCAATATCGCGCTGCACGGGCAGAGCAGCGAGGCCGAGATGCAGCGCATCCGCGACTTTTCCGACCGCCGCATGGAGGGTATTTTGCTCAGCCCCATCAGCAAGGGCCCGGAATTTGAGCGTTTCCTGCTCTCCCTGGGCATCCCCGTGGTATGCATCGGAAACTACATCTCCGATAAGATCTCCACCGTCATGATCGACGAGGAGCTGGCGGCGCGGGAAGCTGTCCGCCTCATTGCCTCCAAGGGCTACCGCCGCATCATCTTTGTCTGCCCGCCGCTGGCCTATGAGAGCGAGCAGAATATCTACTCCCACACCCAGCGCAAGCTTGGCCTGGAAACGGAGCTTGCATTGCACCCGGAGATTGAGCACCAGATCATTGACGGCGACGAGTATGTCCAGCGGCTCGCCCCCATCCTCAAAACCCTTGGCACGACCCGCACGGCCATCCTCTGCTCGGGGGACATCTATGCCCTCAACATCATGCGCTACTTCAAGGCCCACAAGATCAAGACGCCCCGTGACGTAGGCATCATGGGCTTTGATGACATCAGCATTTTGGAGTACATCGTCCCCCGGCTTACGACGGTTTCCACCAACGTTGAAACCGTGGCCGTGGTGGCCGTCAACGAGCTCATCGCGCAGATCGAGGACGAGAAGGCCGTCGCCAAAAAAATCGTGCTACCTCACAGGATTCTTGACATGGAAACGCTCTGACGCCCTGCAACCGGGGTGTCCGGCCGCCGTATTCCATATGCCGCCTGCACGCTGAAGCGGCCGTTCCCCCCAAGAGGGAACGGCCGCTTCAGGCTTTAGATTTTGATACGGATCATGTTAAAGGACAGGGGCGGCAGGGCGGCGGTCAGGAGGTTTTCACGCAATTTCGCGCCGTCGTTTACCCGCGGTACCACCGCGCCGTGGTCCCGCTCGTTGGTCTGTTTTGCGCCGCCGGTCAGGGTCGTAAATTCCGCCACCTCCGTGGGGGCAAAGCCCTCCATCCGCAGGGAGAGGGCGGCGCTGTCATTGTCAAGGCGGTTGACGCAGAAAGCCGCGATTTCCGAGCGCTGCCGGTCCCACACGGCAAGCGCGTCCACCATCGGGACCCGGCCGCAGGCGGGCGTGTCGTAGCACTCCCCGTCCCCGGCGATGGAGAGCACGGCGCCCCTCGCGTATCGGGCCAGCATCTGGAAGGGATAATAGATGGTCTGCTTCCACATCTCCCCGCCCCGGGCGGTCATGATGCAGGAGCTGATGTTGGTGATGAGCGACTGACAGCCGATCTTGACGATATCGGTGTTGCGCACCATCGTCATGAGCATGGAGGCAAAGAGCAGCGCGTCCTCCATGGTGTAGATCTGCTCGCTGATGGCCGGGGCGACCTGCCAGGGACGCTGATCGACCTCCCGGGTCACGCTCTCGGGCGGCGCCGCCCAGACGCCCCACTCGTCCACGCTGATAAACATGTCTTTGTCGGAGCGCTTGAGCGCCTTGGTGACGGCGATGGCGGAGCGGATGGTGGCGATATAGTTCTCAAAATCCAGCGACTGCGCCAGAAATGCCGCCGTGCCCTGCTGCTGTCCGCCGTAGTACTGGTGAAGCGAAAGGTAGTCCGCAATCCCGTACACATGCTCCAGCACGCGCAGGTCCCAGTTTGGATAGCTCAACAAATTAGGATTTATCAGTGTAATTCTTTTTCTCGCTTATTGCCGAT
>CAUDEL010000093.1:0-4925 GCA_958448555.1 uncultured Eubacteriales bacterium | reverse complement strand
CAGGGCACACGCTTCCCTCCGTCCCCTCCGAATGAAATCCGAATCCAGCGACATGCGCGGTGGATTCGGAAACCTTGCGCAGCAAGGTTTCCTTGCACGTTTCCCCGGCCGCGCCGCAGGCGCAGGGGAAACGTGTCCTGGCGGAAAAGATCGCCGCAGGCGAGCTTTTTCGACACGTTGCGGGCCCGGCGCCAGGCCCTTGGTATATGCCTTTCACCGCACCATGAGCGTATCGTCCACGATCACCGCGTCAGCGAAGTCCGTGATGGTCAGCTCGTAGCTCTTGTATTCCAGGGGCAACACAAGGTTTCCGTGCCAGTCCGCAATGCCGTAGGCGTCGCCCTTGCCCACGATCAGCAGGGAGCCGTCGCCGCCGGAGTATTCGTCCACTTCGTCAAAATCGGTCTTGGTCTGCGTGCCGTCGGCCGCCACGATGTAGATGGAACCGTCCAGGTCCGTGACCGTCAGCGTGCATCCGTGCTGCGTCACGCCGGCCGCGCCGTACTTGAGCTCGCAGGTCACCTGTCCGTCGGTGTTCACAAAGCCCACCTTGCCGTCCTTCTCCACGCAGACAAAGCCGTTGTGCACGTAGCGATAGACGGTGGCCAGCCCGAAGTAGTGGATCTCGTCGTACTCGCAGGGCACGGCCAGCCTTCCGCCGGCGAGGTCATACAGGCCGTAGAGGTCGTTTTGCTCCACGGTCACATAGCCGTCGTACACCACGCCGATAGAATCAAAGCCCTCCGGCACCAGGACGTTTCCCTCCGCATCCACCAGGCGAATACCGTTGCTTCCGTTCACCTTGATGTAGCCGCTCTCGGTGTCCTCGTAGGCGCTGTAGGCGTCCTCGGCGATCACCCGGCCGTCGCTGAGGCACACGGCGTTGCCGTCCGCCTCGCCATAGGCGTTATAAAGCGAGGTCACCTCGGCCTCCACGGGGGCAAGCGCCTTGTCGTAGACGTGGATGACGTCCTGCCGGTCCTCCACATAGAGGTAATCCCCATGCGGGACGGCGGTGTCACATGCCTCGCGCGAGAGGGTGCCGACTTTCTGGCCCGCTTCCAGATCATACACGTCATAGGCCGTGACCACATAGTGCTCGCCGCCGCCCAGGAAGCCGCCGGAGTAGTCGTAATCCTCGCTCTCGGTGGGCTCGAGCGTCACCGCGAGACCCCATCTTTCGTTCAGCACCTCAAAGGCGGCGTATTCCCAGCCGGTGACCGCCTCTCCGCTCTCCCGCAGGAGGGCGTGGCTGTTGAGGCCATCGTCGTTGATGGCCTCGAAGAAGCCGTAACCCGCGTCGGCCAGCAGGCCGTATTCGCAGGGGATCATCGCCTCGCCGGCGGTGCTGTAGAGGCCGTAGAGGCGCGTATCGGCGTCGCGTGCGATCAGGCAGCGGCTCTCATCGACGTATTCCAGGCTGTCAACGTTGAGCTCCACGGCGGTAAGCGTCGTATTTTCAGCCAGCGCCGCCGCGCACACAAGTGCCAGCACGGCGGCCAGGATGATGGAAAGGCCCTTTTTCATCCCCAGATTCCTCCTCCTCAAATGCGAAAGCCGCGCGGTGGATTCCGCGCGGCGTATTTCGATACGCCGCTCCGCACTGAGCGGCCGGCGCGGGCACTCAGCCCTGCTTCTGCTTATGCTTGGGGTTCTCGCAGATCACCATCACGCGGCCCTTGCGCTTGATGATCTTGCACTTCTCGCAGATGGGTTTGACCGAGGGACGTACCTTCATGCTCGTATCCTCCTTACTTGCGGGGCGGCGGCCGCCGCCGGTATCAGTTCTTGCTGCGCCACGTGATGCGGCCGCGCGTGGGGTCATAGGGCGAAAGCTCGACCGTGACCTTGTCGCCGGGATAGATGCGGATGAAGTTCATGCGCATCTTTCCGGAGATCTGTGCCATGATTCGGTAGCCGCCGGAGAGCTCGACCTTGAAGTTCGCGTTGGGCAGCGCCTCGACGACCGTGCCTTCCATTTCGATGACATCACTTTTGGACAAGCGCGCCTTCCTCCTTCTCTTTCTCTTGCCGCGCATGCGTTGGCGCGGAGCCGGTCCTGGTTTCGTAAGCCTCCCTGGCCGCGCGCAGCGCCGAGCGGATGTCGCTGTCGGCGATCGCTCCGCCGGATGCGCCCCTTCCCTCCACGGGAATGGTCATGGGCAGCGCGCGCAGGTGCTTGGTCTGTTTTTTTTTGGGCTTGGCGAGGCCGCGCGCCTCGCCGTCGCACAGGAGCACATGGCGCTCGTCCAGCACAGCCACGACGGCGTGCCAGCGGCCTTTGTCATGCCCCTGCGTGGATACGACCACGCGCCCCGGTTCCGTCGGCTGTGCTTTCACTCGGCTTCCTCCGTCAGGGCAAAGCCCGGATAGGTCAGAAGCTCGGGCAGCCCGTGCTCGTTGATGGCGATGGTGTGCTCGTAATGCGAGCATACGCTGCCGTCCTCGGTCACGATGGTCCAGCCGTCCTCCAGCTCCGCCACATGATAGTCGCCCATGGCGATCATCGGCTCGATGGCCAGCGTCATGCCGGGGCGCAGCTTCGTCCCGTGGCCCGGCCGCCCGAAGTTGGGCACGCTGGGCTCCTCGTGCATGGCCCGTCCGATGCCGTGGCCGGTGAGGTCACGGATGACGCCGTAGCCGAAGCTCTCGGCGTAGGTCTGGATGGCGCTGCCGATGTCGCCCAGGTGATTGCCGTTGATGGCCTTCCTGACGCCCTTGTAGAAGCTCTCCTCCGTCACCTCGATGAGCTTGCGGTTTTCCTCGCTGATGGCGCCGACGCCCACCGTAAAGGCGCTATCGGACTGCCAGCCGTCCAGGATCAGCCCGCAGTCGATCGAAAGCACGTCGCCCTCCTTGAGGATGGTCTTATCGGAGGGGATACCGTGCACCACCTCGTCGTTGACCGACGCGCAGATGCTGGCCGGATAGCCCTGATAGTCCAGAAAGGACGGAATGGCCTTGTGCTTGCGGATGAGCTGCTCGGCATAGACATCCAGCTCGGCGGTGCTCATGCCCGGCTTGATCGCCTCGCGCAGGCGGCAGAGCACCTCGTAGAGGAGCGCGCCGGACTTGCGCATGAGGTCAAGCTGCTGTGCGTTCTTGAGATAGATCATTGGATCGCCTCGAGTGTCCTGAAGATCTCCTCGCTGATCTCCTCAAGACTCAGCCCGCCCCCGATGTTTTTGAGCAGGCCCTCGTCGCGGTAGTAATCGATCAGCGGCGCGGTCTTCTGATGATAGACCGTCAGACGGTTGAGGACGGTTTCCGCCCTGTCGTCGTCGCGCTGGATCAGCGGGGTTCCGTCCGCCTTGCAGACGGTTTCGCCATTCAACCGATCCACATGATAGGGAGCGCCGCACAGCGGGCACACGCGCCGGCCGCTGAGGCGCTTGACGAGCACGTCGTCGGGCACGTCCAGGTTGATGGCCACGTCGATCTTGGCAAAGGTGCCCAGGGCCCTGGCCTGCTCCACCGTGCGGGGGAAGCCGTCGAGGATGTAGCCCTTCCGGCAGTCCTCCTTGGCCAGCCTGTCGCGGACGATGCCGATGACGACCTCGTCGGGAACAAGCTGCCCCTGATCCATGTACGCCTTTGCCTTCAGGCCCATCTCCGTGCCCGCGGCGATGGCCGCGCGGAGCATGTCGCCGGTGGAAACCTGGGGAATTCCCAGCCGCTGGCAGACGATCTGGGCCTGGGTGCCTTTACCGGCCCCCGGAGGGCCTAGAAAGATGATGTTCATACGTCATTCCTCCTGTTCACGGATGAAGGCCGCTAATGCACGGCACCCTTACAGTATACCACAGAAGCGGTAAATGTGCCTGTGCCGCGCCTTAGCGGCGCATCATTCGTACGGTCGGACGCCTATGGTCAGGAGATGGAATCGTAGTTGCGGCTGACCAGCAGGTCGTCAAGCTGACGCTTGGTCTCCAGCACCACGCTAACCGCGATGAGGATGCTGCTGGCGGCAAACGGAATTTGCATCTGCAGCCCCACGGTAAAGACCGTGGGCACCGTGGCCAGCACTGCCAGGAACAGAGCGGCGAACAGCGTCAGGCGGCCATTGATGCGGCGAAGGTAATCCGCCGTGGGCTTGCCCGGGCGCACCGAGGGAACGGCGCCGCCCTGCTGCTGGATGTTCTTGGCCATCTCATCGGGCTGGAAGGAGATGGAGCTGTAGAAGTAGGTGAAAGCGACGATCAGAAGCGCCGTCACCAGCAGGTACCAGGGGCTGGCGCTGTTCATGTAGCGCGACCACCAGATCGCGGCGCCGCTGTCGGAACCGCCCACGAGCTGGATGATGGTGCCGGGGAAGGCCATGAAGGAATAGGCGAAGATGAGCGGAAGCACGCCGACGCTGACGACCTTCATGGGGATGACGCTGTTCTGGCCGCCGTACATCTTGCGGCCGCTGACGCGCTTGGCGAAGTGGACGTTGATGCGGCGCACGCCCATGTCCACGAACGTGACCAGCACGATCATCACCAGCGCCACCAGCAGCACCGCCAGGAGCGTCAGCCACGGGGTGAGGCTGGTCGCCTGGAAGGCGTTGCGGATCAAGGTGGTGAAGCCGGTAAAGAGGTTGGAGATGATACCGGCGAAGATCAGCAGCGAAATGCCGTTGCCCAGGCCCTTCTCCGTGATGCGCTCGCCGATCCACATGGCCAGGGCAGTACCGCCGGCCATGCTCACGCCCACCAGCACCGTGTTAAACCATCCGTCCTTGATGTAACCAAGGCTGGCCACCAGGCCGATGGCCTGCACCACAGCCAGGCCCACGGTGACGTAGCGGGTGATCTGAGCGATCTTCTTCTGTCCCTCGGGGCCGCTCTTTTGCAGGCGCTCCAGAGCGGGGATGGCGATGGTCAGAAGCTGCATGATAATGGAGGAGTTGATGTAGGGGGTGATACCCATGGCCATGATGG
>CAUDEL010000092.1:0-5110 GCA_958448555.1 uncultured Eubacteriales bacterium | reverse complement strand
CTTGAGCTCCTTCCTTAGTTGGTGTCGCAACTCAACTATACCAGATGGGCGCTCAGGTCTCATCCTTTTTTTTCTTCACTGTCCAATATGTATTGTAGCGCTACACCCGCCGGCCGGGGCTCGCCTTTTGCTATCTTGCCATTTGCCGCGGGCGTTGGTATAATCTAAAAGATATCCCTCAGGGCAAGGAGGCGGGCGAATGGGTATTCTCAACCGTTTGCAGAGCTGGTTTCAGTGGCTGACGGCCGACCCGGCCGGGTTTATCCTGTATTTGCTGTATTTCGCGGCATCGGTGCTCCTGACGCTGACGCTGCATGAGATCGCGCACGGCTATGTCGCATGGAAATGCGGCGACCCCACCGCCAAGATGCTGGGGCGGCTGTCCCTGGACCCGCGCAAGCACCTCGATCCCCTGGGCACGCTGTGTCTGGTGTTCCTGGGCTTTGGCTGGGCCAAACCGGTGCCGGTCAACCCGCGCAACTTTCAAAACTACCGGCGGGATGATTTCCTGGTCAGCATCGCCGGCATCACGGTCAACCTCACGCTGTTCCTTCTGTCGCTGGCGCTGGCGGTAGGTCTTAACGGCCTGCTGTGGAAGCCCGAGGTGGTCAGCTTCTACGGCGCAAAGGAGCTCCTCTCCTCCGACGGCATCGGCTACGCGGTGCTTTTGGGCGGCGCGGGGGGCGAGAACGTGGAGGCGATGCGCTATCCGTGGATTCAGTACATTCAGCGCTTTCTGCTGATGTTCTCCACCATGAACCTGTGCGTGGGCATCTTCAACCTCCTGCCCATCCCGCCGCTGGACGGGTTCCATATCCTCAACGACATCGTCCTGGGAGGACGGCTGACGCTCAACCAGAGCACCTTCCAGATCACGCAGGTGGTCCTTATCGCCCTGTGCGTTACGGGGGCGCTTACGGGCCTCCTCTCCGCCGTGACCGGCGCGGTGGAGGACGCGGTGCTCAATCTGATGCTGATGATCGCAGGGCTGAGCTGATGGCTGTCAGCGTCCATTTAAAGCAGTTCGACGGACCGCTGGACCTGCTGCTGCACCTGGTGGGCAAGGCCAGGATCGACCTGGCCGACATCTTTGTGAGCGAAATCACCGAGCAGTACGTGCAGATCGTCAGCGAGGCCCCGGATTTTGACATGGAGGAGGCCAGCGAGTTCATCGCCATGGCCGCCCTGCTGGTGGAGATCAAAAGCCGGCGCCTCCTGCCCAAGCCGCCGCGCACCGAGGACGGGGAGGACCCCGAGCAGGCCCTCATCGCCCGCCTCTCCGCCTACAAGCAGCTCAAGGAGAGCGCGCAGCAGATGGCGGCGTTTGAGAAAAGCGCGCTGCGGCTCTTTGGCAAGCTCCCCGAGGAATACCCCCTGCCCCCGCCCACGCTGGAATTGGACGGGCTGACGCTGGAGGCGCTGTGGGAGGCACTTTTGCGGGTGCAGGGCCGAAGGCCCGCGGGACCGCGGGAGGTCGATTTCCGCCTGCGCGACATCCGCCGCGACAGCCACACGGTGGAGGGCTGCATGGAGGCCATCGAAAGCCGCCTGGTTCTGGGCAGCGTGAGCTTTGACGAATTGTTCAGCGACGACCCCTGCCGCGAGGAGGTGGTGACGCTGTTCATCGCGCTGCTGGAGCTGCTCAAGCTGGGAAAGGCGCATGTGCGGCAAAGCGCCACGTTTGAGCGCATCATGCTGGTCCCGGGCCGCCGGGAGGAGGAGGAGACGGATGGAGCCCAATGAGATCCCGCAGATTCTGGAGGCGATCCTCTTTGTCGCGGGCGAGCCGGTGGCCATCAAGGACCTGGCGGCGGCGCTGGAGGTGGGCGAGATGGAGATCATGCACGGGATAGAGGCGCTGGAGCGCGCCGGCGAGAGCCGGGGCGTGACCGTGCGCCGCTATGGCGACCATCTGCGCATGGAGACAAGGCCGGAGTTCGCCCCCTATGTGGAGCGGCTGCTGCAGCCCGTGCAGCGCCAGAGCCTGTCGCAGACCGCGATGGAGACGCTGGCCGTCATCGCCTACCGCCAGCCCGTGACCAAGGGCGAAATCGAGCAGATTCGCGGGGTCAAGTGCGATTACTCCGTTCAGTCGCTTCTGCATAAGGGGCTCATCCGGGAGGCCGGGCGCAAGGAGGCGCTGGGCCGACCCATCCTCTACGCCACGACGGACCGGTTTTTGGAGCATTTCGGCATCTCCGACATCCGCGAGCTTCCGCCCCTGCCCGATGCGCAGGAGAAGGTGGACGAGCCGCTGACACCCTGACAAATGACACGTATTTTTCCCCCTGCGCCCGGGCATACTGCCACCGGGCGCTTTTTTCAACCGCCCAGACTGGAAGGGGGAGAAGCGGATGAGACAGACGGTTGTGATTGTGACGGCGCTGATGATCGCGCTGCTGGCGGTATCGGGGTTCATCGTGGCGGGGAGCGTGGAGCAGATGCGCCAGCTCACCGAGCAGAGCAGCCTGAAAGACGAGCTGGAACAGCGCTCGCTGGCGCTGGCGGACGCGCTGGCGCAGGCCGAGGAGGAACGGGACCTGGCCCTTTCGCAGAAGGAAGCGCTGGAAGCGGAAGCGGTGGAGGCACAGGCGCGCTATGAGGAGGCGTTGGCCGAGGCCGAGGCGGCGCGCGGCGCGCTTGAGGCGGAGCTGGCGGCGGCAGGAAGCGAGCAGGGGGCGCTTGAGGCGGAGCTTAAGGCATCGCGCGAGGCGCTCGGCGACGCCACGGCGGACCGGGACGCGCAGCGGGAGCGCGCGGCGGCGCTGGAGGCGGAGCTTAAGGCGCTGATGGAGGAGAGCGCCCAGGCCGCCATGAACTACGAGCGAAAGGCGCAGGAAGACGCGGAGGCGATCGAGGCGCTCACGGCGCGCGCCCAGACGCTGGAGGAGGCCATGGCGCAAGGGACGCCCGCGCCCTCCCTCACTCCGCCGCCCGTCCCCACCGTACGGCCCCTGGCCACCATTCCCGTGCCGCAGCCGTAAAAAAATTTCTTGCGCATTTTACGCGCTTTTGATAGGAAGATACGGCCGGATATGGTATAATACAAGCGGCAATCGGATCAAACAAAAGGAGGGTATCGTTCCATGAAGAAACTTCTGGCTTTCCTGCTTGCCCTGCTTATGCTGCTTGGTGGCGCGGCCTTCGCCGAGGAAACCGGGCTGACGAAGGATATCGTGGTGCTCTTCACCAGCGACGTGCATTGCGGCATCGATCAGGGCTTCGGCTACGCCGGCCTGGCCGCCGTGCGCGACGCGATGGCCAAGAGCAACCATGTGCTGCTGGTGGACAACGGCGACGCCATTCAGGGCGAGCCCATTGGCACCATGACCACGGGCGAAGCCATCATCGGCCTGATGAACGCCGTGGGCTACGACGTGGCCATCCCCGGCAACCACGAGTTTGACTACGGCATGGACCGTTTCCTGGAGCTGACGGAAATGGCCGACTTCCCCTACATCAGCGCCAACTTCAACAAGGACGGCGAGCTGGTGTTCGCCCCCTATGTGATCGAGGAGATTGAGGGCGTGAAGGTCGCCTTCGTGGGCATCACCACCCCCAAGACCATCACCTCCTCCACCCCCAAGTACTTCCAGGACGACGAGGGCAACTTCATCTACGGCTTCATGCAGGATGAGACGGGCGAGAAGCTCTACGCCGCCGTGCAGTCCGCCGTGGACGCGGCCATCGCCGAGGGCGCGGACTACGTCATCGCCATGGCGCACCTTGGCAACGAGGCGACCTGCGCGCCCTACACCTATGCCGACGTGATCGCCAACACCACCGGCATCGACGCCTTCCTCGACGGCCACAGCCATGACACCGACCAGGTCGTCATGCAGAACAAGGACGGCGAGGACGTGCCGCGCTCCGGCTGCGGCACCAAGATGGGCGGCATCGGCTACGCGCGCATCTCCGCCGCCGACGGCTCCATCCAGACCGGCCTGTACACCTGGACCAACGATGTCTCCGTGCCCGCGCTGCTTGGCATCGAGAACGACATCACCACCGCCGTGGCCGAGGCCACCGAGACCCTTGACGAGAAGCTGAACGAGGTCGTGGCCAAGTCCGACGTGGAACTGACCATCAACGATCCCGAGGCGGTCGATGAAAACGGCCAGCCCATCCGCATCATCCGCAACGCCGAGACCAACCTGGGCGACCTGTGCGCTGACGCCTACCGCGATCAGGGCGACGCCGACGTGGCGTTCGTCAACGGCGGCGGCATCCGCGTCTCCATCCCCGCGGGCGATATCACTTTGGGCGATATCCTCCAGGTGCATCCCTTCGGAAACGCCCTGTGCGTGGTCGAGGCCACCGGCCAGCAGATCCTGGACGCCCTGGAGTGGGGCGCGCGCAACGTGCCCGGCGAGAACGGCGGCTTCCTGCAGGTCTCCGGCCTGACCTATGAGATCCACACCTACATCGAGTCCTCCTGCACCGCCGACGAGAACGGCCTGTTCACCGGCGTGGACGGCGAGTACCGCGTCAAGAACGTCAAGGTCGCCGGCGAGGACCTCGATTTGACCAAGACCTACACCGTCGCTTCCCACAACTACATGCTCAAGGACGGCGGCGACGGCTTCACCATGTTCCAGGGCTGCAACCTGCTCCAGGATGAGATCAAGCTGGACAACCAGGTGCTCATCGACTACATCACCGGCACGCTGGAAGGCGTGGTGGGTGAGCAGTACGCCGAGCCCTACGGCGAGGGCCGCATCGTGGGCGTGGCCGAGGCCGAATAATCCCTTCCCAAATCCCCTGGCGCCCCCGCTTTGGCGGGGGCGCTCAGCGTGTCGAAAAAGCTCGCCTGCGGCGATCTTTTCCGCCAGGACACGTTTCCCCTGCGCCTGCGGCGCGGCCGGGGAAACGTGCAAAGAAACCTTGCTGCGCAAGGCTCAGGTTGTCGAAAAAGTCCGCCTGCGGTGGCCTTTTTCGCCAGATGCTTAAGAAATGTTTGCGCCCAGGGGCGCAAACTCCCCGCCCGCCCGGCAAAGCCGGGCGATACGAATTGACTTTGGAGGGCCTGCGGGCCCTCCAAACCTCCCGGTAAGAGTTTGTCAGCAGTCTGAACCTTGCTGCGCAAGGCTTCCGAATCCACCGCACATGT
>CAUDEL010000091.1:0-5373 GCA_958448555.1 uncultured Eubacteriales bacterium | reverse complement strand
CACGGGCCGCGCGCCATTCACGGCCGTAGCCCCTGCGATGGGCATTTTCTCTTGCGTACAGGCCGCGATGCGCTTCGCAGTACACCCCGTCCGACAGGTTCGGGCAGCCGGGATGGCGGCAGGGACGCCCGGGTTTTCTGGGCATAACGCACCTCACAGAATCAAAAGTCCACGGTGATTGTAGACGGAATCGCCGCCCTGGTTCTTCATGGCCCGATCCAGCGCCATGACCAGCGCGACGGCTCCGTCCACCTTCTCCGTGGATTTTTCCTTGTCCAGCTTCAGATTGCCCGCCGGGTCCGTGCGCACGAAGGCGTTGTCCATGTTCCAGCGCAGCACCGGATGCCCGCCGTGACAGAGCCTGTGTTCCAGCACAATGCGCATCAGCTCCTTGGTCGGCGGGCTCATGTCCTTGAAGCCCTGCCCGAAGGGCACCATGGTAAAGCCGTCGTCCTCCAGCGTCTGCACCATCATGGTGGCGTTCCACCGGTCGTGAGCGATCTCTCGGATGTCGTATCGCTCGCCCAGCTCACAGATGAACCGCTCGATGAACCCGTAATGCACCACGTTGCCCTCCGTGGTCTGGATATAGCCGCGCTTCGCCCACTGGTCGTAGGGCACATGGTCGCGCCGCACGCGCAGGGAGAGCGTCTCCTCAGGCAGCCAGAAAAACGGAAGCGCGATATACGGCTCGTCCTCCGAGGTGGGCGGAAACACCAGCACCAGCGCCGTCAAGTCGGAGGTGCTCGACAGGTCCAGCCCCGCGTAGCACGCGCGGCCCTCCAGCGCGTAGGGGTCCACCACGCCACCGCACTCGTCCCACTTGTCCATGGGCATCCAGCGCACGGACTGCTTCACCCACTGGTTCAGGCGCAGCTGGCGGAACTGGTTCTCGTCCGCCGGGGTCTCCTGCGCCTTACGGAAGGCGTCGCGCACCTTGTCGATGGTGATGGTGTGATCCAGCGAGGGATTGGCCCGGTACCAGTTTTCCTCGCTCGTCCAGTCCGCCTCGTCCGGCAGGCCGAAGAGCACCGGATAAAAGCGCGGATCGTTCTTTCGCCCTTCCAGAATGTCCAGCGCCTTCTGATGCACCTCCCAGCAGATGGAGTTGCGGTCGGTGCCCGCCGTGGTCAGCAAGAACCACAGCGGCTGTTTTCTGGCGTCGCCCGACCCCTGCGTCATCACGTCGTAGAGCGCGCGTGTGGGCTGGGTGTGCAGTTCGTCAAAGATGCAGGCGGACACGTTCAGCCCGTGCTTGGTGGCGACCTCGCTGGAAAGCACCTGATAGATGCTGCCCGTGGGCTGATAGATCATGCGCCGGGTGGACGGGATGATCTTGACGCGCTTCATGAGCGCCGGGGACTGCCTGACCATGTCCACCGCCACGTCGAACACAATGGCGGCCTGCTGGCGGTCGGACGCGCAGGAATAGACCTCGGCCTTCCACTCGTCGTCGTTGATGAGCATGTTGAGCGCGATGGCCGCGCCCAGCTCGGATTTTCCGTTCTTCTTGGGGATTTCGATGTAGGCCGTGGTGTACTGGCGCATGGTAGGATCATCGTCGCGCACCGTGCCGAACACGTCCCGGATGATCTTTTCCTGCCACGGCAACAGGTGAAAGGGCTGGCCGTGGAACTCGCCCTTGGTGTGGCGCAGGGCCTCGATGAAGCGGACCACGCGCTGGGCCTTCCGTTCGTCAAATGCCATTTACCACTCCCCCTTGAGCAGCCTTTCCATGGGGTCCTCCGAAGCGCCATCCTCCGAACCGCCCCCGGCAATGATGCGAGCGCGGGTCGCCGGTGTCAGGCCGAATTCCGAGCAGAACGACTGCATGATCTTGAGGTTCTGCTGGGCGATGGACACCTGCGGCACCTGCTGCACATAGCCGCTGGGCGTCTGAAAGATGGAGCCATGCTGGGTGATGAACGCCTCGGCTTCCTTCCACCGGGCATAGGCCTGGCAGTAGCCCTCAAACGCCGTGAGGTCGGCCATGGTCAGCACGCCCATGGCTTCCAGCGCGGGAGCAAGCCGCTTCCACTCCTTTTTGGCTTCCGGCAGAAGCCACGCCGGACATTTGAGCGCGGCCCGGGGCGGGACAGGCTCCCTGCCGTTGAGCGGGCGCTTGCCGGGGTTGCCCTCGAGCAGCTTGAGCGCCGTGGGCTTGGGCTTTCGGCCCCGTGTCGCCATGGGAATCACCTCCGATCATGCGCGCCCTTTCCGGTTTTGAGCGCGGGGAAACGCATTGCGTGAATGTCTTGTCCTTGCGGCTGTTTTTCGGTACAATGAAGCCAGCGAAAGGGGGCTTGTCCATGAAAAGAATCGCATGGGGTTTCCTGCTGCCCGTGCTGCTGTGCGTCCTGTCAGGCTGCGCGCAGGAACCGGCGGCTGTTCCGACGGCTGCCGTGACCGGGGCGCCGGCTTCTCTGGTTCCGTCCGAACCGACGGACACGCCGCCCGAGCGCGGATTCACCGCAGAGGCGCCCGCGCTGCCCTACCTGCGCATCACGCACTATGTCAACGGGGAAACCGTGAGCGGGTACATCGCCCTCACTGACGAGGAAGCGGCGCAGGCGGCGCGTGAAACCGCGGATGTGGACGTGGCGGACCTCATCGAGGTCTGCACGGCGGACAATCCCGAAGGCAGCTATGGCCTGGTGCCGCCCCTGTACGCGGAGCTTGCCGCTGAATACGCAGGGTTCTCCGTCCAGTCGCCCGCCGACATCGGCGAGATCGTATCCGCGGCCATGACGGTCACGCAGGCAGGCGAAGCCCGGACGCAGACGGTCGCAAGCCCGGCGGACCTGACCCGGCTCGAAGCCGTCCTTCGCGGCGCGGAACGAGTTCAGCGCACCAGCTGTCCCTGGACGGGCGTGCTGGCGCTGACCATGGCGGACGGCTCCGCCCTGACCCTCCAGAAGGCCGCCGATTCCTGCCCGACGATGCTCTTTGGCACGGGCTTCTGCTACCAGATCAGCGAGGAAGACAATGCCTGGCTGTGGTCGCTGTTCCACGAGGTTGCCCCGGAATAGGCAACGGACGCGCTGTCCTCACCCGCACAGAGGAGGGCGCGTTCCTCATGTCCCCGGCGGGCCGTCCGGCTTCGCCGCCCTGAGGGCTTCCCCGTAGGTCAGTTCCCTGCCGTCCCGCAGGCAGCGGATGCGCGACGCATCGCCGTTTTCGTGAAGCAGAAACCGCTCCACGATGACCGAGGCATACCTGGGGTCAAGCTCGGAGGTGCGGCAGACGCGGCCGGTTTCCTCGCAGGCGATGAGCGTCGATCCGCTGCCGCCGAACAGGTCCATGACCACGCCGTTGGGCGCGGAGCTGTTCTTGATGGGATAGGCCAGCAGCGGGACGGGCTTCATGGTGGGATGGTCCTTGCTGCGCCGGGGCTTGTCGAACTTCCAGACCGTGGACTGCTTGCGGTCGGAAAACCACTTGTGCTTGCCGTTGGGCAGCCAGCCGTAGAGCACCGGCTCATGCTGCCACTGGTAGGGCGAGCGCCCCAGCACGAGGCTGTTTTTCACCCAGACGCATACGCCGCTGATGTGAAAGCCCGCCTCCTTAAAGGCACGGCGGAAGTTGAGCCCCTCCGTGTCCGCGTGGAAGATGTACGCGCTGCCGCCCTCGGCCAGATGCGCCGCCATGTTGCGAAACGCCGCCAGCAAAAACGCATAGAACGCTTCATCGGCCATGCTGTCGTTCTGGATCTTCTTGCCGTCCGCCGATTCGTAGGCGACGTTGTACGGCGGGTCGGTGACGACGAGGTTGGCCTTGAGTCCGTCCATGAGCCGGGCCACGTCGCCGGTGTCGGTCGCGTCGCCGCACAGCATCCGGTGACGCCCGAGCGTCCACAAGTCGCCCGGCTTGACGAAGGGCGTCACCTCCTCTGCGTCCAGTTCGCAGTCGTCGTCCCTGACGTCCTTGTCATGCACCTGGGAAAACAGGTCGTCGACCTCCGCCGCGTCAAAGCCCGTCGCGCCCAGGTCATACCCGGAAAGCTGAAGGTCGGTCAGCAGGTCGGCCAGCGCTTTCGGCTCCCATTCGCCCACGGCCTTGTTGAGGGCGATGTTGAGCGCCTTTTCCGCCTGCGAGTCCTCGATATGCACGACCACGCAGTCGATCTCCGTCACGCCCTCGGCCAGCAGCACCTTATAGCGCTGGTGCCCGCCGACAATGTTGCCCGTGACCTCGTTCCAGATCACGGGATCGACATAGCCGAAGTCGTGCAGGCTGCGCTTGATTTTTTCGTAGGCGGGATCGCCGGGCCTAAGGTCCTTGCGGGGGTTGTATTTGGCGGGCTTCAGCTTTTCGACGCTGATTCGCCGCAGATTCATCTGAGTGTTCATTTCATCATCCTTTCCGGGTGTGTTTCTTCCCATCATTCGGTAACAAAAGCAACAGATAGCACTTTCTTCGGCTTTCTTGACGCGGTAGTCAAATCGTGCTACAATATGACTACTCCAAGGAGGTGTCCTTATGAATCCGAGCATTTCAATTCGTCCGTCAAAGGAACTGAGGAACAACTATAATCAGATCTCCGCGCTGTCCAGAAGCAACCCTGTTGCGATCACTGTCAATGGCAAAGAGGATACTGTCGTCCTGTCCCATGAGGATTTCGTTGACCAGCAGCAGTACATTCGTGAACTCGAAGCCCGCCTTGCGGTTTATGCGCATCTCGCGCAAGCGTTGGACGATGTGAAACTTGGCAGAACACAGGCCATGGATGAAGCCTTTGACGATATTCTCGGTGAGCTCGACGAGGTGCGTCCATGAGTTATCAGGTCAGAATCACGGAAACCGCAAAGCAGGATCTCCGCGAGATTGCCTTCTACATCGCCGGGCATTCCATGGACAACGATATTGCAAAGCGCTTCATTATGGAACTGAGAGATCAATGCAATCGCCTGATGGACTTTCCCCAGGGCGGAGCGTTAGCGAAAGACCGCATTCTGCGTAGCTTTGACTTTCGCTACATCCTGCATAAGGATTATTTGATCTTCTACAGCATTGATGAAGCGCAGAAGATCGTCAGCGTATTGGCCATATTCAATTCGAAAAAAGACTACCTCCGCGTGATGAGGAAGTTTATCTAGCCATTTGAGGCATCTGTCCGCATGGGCAGCTGCTTTTCTTTTTTTCGCCGGATTTTTTCTGGCGTTTTTTGATTTTTGGGGCGTAACCCCCGGGTCCCGAATTTCGCGGAAATTCACGCGAGAGGGGGCCGCGGTCCCCTCGAAACCGCGCCCGGGAATTCGATCCCCCCTTGGGGGCGCGGGCCGTTCGGCCGGAGGCCGGGGCGCGGGGACGGCCGGGGGCGCGGCGCGGGCGGCGCGCTTTTTTTTGCGCGCGGGCGGGGCGGCGGCGGGCCTT
>CAUDEL010000090.1:0-5400 GCA_958448555.1 uncultured Eubacteriales bacterium | reverse complement strand
CACAGGGCTGACGCTTCCCTCCGGTGCCGGGCGGGCGGGGAGTTTGCGCCCCTGGGCGCAAACATTTCTTAAGCATCTGGCGAAAAAGGCCGCCATAGGCGGACTTTTTCGACAAACTGAACCGTGATTCCCGCTGGGAATCACGGCTTTCAATCAATAATTTTCCGCGTTGATCTCAAAATAGCTCTGCGGATGATTGCAGGTCGGGCAGACATCGGGCGCCTTGGTCCCCACGACGATATGGCCGCAGTTGCGACATTCCCAAATCTTTACCTCGCTCTTTTCAAACACCTGCATGCTTTCCACGTTGGCCAGGAGCTTGCGGTAGCGCTCCTCGTGGTGCTTTTCGATGGCGGCGACAAGACGGAATTTTGCCGCCAGCTCCGAAAAGCCCTCGGCCTCGGCGGTCTTGGCAAAGCCGTCATACATGTCGGTCCATTCGTAATTTTCGCCCTCTGCGGCATGGAGCAGGTTTTGGGCGGTGTCGCCGATGCCCTTGAGCTCCTTGAACCACATCTTGGCATGCTCTTTCTCGTTTTCCGCGGTCTTGAGGAAAAGGGCCGCGATCTGTTCGTAGCCTTCCTTTTTCGCAATGGAAGCAAAATACGTATACTTGTTGCGCGCCTGCGATTCTCCGGCGAAGGCCGCCTCCAGGTTCTTTTCCGTCTGCGTCCCGGCATAGGGATTGGCCGGCGGCGCGTCCTCGATTTTCTCAAAGGAGCTTGCCGGCTGCTTGCACACGGGGCATTTGAAATCGGGCGTCATGGGACCTTCGTGAATGTAACCGCAGACCTTGCACTTCCACTTTTCCATTTTTTTCGTCTCCTTTGTTTCGTCGTTATTGGGAATCCGCTGCAAAAGCTGCTTTGCCGCATCTTTCGGAAAATCCGGGGAGGGAGGGTTGTCGATGAGCTCGCTGAGCAGGCTATGGGCATTTCCGCTCTGCGCAAGCATGTACCCCGCTTCCCGCAGGATGTCCTCGGCCATCAGTCGATTGGACTTCGCGATGCCTTTCGCCAGGCGGAAAAGCCCCTCGCGCTGCGTATCCTGTGCGATTTGCAGCGCGGCTTTCTCTTGTCTGGCCTTGCTTTCGGCAAGGACATTCGCAAGGGCCACGACGTTTTCAGCCTTTTTCTGCTGCGGCGGGTAGGTGACCGGGACCATGCTGATGGCCTTGCTGGGGCATGCCTCTGCGCATACGCCGCATCCGATGCACTTGGTGACGTCGATCACGCTGTCTTCGGTATCGGCCGCACCGACGGGACAGACATACAGGCACAGGCAGTCTTTTGTGCAAAGCCTGAGATTTCTAACTGCAATCCTCTTCACGCCTTATGCCCTCCCTTCCATTTTCTCGAATTTCCAGTCCGGCACCTTGCATACCGGGCAAAGCTTCGGGGCGCTTTTCCCCACGTAGATGAAGCCGCAGACGGTGCAGACCCAGACCTCGTTTCCCTTAAGGAACGCCTCGCCCTCCTTCTCATAGCGGCTGAGCAGCGACTGGACGATACGGGTGACCTTCTCGCCCCATACGCAGATGCGCTGGGTCCCCCGGTCAGCCGCTTCAACGGCCGCGGCTTTGACATTGGGGTAATGCTCCTCCAGATCCGTTTGGACAAGTTCGGCAACCAGCTTCTCATCCGCGCCGCTCACGGCCGGCGCAGCGGCGGTGTAGAAATCGGCTATCTCCATGAAAAGGGCCTGTTCCTTTGCCTTGTACTGTTTTTCACAGCCTCGGGCAAGGTTGGAAAACAGCGCCGCAAGAGCTCCCGGGGACAACTTTTGCATGTCCGGATCCATTTCGATGGGCTTGCGTGGAGCCGATGTGCCCTGCGGAGCATCCTTGGGCACAAACACGCTTTTCGCGGCGCCGCACAGCGGACAGACCCAGCTGTCGGGCAGGAGGGCAAAGGGAACACCTTCCGCCTTTTCGTCATATACATAGCCGCAGATGGGACACACGTATTTCATGCCGCGTCCCTCCTCAGGCCTTCCAGAGGCCGTGCAGATTGCAGTATGCATAAACGGCCTCTACCTCGTCGCCCTCGCAGATGGAAAAGCAGACCTTCGGCGCGTCGCCCGGACTCAGGGCCTTGCGCTGATTCCCCTGTCTGGTTTGCAGAGATACCCACTCGATATGGTGCTCAGGCAGCATCGGATGCTCCACGGCGCCAACCGTGACCTTCACGGTATTTCCCTCCACGCTGTAGACGGGAACATGCTTTTCAACCGCTGCGTCCGTCGTTCCGGGGATGATCTCCTTCATCTTTTCTCCACAGCACACCACGGGCACGCCGCTGCTTTTGACCATGGCGATTATGTTTCCGCAATGCTCACAGATGTAAAACCTTTGCTCCATCATTCCATCCTCCTTCATGTTTGCTGTCCAGTCGGCTCCATCGGTCACGCATCAGAGCTGCGTTTTGTTCCCACGCACAAATCGGACGCGGCCAGCCTACCTCCTGCGACGCTCCTTGTGATGCTGACTTGAGTATACCATATTTTTGGATGGCTGAAACACAAAAGCCTGCAAAAAACCGCCAGACGGTCTGTCCAGCGGCCGAAAGCAGAAGACGGGTTATTCCGTGTGCCACACTCGCTTCGCAGGGGCTAATGACGCCCCCGCTCATAAAAACGCAGCGCTTGCGGCGTCAGGCCGGGGAGGCATGCGACATCTCTGATCCTGTATCGCGTCATAACTTCTTATGACCTGTTCAGGCGGCCTTTTTCGCCTTTCTCCTGAGGCGCAGGCTGTCTAGCGCGCAGGCCAGAGATGCGCTGAGGGTATCAATGAGAACATCCATGAGGCTGGCTGTGCGAAGCGGGATGAAATACTGATGCAATTCATCGGTGGCAGCGTAGGCGGCACTGAGCACGACCGCCCACAGACAGGCCCGGCGCGCGCCGCTGCATCGAAGCGCGTGCTGGAACAGAAGCCCCAGCACCGCATATTCCGCCATGTGAGCCGCCTTCCGCAGCGCCAGTTCAATGGCGGCGAGCGGCAGTTGCTCTGTCATGCCGTGACCGAGCACGGCTGAAAGAAATCGGACCAGCAGCCGCACCAACATGCTGCTCTGCGCTCCCGAAACCTCTCCCGGCATGGAGGACATCCAGAAAATCACAGCCATCCAGGCAGCGCACATCCCCCATGCCGTCCTTTTTTTCATAGCCTGCACTTTCCTCCGCTACGGTTTTGTTTCGATGGAACCAGCCCGCTTTATAAAGGCGCCTCAAACGCGGCCCCGGGCTGGATGCTTAACCCCCCATTGTTTCGCGTCTTGTCGGAACGCCTGTCTCAGGGCAGGCGGGGCTCGATTTCCCGATGGGTGAAGGCGGTCTTCGCCTCCTCAAGCTCCCGCAGCGTTTGCCCGTTTCCATAGAGGCGGTATTTGTAGGTGCACAGGCCCTCCATTCCCATGGGACCGCGGGCATGCAGCTTGCCGGTAGCAATGCCGACCTCCGCCCCAAAGCCGTAGCGGAAGCCGTCGGAAAAGCGCGTGGAGCAGTTGAGGAACACGTCGGCACTGTCCACGCGGGTCATAAAGAATTCCGCATGTTCCCTCTGCGACGTCACGATGCAATCCGTATGATGCGAGCCATACCGATTGATATGCGCGACCGCCTGCTCAAGGCTGTCCACGATCCGAATGGATAACACGGCGTCGAGATACTCCGTCGACCAATCCTCTTGCGTGGCGGGGCTACAACGGATGATAGCGCCCGTGCGCTCGTCGCTGCGCAAGGCGATTCCCTTTTCCTCAAGTGCTTTGGCCGCCCGGGGCAGGAAATCCGGCGCGATGCCGGCGTGCACGAGCAGCGTTTCAGCCGCATTGCAAACGGAGAGGTTTTGCGCCTTGCTGTCCAGCGTCACCCTGAGCGCGACCTCCAAGTCGCACGGATCGTCCACGTAGACATGGCAAAGGCCCTCGGCGTGCCCCAGAACGGGAATCTCGCTGTTTTGCATGATGTAGCGCACAAAGGCGTTGCTTCCGCGCGGAATCACCAGGTCGATCCACTCGTGCTGCCTGAGCATCTCCTGCACATCCTCGCGCGAATGAAGAAGGGCGCACCAGCCCTCCGGCAGGCCGCAGGCGTCCGACGCCCGCGTGATGAGCCCCGCCAGCATCTCATTGGTGCGCGCGGCCTCACGGCCGCCCTTGAGCAGCACTGCGTTCCCGCTCTTGAGGCAAAGGGACGCGATCTGGACCAGTGCATCCGGCCGACTTTCAAAAATGACGCCCACCACCCCGATGGGGCAGCTCACGCGGTAGAGGTTCAGCCCCGGCACGAGCTCCCGCGCATACTGGACGTGTCCCAGCGGATCGGGCAGGGCGGCCAGCGAACGAAGCCCGGCCGCCATGGCGTCGCATTTGGCGCGCGTCAGCTTCAGGCGATTCAGCAGCGGAGCGCTCAGCCCCTCTGCCGTGGCCTGCGCCACATCTTCCGCGTTCACCGCCAGCAGCTCGTCGATGCCGTTTTCAATATTCCGGGCCATCGCCTCCAGCGCCCGGTTCCGCGTTTCCAGACTGGCGGCCGCAAGCGCAAAGGATGCCTCCCGCGCCTTTTGCGCCATGCTCTGAATATCGCCTGCCATCGGACATTCCTCCTTTTTGCTGTATGAAAGCATTATATGACACCCTTTTGCGCTTGGCAAGAGCTTGCGCTTTGATACGAAGCCGTGGTATAATAACTCGCTGTGGAAAAGGACATGAAAGGAGGTTTCCCCCATGCCGCACCAGCGGGGCGTCAAGCCCGTAGCACAGAACAAAAAGGCGTATCACGACTATTTCGTGGAGGAAACCTACGAATGTGGCCTTTGCCTCAAGGGGACCGAAGTCAAAAGCATGCGTCAGGGGCGGGTCAACCTCAAGGAAAGTTTCGCCCTGGTGCGAGGCAATGAGGTTTTTGCCGAGGGCATGCACATCAGCCCCTACGAGCAGGGCAGCTTTTCCAACAGCGACCCGCTGCGTCCGAAAAAGCTGCTGCTGCACAAAAGCGAGATCCGCAAGCTCAGCGGCCTGGTGAGCCGGCAGGGATATACGCTGGTTCCCCTCAAGGTTTACTTGAAGGATGGGCGCATGAAGCTGGAGCTGGGCCTCTGCCGCGGCAAGCATCTGCATGACAAGCGCGACGCCGCCGCGGCCCGCGACGCCAAGCGCGAGATCGAAAGGGCGCTTCGCCAGCGTGATTAAATGTCGCATGTCAGTTCTCACATGGGGGTGTTTTGGTTTCGACGGGAGTGAATGAGTACACGGTAAGCGAGCCGCGGCCCCTGCACCGCGCAACAACGGGGAAAAACAATAACTGACAATAGCGAATACGCTTTCGCGGCGTAACGCCGCGCGCCGTCCCTGACCGCCCGCTGGTCAGGCAAACGGTGTCATTGAAGCGGGGAACGAG
>CAUDEL010000089.1:0-5565 GCA_958448555.1 uncultured Eubacteriales bacterium | reverse complement strand
CCGCGACGATTGAGGTTGCGGACCTACAGCCCTCCGAACCTCCCATAAGGTTTTTTGACAGTCTGTGGGCGGCATGGCAGAGGCCATGCCGCCCCCCCTTTTCCTTTCGGGCAACGAAAAGAGCCGCCGCGTCATTTTCGCGCGACGGCCCTTTTGGATTGCGTATGAATCAGTACTTGCGCTTGCGTGCAGCCTCAGCTTTCTTTTTACGTTTCACGCTGGGCTTTTCATAATGCTCACGCTTACGAGCCTCTGCCAAAACACCTGTGCGAGCACATTGACGTTTGAACCGCTTCAGAGCGCTTTCCAGGGATTCATTCTCGCGGATGCGTACCTCGGACACTGCTATCCCTCCCCTCGCTCATACCGCCTGGCGCCTCGAACGTGTCAAGGGCATATGGCGACTATGCATCTATTATAGCGCTTATCCGCCATGCCGTCAACCATGAATTTTGAACGAAACGTAAACTTCGCGCCCGTCACGCCATGCGCTCGGACAGCTTCTCCCCGCCCAGCACGTGGTAGTGCATGTGCCTCACGGTCTGGCAGGCGTTTTCCCCGCAGTTGTTGACGATGCGGTAGCCGCCCTCCTCAAGGCCCAGCTCCCTGGCCACCCTGGCGCAGGTGCGCAGGCACGCGGCCAGCTCGTGGTCGGTGAGATCGGCGTTGTGCGCCACGTCGGGCGTGTGCTTTTTGCTCACCACCAGCACGTGCGTGGGCGCCTGGGGATTGATGTCGTGAAAGGCGTAGGTGTCCTCATCCTCATAGACCTTTTTGGACGGGATCTCTCCCGCGATGATCTTGCAAAACAGGCAATCCGTCATGTAATCCTCTCCTTTTTGTAATGGCCCTACGGCAGGTATTCCACAACCGTGCCGGACATTCCTTCTTCGGTCAGCGTATCCAGCCGCACACGGGCCAGCGCGCCGGGCCGTCCGTCCCGCGCGCGCACGTGGACGTACTCGGGCGTATACCCCTCCGCGCCGCCGTCGGGTAGCGCCTCCTCCAGCAGCACCGGCACCTCCCGTCCGAGAAAGCCCTCGCGGTAGCGGCGCGAAAGCGCGTCGCCCAGCGCGATCAGCCGGTGAACACGCTGAGCCTTGACCGCCTCCTCCACCTGCCCGTCCATGGCGGCGGCAGGGGTGCCCTCGCGCGGGCTGAAGGGAAAGACGTGCAGGCGGCTGAAGCCCACCCGCTCGCAGAAATCCAGCGTTTCCTGAAATTCGGCCTCCGTCTCACCCGGAAAGCCGACGATCACGTCCGTGGTGAAGGCGGCCTGCGGCCAGCCCGCGCGGATGCGTTCCACGGCCTCCAGAAACTGACGGGTGTTGTAGCCGCGCTTCATGCGCGCGAGCACCGCGTCGCTGCCGCTTTGCAGCGCCAGATGAAACTGCGGGCAGAGCTGGGGCACGCGGCCAAGCACCTCCACAAAGGCCTGCGTGGCCACGCGCGGTTCCAGCGAGCCCAGGCGCACCCGGCGCACGCCCGGCGCCTGGCACGCGGCTTCAACCGCCTGCGCCAGCGAGGGGCGTCCCGGCAGGTCGCGCCCGTAGCTGGTGAGGTGGATGCCGGTCAGGACCAGCTCCTGAAAGCCCGCCTGCGAAAGCGCCTCCGCCTCCCTGCGGATCGCCTCCAGCGGCCGGGACCGCACGCCGCCGCGCACGCTGGGAATGATGCAGTAGGTGCAACGGTTGTCACAGCCCTCCTGAATCTTCATCACCGCGCGGGTATGGCCCTCGTGGCTGTGGATGCTCAGCGGCTCGTAGGGCGCGTCGCTCACGCCCTCCACCGCCACCATCTGCACGCCCTTTCGCACGGCCTCCTCCAGCAGTTCCACCACCTGCGCACGGTACTGCGTGCCCAGAATCAGCCGCGCGCCCGTTTCCCGCAGGGCTTCGCCCATGCGCTGCGCCAGGCAGCCGGCCACCACCAGCTCCGCGCCGGGGTTGCGCCGCCGGCAGCGGCGGATGGCCTGCAGGCTCTTTTTATCGCCCGTGCCCGTCACGGTGCAGGTGTTGACCACATAGACGTCCGCCGGCGCACCCGCGGGTGCCACGGCATAGCCGTGGCGCTCGAAGGCCTCCAGCATGGCCTGCGTATCGTACTGGTTGACCTTGCAGCCCAAGGTGGTAAAGCAAACAGTCTTTTGCATGCCTGACTCCTTCATCACATCTCGCCCAAGGCGGCCCACAGCACGCTCAGCGCGCACAGGCCCGCCGTTTCCGTGCGCAGGATACGCGGTCCCAGCGTCACGCTCACCGCGCCCAGAGCTCGCAGGGCTTCCCATTCCTCCGGGGCAATGCCGCCCTCCGGCCCGATGACCACCGCCACCCGGCCCGGTCGGCCCTGACGGGCCGCGAAATCGGCCACCGCCCGGCTCATGGGCAGCGCGCGCTCCTCCTCCCAGGCGGTGAGCAGCAGATCCGGCGGATCCCCTTTGAGCGCCTCCAGCGCCTGGCGGAAATTCCGCACGGTCCCGATGTGCGTAACATGCGCGCGGCCGCTCTGCTTGGCCGCCTCAAGGGCGATGCGCGAGAGACGTTCGCGGCGGCTTTCCTTGCCTCCGCGCGCCACGCTGCGCGCCATCTCCACGGGCCACACGTCCCACGCGCCCAGCTCCGTGGCCTTCTGGACGATCCAGTCCAGCTTGTCCGACTTGGGCAGGCCCTGAATCAGCGTGACCCTCGCGCACGGCTCCGTCGAAGGCAGCGCCGAAAGCACCCGCGCCTCGCAGGCGCGCTCGTTCACATTTTCAAGCCTTGCGCGCCACAGCGCCTGCCCGTCCAGCAGCACGATTTCCTCGCCGGGGCGCAGGCGCAAAACGCGCGCGGCATGCGCGCTTTCCTCCGGGGAAAGCACGGCCGTCTCCCCCGCCGCCGCGGGTCGCTCCACATAAAAGCGATGCATCACGCCGCCTCGTTTCTAAGCGCCAGCGCCACCCATTCGCCTTTTTCCAGCCGGTCGGCCACCGCGTAGCCCGCCGCCAGCGCCGCCTCCAGCACGTCCTGCTCCCGCTCGCGGATGATGCCCGAGCAAATCAGCAGCCCGCCCTTTTTCAGGTGGCGCGTGAGCGGTGCCGCCAGCATGCGGATGGCATCGGCCACGATGTTGGCCACCGCCAGATCGCAGGGCATGGCCTCGCTCTTGCACAGGTCGCCCTCCACGGCGCGCACGCGGTCCTGCACATGATTGAGCGCGATGTTCTCCCGCGCCACCTTGACCGCCGCGGGGTCGATGTCGATGGCCAGCACCTCTCTGGCGCCCAGCCGCGCCGCCGCGATGGCCAGGATGCCGCTGCCCGTGCCCACGTCCATGACGCGCATGCCCTCTTGCAGGTGCTTCTCCAGAAGCTGCATACACATGCTGGTCGTCTCGTGCGTGCCGGTGCCAAACGCCATGCCGGGGTCCAGCTCGATCACCAGATCGCCCGGCGCGGCCTCGTAGGCCTCCCAGGTGGGCCTGACCACCAGGTGCGTGCCGATGCGGAAGGGCTTGTAATACTTTTTCCAGTTTTCGGACCAGTCCTCGTCCTTGACGCCGGTCAGCTCCAGCGCAAGCGTCCCCACCTCGCCGCCCTGCGCCCGGAGCTGCTCAAGGTGCGCCCGGACGGCCTCCAGCGTCTCCCGCTCCTTTTCGCCGCGCTCAAACCACGCCTTGACCAGCACGTCGTCGGGCATGGCGTCAACCATCGCGGGATCGTACAATTCCCAGTATACGCCCGGCTGCCGGGGATCGGGCACGTCCGCGCGGTCCACGATCTCCGTTCCGGCCGCGCCCAGCGCCATCAGCCCGTCGCTGACAAGATCACTCCCAAAGGTGGTGGTATGCACCACCGCTTCCAGCCAGTCCATGCAAAGCACCTCCGCTTTCCGCCGTACTCAAAGGCGCCCGGAGCGCTTCTGGCGCCCCGGGCACCGGGTTTCAGTTGTTGAAAATCTCCTTGAGCTTTTCCGCGAAGGTCTTGCGGCCTTCGTATTCCCTGCCGCCCAGGCTCTGCTCGAGCTGGCGCAGGAGGTCCTTTTGCTTCTCGTTGAGCCTGCGGGGCACCTCCACGTGCACGGTGAGGATGAGATCGCCCTTGAGCCCCGTCTTGAGGGAGGGCATGCCCTGCCCCTTGATGCGGAACTGCGCGCCGGTCTGCGTGCCTTCCGGGATGCGCTGCCTGACGGGCTTTTCCAGCGTGGGCACGTCGATCTCCGCGCCCAGGGCCGCCTGGGTGATGCTGATGGGCATCTCCAGAAGGATGTTGTTGCCGTCGCGCTTAAAGAGCCGGTGGGGCTTGACCGTCACGGTGATGTACAGGTCGCCCGCGGGACCGCCTCGCATGCCGGGCTCGCCCTCGCCGCGCTTGACCAGGCTCACGCCGTCCTCAATGCCCGCCGGGATGCGCAGCTTGAGGCTGCGCTTGCGCCGCACGCGGCCGGTGCCGCTACAGCTCTGGCAGCGGTCCTTGATGATCTTGCCCTCGCCGTGGCAGGTGGGGCAGGTGCGGACCGTGACCATGAAGCCGCCGCCCGTTCGCACCTGGCCCGAGCCCTTGCAGGTGGGGCAGGTCTGGGGCTGGGTGCCGGGCTTGGCGCCCGTGCCGCCGCAGGCGTCGCAGTTTTCGTTGCGGAAGAAATCGACCGTCTTTTCGCAGCCGAAGGCCGCTTCCTCGAAGGTGATGGTGATGCGGTGCTGGAGGTCGTTGCCCTGCACGGGGCCGGCGCGGCGGCTGGAGCCGCCCATACCGCCAAAAAAGGTGTCAAAGATCGTCTCAAAGCCGCCCATGCCGCCAAAGCCGCTGAAATCAAAGCCGCCCGCGCCGCCGCCCATCTGCGGTCCGTCAAAGCCGAACTGGTCGTAGCGCTTGCGCTTCTCTGGATCGCTTAAGACCTCGTTGGCCTCGTTGAGCTCCTTGAAGCGCTCCTCTGCGTTTTTGTCGTTGGGGTGCAGGTCGGGATGACATTCCTTGGCCTTTTTGCGGTATGCGCTTTTGATCTCGGCTTCGGAGGCGTCCTTGCTCACGCCCAGCACCTCGTAATAATCGCGCTTTGCCAAAAGCTCACCTACTTATCTGTTTCAAAAGTGTTGTATAGACACACCGAACGCCCCGGCGCGCGGGCGGGAGGGACGCTCCCTCCGCCGCGCCGGGGCTGCCTGGGAACCGGGAGGTCCCGGATCACTTCACTTCCGCGTCGGCGTCGATGGTGCCGTCGTCGTTGACCTGCGGGCCCTCGCCGGCGCCGGGCTGGCCGCCCTCCTGCTGGTAGAGCTTGCCGAAGATCTGATAGACCTTCTGGGTCATGCTCTCCATGGCGCTCTTGATGGCCTCGGTGTCGCCGCCCTCGCGGACCTTCTTGAACTCGTCGATCTCGTGCTGGACGGTCTCCTTGTCGGCGCTGTCGAGCTTGTCGCCGTTCTCGCGAAGCTGCTTCTCCATCTCGTAGATGAGGGTGTCGGCGCGGTTCTGGACCTCGACCTCCTCCTTGCGCTTCTTGTCCTGCTCGGCGTACTGCTCGGCTTCCTTCACGCGCTGGTTGATCTCCTCCTCGGTCATGTTGGTGGAGGCGGTGATGGTGATCT
>CAUDEL010000088.1:0-5635 GCA_958448555.1 uncultured Eubacteriales bacterium | reverse complement strand
AAATCCGAATCCAGCGACATGTGCGGTGGATTCGGAAGCCTTGCGCAGCAAGGTTCAGACTGCTGACAAACACTTTTCGGGAGGTTTGGAGGGCCCGCAGGCCCTCCAAAGTGGATTCGTATCGCCCGGCTTTGCCGGGCGGGCGGGGAGTTTGCGCCCCTGGGCGCAAACATTTCTTAAGCATTTGGCGGAAAAGGCCGCCGTGGGCGGACTTTTTCGACAAACTGAGCCTTGCGCAGCAAGGTTTCCTTGCACGTTTCCCCGGCCGCGCCGCAGGCGCAGGGGAAACGTGTCCTGGCGGAAAAGATCGCCGCAGGCGAGCTTTTTCGACACGCTGACGGCGGGGAGCACCGGGCTTCGGTGCTCCCCGCCGTTTCGCCTATCCCTCCGCAGTGGGATCGATGGAAACATCGCTCTCCTGTGGCGATGAATGAATGTCCGATGTGACAATCATAAGATATGTCTCGCCGGTCAAGGCGTCCACGTAGACCTGACAGACCGGCTCGCGCAGGGGAGTGGTGACCACAACGCGATAGGTTTCGCGCTGGATTGACGATTTTTCTCCCGTGTCGTAGTGAAGGAGGCAGGAGGTAAAGAGGCCGTCGGGGAAACGGCGCATGACTTCCTCGTTTTTTTGAACAAAGGCCCTGGCTGATTCCAGCGCGGCGTCCTGGGAAACGGCCTGTTCGGAGGGCACGGTCCAGATGCCGGGAAGCAGGCGCGCCTTTTCCTCCAGGGTGCCGTTCCATGCGGAACAGGCGTTGGGAAGCGCGGCGATATGGCCGACCGTGCAGACGGGGCAGGCCTTGTACTGATTCCAATCGGCATCCTCCCACCAGACCGAGCCGGAGAGCGGAGGATATCCGCTGGACACGGCGGTGCAGTTGGGGTCGATGTGCAGATACGCTTCGCCGCCGGGCTGAAAGTAATAGATTTCCGCAGGCGAAACAGGCTGCGAAATTTCCACATAGCAGGTCTGGCAGATGATCCTGCCGTCCGCGCTGGCGTCCTGCGCCGTGGCATATTCGAGCGCGTCGGCATACAGGCCGTCGAAAAGCGAGGAGTCCATGCAAAACGGGTCGCGATGGAGCCGCACTCCGTCCTGCTCCGGGAACCAGATGGCGGCCTCGGCCGGGATGGCAAGGCAGATAAGCAGCAGAATCAAGGGAACAAGGGCCTTTTTCATACCTTCATTCTCCTTTCGGCTCCTCCGGCTGAATCAACCTGACGCCTCTGCGCGCGACATAGTCGGCCTCCAGCCAGTAGGTGGCGGCGCCAAAAGCGCCGGTTTCAATATAGTAACGGATGCCGTTCAGCTCGCTCAGGGAGGAGATGGGGACAAACGAGCCGTCCGTTTCCTGCCGGTACAGCCTGGCATCCCCGATGCGATCCCAGGTGGCCGAGGGCGCCGAGTCGATGATGCGCATCATCGAGCCGTCCTCGCTTTGCTCTGCCACCATGGCGATGTGATCGCTCACCACGGCGAAGGAAAAAACGGCGCCCTCCTCCAGCTTGCTTCGAATGGTGGAAAGGTTGGTGTAGAGGTCATAGCGCGTCTTGAAGCCCAGGTCGTCGCCCGCGTTTCCCACCAAAGTGCTGTTGATGGTAGCTCCGTCGCGCAGGCAGAACGCGTATTTTTTAGCCAGCGCCTCGGGCAGGATCGCCTCGCCCTCAAAGCCCAGCCACTGGAGCGCGTGGGAGAGCGCGAAGATCGCGCAACCTGAGTGCTCCAGCGTGCTGGAACCGTATGGTTTCTCCTTCCAAAGGCCGCTGAACTGGCTGTAGAGATTGAGGCCATCCCAGAGCGTTTTATCCTCCGGGAGCGCAGTGGCGGCTTGGGGCAGACCCGGGCCGGGAAGCTGATAAACATGGATATACGCCGTGCCCGCGCCCGAGGTTACCGTCACAAGCCCGCTGCGGACGGCCGCCTCATCTGCTGCATCGACAGTCACCGTCAGCACGTTCCCGGCCGCTTCCAGATGAAGAAAGGCGCTTTCGGTGTCCGCCTCCCACGGGCCCGGCGCAGTGACCTGGAAGCTGCGCGCGCCTTGCGCATCCGTCCAGCAAACATGCTCGCTGCCGTCCACATAGACCGGCTGCTGCTCGGTGAAAAGAAACACCTCTTCGTCCACGCCGTGGCCGGCACTTTGGGAAACGGGCCAGTCCACGCTCAGGCTCCCGCTGGTAATTCGGATGCTTCCCTCGAGGTATTCGCCGGTTTCGCCCATGGCGGTGACGGTCAGCGGATCGCCGGGATCGCCCGAGGACGTTTCAAGCGTGAAAAAACCGTCCTCGGTTGAAGCTATCCAGGGACCGGGCGCATAGACCGTCCAGCTCTCCTGGCCGCCGTGGCCGCTCAGGCCGCCGCCGCTCTTTTCCACGATGATGCGCGGCTCGCCCTCCGATACAGAAAAGCTCCTTCGCGTTTTGAGGAGCGCGCCCTGACTGTCCATGACCGTCACATGAAGCGCGTAGTCGCCTGCGGTGCCGGCAATCCAGTGCCAGGACGCCCCGCCTTCCTCCCGCTGTGAGGTGCCGTCCTGCGAAACGACGGAATAGAGATAGCGGTAGCTGCCGCTTCCTCCCTCGGCCGTCACCTCGACTTTGAGCGGTTCGCCGGTGCACAGCGTGCCGGGAATCTCGTCGAGTGAAAAGCTCAGTCGCTCCACAACGGTAAAAGTCGCCCGCGCGCTTTCTTCACCCCTCTCGCGCTGCGCCGTTACCTCCAGGGTATATTCGCCGGGATCGCGCGGAAGATAGGAGCCGGCGGCGTACTGAGATTCCGTTTCAAACAACGTTTCACCGTCATGATACAAAGTATATCGGTAAAGGGGTGCGGGATCGCCCGATACCATAAAATCCACGGGATTTTCCGCCGCGACGGGGTTGTGGATGATTTCCAGAGAAAGCGCGGCTTGCGCTGCATGGGGAAAGAGCCACAGCACCAGTGTTGCAGCAAGAAATCTCCCCAAAGCTTTTCCAGGCGTTCGGTGATTCAGAAAGGAAAACAATGCGATCTCCTCGGTTTCGTTTGTGGTTAAGCCTGCACTCAGACGTCCGGTTCCAGATAGCTGTGCCAGATATACCCCGTCAGCCCGGTGACGCCGTCTTCTGCTGAAGAGGAGTCCGGCATGTACCATACGCGGACCCACCCGCCGTCCGTCCCCAGACCGCTTGCAAGCATCGTAACCGTCGTGCCCGCATCCAGCTCCGCCAGGGAAGGGGAGGATTTGCTGTCCTGCTGCCGCAGGTTCACCCAGTCCACGTTTGCGACCCTGAGATGCTCGCCGTCCCAGACGGCGCGCCCCAGCATCATTTCGCGCGCCGCCGCCTGACGCTCCGCATCAACGCCGCTTTGGCCGTAGTACCATTCCTCCGGGTACTGTTCATCCCAGCAGCAGGTGACAGATGTGGCAAAGAGCACAAGGCTTTCGCCGATCGTGCCCGCACCCGCGTCGTAGACATCCAAAACGGCCTTTGTTTCGGGGCTGTAGCGTCCCTCCCACGCATAGACGGTTTCCTGTCTGAAGCGAAAGCCGTCCTCGGCCACGGAGAGGATGCGGCGGCTTTCCGGCAGCAGTTCATAGTTGCATAGCTCCAGCTGGACGGGCGATTCAGACCAGCGCCGCGCCTCCCTTTCCCATGTACAGGACTGGAGCACGGGCTGAAAGCATCCCTCCTCCTGATCCCAGAGGGAAAGGGCGGTGAAACAGTTTCTCGCGCCCTGCGCCGTCAAAAGGACCAGGTCCTGATAACCGTCGAAGTTCATGTCCTCGAACCGGGCCATGAGCGAGAGATGATCCGCGGAGGGATCCTCGGAGGAGAGATAGGAAAGGTTTTGAGAAAAGCTGCCGTCCGCGGCCTGCACAGAAACGCTCAGAACCCGCTCGCGCAGGGCGCCGGGGAGACGCTCGCCCGTGTCGGCGACGCTGACGTTAAGATAAGGAAGGCTGGGGTGCACCTGCCCGGATACCATGTTGCCGCCCTCCGCCGCCGCGGCGGACATCAGGCAGGCGGCGCACAGCGCCATAGCGCACAAAAGAATCTTTTGCAGTCTCATAACGTTCCCTCCCCGGTCATCTGCACATAGACGCCCCCGCCCTCCCAGTAGGAGAGGTTTAGGTTCCCGTTGGAGAGGTCGAGCCCTCGGATGTTGACCGTGCCGTCGTCGCGGTAGAAGGCGATCTCGTAGGGCGGATCGTTCCAGTACAGGTTGCGCGCGGGGTTATAGTCCGTGACGGTCCACCGGCCGCTGTTTACCTGATTGGAGTTCCAATAGGTTCCCTGATAGGTTCCGTCGGCATTTAGAAACAGCGTATCCTCGGCCAGGTTTCCACCCGCCTCAAGACACCAGGTCCCGGCCAGCGAGGCCATGATCTCCCGGCGAACCTCGCCGGCAACGCCGTCTTCCAGCGCCAGATCCCGCAGCGGAACAAAGCCCCAGACGATCGCCCCGCCGTCCGTAAAGCGTCCTTCCTTTACCTCGGCGGAAACGTAGGCGTACGCATCGTCATAGACCCCCAGGCAGGAAAACAGCGTCCCGGCGGGGACCTCGAACTGCGCAAACTGGGATACGTTCGGATCGTCCGTGAGGTAGGTATCACAGTTGGCCCGGACGATGACGTCAATTAAATCGTCCGACGGCGTAGTGTCCAAACGTATTCTCAGCGCCGAGGCAGGCACATAGCCGATGCGCTGCGTGCGCTCGCTCACATCGTAACGCACGCAGGCATAACAGTCACCATCCGCGTTGGTCACCAGCCGCAGCAGCCAGACTTCCCCCGACAATGCCACCGCCGCCTTGCCTTCGGCGGCGCGCCAGGCCGATTCTCCATAGGGCGCGCTGTACACCGCCACCGTGCCCTGACCGATGCTGTTCAAGCAGGAGCCGCGGCCGTTCTCATGCCAGCCAAGGATGTTTTCACCGCTGTCCAGGGCGGCCTTCATGAGATTGAGGTGCCTCACCTGCTCCACCGAACGCGGAAACAGGTGGATGTTGAAGCCGTCCAGCGTGACGTCCTGCTGCAGGATGGCGCTTTGGGAGCCTTCCGACGCCAGGTATTGGTTCCACGACAGCACCAGACGGAAATCGCCGATGACGGCGCTTTGCAGGCGATAGGCCGTTCCTTCCTTTTCAAAGACATACTGTTCGTCCCCGTAGCTGATCGTAAGGCTCTCCCCGCTGCCGCTCAGCCTGAGCGAGCTGTCCCGGCCGTCCTGCGGCTGGTAGACAGCGGTCGGAAAGAGCGCAAGTTCCCCCTCCAGCACAATCGCCAGCACATTGTGATAGCGGCTGTGCAAGACCGCCGCATCACCCACCTGACCGCCAATGGCATGATAATCGTTCCAATCGTCCGTGGAGGCGACGGCGCTGAGCAGCGCACCGCTCAGACCCCAACTGTTGGCCATGGCGGGATGAACCAGGAGGCACAGCGCCGCGGCCAAAACCAGCGTCATCATGCGTTTCATAGACATTCCTCCCCCTAAACCTCTGATAATATGACGAATAACAGCGGCGCTTTCTTCCAAAATAAGGGCACTTTTTGAGCGGATCTGACGTGGGGAGAGAAGTGTGACGCCATGTAGGTTTGTCAAACATATTGGACAGGGAAAGAAGAGAGGACGTCTCTGGGAG
>CAUDEL010000087.1:0-5953 GCA_958448555.1 uncultured Eubacteriales bacterium | reverse complement strand
TGCTCTACGAGCTGCGCAAGGCCAAGGGCATGACGCCCGAACAGGCCACGGAGCTGGTGACCCAAAACACCCTCTATTACGGCGCGGTGATGCTCAAGGCGGGCGACGCCGACGGCATGGTGGCCGGCGCCATCAACTCCACCGGAAACGTCCTGCGTCCGGCGCTGCAGATCATCAAGACGGCCCCCGGCATCAAGGTGGTGTCCAGCTGCTTCATCATGGAGCTGCCCGACCACAAGTGGGGCGACGACGGCGTGATGATCTTCGGTGACTGCGCGGTCATCCCCAATCCCACGGCTGAGGAGCTGGCGGCCATCGCCATCGCCAGCGCCGCCTCCGGCAGGCAGCTGGTGGACATCGACCCGCGCGTGGCCATGCTTTCCTTCTCCACCAAGGGCAGCGCCAAGCACGACAACGTGACCAAGGTGCAGGAGGCCACGAAGATGGCCCACGAGCTCGCGCCCGATTTGCAGCTTGACGGCGAGCTTCAGGCGGACGCCGCGCTGGTGGAAAGCGTCGGGCAGCTCAAGTCCCCCGGCAGCGCCGTGGCGGGCCATGCAAACGTCCTGGTGTTCCCCGATCTGCAGGCCGGCAACATCGGCTACAAGCTGGTGCAGCGCCTGGCGGGCGCGGAGGCCATCGGCCCCATCATCCAGGGCCTGGCCAAGCCCGTGAGCGACCTGAGCCGCGGCTGCTCCGTGGATGACATCGTCAGCGTCGTGGCCATCACCGCCGTCAAGGCGCAGGCGTAAGCAACAGATAAGGAGAGCGACCAATGAAAATTCTGATCGTCAACGCGGGTTCTTCCTCTTTGAAATATCAGCTGGTGGACATGGACGGCGAAAAGCTCATGGCCAAGGGCCTGGTGGAGCGCATCGGCATCGAGGGCAGCAAGCTCACCCAGAAGGTAAGCGGCCAGGAGATCGTCTTTGAGCAGCCCATCAAGGACCACACCGAGGCCTGCTCCCTCATGATTAAGGCCCTGACCGACCCGGAGAAGGGCGCGGTAAAGCACATGGACGAAATCGGCGCGGTGGGCCATCGCGTGCTCCACGGTGGCGAGGCCTTCACCGCCAGCGTGCTCATCAACGAGGAGGTCAAGGAGGCCATTCGTGCCAACATCCCCCTGGGCCCCCTGCACAACCCCGCCAACCTCATGGGCATCGAGGCCTGCGAGAAGGTCATGCCCGGCACGCCCAACGTGGCCGTGTTCGATACCGCCTTCCATCAGACCATGCCGCCCAAGGCGTTCCTCTACGGCGTGCCCTACGAGTACTATGAGCGCCTGCACGTGCGCCGCTACGGCTTCCACGGCACCAGCCACCGCTACGTGAGCAAGCGCGTGTGCGAGTTTTTGGGCCTGGACCGCAAAAAGACCCGCGTCATCACCTGCCACCTGGGCAACGGCAGCTCCATGGCCGCCGTGGACGGCGGCAGGTGCGTGGACACCAGCATGGGCATCACGCCTCTTGAGGGCGTCATCATGGGCACCCGCTCCGGCAGCATGGACCCCGCGGTGGTGCAGTACATCGCCAACAACGAGCACATGACCGTGGACGAGGTCCTCAACATGTGCAACAAAAAGAGCGGCCTGCTTGGCATCAGCGGCCTGAGCAGCGACATGCGCGACATCGACGCCGCCGCCGACAGCGGCCACGAGCGCGCCATCATCGCCCGCGACATGCTCATCCATGGCATCCGCAAGTACATCGGCAGCTATGCCGCGGTGATGAACGGCGTGGACGTGATCGTCTTTACCGCCGGCATCGGCGAAAACGGCGCGGAGCTGCGCGAGCGCGTCATGAGCGGCTTTGAGTTCCTGGGCGCCAAGCTCGATCCCGTCAAGAACGTCGAGGGCAACCGCAAGGAGAGCGTCATCTCCACCGACGACAGCAAGGTCAAGATCTGCGTCATCCCCACGGACGAGGAAATCGTCATCGCGCGGGACACCCTGTGCATCGTGACTGGCAAGCCGATCGAATAACATTCCCAAAAACCAATTCGGCGCGGGTGCGTGGGCATCTGCGCCGAATTTGGTCTTGAGCAAAACGCGGTGAGGTGCGTCGATGATAAGGGGTTGGATCAGGCGGGCGGGCATGCTGGGCTGTGCGGGACTGATGGCTGCCGCGCCGTGGCTGAACCTCGCTCCGGCGAGAAAGGCCCTGCCGGATGCGGGGGACCTGTTTGGCTATGTGTATCAGTTGATCGCGAGGACCTTTGCCTCTCTGGAGGTGGACCGGCTGGCGGCGGCGCTGCTGCTGGCGGCATGTCTGTGGCTGTGCCGGCGCTTCCTGTTTCGGAAACCGCCGGGAACGGGCGTGGGGGAGTATGGGCTGTGCGCGTTTTTCAGCCTCATGACGCTCCTGTGCACGGCCGTGCGCACGCAGGACACGGTTGCAGTGCTCTGGGAAAACGCCTTTCAGGTGTGCAAGGCGGGGCTGTTTTTTGCGGGAATGTATCTGATCTTTCTCATGCTGCTCAGGGCGCTTCGCAAGGGGCTGGAAAAGGGGCGGCAGGCGGGCCTGCCCTCAAGCCTTTCAGGCTTGAGGAGATACGATACCTTCTGGCGGCTGTTTGCGGTGATCGCGGCGGCGTGGCTGCCGCAGATCTTGATCCGCTACCCGGGCGTGCTCATGTGGGACAGCTACATGCAGATCAAGCAGTTCATGGGCGAGGCGGAGCGCATCTCCAGCCATCCGCCGTTCGGCACGCTGGTGTACGGGCTGCTGGCCTGGCTGGGCGAGGCCGCGGGCAACCGCAACCTTGTCTATTTTGTCTTTACCCTGCTCCAGTGCGCCGCCTACATCGCGGTGCTGAGCTATACGCTGTGCGTCATGCGCCGGCTGGGCGCGCCGGGCTGGGTGCGGTTGACGGCGCTGTTGCTCTACGCCCTCTCGCCCTGCTACGCGGGCTGGGCGACGGTGATCGCCAAGGACACCATGTTCCAGATCCCGTTTTTGCTGATGGTGACCTTGCTTTGGGAGTTCGCGCGGGAGCGGGAGGCGTTCTTTGAAAGCTGGCGCAGGCCGGCGCTGCTGGGACTGAGCTTTCTGGTGATGGCGCTGAGCCGCCACAACGGGCTGCCGCTGGCGGCGGCGGTGCTGGCGGTGATGCTGATGATGGTCCTGCGGGGAAGGGAACGCAGGCGCGCGGCCGCGCGGCTGCTCGCCTGCGGGGCGCTGAGCCTCGTGCTCGCCGTAGGCGTGGAAGCCGCCATCAGCGCGGCGCTGGGCATCCGGGACCGCTACATGCAGGATATCATGTCCCTGCCCTTTCAGCAGACGGCGCGGGTGGTGAAGCTGCACGGCGAGGAGATTCCCCGGGAGGAGCGGGAGATCATCGACCGCGTGCTGGACTATGATTCGCTGGCGGAGGGGTATAATGACTGGTATGCCGACGCCGTCAAGGACACCTACCGCCAGACGGCGACGGCGGAGGACCGCCGGGCCTACTGGGGCGTGTGGTGGCGGCAGCTATGCCGCTGGCCCACGGAGTATCTGGACGCCGCGCTGCACATGAACGGTGTGCTCTTTGACCTGCGCAGCAACGAACCCATGTACATCAGCTTCAGCGACATGGCACTGGACACCTACGTCTACCCCTGGTCGTTCAACGACATGACCATGTATGACCGCGAGGCGCTGGTGCCGCTGAGCAGCGCCCAGCGCGCCCTGACGGAGTGGTACATGGATTTTGACAAGCTGCCGCTGATCGGCCTTTGCGCCAGCATGAGCTTCAACGTGCTTTTGACGCTCGCCCTTCTCTATCAGTGCGTGACGGAGCGCCGCAGGAACATCCTGCCGGTGTTCCTGCCCGCGCTGGCGACGCTTCTGGTGTGCCTGTTTTCCCCGGTGGTCTATCTGCGCTACGCCCTGCCCCTCATCGGCTCCGTTCCGGTGGCGCTGGCGGCGTGCGCCGCGCGGCTTGACAAGGGTGCGCGGCGGTCCCTATAATGGAGAGACGCGGAAAAAGCCGCGCCTTGCAAACGGAGGTGCCAGTATGGAACTGGATGTATCCCGCGGTTTCGTTCACCCGGCGACGCCCTTTCCCTTTGAGGCGAGCCTGACGCTGGAGGCGCAGGACGTGGGCGGCGAAGCTGTGACCTTTGACCCGGTGAAGCTGGAGGGAACCTATTTTGTGGTGGACGACACCGTGCGGCTGGAGGGACGCCTGACCACCACGGCTCGCGCTGCCTGCGCCGTATGCCTGGCGCCGGCGGAGAAGGCCGTTGAGATCGACTTCGACGAGACCTTCCGCAAGGACGCCAACGAAACCGAGGACGAGTGCTTCCGCTACGAGGGAAAATCCGTGCCGCTGGACCACATAGCGCTCACGCTTGCGATGCTCAATCTGCCCATGCGCTTTGTGTGCGGTAGGCCGGATTGCCATGCCGCCGCGGAGCTAAAGCCCTGGAACGAAGAGGGCAAGGTGTGGAACGAGGAGCCGGAGGGCGAGGGAACCTACCGTCCCTTCGAGGGCCTGGATGAAATGATGGAGAGCCGGGAGCATTGAAGCCAAAAAAGGGCTTGACAAAGAATTTGCTCCATCATATAATACAAATTGGTCACGTTGCGGACAGGCGTTCCTGAGGAACCCGTGCCGCAGCGCTGCAAAGGACAAATACCTTGTGGCCGGGACAGGGGCGCAGGGCGCGTGGACAACGCACGCGGATGCCGCAGGATTCCCCGGAAGGCCGGTTCGCCCCGGGCGAACGATATGCAAGGCCCCGCCAGCGGCGGGGCGACGGAATGAGGAGGTGTAACCATGGCTCTTCCCAAGGGGAAAGTGTCCAAGGCCCGTGGCCGTAAGCGCCGCGCGAATTGGAAGCTCAGCCTGCCCGGCATCGTCGAGTGCCCGCAGTGCCACGAAAAGAAGCTGTCCCACCGCGTGTGCAAGCACTGCGGTTATTACAACGGCGTTCAGGTCATCGATATGACCGAGAAGAAGGAGAATGCGTAAGCATCCGTCCATTGCCTGCAGGGCTGCCTGAGTATTCGGGCGGCCTTGCGGTGTATGGCCCTGAGAACAGGAGGAGTACCCTCCCCCGTCGCCCAAGAGAGGACCGTCCAGCGGCTGAAAGGCGGTCTGGATGTACGGGAAGGGGAAGGTCGCCTGGGAGGGCGCGGGGTGAACGGCCATGCCATAGCCTCGCCGTGCGCGCACGTTACAGCGCCAAGAGGCGGTCCTGCGGGCCGCGAAACAAGGTGGTACCACGGAGCTGCTCCGTCCTTTGGACGCGAGCGGCTCTTTTGGTTTTCGCAGAAGGAGGCGGTCACGCATGGACTGGCAAAAGGTGTTGTCAAGGCTGAGCGTGCCGGGCGTCACGCTGCTTCTGGCGGGCGTGGTGGTGTGCGTGCAGGCGACCAGGATATGCCGGCTGGTGCTGGGCGATCGGGGTGAACGCGCCGTGCTGCCGGTCAGGCTGGCCGGCCTCGCGCTGGCGCTGCTGGGCGCGCTGATCCTGTTGGATGTGTTCCCCGGTCTTTGAGACGGACCGGAAATGAAAGGGAGGAAAACCCCATGGATTTTGAGATGGAAAAGGTATACAATCCGCAGGCCATTGAGGATAAGCTCTACCGCATGTGGGAGGAGGGCGGCGCGTTCGTGGCGCACCGCGAGGCGGGAAAGAAGCCCTTCACCATCGTCATGCCCCCGCCCAACATCACCGGGCAGCTCCACATGGGCCACGCGATGGACTGTCTTTTGCAGGACGCGCCCATCCGCTATCACCGCATGAAGGGCGACCCCACCCTCTGGCTGCCCGGCACGGACCATGCCTCCATCGCCACCGAGGTCAAGGTGGTGGAGCAGATGGCCAGGGAGGGCCTGACCAAGGAGATGCTGGGCCGCGAGGGCTTTCTGGAGCGCGCCTGGGCCTGGAAGAAGGAGTACGGCGGCCGCATCAACCGCCAGCAGCGCCGCCTGGGCGCCAGCTGCGACTGGAGCCGCGAGC
>CAUDEL010000086.1:0-6069 GCA_958448555.1 uncultured Eubacteriales bacterium | reverse complement strand
CCGGCGTGGCCAGCGGCAAGTACGACTTCGTCATGGCCGGCATGACCGTGACCGACGAGCGCAAGCAGATGGTCAGCTTCTCCAACACCTACGCCACCGGCGTTCAGGTCATCATCGTCAAGGAAGACAGCCCCATCACCAGCGCTGACGACCTCAAGGCGGAAGGCGCCAACTACACCGTCGGCGCGCAGAACGCCACCACCGGCTACATCTACGCCATGAGCGACATCGAGGATGCCGGCAAGGGCACCGTGGCCGCCTTCCCCAACGGCAACGAGGCTGTCATGGCGCTGGCCAACGGCAAGATCGACTGCGTCATCATCGACAACGAGCCCGCTAAGGCCTATGTCGCCGCCAACGAGGGCCTCAAGATCCTCGACAGCACCTACGTGGTGGAGGACTACGCGGCCTGCTTTGCCAAGGATAACACCGAGCTGGTCGAGAAGTTCAACGCCGCCCTGGAGGAGCTGACCGCCGACGGCACCATCCCGGCGATCATCGAAAAGTACATCCCGGCCGAATAATCCAATCGGATGCAGCGGGGGAGCGGCACGCCGCCCCCCTCAGATTGTCAATAAAGTCTTCTGGGAGGTTCGGAGGGCCGCAGCCCTCCGAGCTGTATTCCGAATCCAGTGACATGTGCGGTGGATTCAGAAGCCTTGCGTAGCAAGGTTCAGACCGTTGAAAAACCCCTGATTTTGGGGAAAGCCGCGTTTCTTGCGCCCTTCGGGCGCTCGCAACGCTCGTGAAAAATGCTGCGGCATAAGGCTTTGGGGCGCTGCCCCAAACCCCGGCAGGGGGATGATCCCCCTGCACCCCGCACTTTGTCAGCAACCTGAGCCTTGCGTAGCAAGGTTTCCCTGCGCGTTTCCCCGGCCGCGCTGAAAGCGCAGGGGAAACGCGTTCTGTCGGAAAAGATCGCCGCAGGCGAGCTTTTTCGACAAGCTGCGGGGGAGCGGCAGCGCCGCCCCCCTTTCTTGGCACCAAAGACTGATGGGAGGCTGAGGGCGTGACCTTTCTGACGGACCTTGCGGCGTGGTTTGACGGCGTAAAGGCTGAATTCATACTCAACTTCATCGACAAAAACCGCTGGCGCATGCTCGTGACGGGCCTGGGCAACACGCTTCTGATCGCCCTTCTGGCCTGCCTGATCGGCATCGCCCTGGGCGTGGTGGTCGCCATTTTGCGCACCACCTGGGACAACGCCGGCGCCACCATGCGAAAGGGTCCAGCGCGCTGGCTCTTCGCCTTTTTCAACCGCGTGTGCTTGATCTACACCACCATCATCCGCGGCACACCGATGGTGATTCAGCTCCTGATTATGTACTACATCATCTTCGCCACCTCCGACAACGGCGTGATGGTGGCGACGCTGGCCTTCGGCATCAACAGCGGCGCGTATGTGTCCGAGATTTTCCGCTCCGGCATCATGAGCATCGACAAGGGACAGATGGAGGCCGGGCGCAGCCTGGGGCTGAATTACCTCAAGACCATGTGGTTCGTCATCGCGCCCCAGGTCCTCAAAACCGTCCTGCCCACGCTGGCCAACGAGTTCATCACGCTTCTGAAGGAAACCTCCGTGGCGGGCTACGTCGCCGTCAGCGACCTCACCTTCGCGGGCAACCGCATCCGCGGCGTCACCTATTCGCCGTTCATGCCGCTGATCGCCGTGGCGATCATCTATCTGATTTTGGTCATGTTCCTCACCCACATGGTGGGCAGGCTGGAAAGGAGGCTGCGTCAGGGTGATAACCGTTAAGGGACTGAAGAAATCCTTCGGGCAGCTCGAGGTCCTCAAGGGCATTGACCAGCACATCGCCCCCGGTGAAAAGGTCGTCATCATCGGCCCCAGCGGCTCGGGCAAGAGCACCTTCCTGCGCTGCCTGAACCTCCTGGAGCGCCCCACCGAAGGGCAGATTCTCTTTGAGGGCACCGACATCACCGACCCCGGGTGCGACATCAACCTCATCCGCCGCCGCATGGGCATGGTCTTTCAGCAGTTCAACCTCTTTCCCCACCTGACCGTTATGCAGAACCTCACCCTCGCCCCCATCCAGACCGGGCAGATGTCCAGGGAGGAGGCGACCCAGAAGGCAACGCAGCTCCTCGCCCGCGTCGGCCTTTTGGAGAAGGCCGGGGTCTATCCCAAGCAGCTCTCCGGCGGTCAGCAGCAGCGCATCGCCATCGTGCGCGCCCTGTGCATGAACCCCGACGTGATGCTCTTTGACGAGCCCACCAGCGCCTTGGACCCTGAGATGGTCGGCGAGGTGCTCGACGTGATGAAAAAGCTCGCCGCCGAGGGCATGACCATGGTGGTCGTGACCCACGAGATGGGCTTTGCCCGCGAGGTAGGCGACCGCGTCCTTTTCATGGATGAGGGCCGCGTGCTGGAGGAAGGCACGCCCAAAGAAATCTTTGAAACCCCCAAGAATCCCCGCACGCAGGACTTCCTGCGCAAGGTTCTCTGACCACCAGGGCTGACGCCCTGGACCCAACTCCGCCGGAGATGGCGGGTAGTGGGGCGGGCTCCCCGCGTTCGGGGCTGGATGGCAGGGGGCGTTTCCTGCGAAAAAAAAACACAGAATCCCTGCCGGGCAGGTGGCGATCGCGCAACAAACGGCGCTCGCCGTCCGGCAGGGATGTTTCATGTTGGACAGAGATTCCCGCCCCCTTCCCCTGAATTTCCCAAAATTCATGCAAAAAAGCCCCAAAAAAAGAGTTTACAACTTGCGTGGGGCTGTGCTATAATTCAAAAGTTGGAGTATGCCGGGAGCCGTGGGCGGCTGCATGCGCTCAAAAGGCGCGTGACCACGGGCCGGGCGGAAACATCATCACTGACAAAGCGCGGCCCATGAGGCCGTGCGGGGGCTTGGGATGCGCTTCGCTCTCTCTACGCGGACGCGTCCAACTTCAAGAGCCCCTCCGGCTCAAGAGAGCACATTACATGGAGGTGTAACCACACATGGCACGTATTGCGGGCGTAGACCTGCCCAGGGAAAAGCGTGTGGAGATCGGTCTGACCTACATCTTCGGCATCGGCCTGGCCACGTCCAAGCAGATCCTCGCCGAGACCGAGATCAACCCCGATACCCGCGTCAAGGACCTCAGCGAAAACGAAGTCAGCAAGCTTCGTGAGTACATCGAGCATCACGTCAAGGTCGAGGGCGACCTTCGCCGTGAGGTGTCCCTCAACATCAAGCGCCTGGTGGAGATCGGCTGCTACCGCGGCGTGCGCCACCGCCGCAACCTGCCCGTCCGCGGACAGAACACCAAGAACAACGCGCGTACCCGCAAGGGCCCCAAGCGCACCATCGCGGGCAAGAAGAAAGCCACCCGTTAACCAGACGCAAAGTATGCTGATTCGGCATGGAGGGATGAACAAACATGGCACCCAAGCAAAAGCTTAAGAAGGTAACGCGCAAGCGCCGTGAGAAGAAGCTCGTGGAGCGTGGCGCCGCGCATATCCGTTCTTCCTTTAACAATACCATCGTGACTTTGACCGACACCAACGGCAACGCCCTCAGCTGGGCCAGCGCCGGCGGCCTGGGCTTCCGCGGAAGCAAGAAGTCCACGCCCTTTGCCGCGCAGATGGCCGCCGAAACCGCCGCCAAGGCCGCCATGGAGTTTGGCCTCAAGACCGTCGAGGTCTATGTCAAGGGCCCCGGTTCCGGGCGTGAGGCCGCCATCCGCAGCCTGCAGGCCGCGGGTCTGGAAGTCAACATGATTAAAGACGTTACACCCATTCCGCACAACGGATGCCGTCCGCCCAAGCGTAGAAGAGTGTAAGGATTTCGAGGAGGTACAATCAACATGGCAAGATATACCGATTCCGTGTGCCGTATGTGCCGCCGCGAGGGCACCAAGCTCTTCCTCAAGGGCGAGAAGTGCTTCTCGTCCAAGTGCGCGCAGCAGAACCGCCCCACCCCTCCGGGCCAGCATGGACAGGCCCGGCAGCGCAAGGCGAGTGAATACGGCCTCCAGCTCCGTGAAAAGCAGAAGGCCCGCCGCGCCTATGGCCTGATGGAAGGCCAGTTCAAGCGCACCTTTGTCCGTGCCACCGGCATGAAGGGAATCACCGGCGACAACCTGCTCCAGCTCCTGGAGCTGCGCCTGGACAACGTCGTCTACCGCAGCGGCCTCGCCGCCAGCCGCGCTCAGGCCCGTCAGCTCGTCTGCCACGGCCTGATGACCGTCAACGGCAGGAAGGTGGACATCCCCTCCTATACCGTCAAGCAGGGCGATGTGATCGGCGTGAAGTCCACCAAGAAGGACATCGCTCTCTTTAAGGCCGCCAAGGAAGGCTCCGGCCGCGTGGTGCCCAAGTGGCTGACCACCGACCTGGAAAACCTCACCGCTACCGTCGCCGCGCTTCCGCAGCGTGATGACGTCGATCTGACCCTGCAGGAAAACATGATCGTCGAGTTCTACTCTCGTTAGGATGAGGCGTTACTCCCTCAACCCAATGGCTTAAAACAGGAGGGTAAAACGAATGATCGAAATCGAAAAGGCGCGCATCGACTGTGCGGAGCTCAGCCCGGACGGCACCTATGGCAGGTTTGTCATAGAGCCCCTGGAGCGCGGCTTTGGCAACACGTTGGGCAACGCCCTGCGCCGCGTGCTGCTTAGCTCGCTGCCCGGCGTGGCCGTAACCAGCATCAAGATCGAGGGGATTCAGCATGAGTTCTCCACCGTCCCCGGCGTCACCGAGGACGTGAGCGAATTGATCCTGAACCTCAAGACCTTGTCTGCCAAGCTGTATTCCGATCAGCCCAAGACCGTCATGCTCGATGTGAAGGGCCCCGCCGAGGTCAAGGCCAAGGACATCGCCATCGATGACGAGCTTGAGTTCATCGATCCCGAGATGCATATCGCCACCCTCAACGAGGATGCCCACCTGCAAATGACGCTGACCATCGACAAGGGCCGCGGGTACGTGAGCGCGGAAAAGAACAAGTACCCCAACATGCCCATCGGTGTGATTCCCATCGACTCCATCTTCACCCCCATCCGCAAGGTCAACTACACGGTGACCGATACCCGCGTGGGTCAGATCACCGACTATGACAAGCTGACCCTGGAGGTGTGGACCAACGGCAGCGTCCAGCCCGACGAGGCCATCAGCCTCGCCGCCAAGATCCTGACCGAGCATCTCAGCCTCTTTGTCAGCCTGACCGATCAGGTGACCACCATTTCCTTCACCGACCAGGAGGACGACAAGAAGGAAAAGGTGCTGGAGATGACCATCGAGGAGCTGGACCTGAGCGTGCGCGCCTACAACTGCCTCAAGCGCGCGGGCATCAACACCGTCGCCGAGCTGGTCCAGCGCAATCAGGAGGACATGATGAAGGTGCGCAACCTCGGCCGCAAGAGCCTTGAGGAAGTCGAGCAGAAGCTCGAAGCGCTCAACCTCTCCCTGCGCCCCAGCGACGAATAACCGACCGATTCCCTAAAAGGAGGATAACATACCATGGCACAACGGAAACTGGGCCGTACTGCCGATCAGCGCAAGGCGCTTTTGCGCAATCAGGTGACCAACCTGATTTGGTATGGCCGCATCGAGACGACCGAGGCCCGCGCCAAGGAAGTGCGCCGCGCCGCCGAGCGCCTGATTACGCTTGCGGTCAACGAGTGCGATAACACCGTGGAAGTCACCAAGGAGACCCACAACGACAAGGGCCAGCTCGTGACCCTCAGCGTCGTCAACGACGCCCCCAGCAAGCTGCATGCCCGCCGCCTGATGATGAGCTACCTCTATGAGCTCAAGGACGTGCAGCGCAAGGACGAGGACAAGTCCGACTGGAAGGAGCGCACCAAGGACGTCAAGTATCCCGTGGTGGAGAAGCTCTTCCGCGAGTACGGCCCCAAGTTCAAGAAGCGCAACGAGGAAAAGAAGTGCGCCGGTGGCTACACCCGTATCTATAAGCTCGGGCCCCGCCGCGGCGACGCCGCCGAGATGTGCGTCATCGAGATCATCTGAGATGGAAACAAAGGCCCCGCCTGCTTGCAGGCGGGGCCTCAGACCGTTGACAAAAACAAGTCAACGGTCGTTTTTTATAAGGGAAAACGAAT
>CAUDEL010000085.1:0-6175 GCA_958448555.1 uncultured Eubacteriales bacterium | reverse complement strand
AAACCATTGAACGATCCTTCGCAGAAGCCAAAGAGCTGCATGGCCTGCGCTATGCTCGCATGCTCGGAAGACGCAACATGTACGAGCAGTCCTTCCTCACCGCCGCCGTGCAGAACATGAAACGCATCGCCAGGGCGTTTCGTTCTCTTTTTTCCGTCTTGCTCTATGCGCTAAGGGGCTGCTTCCCCAAAAAAGCAGCTCCTTTGTCGGCGGTCTGAGGGGCGGGGACCATCTGGTCCCCGCCCCTGGATTTGTGCACGGTTTGCCCGGAGGCGTTTTATGGCCTGCCGGGGGGTTATTCGGCCGTCGCGTAGGCCGCGGCCTGCTCGCCGGCGATCTGGCCGGAGACGAATGTCCAGGACTGGGCCTGGCCGCCCCACGGGGTGTAGGCCTTGCCGTCCACGTTGCACACGCCCTCGGAATCCTGGCCGACGGCGAAGAGGTTCTCAATCGCCGTGCCGTCCTCGCGCAGCACGTTCATGTTGGCGTCCACGTCCAGGCCGCCCACGGTGGCGTAGGCGTAGCTGTTGCAGCTCACGGCGTAGTAGGTGGTGTCCACGCCCTCCAGCGCGGCGCTCAGGTTCTGCTCATCGCAGCCGATGGCGGCGGCCAGCGCGGAGAGGCTGTCGGCCTTAATCACGTTGCCGTATTCCTCGCCCACGGTCAGGATGGTGTCGATATCAGCCACAGGCGTGCCGGCGGCGGGCAGCGTGCCGCCCTGGCCCATGAACTGGGAGGTGGCGTTGGCCTGCGCCTCGCTCAGGCCGCTCTCGCGGATGGCGTCGATGTCCTCCTGGCTGTAGACCACATAGTAGCGGAACTCGGGCGCAAAGACGATCTCGACCGTGATGCCCTCCTCCGCGGTGCCGCTCTGGTTGGTGTTGCCCCAGAGGTTGCCCTCGGTGGTAATCATGGTCTGGTCGGTCGTCAGGGCCAGCGCGGAGAGGATGGCCTTCTGATCGGCGGTCAGGTCGTCGTTGCGGATGAGGTTGGGGATCTGGGAGATGTGGACCATCGGCAGGGTGCCCATCATGTAGGTGGCGCCGCCCGCGGAGATGCCCATCTGGATGCCGGTGCCGTCGTTGACGATGTCGCCGATGGTGCACACGGTGGAGCCCAGGTACTCGTTCATCATCTCGTCGTTGCCCAGGAAGCCGCCGGTGGCGAGGATGACGGACTTGCCATAGATCTCATAGCGGGTGCCGTCATAGTACTCGGCGTTGACGCCGATGGCCTTGCCGTCCTCGTCAAAGATCAGGCTGGTGGCGGTCAGCTCGGTCATGTACTGGTTCTTGTCGTTCATGGCGTTGGTGATGTCCAGCGCGCGGGTGAACTGGAAGGTCTTGTTGGGGCCCAGCACGTTCCAGGAGGTGTTGTCCTCGTCGGCGGAGTAGACGCACCAAAGCTGCGTCCACTCGGGCACCACGAAGCTGCCCAGCAGGCCCAGCCCCTCAAACTCGAAGCCGAAGTTCTCCACGTAGTAATCCAGCGCGGAGCCGGACTGGTAGACGGCCTTTTGGATGACGTCCGCCTTCTCCTCGCTGCCCACGTACTCGATCCAGGTGTTGTAGACGGCGTCCTCGTCGATGTAGTCCTCGCCGTCGGTGAACTTTTCCTTGAGGTACTCGCTGTTAAGGGCCATGGGGCCGTAGGTGCAAACCGAGTTGCCGCCGATCTTGCCGGCCGCCTCGATGCCAAAGACCGTGGCGCCGTGATCGGCCGCCGCGCAGTAGGACAGCACGCCCGAGCCGCCCATGCCCACGACGATCACGTCGTAGCCCTCCAGGCGCACGGTGTCGGTCTTCTTCTCGATCGCTTCATGCCACTGGGCGCTGTTGCCGCCCGCGGCGTCGATGGCCGCCGCGACGCAGCTCTTGATGGCGTTGGAGGACGTGGTCGCGCCGGTGATGGCGTCCACGGCCAGAGACTGGCTCTCCAGGATGCGCGGGATGAGCAGCTCCTCGGCGTTGGCGAACCATTCGCCCGTGGCGCTGTCGCTCTCCTCCACGACCTCGATGGACTTGATCGCGCCGTCTTCGAACGTGACGTCGCACGCCATCTGGCACAGGAAGCCGAAGCTGGGCGCCGTGCCGGTATAGGTGCCGTCGGCCACGGGCGCCTTCTCGCCCGCCGCGCCGCTGGCGGCGGCCAGGCACTCGGTCAGGGCCACGCGCGCCGCGTTGCTGGTGACCGTCGCGCCGCTCACGCCGTCGATCTGCGCGCCCTGCGCCTCCAGGATCTGCGCGGCCAGCTTGTCGCCCGCGGCCGCGCCGATGCCCTCGGTCTCGCCCGAGACGTCCAAAGTGACGTCGGTGATGGACGATTCATCCACGGTGACGGTCACCGTCACGTCGCTGTGGAAGCCCGCCGACGACGCGCTGTAGGTTCCCGGCGTATACGCCGCGCCCTCCGCCAGCCCGGCGGCACTGAGGCACATCGCAAGCGCCAGCACAAGAGAAAAGACCTTTTTCATATGCAGGATAACCTCCTTTTTTCAATCTCCGGGGAGCATGGATTCATATAAATTATAATCTTTTCCAGCATTTTTTCAAGTTTTTTCCCAATCGTCCCGCACGCGGCCCTCCGCGCCTGCGCCGCCTGTCTCCCTGCGGTACGCCATGGGCGACACCCCGAAGCGCGCACGAAAGCGGCGGCTGAAGTGCTCCGTGTCCTCGTAGCCGAGCTGCCGCGCGATCTCCCCGATGGACATGCCCTGTCGAAGCAGGCGTTTGGCGTGGTTCATGCGGGTCTGAAAGAGGTAGTCCTTGAAGTTTTGCCCCGTCTTTTCCTTGAAGATCATGCTGATATAGGAGGGGCTCATGTTCAGCGTGTCCGCCACCTGCGAAAGCGAGGCGTTGCGCAAATCGGCGTGGATGGCCGAGCGGATGCTCTGCACCAGGCGGCTGCTTCCGCTGCTGCCCACCCGCTCCAGCAGCGCGCTGTAAAGCCTGGCAAACTGGCCCATCATCTCCCGAAGCTGCGCCCAGTCGCGGCAGGCGCTGTAAAAGTCCAGATGCAGGTAACGCTCCAGATTCGCCTCCAGACCCAGGCCGGGGATATAGCCGGCGCCCAGAAGCTCCGTCACCAGCCCGGCGCACATGAGCTGGCGCATGGACAGCGGGCCGTCGATGCGCTCAAGCTGGGCAAGAAAGGTGTTTATCAGGTGCGTCAACTGCTGGTCGTCGGGCACCAGGGTGTAAAAGTCCATCATGCGCCGCGTGTCCTGACGCAGGCGGAAGGCGGCCTCCAGGCGGTTTTCCTCGCCCGCGCCGTCCGGCTCGTCGTCGTCGAAGCAAACGGCGTGCCCGTCCGCCAGGTACGAGCGCCACACCGCCATGCCCGCCGTGCGGTAGGACTGGTGCACCTGCGCCAGCGTCTCGCACCGCCGGCCCACGCCCACCGCCACCGGATGGGCCAGCGCGGAGGTCAGCTCACCCGCCAGGCGCTCCAGCCAGCGCGCGTCGGCGTCTGAAAAATCGCACAGCAGCAGCGTCGCCTGCGCGCCCTCGGCGCGGATGAGGTAGCTGGGCGCGGCGCGGCTGACCAGCGCTTGCTCTATCGCCGGGCGCAGGGAGGGGGCGCTGTCTCCGCCAGGCGCCCCCACCACCGCCAGGCGCAGCGCGCAGTAGTCTCCCGTTTCCGCGGCGATGCGCTCCGCACCCCGGTAGGGTGCGTCCAGAAGCATGTGGTTGTGCAGATCCACCAGCAGGCTCTCCAGCCGGTCGGTGGTGTGGCGGATGCGCTCGTCCTGCTCGCGCTGTACGTCCTCCAGGACCGAGCGCACGTAGGCCACCATCTCGGCGTGGTTGACGGGCTTGAGCATATAGCGAAGCGCGCCCAGCTCAATGGCGGAGCGCGCGGCCTGGAAATCCTCGTAGCCGCTGATAATCATGATGCGGCAGCGCGGGTAGCGCTCGCGGATGCGCTGGCTGAGCTCGATGCCGTCCATGAGCGGCATGTTGACATCGGTGATAAGCAGGTCGGGCGCGTTGGCCTCCTCCCGCACCAGCTCCAGGGCGGAGCGGCCGTTGTCGGCCGAGATCACCTCAACCTGCGCGATGTTCTGGCTCAGCAGGCGCGTCAGCCCCTCCACCACAAACGTCTCGTCATCCGCGATCAGAATTCTCATCCGGCGTCTCCTCCTTCCCCAATGGTCGCGCCCTCCTCCACGGGATAGCGAAGAATCGCGATCACGCCGCCATCGGGATGGTTTCGGATCTGGAGGCTTCCCTTCTCCTCATAGAGAACGGCCAGCCGCTGGCGGATGTTGCGCAGGCCGTAGCCGGTGCTCTTTTCGGCGCGCTCCTGAAGCAACGACTCATCAAAGCCCACGCCGTCGTCGCGTACGCTGATGAGCAGAAATCCGTCCTCGAGCGCGCAGGTGATGGTGATGCTGCCCCGGTAATTGCGCGGCCTGAGGCCGTGCACGATGGCGTTTTCCACCAGGGGCTGCACCATGAGCTTGGGCACGCGCAGGGGCAGGAGCTCCCGGGGCGCGTCCAGCTGAAAGCGGATGTTGCGCATGCGGTATTCCTGAATGGTGATGTAGCTTTTGACGTGGTTGAGCTCGTCGCCCAGGGTGAAGCTGTCCTCGCCTTTGTTGAGGCTGAGGCGGAAGAAATCCGAAAGCGAGGCCACCACCTTGCAGATGTCGGAGTTGGAGGCGCCGTAGCCCATCCAGCTAATCATGTCCAGCGTGTTATAGAGAAAATGCGGGTTGATCTGCGCCTGCAGGGCGGTGTAGACCGCCTCCTTCTCCTTGGCCCGCGACTGGCAGAGCTGGTCGGTCAGGCGGCAGACACGGTCGGCCATGTCGTCAAACTCGCGGCAGAGCATGCCGATTTCGTCATGGGCGGCGTCGCCCAGGCGCGCGCCGAAATCCCCGGCGCCGAAGCGGCGCATCGCGCCCGAAAGGTGCGCGACGGGCACCGTGACGCTGCGGGTGAGCAGCCAGGCGATGCCCAGCATCACCAGCGCGATACACACCGCCGCCGAGATGATGACCGTAAACATCCGCTTGACTCCGAAAAAGATGTGCCGGTACGGGATGGAGAGCGTGAGGCGGTAAGGGGTGTCGCTGATCTCCCCGGTGATGACCAGATAGCTGTCGTCCAGATGCTCCATGGTGCTGCTTTGCAGCTCCTCGGGAAGGCTTTCCCGGCTCAGACGGCCCGCCAGGGAGGCGAGGTTGTCCGCCGTGTCGCCCGCGGCGGCCAGGACCACGCCCTCCCCGTCGCTGACCATGATCTGCGCGCCCGCGTCGGCGGGCAGGAGGGCCTCCAGCTCGGTGCAGTCAAAGCTGATGACGATGTAGCCCATGAGCTTGACGTTGGCGTAGTCCAGGATGCGCCGCGCAGCCAGGGCCACGGTGCGGTCCCGCTGGCTCAGCGACGCCTCGGGATAGAGCTCCCCCCAGCGGTACTGCCCCACCCAGAAGGCGAATTTCTCGTTGGCATCCCGGATGCGGGAAAAGAGCGATTCGTTCATGATGGAGTAGGGCAGCTTGCTGATGGAGGCCCCGGTGTCGGTCACGATCTCGATGCTCATGCAGCCGCGGAGGCTTGCCGCCTCGCTGATGAGGCGGCTCATCAGCTCATATTGCAGGGTTTTGGCCTCCACCGCGTCGGCCTTGCGGTAGCTGCGGATGAGGCGGATGACCGCCATGTCCGAGGCGATGGTGTTGAGCTTGGCCGGATAGCTGCGAAGAAGCGAGGAAAGCTCGCTGCGCAGGTACTGGGCCATGCGCAGCGAGGACCGTTCCTCGCCCATGAGAATCTGGTCGCGGGCGCCCACGTAGGCGATGCTGCACAGCGCGATGGTCGGCAGCAGCGCCATGAGCAAAAAGCCCGTCAGAAGCCGGGGGCCAAGCCCGTGCGAGCGCAGCGCTCCCAGCACCCGCCTGCCCAGGCGGCGGACCGCATGCCGCACGCTCATAGCGCGGGCAGGATGGTACGGTCCAGGGTCTTGATGAACCAGTACACGTCCAGCGCCTCCTGATGGGCCGTCTCGCCAATGCGCACGACGTGCTTACATTCCTCCAGCCGCCGCGCGCGCTCCTGCGCCCCAAGCCCCAGCGCCCACGCCTCCAGACAGTGGGCGTAGGCGGCGCAGAATTCGCACCAGTATGTCAGATCCTGCCAGAGCGCGGCTTCGGCGCGCTCGGCCCGGCGGGCCT
>CAUDEL010000084.1:0-6181 GCA_958448555.1 uncultured Eubacteriales bacterium | reverse complement strand
CTCAAGTCTCATCCTTTTTTTCTTCACTGTCCAATATGTATTGTAGCGCTACACTCATTTTTTTACATGTCCGCCATCTCTCTCTTGACAATCCCCGGTGCATGCCTTATCATAAAAACAACAAAAAAACGGAGTGAGGATCGGAATCATCGGTTTTGCACAAGTGCGAAGGAAATCTGTGCATTTTTGCAAAACGACCTCATGTCTATTATGAAAGGAAGGAAGCCCATGAAAAAGCTCGTATCCCTGCTTCTGGCTGCGCTGCTGCTCCTGCCCATGACCGCCTCCCTGGCGGCTACGGAATTCGACGTGACCGAGCCCATCACCATCACCTGGTGGCACGCGCACGAGGACCAGCTTACCGAGTACCTCAACTACATGGTCGACAAGTTCAACAGCGAAAACGACATGGGCATCACCGTCAACCCCGTCTATATCGGCAGCTATGACGAGATCAACACCCAGTTCATCGCCGCGGCCGCGGCCGGCACGGGTACGGTTCCCGCGCTGGTGACCTGCAACACCTCCTACCCGGCCAGCTACGGCAAGGACGGGCTGTGCGAGATCCTCGATCCCTACATCGACGCCTACGACTACGATGTGGAGGACTTCGGCGAGGGCCTCATCGCCTCCACCAGCTATGACGGCGAGCAGGTCTGCCTGCCCTACCTGATCTCCACCCAGGTCATGTACTACAACAAGACCGTAGCGGAGGAGGAGGGCATCACCATGCCCAAGACCTTCGACGAGATGGACGCGTTCCTGGAGAAGGCCACGCTGTTTAACGAGGACGGCACGACCAAGCGCTACGGCACCGTCTTCGGCGGCTGGGACTACTGGTACTATGAGATGCTCTACAAAAACAACGGCGTGGAGACCGTGACCGCGGACGGCACCACCGACGTCAACAGCGAAAAGAGTGTGGAGATCACCGCCAAGATCAAGGAGTGGATCGACAAGGGCTACGCCTACTACGCCTACGGCACCGACGCCTCCACCAACATGCGCCAGCTCTTCTGGGACGGCGGCGCCTTCAGCGTCTTCCACACCTCCTCCCTCTATGACACCTATGTGACCAACGTGGCCGCCTCCGCCAATCCCTTTGAGGTCGGCATGGCGTGGCTGCCCGGCGGCAGCGACGGCGAGTCGTTCAAGAGCGAGGTCGGCGGCGCCGCCATCCTCATCCCCGCGGCCGCCTCTCAGGCCGAGAAGAACGCCGCCTGGCAGTTCCTGATGTTCATGACCACTCCGGAGATCAACCTCTACTGGGCCGACAAGACCGGCTACTTCCCCACCCGCGCCAGCGTGCAGGGCACCGAGGAATACGAGGAGTACCTCTCCCGCAAGCCCGCCATGGCCGACATCGTGGCCATGAGCAGCTGGATCAACCCCCGCAACCAGAACCCCGCCTACGACGCCTGCGCCAACCTCTGGCGCCATGCCCTGGCCCAGATCTTCAACGAGGGCGCTCCCATCCAGGAGACGCTGGACGCGCTGGCCCAGGAGATCCAGGAGACCCTGGACGATCAGTAATCCGCGCGTGCGCGGCAAATCCATACCGTCAGGGAGGGAAAGCTTCGGCTTTCCCTCCCATGGAATGAGGTTGATAACGTGAAAGCAAATCCGGCCGATCTTTCCTGGAGTCACAGGGAATCCCTCAGAGAAAGGCAGCTTATCTCCCCCCGCCAGCGCGCGGTAGGCGTTGTGCTGATCGTGCTGGGCGTGCTGGTTTTTGGCGTGGGGCTTTTTGGCTACATGGCGGGCGATTTGCAGGTGAGCTCCCTGAGCTGGCTCTCCGACCAGGTCTACGCCGCCCAGGAGGCCGCCCAGAGCGCCGGGTCGCAGGTGACCGGCGCCTTCGACTTAAACGGCGAGGACAGCGGCGTGCGCGTGTTCTACGCCTCTTTTGAAGCCGGCGCCGAAAGCGGCACGATCAGCGCCCAGGACTTTGAGCTGGGCGAGGACAAGGGCTCGCTCAAGGGCGAGGGCCTCCAGTTCCCCGGCACCAAGGACTATCAGAACCTGGTGATCGAGGAGCCGGAGGCGGTCACGCTGGACAACGGGATGACCCTCACACAGAGCGTGAAGCTGCGCGGTAGCGGCTCGAGCAAGTACAGAAGCCTCAAGCTCACCGTCGAGGACGCGGGCACGCTCACCGTCTACGCCCTGTCCTCCCTGGCCGATGAGGCGAGAAACCTCGTGCTCTACGACACGCGCGACGGCGCCGAGGTCTCCTCCGCCATGGCCCCGGCGGGCAATTCCGTGGACGGGGCGCTCTCTCCGCTCACCTTTGTCATCCCGCAGGCGGGCACCTTTTACCTCTCCAGCAAGGGCGAGGTACCCATCGCCCCGGTCAGCACGCTGATGAACCTGGCCATCATCCTGCTCCTGGCGGGCCTGGTCATGATCTTCAACGGCATCATGCTCCTCGTCCAGCGCTGGGAGCGCATGAAGGACCTGCTGTGCGTGGAACCCGCGCTGGTGTTCTTCCTGCTGTTCGTCTACTATCCGGTGATCGACCTGGTCCGCATCTCCTTTACGGACATGGGCATCCTCACCACCGGCAAGCAGGAGTTCGTGGGCTGGAACAACTACAACTGGCTGTTTAACCAGTCCGGCTCGCGCTACTTCTGGGAGTCGCTGCGAATCACTGGCATCTATACCTTCTGGGAGGTCATGATTACGCTGGTGGGCGGCATGCTGCTCGCGCTGCTGTTCAACCGCATGACCCGCAGCTTCAACGTCATCCGCTCCATCGTCTTCATGCCCAAGTACATCGCCGTCTCCACCAGCGCCGTGGTCTTCATGTGGATTCTCTACAGCCCGGCCGCCAGCGGCGCCAACCAGTCCGAGGGCATCCTCAACTACACCCTCTCGCTCTTTGGCATCACCGGCCCGCACTGGCTCATCGACGCCTCCACGGCCCTCACCGGCATCCTCTTTCTCACGGCCTGGCGCGTGGTGGGCTACGCGATGATGATTTACCTCTCGGCCATGAAGGGCATCCCGCAGGACTACTACGAGGCGGCGCTCATCGACGGCGCGGACGGCGTGCAGCGCTTCCGCTTCATCACCATTCCGCTCCTGGCGCCCACGAGCCTTTTCCTCTTCGTGACCACCTTCATCGCCAGCATGAAGGTCTTCCAGAGCGTGGACGTCATGACCGAGGGCGGCCCCGGCACGGCGACCAACGTGATGGTCCAGTGGATCTACAACCTGACCTTCAAGGACTTCCGCACCGCGCGCGGCGCGGCGGTATCGCTGGTCTTTTTCGTGATTCTGCTGGTGTGCACCGTGGCCACGATGCGCTTCTCCAACAAAAATGTCAGCTATGATGCCTGAGGAAAGGAGCGGTTCGATGCTAAACGCAAGGAAAAAAATCGGAATCGGCCTGGTATTGACCGGCGCGGCGCTCCTGCTCCTGGCATTTCTGGCCATCCCCCTGGCATGGGGCGGCGTCGCGGAGGGGATTTTGCTGGGCGCGGCGGCCGTGCTGTTCGTGGCGGCCGCGTGCCTGATGTGGAACGAGGGTCTGCGCGCCGTGCGCGCCGCGGGCCGGCCTGAGGGCGGCCATTTGCATGTGATGCGCCAGAGCGGCTTTTTCGACCTGGTGATAGGCATGCTGTGCCTGGCCCTGATCCTGGGCATCCTGTGCGGTATCGGCGCGTGGAGCTATCAGGCGACCTTCCAGCGCCACGCCCGGCTCGCCGCCGCCGGCGGCCCCGTTCCCGCCACGCTGGAAGAGGCGCGGCTGCTGCCGGACTTCGTGGAGTACAACTTCAAGCAGGACCTCAACCTCCTGGCCCAGAGCTACGGCACCTTCGGCGTGCTTGCCCTCATCTTCGTGGCCGTCTCGGCGGTGTGCCTGATCTACATGCGCTTCGTCTCCCCCATCGTGCGCGCCGACGACTCCCTGCGCATCGCCCACGGCGTCTACCGCAAGGTCGGTCAGTACGCCGCGGCCATCTTCGTCACCCTCATCATCCTCTTCCCCATCTACTGGATGATTATCTCCTCCTTCAAGACCAGCACCGAGCTCCTCGCCCCCGTGCCTACCCTCTGGCCGCAGGAGTTCATCTGGGCCAACTACCCCAACGTCCTCAACCGCGCGCCCTTCCTGCGCTACCTCCTCAACACCCTGGTGAGCACCCTTTGCATCATGGCCGGCGAGCTGACCATCGGCGTGTTGGCCGCCTACGGCTTTTCCAAGGGTGAGTTTCGCGGAAAGAACGTGCTGTTCATGCTGGTCCTGGGCGCGCTCATGGTGCCCATCCAGGTCACCTTCGTCCCCATCTACGTGCTCATCGCGCGCCTGAATTCCATCGACACCTACCTGGGCATCATCCTGCCCAACCTCATCAGCGCCTACTTCATCTTCATGCTGCGCCAGAACTTCATGGCCGTGGACAACAGCTACATCGAGGCCGGCCGCGTAGACGGCATGGGCCGCATCGGCACCATCTTCCACGTCCTGTGCCCAATGTGCAAGCCCACGCTCATCACCGTGAGCATCATCTCCTTCATCAACGGCTGGAACAGCTACTTCTGGCCCAAGATGGTCACCAAGACCGAGGCCAGCCGCACCATCGCCGTAGGCGTTCAGCAGCTGAAAAACACCTTCGCGGGCCAGGAGGTCTCCAACTACAACGAGATCATGGCCGGCGCGGTCATGGCCATCATCCCCATCGTGCTTCTGTTCCTGATTTTGCAAAAGTACATCATGACCGGCATGAGCAAGGCGGCCATGAAGTAAGAAAGGGAGGAACCCGTATGCTGCGAAGGCTCGCGCTCGTCCTGCTCGCCCTTCTCCTGCCCGCCTGCGCGCTGGCCGGGAAGAGCCGCTACGCCCAGGTCTTTGATTCCGCGGCCGACGACGGCCTCCTCAGCGTGCGCTTCCTCTGGCTCGGCCCTCAGGTGGCCGACGACAAGCCCGGCGACGCCATGATCCTCACCGCCCCCGGCGGCGAGGTCATGGTGCTGGACGCCGGCCATCCCCAGTCCGCGGACTACGTGACCGCGGCCCTGGACGCGATGGGCGTCACCCGCATCGACTTTCTCGTCGCCTCCCATCCCCACATCGACCACATCGGCGGCTTCCCCACCCTGCTTTCGCGCTATGAGGTCGGCACGGTCTGCGCAAGCGCGCTGACCTACGAGGCCTCCTCGTACTACCGGGCCTTTCTGGAGGCCCTCCGGGAGCGCGGAATCGAACTGACGGTGCTGGCGGAGGGCGATTCCCTCGCCTTTGGCGAGGTGACCGTGGACGTCCTCAACCCGCCCCGGGAGATCGACTACCCCGACAACTACCCCGAGGGTGCCACCCAGTTCATCAACAATCAGTCCCTGGCCCTTCGCTTCACCTGGGGCGATTCGAGCTTTCTGCTGGCCGGGGACCTCTACTCCGGCGCCGAGCGGGCCCTGGCCGAGCGCTGGGGCGAGGCGCTGGACTGCGACGTGATGAAGGCCAACCACCACGGCGACGGCACCTCCTCCTCCCTGACCTGGCGCGAGGCGGTCAGCCCGGAGATCACCGTCATCACCAGCGACACCATCGAGGACCTCAACGTCGCCCGCAAGTTCACCCGCGACGGCCAGCGCATGTACCACACCCTCCTGGACGGCTGCGTGCGCATCTCCACCCCCGGCGACGGCACCTACGAGGTCCTGACCGAAAAGGACCGCTCCACGGATCTGTTTGACGAAACATAAACAAAAATAAAAGGGACGGACGCAAAAGCATCCGTCCCTCAGTCTGCTGACAAAGTGTGGGGTGCAGGGGGATCATCAGTTGCTCAATCATTCGCGCTTCCCTGACGGTCGCGCTCATGGTTTCGCTGCCCCGCTGCGGGTCGCTTTGCCACCTTCGGTGGCAACAGCCCACAGGGCTGACGCTTCCCTGCGCGCCTGCCGGGGTTTGGGGCAGAGCCCCAAAGCCTTATGCCGCAGCATTTTCCCCGAGCGTTGCGAGCGCCCGAAGGGCGCAAGAAACGCGGCTTTTCCCCAAAATAGGGGTTTTTCAACGGCCTAAGGGACGGACGCAAAAGCATCCGTCCCTCAGTTTGTCGAAAAAGCCCTTTGGGGAGGTTCGGAGGGCCGCAGACCCGCAACCTCAATCGTCGCGGCGGGCGCTGGCCGCGCCCTCCGCTCGTTTCGGTTGACTCCTTCGGGTCGCTTTGCCACC
>CAUDEL010000083.1:0-6223 GCA_958448555.1 uncultured Eubacteriales bacterium | reverse complement strand
GCGGCCGGGGCGAGCCGTTCGTAGAGCTCCATCTGCCGCCGCAGCCGTTTGGCCAGCGCCGGGCTGTCAAAGCCGGGCAGGGCGCGCCACTGCCAGTTGCCGCCCAGGGTGGACGGCGTGTTCATCCGCGCCTCCGTCCCAAGGCCGAGCAGGTCCTGCATCTGGACGATGGCGCAGCCGGCGGCGCTGCCCCAGACGGCCCGCATCATGCCCCAGTTTTCGCCCTCGGCCGGGTCCAGGTGCAGATACTCGCGCGCCAGCGCGACATCCGCCGCGGCGGCGGTGGCGAGCCAGCCCAGGGCCGTATCGTTGTCGTGCGTGCCCACATAGGCCACGCAGTTGACGGGGTAATTGTGGGGCTGATACGCCCGCCCGCCGCCGTCCCGGCTGTCGAAGGCAAACTCCAGCACCTTCATGCCGGGATAGCCGGTCTCCGCCAGGAGCCGCTGCACGGAGGGGGTGAGGAAGCCCAGGTCCTCCGCGATGATGGGCCGCCGCCCCACCGCCTGCTCCATCGCCTGAAAGAAGGCCAGGCCGGGGCCGGGCCGCCACGTCCCCTCCCGGGCGGTCTGCGAGGAGGCGGGGATGGCGTAATAGGCGTCAAAGCCCCGGAAATGGTCGATGCGCACCACGTCGTACAGCCGGAACTGGAAGGCGATGCGGCGCATCCACCACCGGTACCCGTCCGCCGCCATCCTGTCCCAGGCGAACAGGGGGTTCCCCCACCGCTGGCCGTCGGCCGAAAAGCCGTCCGGCGGGCAGCCGGCTACGACGGTGCAGCGCAGCGCCGCGTCCATCTGGAACTGCTCCGGGTGCGCCCACACGTCGGCGCTGTCCTCCGCGGCATAGATGGGCAGGTCGCCGATGAGGGAAATGCCCCGCTCGCTCGCCAGGCGTTTGAGGCGTCCCCACTGCGCAAAGAACAGGTACTGCACGCCCTTCCAGAACCAGACCGCGTCCGAGAGCTCCCGGGCCGCCCGGGCGAGCGCGGCCGGCTCCCGCCGCCGCAGGGGCTCCGGCCAGCGGCTCCAGGGGGCCCCGTCAAAGCGCCCCTTGAGCGCCATGAACAGCGCATAGCTCTCCAGCCAGTCCGCCTCGCTTTCACAAAAGCGCGCCAGCTCGGCGGGCCGGCCGGCGCGCAGCCGCCGCACGGCCTTCTCCAAAACGGGGAACCGGTTCCGGTACAGCAGGCCGTAGGCGACCCGGGCGGGGTCGTCCCCCCACGGCAGCGTCCGGTATTCCTCCGGCAGGAGCAGCCCGTCGCTGCAAAGGTCGTCCAGGTCGATGAGATAGGGGTTCCCGGCGAACGAGGAGAAGGACTGGTAGGGGGAATCGCCAAAGCCGGTGGGGCCGATGGGGAGCACCTGCCAGCAGGACTGCCCCGCCTGCACGAGAAAATCCAGGAAGTTCCGCGCCGCGCTTCCCATTGTGCCCACCCCCCACGGGGAGGGCAGGGAGGTGATGGCCATTAAAATGCCGGCTTGTCGCATAGGCAGCGTTCCTTTCTCTTGGGGGGACTACCGCGCCGGGGGGCAGACGCTCTCCTGCTCCAGCAGCGCATGGGGGATGAAATCGTGGACCGGGGGCGCCGCCCGCTGGATGCTGTCCAGAAGCGACTGCACCCCCCGCCGGGCCAGCTGCGCCGCGTCCTGCCGGATGGTCGTCAGCCGGGGGACGCAGTAGCGGCTGAACGCGGTGCCGTCGTAGCCGATGAGCGAGATATCCTCCGGAATCCGCAGCCCGAGGTCCCGGATCGCCCGGACCGCGCCGAGCGCGATCACATCGCCGAGCGCGAAGAGCGCCGTGACGCCCGGGTCGCGCTCGAGCAGCCGCCGGGCGCCCTGGTACCCGTCCTCCATCGAATAGCGGCACGGCTCATGAATCCGCTCCAGCTCGCACGGCAGGCCGTGGCGCTCCATGGCCCGCTGCACCCCCAGCAGCCGCCGGGCGCTGATCTGCGTGCTGGAGCGGTTGCCGCCGAGCACATGGATGCGCCGGTGGCCGCGCTGGTACAGGTAGTCGATCGCCTGCTCCGCCGCGCTCTCGTCATGCGTGGTAAAGCTCGAGAGGTTTGGGAAGCCGAGCTCCCGCGCGCCGTTGGTCAGCAGCACGGCGGGCACGGAGACGCCGGAGAATTCCGCCGCGAAACAGGCCAGGTCGCCGCCGAGGAAGAGGAAGCCCTTGGGATGGCGCAGCTGCGTCAGCCGCAGGGCGTGCTGCACCTCGTCCTCGTCCTCGTCCAGATAGGCCACGTAGACCTCCTCGCCGCTGCCCTGCAGCAGGGACTGTATCTGCTCCAGAATGTCGGCAAACAGCAGGTTCTGCATCCCCTTGACCAGCACGGCGATGGCGGACGGCGCCTGCATCTTCAGATGCCTTGCGTTGGCGTTGGGCTCAAAGCCGTACTGCTCCACCACCGCAAGCACCCGCGCCTTGGCCCGTTCGCTCACGTCCGGATGGTTGTTGAGCACCCTGGACACGGTGCCAAGCCCGTACCCGGACAGCCGGGCAATATCTGTGATCGTCATGTTCCCTTGCGCGCTCCTCGGGGGGAAGGTCAGCCCTTCACCGCGCCCGCTACCACGCCCTTGATGATATACTTCTGCGCGAACAGGTAGATCACGACGATCGGGAGGATCGCCAGCATGATGCAGGCCATCATCGGCCCCATCTCCACGCGCCCATAGCTGCCCTTGAAGAACTGGATGAGCATGGCGATGGTGCGGTAGTCCTGGATGTCCAGGATCAGCGTGGGCAGCAGGTAGTCGTTCCAGATCCACATGGCCTCCAGGATCGCCACGGAGATCATGGTGGGCCGCAGCAGGGGGAACACGATGTGGAAATAGGTCTGGATGGGGTTGCAGCCGTCGATCATGGAGGCCTCCTCCATATCGATCGGCACGCTGCGCATGAAGCCGCAGAACATGAACACCGCAAGCCCCGCGCCAAAGCCCAGATAGATGACCCAGAGCACCCACGGCGTGTTCAGGCGCAGCGTGTCCGCCATGCTCGAGAGCGTGAACATGACCATCTGGAACGGCACCACCATGGAGAACGCGCACAGCAGATAGAGAACCTTTGTGAACAGGTTGTTTACCCGCGTGATGTACCATGCGAACATGGAGCAGAACAGCAGGATCGCCAGCACGGAGGAAACCGTGATGAACGTGGTATAGAAAAAGCTTGCCAGGAATCCCTGCGCGCCGATCGCGTTCTCATAGTTGGCCAGGCCCGCGAAGGTCTGCGCATTGGGCAGCTCAAAGGCGGTGCCGGTGCTGATGGCGCTCTCCACCTTCAGGGAGTTTGAGAGCACCATGAAGATGGGATACAGGTAGATGACGCATACGATGGTCATCACGACGCTCCAGATGCGGTTGGACGCGCTCATTTTCCGCTTCATCACTGCTGCACCTCCTTTTTGCGGGTCATTCGCAGCTGAATCAGGGCGATGGCCACCACGATCGCGCAGAAGATGACCGCCTTGGCCTGGCCGATGCCGCGCCACTGCGGCCCGGAGCGGCCATAGAAGGTATAATAGATGTTGTAGGCCAGCAGCTCGCTCTGGTGCGCGGGCTGGCCGCCGGTGAGGGCCATGTTCTGGTCAAAGAGCTTGAAGCTGTTGGTGATCGTCAGGAACAGGCAGATGGTGATGGAGGGCATGAGCATCGGGAACGTCACCTTCCAGAACGTCTGCCAGCGGGAAGCGCCGTCGATCTCCGCCGCTTCGATCACGGTGTCGGGCACGCTCTGCAGCCCCGCCACGTAGATGATCATCATGTAGCCGATCTGCTGCCAGCACATGAGGATCACTAGGCCCCAGAAGCCCGCCGTGGCGTCCAGCTGCAGCAGGGGCTTCTCCAGCAGGCTGAGCACGCAGTTGAGCAGGATCTGCCAGATGTAGCCCAGCACGATGCCGCCGATCAGGTTGGGCATGAAGAACACGGTGCGGAAGGCGTTGGTGCCCCGGATCGCCCGCGTGAGGATCAGGGCGACCGCAAGCCCTCCGACGTTGATGGTCAGGGTGCTTACCACGACGAACGCGCAGTTGTACCAGAACGCATGGGTGAAGGTGGCGTCGCTGACGGCGCGGATGAAGTTGGAAACGCCGATAAAGGAGGCGTCCTTCACCGTGGTGAACTGACAAAACGCGAGGTAGGCGCCCTGGATAAACGGGATGATAAAGCCGATGATGAAGGCAAACAGCGTCGGCAGCACAAAAATCGGCCAGTATTTGCGGATGGCTTTCTCCAAAACCGATCCCCCTTTTCATTTGATTACGTCGCGCGATCCCTATTCCATGTACCGTCGGTTTCTGTAAAAAAACCGGGGCTGCCGGAATCCGTTCCGGCGGCCCCGGAAAGCCGTTGAGTCCGGGTTATTCAGCGCGCGCCTCAGCCGTTGGCCAGGGCGTACTCGGCCGCCCAGTTGTCCACAAAGGCGGACACCACGGCAGCCCAGTTCTCGTCGGTCTGATCCGCGGCGTAGACGGCCAGGGCGGAACCGACCATGTTCTTCCACTCCTCAGAGGGCATGGTGGTGAAGTTCCAGCTGATGGGCGTCTTGCCCTCGGCGGTCATCTGCGCATCCAGGGCCACGAAGGGGTTGCTGGACTCGGGCGCGGCCTTGAAGGGGATGGCGAAGGCCATGCCCGCCTCGCCGGAAGGCATCGCGCCGGCGCCGCCGGTGATGGCCTGCAGCGCGGTCTCATCGGTCACGCACCAGTACATGAAGTCCAGCGTGGCCTGGATGTCCTCCTCGGAGGCGTTCTTGTTGACGCACCAGTAGTTCTCCGAGCCGGTGCACAGGCCCTGGTTGGCCTCGTCGCCCACGCCGAAGTAGATGGGGATCATGGTCACGTCGGCGTCGGTGAGCTTGCCTTCGCCCACCACGTTGGCGTACTCCCAGGAGCCGTTCTGATAGAACACGGCCTGCCCGGTGACAAAGTCGTTCAGGGCGTCGTTGGCCGTCTTTGCGGTGAGCTCGGCGGGATCACAGGTGGCGTTGTTGATGTACAGATCCCACATGGCGCGGTAGTTGTCCAGATAGGTGCCCTCGATGGCGTCGGTGGACGCGATGCCCTTGTCCTGATACTCAAAGTAGATGGGCAGGTTGGCAAGGTGGGTCTTGAAGCGCCAGTCGGAGGAGCTGTCCATGCCGGCGGAGGTGAAGGCGGAGAAGCCCAGCTCGGCCTTGCGGGCGGTGATGTCCTCGGCCACGGCCTTGAGATCCTCAAAGGACTGGATGTCCTCCACGGCATAGCCGGCCTGCTGCAGCAGGGTCTTGTTGACGATGATGCCGTAGGACTCGATGACGTAGGCGATGCCGGCCACCTCATCCCCGTTCATCAGGGCGTAGTCGGTGCTGGTCAGCTCGCCGTAGAGGGCGGAGCCGGACAGGTCGTAGCAGTAGTCCTTCCAGCTGTTGAGGCCCACGGGGCCGTTGACCTGGAACATGGTGGGCGCCTCGTCCTTGGCCATCTCGCTGGTGAGCATGGTCTCGTAGGTGCCGGAGGCGGCGGTGACCACCTTGACGGCCACGCCGGTTTCCTCGGTGTAGATCCCGGCCAGCTCCTGCCACTGGGCGTCCTGCTCGGGCTTGAAGTTCAGGTAGTAGACGGAACCGCCGGCGGCAGCCTCCGGCTCGTCCTCGACCGGCTCATTCCCGGCCGGCTCGTCGGTCACGGACGGGTCGGCGCTGTCCTGCGGCTCAGCGGGCGCGGTGCAGCCGGACAGGAGCGACAGCAGCAGTACGGCAGCAAGTCCCAATGCAAGAAACTTCTTCATTACCTTTTCCTCCTAATATTCTGTTTTCTCCGGGTTAGACTGGAAACGTTTCTGGAAACGTTTCCAGAGGGGATGAATCCATTGTACACCTTTTTGCCGCCAAAGGCAATACCGTTTTGGGAAAATTTTCCGAAAAACCGGCGCTTTCCGCCCGGTGACGGCGCGGACGCGGGGGGGGGATGCGCAGCGATGGCGGCGCGGACGCGGGGGAGGATGCACAGCGATGGCGGCGCGGATGCGGGGGATGCGCAGCGATGGCGGCGCGGACGCGGGGGGGATGCGCAGCGATGGCGGCGCGGACGCGGGGGAGGATGCACAGCGGTGGCGGCGCGGACGCGGGGGAGGATGCACAGCGGTGGCGGCGCGGACGCGGGGGGGATGCGCAGCGATGGCGGCGCGGACGCGGGGGGGATGCGCAGCGGGGGCGGCGCGGCCGCACC
>CAUDEL010000082.1:0-6304 GCA_958448555.1 uncultured Eubacteriales bacterium | reverse complement strand
CCGTGAAGGTGACGCTCGACGGCCTCACCATCAAGTCCATCAAGATCGGCGACGAGCAGTTCGCCGAGACCGACGGCCTGGGCGCCAACGCCCTCGACCCCCTGTTCCAGCTCCAGTTCGTCGATAAGACCCTGCCGCTGGCCGAGGGCGACGTCGAGGCCATCTCCGGCGCCACCGTCACCACCGACGCCGTGCTCGAGGCCCTGAGCGCCATCTACGAGGCCGCGAAGTAACGCTTATGGCAAGTATCTACAAGGGGCAGACCGTCCGGTCTGCCCTTTTGAGACCCGGAGGTGCCCCAATGAAACGAATCCTGGCCTGTATGCTCATCGCCGTGCTGCTGCTGACCGCGTCCTGCGCTGCCGTAGGAGCCGAGAGCTATCAGAAATACCGCTATACCTTTTTCGGCTGCTTCGACACGGTCGTCATCTTCACCGCCTATACCCGCGATCAGGCGGAGTTCCAGACCTATGCCGGGCTGGTGGAAAGCGAGATGCTGCGCTATCACCGCATCTTCGACAAGTACAACGCCTATGAAGGGGTAAACAACCTCTACCTGGTCAACCAGAGCGCGGGCAAGGCGCCTGTGGCGGCGGAGCCTGAACTGATGGACCTGCTCGTCACCGTGCGCGGCTGGCGCGAGCGCTACGGCGGCGCGCTCAATCCCGCCATGGGCGCGGTGCTGGAGCTGTGGCACGACGCGCGGGAGGAAGGCGTCTCGCTTCCCGACGAGGCCGCGCTGCGCGAGGCTGCGGAGCATATGGACTACGATCAGGTCGTTTTGGACGAGGAGGCCGGGACGGTCTATTTCGAGGACCCCGCGCTCTCGCTGGACGTGGGCGCGGTGGCCAAGGGCTACGCCGCGCAGCGGACCGCCGAAACGCTTCGGGAAAACGGTCTGGATTCGTTCCTGCTCAACGCCGGCGGCAACGTGGTCTGCGGCGGCAAGCCGCTGGATGGCCGCGACTTCTGGGTGGTGGGCGTGGAGGACCTGGACGGGGTGAGCACCCGCGAGACGCTGGGCGCGGTGAACCTGTCCATCGTCACCAGCGGCGACTACCAGCGCTATTACACCGTGGATAGCGTCAATTACCATCACCTCATCGATCCCGAGACCCTCTACCCCGCCGCGCATATGCACGCCGTGACGATTCTGCACCCGGATTCGGCCCTGGGCGATTTCCTGTCCACCACCGCATTCCTGCTCCCCTATGAGGAAAGCCGGGCGCTGATCGACTCCATTCCCGACGCGCAGGCCATGTGGACGCTTATGGACGGCACGGAGGAGATGACGGACGGCTTTGGCGAATTGATCGCGCTGGCTGCCGCCCAGTGACCCCGAGACAGGAGCTTGCCTTATGAACATCGACCAGCTCATCGGCCGCCTCAAGGCGGACCGATCGTTTATGGACTGCGTCACCGAATGGCGCACCCTGCCCGCCTCGGAAGGCCGCTATGAGCCCCTGCCCGACGAGATGGACCCCCGTCTTCGGGAGGTCCTCGCCGCGCGCGGCATCTACCGGCTCTACTGCCATCAGGCGGAATGTTTTCGCCTGGCGCGCGAGGGTCGCGATTTCGTGGTGGTCACCCCCACCGCCAGCGGAAAGACGCTGTGCTACAACCTGCCGGTGGTCTCCGCCATCCTTGAAAACAACGACGCGAGGGCGCTGTATCTCTTTCCTACCAAGGCGCTTTCGGCCGATCAGGTCAGCGGCCTGTACGACATGATCGAAGCCCTCGGCGTGGACATCAAGACCTACACCTACGACGGCGACACCCAGGCCGCGGCGCGCAAGGCCATCCGGGAGGCGGGCCATATCGTGGTCACCAATCCCGACATGCTCCACGCCAACATCCTGCCTCACCATACCAAGTGGGTCAAGCTCTTTGAAAACCTGGAATACATCGTCATCGACGAATTGCACACCTACCGCGGCGTCTTTGGAAGCCATCTGGCCAATGTCCTGCGCCGCCTGATGCGGCTGTGCGCGTTTTACGGCAGCCATCCGCGCTTCATCCTGTGCAGCGCCACCATCGCCAACCCCGTCGAGCTGGCCTCCCAGCTCACCGGCAGGGAGGTGGCTTCCGTCACCGAAAACGGCGCGCCCATGGGCGAGCGGCATTTCGTCTTTTACAACCCGCCCGTGGTCAACCGCCAGCTCGGCATCCGCCGCGGCGTGGTCAACGAGGTCAAGCACATCGCCGAGGGCCTCTTGAGAAACGGGATTCCCACCATCGTCTTTTGCAAAAGCAGGCTTCAGGTGGAGGTCATCACCCGCCACATGAAGGAATGTGTGCGCAACGCCTACGGCGCCACCGGCCGCGTGCGCGGCTACCGGGGCGGCTACCTGCCCTCCGAGAGGCGCGACATCGAGCGCGGCCTGCGCTCGGGCGAGGTGGACATGGTCGTGTCCACCAACGCGCTGGAACTGGGCATCGACATCGGCTCGCTCACCGCCTGCGTCCTGTGCGGCTATCCCGGGACCATCGCCAGCACCTGGCAGCAGGCGGGCCGGGCTGGCCGGCGCAAGGGAACGGCGCTGACCATCCTGGTGGCGTCCTCGGCCGCGCTGGACCAGTACGTCATCCAAAACCCGGACTACTTCTTCCGTGCCTCGCCCGAGCACGCCCTCGTCCAGCCAAGCAACCTCTATATCCTGCTTTCCCACATCAAATGCGCCGCCTATGAGCTTCCCTTTGAGGAGGGCGAGCGCTTCGGGGATGTGGCGGACACGGCGCAGTTTCTGGAATACCTGACGGAAAACAACATCCTCAGGCACGTGGACCACAAATATTACTGGATGGAGGAGGAGCTGCCCTCGGGTGAAATCAGCCTGCGCAGCGCCCGGACGGAGAACTTTGTCATCATCGACATCACCGACCCCGCCCATCACCGCGTTGTCGGCGAGATGGACCGCTTCACCGTGCCCATGCTCTTGCATGAAAACGCCATCTACATGCACGACGCGCGCATGTTTCAGGTTGAAAAGCTCGACCTCAACGCCTGCAAGGCCTACATCCGCGCCGTGGACGTCGATTACTACACCGACGCGGACCTCAACGTCAGCCTTCACATCCTGGACGATCTGGAGCACAAGTCGCTTCCAAACGGCATTGACGTCGCCCTAGGCGAGCTGCGGGTGAGCACCATCGTCAAGCTGTTTAAGAAGTTCAAGCTCGATACCCACGAAACCGTGGGCTTTGGCGAGGTTCGCCTGCCGCAGACCGACCTGCACACCGTGGGCATGTGGTGGACCATTCCCGACGCCATCGCCCGCCGGTATTCCAACGACGCGTTGCAGGGCGCGCTGGTGGGCGTGTCCAACCTGCTTTCCATCGTCGCGCCGCTGTATCTGATGTGCGCGCCGCGCGACGTCAACATCGTCTATCAGGTCAAGGCGCCCATCACCGACAGGCCCACGCTCTTCCTCTACGACGCCTATCCCGGCGGCGTGGGCTTGAGCGAGAAGGCCTACCGCATGCCGGAGCTGCTGCTGGAGCATGCGCTGAAAATTGCGCAGGATTGCGCCTGCGGAGAGGGCTGCCCCAGCTGCGTGGGCCCCATGTCGCAGGTGGGCGAGGGCGGAAAGGCGGACGCCATCGCCATTCTGAAGGAGATGCTTGGCTGATGGCCGATCTGCTCAGCAAGCTGCGCATGCTCGACGCGGCCCCAAAGCGCCCCGCGCAGGCGAAGCCGGAAGGCGCGGCGCAGGGCTGCTACCGCGCGCAGGCGCTTTTTCCCCTTTCCAGCTTCACCGACCTTCGCCATCTCAAAAGCGAGGTAATGCAAAGCGCCTTTGGTTTTCCTGTTCCTCCCCGCCTCTCCCCTCAGGACATCCTCTTTCTGGACACGGAAACCACGGGGTTGGCGGGCGGCGCCGGGACGGTGGCCTTCCTGGTGGGACTTGGGTATTTTACCTCCGGCGGCTTTGCGGTGGAACAGGTGCTCATGCGCGATTACGGGCAGGAGGATGAGCTCCTGCGGGCCGTCGCGGCCAGAGCGAAGCGCTTTCCCATGCTCTGCACCTTCAACGGCCGCACCTTCGACGCGCCGCTGCTCGCCTCCCGCTTCGCAATCAACCGCATCGCCGCCTCCCTCCCCTCCCTCCACGCCGACGTCCTCTATCCCGCCCGGAGGCTGTGGAAGCTGCGGCTGAAAAGCTGCACGCTGGGCAATCTGGAAACGCAGCTTCTCCACGTTTCCCGGGAGGACGACCTGCCCGGGGCCGAGGTGCCCCAGACCTATTTCCGCTACCTGCGCGACGGCGATTTCGCGCCCATTGAGCGCATCCTCTCCCACAACCGCCAGGACATCGTGAGCCTGGCCCAGCTTCTGTGTTTTCTGTGCGCACAGGTGGACCGGCCCGAAAGCATCGAAAGCGGAGAGGACCTGCTCTCCCTCGCCCGCGCGCTGGAAAAGAGGGGCGAAACAGCCAAGGCGATCAAATGCTACCGGCTGTGCGCCAAGGGCGAGACGCGCGCTCAGGCGTTTCATGCGCTGGCCCTGGAGCGGCGGCGCACGGGCGACGTTTCCGCCGCCGTTCGGCTCTATGAAACCATGCTTCGCCGGGGGGACGATCCTGTCGCCGCCTGCGAAGCCCTGGCCAAGCTCTACGAGCACCGTCTGCGCGATCCGGCCCGGGCGCTGAGCTACACGCGTCAGGCGCTGCTGCTTTTGTCGGAACCTGGCCTTTTTCGCCCCGAGGCTGTACAAGCACGCCAAGTTGCGCTACAATACCGTTATGCCCGCCTGCGGCGACGGCTTTACGCCCGTCCGCCAAATCAACGTAAAGGAGGAGGATCCTCATGGGGATCATGACCGTTTTCAAAGCCCGCAGCGCTGCCGCCAAGCTGTCCAAGGGGGACGTGGAAGGCGCCATGCGCCTGTATAAAGAAGCCATTGACGAGGGGCTTCAGGACGTACGCAACATCCTGACCTATACCGTTTTGCTCATCCGTGCCGGGCGCTATCAGGAGGCCCGCGACCTGCTGGTGAAGATTCAGAAATATCCCATGACGGACGACAACCGCCGCCAGCTCTTTGTCAACTATGCCTCCTGCGTCTACAAGATGGGCGAACTGCAAAAGGGCATCGAGCTTCTGGAGCGCCAGCATGCCAAGCAGCCCAGCGGCCTGATTTACGAGACCCTGGGATATCTCTACGTCGAGGCGGGCGACTATGAGAAGGCGCTTGCCTTCAACACCGAGGCGTACGAGTATGACGACGAGGACAGCATCACCCTGGACAACCTCGCCCAGACCTATTACCGGCTTGGCAACGACAAGGCCAAGGCCAGGGAATTTTTTGACAAAGCCATCGAGATCAAGCCCACGCAGATCGACACCCTGTATTTTCTTGCCCAGTACGACATTGAGGCGGGAGATCGGGACGCCGCCCGCAAGAAGCTGGAAACCGCCGCGAAGGGCCGCTTCTCTCCCCTCAACTACGCCACCCGCGAGATGGTCCAGTCCGCGCTGGACAGCCTTTGAGCCGGCAGAAATCTTTGCGTTAAACGGAGCGCCGATCCGAATCGGCGGTTCGTTCATTCCATAGAACGGAGAAAACAAGTATGATAAAAAAGCTCGCCCTCTTTCTCACCCTTGTGCTGGCCCTGACCGCGGCATGCGCCGCCGAAGCGGAACCATGGTGCGTCCAGACCGGAAATAACAAGCCGCTCAACGTGCGCAGCGGTCCCTCCAGGAGCAAGGGCATCATCGCCTCGCTCGAGAACGGGACCGAGGTGGACGTGCTGGCCTTCACGCAGGACGGCCAGTGGGCTCAGATCGCCTGGAACGGCCGGAACGGCTACTGCATGGCGGCCTACCTGGCGCAGGACGAGAGCGCCGATCTGGGCTATGCCCTTGTCTATGACGAGTCGCTGTTTGACTTTGAGCAGACCGGGGGCGTGGACGCCTATACATGGAAGGCCCAGGAGTCCGGAAAGCCCAGCTGCTATCTCAGCGTTTCCCGCCTGACGGGCTACACGCTGGAGGAGGCGATGGATGGCCTCGTGCTCCAATCCGGCGTTGACGGGGAGCGTTCCACGATCACGCTCAACGGGCAGGAGGTTCCCTCCTACACCTTTTCAGAGGGCGCGGATGCGGATGACCGGGTGACGCAATATGTCTGCGTTCCGCGCAGCGACGGCACCCTCCTGCTCATCGAGCTCTCCTGCTATGCCGGCGTGCGGGACACCGTGGGCCGGTATCTTGAGGAGATGCTCTATTCGATAACCTTTTCCACGCAGGACACCGTCTCCGGCGATGTCGAATACGTGCAGTGCCCCGACTGCGGACAGTGGTT
>CAUDEL010000081.1:0-6625 GCA_958448555.1 uncultured Eubacteriales bacterium | reverse complement strand
GGCAGCACCTACGACTCTGACTCGTATTGTCTAGGTTCGAATCCTAGTTCCCCAGCCAGGCTCCATGGTCAAGCGGTTAAGACGTCGCCCTCTCAAGGCGAAATCAGGGGTTCGATTCCCCTTGGAGCTACCAAGAAGGCCCGCAGGCAAATCCTGCGGGCCTGTTTTTGTGACAGAAGCAGTGAAAAAGCCCCCGTCAGGAGGCTTTTTCGCTGCCTTTATTCCAGCTCAAACGCGCCGGTATAGAGCCGGTAATACGCGCCCTTCTGGGCGATGAGGTCCTCGTGGCTGCCGCGCTCGATGATGCGTCCATGGTCCAGGACCATGATAGCGTTGGAGTTGCGCACGGTGGAGAGGCGGTGGGCGATGACAAAGACCGTGCGGCCCTGCATCAGCGCGTCCATGCCCTTTTGCACGATGCTCTCGGTGCGGGTGTCGATGGAGGAGGTAGCCTCGTCGAGGATCATCACCGGCGGATCGGCCACGGCGGCGCGGGCGATGGAGATGAGCTGGCGCTGGCCCTGGCTCAGGCCGCTTCCGTCGCCGGTGAGGATGGTCTGATAGCCGTTGGGCAGCATGCGGATGAAGGCGTCGGCGTTGACGAGCTTGGCGGCGCGGATGCAGTCCTCGTCGGTGGCGTCGAGCTTTCCGTAGCGCAGGTTCTCCATCACAGTGCCGGTAAAGAGGTTGACATCCTGAAGCACCATGCCCAGCGAGCGGCGCAGGTCGCTCTTGCGGATCTTGTTGATGTTGATGCCGTCATAGCGGATCTTGCCGTCGGCGATGTCGTAGAAGCGGTTGAGCAAATTGGTGATGGTGGTCTTGCCCGCGCCCGTGGCGCCCACGAAGGCGATCTTCTGACCGGGCTTGGCATAGAGGGAGATGTTGTGTAGCACCGTCTTGTCCGGCACGTAGCCGAAGTCCACGTCGTCCAGCACAATGTCGCCCTTGAGCTCGGTGTAGGTCAAAGTGCCGTCGTGATGCGGATGCTTCCAGGCCCACAGGCCGGTTCGCGTTTCGCTCTCCACGAGCTGCCCGTTTTCGCGGCGCGCGTTGACCAGCGTCACGTAGCCGTCGTCATGCTCGCTGGGCTGGTCCATGAGCTGGAAGATGCGCTCGGCGCCCGCAAGGGCCATGATAATCGAGCTGAGCTGCTGGCTGACCTGACTCAGCGGCATCACGAAGCTGCGCGACAGCGTCATAAAGGAGGCGATCATGCCAAGCGTGATCGTACCCGCGCCGGCAAGTCCCACGTTGGGCAGCCCCGCCAGGCTCATGGCCGCGCCCACCACGGCCAGCAGCACGTAGAGCAGATGGCCGAGGTTGTTGTTGACCGGCCCCAAAATGTTGGCGAATTTGTTGGCCGCGGTGGCGTTGCGGCACAGCTCGTCGTTGCGGCGGTCAAACTCCTCCACGGCCTTCTGCTCGTGGCAGAACACCTTGACCACCTTCTGGCCGTTTATCATCTCTTCGATATAGCCGTTGACATCAGCCAGGGACTGCTGCTGCTTGACGAAGTATTTGCCGCTCTGCGCGCTCACCCGCTTGGTGATGTAGAGCATCAAAACCGCAAAGGCCAGCACGAACAGCGTAAGCCACAGGCTCAGGGAAAGCATGGCGCACACCACCGCCGTCAGCGTAACCACCGAGGAGAGCACCTGCGGCAGCGCCTGGGCGATCATCTGGCGAAGCGTGTCGGTGTCGTTGGTGAAGTGGCTCATGACCTCGCCGTGGCTGTGCGTGTCAAAGTAGCGGATGGGCAGGGTTTGCATGTGCGCAAACATCTCGTCGCGCACATCCTTGAGCACGCCCTGTGCCACGGTGACCATCAGGCGGTTGTAGAAATACGCGCTCACCAGGCCCACGATATAGACGCAGGCCATCATGCCCAGCGCCCGGGCCAGGCCGGTAAACACGGGATTCTCCGTCAGCAGCAGCGGCGCGATATAGTCGTCGATCAAAATGCCGATAAACGTCGAGCTCAGCACGCTGGCCACGGCGCTGAGGATGATGCAAAGCACCACCAGCAAAAGCCTGAGGCGGTAGCGCGCCACGTAGCTCATCAGCCTGCGGATGGTCTGCCCGACATCCTGGGGCCTTGCGCCCCCGCGAATTCTCATACCCCGCATCATTCCTCATCGCCTCCCTTCATCTGGGACTCATAGACCTCGCGGTAAATCGGGCTTCGGCTCATCATCTCGTCGTGCGTGCCCACATCCATCACACGGCCCTCGTTGAGTACGATGATCTGATCCGCGTCCATCACGCTGGCCACGCGCTGGGCGATGATGATCTTGGTGACGTTGGGGATCTCCTCCAGAAACGCCTTGCGAATCAGCGCGTCAGTCGCGGTATCCACGGCGCTGGTGGAGTCATCCAGAATCAGGACCTTGGGATTTTTCAAAAGCGCGCGGGCGATGCACAGGCGCTGCTTCTGGCCGCCGGAGACGTTGGTGCCGCCCTGCTCGATGTAGGTGTCATATCCGTCGGGGAAGGACTGGATGAAGCCGTCGGCCTGCGCCAGCTTGCAGGCGTGAATCATTTCCTCGTCAGTGGCGTGCTCGTTGCCCCAGCGCAGGTTGTCCTTGATGGTGCCGGAGAACAGCTCGTTCTTTTGCAATACGAAGGCCACCGCGTCGCGCAGGGTTTCCAGGTCATAGCGCCGCACGTCCACGCCGCCCACGGACACGCTGCCCTCGCTTACGTCGTACAGACGCGGAATGAGCTGCACCAGGCTTGACTTGGACGATCCCGTGCCGCCCAGGATGCCGATCGTCTGCCCGGAGGCGATGTTCAACTTCACATGGTCCAGCACCGGCTTTTCGGCGCTGGCGTTGTAGCGGAAGGTCACGTCATCAAAGACGATGGAGCCGTCCTTCACCTCCGTCACCGCGTTTTCGGGCGAGACGATGGCGCTTTTCTCCTGCAACACCTCGTCAATGCGCTCCATGGAGGCGCGGGAGATGACGATCATGACAAACACCATGCTCAGCATCATCAGGCTGGAGAGGATCTGCATGGTGTAGGTAAACAGGCTGGTCAGCTCGCCCGTGGACAGGCCCAGCACCGCGTCGCCGCCGCAGGCCACCACCGCCTTGGCGCCGAACCAGCTGATAAGCAGCATGCAGCCATAGACGGAAAACTGCATCAGCGGCATATTGAAGGCCAGAATACGCTCGGCATGGGAGAAATCCTGATAGATGTCGCTGGAGATGGCGCCGAACTTCTCCTCCTCGTAAGCCTCGCGCACAAAGGACTTGACCACACGGATGCCGCGCAGGTTCTCGCCCACGACGCCGTTGAGGCGATCATAGAGTTTGAACACGCGCTCAAAAATCGGATGCGCGTGGCTGGCGACCAGGTACAGGCCAATGCCCAGAACCGGGATGAAGGCCAGGAAGATCACCGAGAGCTGCCAGTCGATGCAGATGGCGGCGCCCAGGGAGAAGATCAGCATAAGCGGCGCGCGCACCGCGATGCGGATGACCATCTGGTAGGCGTTTTGCACGTTGGTCACGTCCGTGGTCAGACGGGTGACCAGGCCGCCGGTGGAGAATTTGTCGATGTTGGAAAAGGAATATTCCTGCACATGGCTGTACATGTCCCTGCGCAGGTTCTTGGCAAAGCCCGCCGAGGCCATGGCGGAGTACTTTCCTGCCAGCGCACCGAAGCACAGCGACAGAAGCGCCGCCAAAACGAGGATCAGACCCGTTTTGAGAATGTAGGGCATGTCGCCCCCGTTGATCCCCTTGTCGATGAGGTCCGCCATCACCAGCGGGATGACCACCTCCATGACCACCTCCAGCGATACGTAAATGGATGCTTTAATAGATGGGACCCTGAACTCCCGGATGCTTTTCATCAGGCGTTTGACCATAGCTTTCCCTCCTGTCGGAATGATCTTGAAACGGCATTATTCCAGGTTTTTGAACATGCGGTCCAGAAAATCATAGAGCATCTGGATCTCCCCGGCCGTAAATCCACGCATCAGCTGCTCGTCCACGGAGCTGCCGGTCTGACACATCTCCTCAAGCAGCGCGCGCGAGCGCTCCGTAAGAATCAGCTTTTTCAGCCGCGCGTCGTGCGCCACGCTCCTGCGCTCCACAAGCCCCTTCTGTTCCATCAGCCGCAGAACCCGCGAGGCCGTGGAACGGGTGATGCCGAACGCCTCCTCCAAATCCTTTTGGTAGATGTCCCGGTCCGCATGCTCGCTCAGGAAGCGGATGATGCGGCCGTTGCTGCCGCTGACCGCCTCGATCTCGTGCTGCGCAACGGCCCGACACACACAGCGTCGGATGCGGTTGTCCAGCCGGTGAATGTCGATTCCAATCTTTCGTTGCATTTGGCCCTCCGTTTAAATGTTTTATATGCAACAGTTGTACGACAAACATTATAGCGCGGAAAAACGATTTGTCAATGAAAGAATCCAAAAAAATTTTCCGCGCATATCAGCCGCCTTCTCGGGGAAGAAATGGGAAAACCGGGATTGTTTGGACGCCGAAAAACGTTAGTTAGGATGACGCTTCCATCATTTCGGGGAGGAAATGCGGCCCGAAGGCCGTTTACAAGTTTAACCCATCTGTGACCGGTTGTATCGGATTTGTTGATGAAACTTCGCATTTTCAAGCAAAAGTGTAATGCTTTTCTTAGAAAGCATACGTTGACTTACCCGAGCGGCTGGCCTATGATGATACTACTATATATGGGGGTGTATGAGATGGGAAAGCGCAAGAATGAGTATATCTTCGCCCCCGAAAAGCAGAAAACCGGAAGGTTGGGATGCCTGGCGACGGTGCTGGCCATGATCGTGGCGCTGGTGCTGGCGACGTTTCTGCTCAATCATGCCGCCAACAGCCGCGTTTCGCTCCTGAGCGAGCGCGTCTCGGTGATGGGGCTGGACAAGACGTTTGAAGGCTTTACGGTGCTGCATCTGAGCGATCTGCACGCCGCGCCGCTGGGAAGCGACATGGAGCTATGGCAGTCGCTGCTCAAGGGCAAGAGCTTTAACGCCGTCGTGCTCAGCGGCGACATGGTGGGCGGCAGCGGCAACTATGAGCCCATGCTGACGCTGATCCACACGCTCCGTCAGCTGAATCCCAAGGCGCCTGTATACTTTATCGCCGGCGACGACGACCCCGACGCGGTGGTGACGACGCCGCGGGGGACGCCGGAGGTGCTCAACGACTGGGTGCTCGCCGCCCAGGCCGAAGGCGCCATTTACCTGGACGCGCCTGTGCGTCAGGAGGTGGGAAAGCTCAGCGTCTGGTTTACCCCGGAATACCTCTATGATGTGAACACCGAAGGCATGGTGAGCAGCCTGGCCAAGCAGAAGGAAGAGATGGAGGCGCTGGGCCAGCAGTACGAGGCGGAGGGAGGCGCGAGCTACCGCGCGCTGTGTTACCGCCTGGACGTCATGGAACGGACCGTCGCCGCGCAGCAGGAAATGCTTTCCACCGACCTGCAGATCGCCGTCACCCACGCGCCGCTGATTCAGGACTATATCCGCACCAGCCTGGAATGGGCCGACGAGGAGGCGGTCTTCGGCTTCCGCTCCATCAGCCTGCTGCTGGCGGGCCATTACTGCGGCGGCCAGTGGCGCGTGCCGGGCGTGGGCGCGCTCTATGAGCCGGACATGGGCTGGTTCCCGCCGGACAGCGGGCTGGTGGGCATGCAGCGCGTCAACAGCATCAACCAGTATATCTCGGGCGGCCTGGGCGCCAACGAATACCACCCCCTCAAGAGACGGATGTTCAACAGCCCCAGCGCAACGCTCATCAAATTTACAGCCACCATTGAGTGAGGTAACTATGGAGATTACGCTTTATCATGCCGACACAGGCAGCGGAAAACCCCTGATCCTGCTTCACGGAAACGGCGAGGACGGGTCGTACTTCGACTGTCAGAAGGACGCCCTCGCCCGGCACTTTCGCGTCATCGCACTGGACACCCGCGGTCATGGCCGCTCTCCCAGAGGGACCGCCCCCTTTACGATCTCCCAGTTCGCCGAGGACCTGCGCTGCTTCATGGACCATCAGGGCATTGCGCGGGCCAGCCTCCTGGGCTTTTCCGACGGGGGCAACATCGCCCTGACCTTCGCCCTGCGCTACCCTGAGCGCGTGGACCGCCTGGTCCTCAACGGCGCCAACCTCTTTCCCTCCGGCGTGAGACCTTCCCTTCAGATTCCCATCATCCTGCGCTGTTGCCTCGCCTCCCTGACAGCCTGGACCGGCCCCCAGGCCCGCCGCAGGCTGGAATTGCTTCGCCTGATGGTCTTTCAGCCGCATATCCGCCCTCAGGCGCTCAAAAACCTCACCGTCCCGACCCTGGTGATCGCCGGCACCCGGGACATGATCCGCGACAGCCATACCCGCAGGATTCATGCCTCCCTCCCCAACGCCGAGCTCGTCATCCTGCCGGGCGACCACTTCATCGCCCGCAGCAACGCCCAGGCCTTCCGTGAGGCGGTAGAGGCATTTCTTCTCAGGGAATAAACCCCTCCCCGCGGCGCAGGCGCATCCGCCTGCGCCAGCGTGTCGAAAAAGCTCGCCTACGGCGATCTTTTCCGCCAGGACACGTTTCCCCTGCGCCTGCGGCGCGGCCGGGGAAACGCGCAGGGAAACCTTGC
>CAUDEL010000080.1:0-6930 GCA_958448555.1 uncultured Eubacteriales bacterium | reverse complement strand
TGAGGTTGCGGACCTACAGCCCTCCGAACCTCCCATAAGGTTTTTTGACAGTCTGAAACGATCCCCCACATCCAGCGGGGGATCGTTTTTGACCTCCATACCCGTCGTCCTGCCTAAACGGAGATATCCTTTCTGCCGGTGAGCTTAAAGAACAGCAGCAACGACAGCACGGAGGTAACGGTCAGAACCGTTGAGTAGGCCGCCGCGTTTCCGAAACAGTCGCGGATTACCTCCGTATAAATGGAAACCGTGAGCGTCTGTGTGCTGGCCCGGTAGAGCATGATCGAGGAGGACAGCTCGCTGATGACCGTCACCCAGCTCATAATGGCGCCTGAGAGCACGCCCGGCAGCATCATGGGCACCATGATCTCGCCAAAGGAACGAAGTTCCGACGCGCCCAGCGAAATGGACGCCTCCTCGATGCTGGGGCTGATCTGGCCAATGATGGCCGTTGTGGAGCGGATTGTATAGGGCATGCGGCGAACGCTCAAAGAGATGATGATGATCGCGGCCGTGCCGGTCAGCGCCAGAGGCGGCTTGGCAAAAGCGTAGAGGAAGGAGATGCCAAGAACGGATCCGGGAATGATATAGGGCAGCATGGTCAGCGTGTCCACCGTGGAGGTGAGCGCCGAGCGCTTGCGCACCGCAAGATAGGAGATCATCACACCAAGCAGCACAACAAGGGCGATGGCGCAAAGCCCGAAGAGATAGGTGTTGCTGATGACGAGCGGGTTTTTTGAAAAAATCGTCTGATAGTTGACGAGGGAAAACTCGCTGGTGAACATGCCGGGGGTCGATTCCTTGAGGAAGGAGGTGACGATGACCGTGAGCTGAGGAAGCATGGCCAGCAGCACCACAAAGTAGACAAACACATGGCACAGCATCCGCGGGAGCGCCTTGGGCGTACGCGGCTGCATGGGCTTGAGCGCCGACATGGAATAGCTGTGCCGCCGGGCGATCCAGCGCTGAAGGAAGAAGAAGACCAGCGTAATCGCCATGATGATGACGCACAGGGCGGCCGCAAAATAGCTGTCGTTTGTGACCTCGCCCATGAACTGGTTGTAGAGAACAACCGGGAAGGTGCGGTAGCCCTCGCCGATGAGCATGGGCGTGCCGAAGTCGGAAAACACGCGCATGAATACCAGCAGCGAGGAGGCCAGCACCGTGGGCATGACCAGCGGAAGGATGATGCCCGTCACGCGCTGAAAGTTGCTGGCGCCCAGGCTTTCCGCCGCTTCGTTGAGCGAATTGTCCAGATTCTCCAGCGCACCGCAGACGTACATGTAAACCAGCGGAAAGGACTGCAGCGAAAACACCAGCACAATGCCCGCAAATCCGTAGATGCCCGGGAATTCGATGCCAAGCAGGGCGTTGAGCACCTTGGTTATCAGGCCGTTGCGTCCCAGGAGCTGAATCCAGGCATACGCTCCGATGAAGGGCGGCGAGAGGTAGCTGACGACGATAAGGATATTGAGCCACTTGCTGCCCGCGATGCGCACCTGCCTTGTGATGTAGGCCATCAGGAGGCCGAGCGTAGCGGAGATGAGGGTGGCGACAATGGTCACCTTAAAGGAGTTTGTCAGGGTGTTGACATAGTATTTGCGGGTGAAAAAACGGGTGAAGTTTTCAAAGGTCAGGCTGTTGTCCGCCGGGTTGATGACGGATTTGTAGAGGATCAGGATGAGCGGATAGACAACAAAGATCAGAAAGACAGCCAGAATCAAAAGCGTAAAAAAGGTCCAGATCGGGGCATTCTTTCTGCGCATGGCTATACCCCCTCGCGAATCAGAGAAACCTGGCTTTCGGCGTCGAACACATTGATCTTCTCTTTGATGACCTGCAGGCGGACCTCGCTGTTGTCCGGGATGATCTCGGTGAGATCGGAGGGCGTAATCACCTCCAGCTCATTGCCCTGCGCATCCTCCAGGAAGTAATGGAGATTGATGCCCAAAAAGACGCTGGATCTGACGGTTGCGGGGATGCCGGGCTGATCCTTCCCGACGATCAGAAACTCCTCCGGGCGGACGGCCACCAGTACCCCGCCCGCATCCCGGCTTTCGGGCCTGAGGTACGGGCTTTCCACCACATACCCATGGCCCATGTCCAGCTGCCCGTTTTTTACGGTTGCCGCAAGGATATTGCTCAGGCCGATAAAGGTGGAAACAAAGATATTCGCGGGCCTCTGGTAGAGGCGCTTGGGGGTGTCTATCTGCTGGATCACACCGTCGTGCATTACGGCAATGCGGTCGGAGATGGCCAGCGCCTCCTCCTGATCGTGGGTGACATAGACGGTGGTGATCCCGATTTGCCTTTGAATTCGTTTGATGACGTTGCGCATCTCCACGCGCAGTTTCGCGTCAAGGTTGGACAGCGGTTCGTCCATGAGCAGCACGTCGGGCTGAATCACAATGGCGCGGGCCAGCGCCACGCGCTGCTGCTGTCCGCCGGAAAGCTGAGAAGGCATGCGTTCGGCATACTGGTCGATCTTGACCAGCTTGAGCAGCTCATCGGCCTTTTTGCGGCGCTCGGCCTTGGCAATGCGGCGGGTCCTGAGGCCGTAAGCCACATTGTCCCTCACGTTCATATGCGGAAAAACCGCGTAGTTCTGGAATACCATGCCCATGTTGCGGCGGTTCGTGGGGATGTCGTTGACCACCTGCCCGTCTACCGAGATCCGGCCTCCTTCAATGGTATTAAATCCAATAATCATGCGTAACAGCGTCGTTTTTCCGCAGCCGGAAGGCCCCAGAAGCGTAAAAAACTCGCCCGGACGGATGTCCAGAGACAGCCCGTTGATGACGGTATGATCGCCGTAGCGCTTGATGACATTATCAATTTGAATGGCAACGCCCATGCTGACACCTCGATTCAAGTCCGAAAAGCGTTTCATAAAGTCAGCCCCGCCGGTGATGCAGGGCTGACACAGGGTTAAGAGCGGAACGGAAACATGCCCAAAGCGTTATTCCATCATCATTTCCACATGCTCAAGGTAAGTGTTTACGATCGTGGGCTTATTCTCGGCGATGTAGGCAGCGCTGTATGTGTCAAAGAGCTTGATCTCCTCGTTGGGGATCATCTTGGCATTGACGGGAATCCCGGTGCGCAGGGGGCGCAGGTTCAGCTCGGCAGCCACGGCCGTCTGTACTTCCTCGCTGAGCACATAGTCCACAAATCTCTGCGCGGCCTCAAGGTGGGGCGCATCCTTGACGATCTGGATGGACTGGCCGGAGAAAATGGTGCCTTCCTTGGCGTACACGACCTTTACGGGATACTCCCCGGCAGCCTGCAGCTCCACGCAGGGATCCTCATAGCTCAGGCCCACGCAGTATTCGCCGGAAGCCACGCCGTTGTACACCTGCGAGGAGGAGGACGCAACCTTTCCGTCCAGATTGAGCAGGAACTCGTCGATGAAGGCCCAGGCCTCATCGGACATGGGGTCTCCGTTGCCCATGCCATAGAGCATGCCGATCAGGGACTGGAACGCGGAGGAGGAGTTCGCGGGATCGGCGGCGATGATCTTTCCCTTGAGCTCGGGCTGGAGCAAATCGGCATATCCCTCCACGGTGATTCCCAGCTCGTCGAGTTTTTCGGTGTTGACAATCAGGACGTTTGGCTCGGCAAACGCGGGGTTAAACACGTTGGTTCCGTCGTTTTGGAACAATGGCATCATGGCGTCGTTCTCGCTGGAGACATAGACCTGGAACAGATCGCGGTTGGCGGAAAGCATGGTTTCATCAGCGGCCCAGTGAATATCAACCGTCACCGCGCCGCTTTCAACCTCCGCCTTAATGCGCTGGTTGACCTCGCCGGTTGAGCCGGTAATCATCTCAACCGTCAGGCCCGTCTCGGCTTCAAAGGCGGGAATCACAACATTGTTGAGCCGTTCGTTGCGGGCGGAATAGATCACTAGATCAGCCGCCATGGCTGCGCAGGCGAAAGAGAAGGTTAAAATCAGGGTAAGGAACAGACAGAAGCACTTTTTCATCCAAAGAACCCCCTTTTCGTAATGCGGTTTTTTACAAAAGCAACTGTCATCAGTTTATGATAATTTTACAACAATGTCAAATCATATTCCTTTATGGCAACCAAAAAAACATTTACATTACAGCAAGGCATATCGATGTCCAAGCCAGCAGGAAATTCCATTGTTAAACAAATCGCAATGCTGCGTGAGGATTGGCAAAAGGTTCTTGACATCCATATAATTGATGGTTATAGTAATTATGGTATTTGTCAACCAAACGTCACAACAGGAGGGAAAACGGAATGAAAATCAGGAAATGGACGGGCATCGTGCTTGCGGTCATGCTGCTTGGCACGGTGTTCACGGCTGGTGCCGCTACGTTTACGCCTGGCGAATACGAGGCCTCCTCGCAGGGCTTCGGCGGCGCTGTAAACGTGAAGCTCACGGTGGACGAGGAGACGATCACCGCGATCGAGATCACCGGCGAGGGCGAAACCCCGGCGCTGGGCGGCGCGGCCATCGAGCAGATGAACGCGGCGTATGTGGGCCAGTCCGACGCTGATGGCGTGGACGGCATGGCCGGTGCGACCATCACCAGCGACGCCGTCAAGGCCGCCGTGGGCAATGCGTTGGCGCAGGCTCGGGGCGAGGCGCAGGAAGTGGCGCAGATCGCCTTCAAGCCGGGCACCTATGAGGGCACCGCCGCCGGCTACAACGGTGACGTGGTGCTGAGCGTCACCTTCACGGAGGATGCCATTGAAGCGATCGAGGTCGTCTCCTCCGTCGAGACGGAGCACGTGGGCGACGTTGCCTATGACATCCTCTTCCCCCAGATCATCGAATATACCTCGACGGGCATTGACGGCGTGTCCGGCGCGACGTTCACCAGCCGCGCGGTGTTTGGCGCCGTCAACGCGGCGGCTGAACAGGCCGGATGCGACGTGGCTGCGCTGCAGGTGGGCGCCAAGCCCTTCTCCTACGAGGCGCAGGATGCCATTGAGGTCACCCATGACGTGGTGATCGTGGGCGCCGGCGGCGCGGGTATCGCGGCGGCGGCTCAGGCTGCGCAGAACGGCGACACCGTGCTGGTCATCGAAACCAACGCCGAGGTCGGCGGCAACACGCTTGTTTCGGGCGGCCAGTACCAGAGCGTGATGCCCTACCTGGTGTGGGACCCCGAAGATCCCGACGCCACGACCGGCGTTGGCTTTGACGGCAACACCTACGACAAGGTCAAGTCCGTGCAGGGCTGCATCGACGAGCTCAAGGCCATTCTGGAATGGAACGAAGAGGAGTTCGACGCGGACTACTACAAGGACCATGAGTACGTGGCCGGCGACATGAAGGAGCTGTCCAAGCACGGCGTCCACGCCGACTACCTGCCCGTGCTCAAGGAGCTCAAGGCCGAAATCCAGGCGTATCTGGACTGGGCGCAGCCCCAGCTGGACGCGGGCGTGCCGGAAAACCAGCTTACCCTGTTCTCCACGCTCAACCTCCACATCTTCCAGACCTACTACGGCGGCCTGCGCCAGAGCGCGGACGGCAGCGAGTGGATCTACGGCGACATCGACCTGGTCACCCAGTTCATCGTTGACGGTCAGGAGCTCAAGCCCTGGCTGGAGGAGATGGGTTCCACCTTCGTCGAGGACACCCAGCCGACCCTCATCGGCGCGCTGTGGTATCGTGAAAATGAGTTCATCGGCGCCGAGGTCGATACCGACGGTGACGGCGAAGCGGAAAGCTACGGCGGACGCTGGGGCACTTACTTCGTGGCTCCCATGAACGAGTTCCTCTCCGCCAACGAGGCCAACGAGATCATGCTGCGCACCACGGCCGAGAGCCTCATCACCGACGACACCGGCCGCGTGATCGGCGTCAAGGCGACCCGCTATGACGGCACCGAGGTCACCGCCTACGCCACCAAGGGCGTCATCCTGGCGACCGGCGGCTATGCGGCCAACATCGACATGGTGCTCGACACCAACGTGTACTGGTCCAGCGAGTACCTGACCGCGGCCACCAAGACCACCAACCGCTCCTCCCTCACCGGCAGCGGCATCGACATGGCTGTGGAGGTCGGCGCGGCCACCACGGGCATGGGCTTCACCCAGCTGATGCCCATTTCCTGGGTGGACAACGGCAACCTGGCCTTCGGCGGCGGCAACTACGCCGTGTACATCAACCCAACCACGGGCAAGCGCTTCGTGGACGAGGGCTCCGAGCGCGACGTGCTGTCCCTGGCCGAGTTTGAGAACGGCATGGAAGTCAACGGCACCAAGGGCGTATTCATTGAAATCTACAACGTGAACGAGCCCATCCCCGGCCCGATCCAGCTTGAAGAAGGCGACTTCGACGGCCGCTACTACACCCGCAAGGCGACCGAACTGGGCGAATTGTTCGAGCAGATCGGCGTGACGGCCGATCCCGACGTGGTGCTTGAGACGATTCGCAACTACGACATGGCCGTAATGGGCCAGGGCGAGTTCGAGGACGTCGGCAAGGCGATCGCCTCCCGCACCATCGGCGACGTGGAGAAGAACGAGGACGGCAGCTACAACGTGGACACCTACGATCTGGAGAACACCACGCTGCGTATCCGTCTGATGGCTCCCTCCACGCACCACACCATGGGCGGCGTTGAGGTGGACACCGAGCGCCATGTGCTGGATACCGAGGGCAACATCATCCCCGGCCTCTATGCTGCGGGCGAAGTGACCGGCGGCATCCATGGCGGCAACCGTCTGGGCGGCAACGCCATCGTGGAGATCTTTGTCTCCGGCCGGACGGCGGCCAATGCCGTGGCGGCTGACGCCGAGTAATTCCTCATTGATTCCGGCAAGCTGAGAAAAGGGAGTTGCAGTCCCGCGTAAAGCGGTGCTGCAACTCCCTTCAGACTGTCAAAAAACCTTATGGGAGGTTCGGAGGGCCACAGGTCCGCAACCTCAATCGTCGCGGCGGACGCTGGC
>CAUDEL010000079.1:0-7051 GCA_958448555.1 uncultured Eubacteriales bacterium | reverse complement strand
ATGAGGCTTGAGCTCCTTCCTTAGTTGGTGTCGCAACTCAACTATACCAGATGGGTGCTCAGGTCTCATCCTTTTTTTCTTCACTGTCCAATATGTATTGTAGCTCTACAGTTTTTACATCCAAAAGAAGCGTGTATTCTTGACGCGAAACGGATAACATGTTATCGTATAATGCTGGATGTAAGTTTCTACGGATTGGACGAGGTGTGACGATGACGGATAACCATTCCGGCAAAAGCCGGGTAAGGCGCAGTGAACGGGCGAGGAGCCTGTATATGGCCAGGACGGTCTCTCCGGCCGGGGAGGAAGTCGCGCTTGAGGCCGCTGCCCAGCAGGAGCTTCAGGGCGCGGAGGCGCAGGCCGAGGCGAGCGTGCAGCCATACGGCGACTATACGCCAAACGCTCCCGGGGAAGGCTTAGCCGGTGTGGAGAAGACGTCCCATCCCCAGGAGGATCTTTCCGCCTATTACCGGCGCGGCGGATCCCAATCCCCGGAGGGCGAAGAGGCGGAGCCCGCCTTTGCGCCACCTCCGAAGCTCGATTTTCTCGGCATTGACGATAAGCCCGTTCAGCCGGCGGGCGAAGTGCAGAGCAACGTCTACCGCCCGCGGGAAGCGACCTGGGCCGATACCGCCCGCCGCGATATCCTCTCGATGGATGGCGTGGGGTACGAGGTCCGCGAGGAGGCCGAAAACCCCGCCGCTCAGCGTCGGCGGCGCAGGCGCAGGATAAAAAAGGTCCTTGTTGGCGCAGCCGTGCTCGTTGTGCTGGCCGGCGGCGGGTGGCTCATGCGCGACCGGATCGGAGAATGGCTGAACCAGACGGGAATCGTCACCCAGCCGGAAGCAACCTTTACGGTCATGACGACGCCCCAGCCCATTTCGGGCTATGATGCCGCGCCGGCCCTGGAGATCGCCGACACAACCCGCACGGCCATCAGCCGTCTGAGCGGAACCGTCCAGATGGACATCCGTGCCGTGACGGATACGCATGTGCTCACCAGCAACCTTCGTCCAGACGGCACCTATGATTTCTATCTGTTTACCGCCGCCGAGGGACGGCTGCTATGCTATTTTGAGGGACTGAGCTCGCAGGGAATGTTCCCGCAGGCCTTTGGCGGGTTCTATGTGGATCAAAAGCCCTACCTGGTGGCCGTCAATGGCTCGGCGCTGGTGCGCACCGCCGATCTTGAGGCCAGCTATGGCTCAGAGCTGCGCTTGCATCCCATGTACAACGGCTGGTCCATCATCCAAAGCGAGAAGGACGGAAGCGCTAACTACATCAACGCCGGCGGACAGCTTTTCAGTACCCTCTGGTTTGCCCGCGCCTATCCCTTTACGGGCCAGTCCACCGTGGCGTATGTGGATACGGGCAGCACCGCGGAAAGCGACCAGCGATATCTCCTCTATGTCCTTGGGCAGGATGGAACCATGAGCCGCTGGCTGGCTACGCCTGACATGGAGGACCTGGTGGCCTCCGCCTGCGGGATGGCCTACATGAACACGGGCGAGATGTACCGTCTGCCCGATACGTCCGCGCCGCTGGTGACCTCCCCCGAGGTTCACGCCTATCTGGACTGCGACGCGATGGTGGTCCGGGCCCCTGAAAGCGGCAAATATGGCCTGTTTGTACAGGGCGAGCAGCACTATGATTTTGTCTACGACAGCATCCGTCCCGTGGCCAGCGACATCACCTGGGCGGAAAAGACGCTGGAGGGCGACGGCGGCACGTTTACCGTGCATGCGGTAACGGGCGCGGCCTATCCGCAGCCGCTTTCCCACTCCTTTGTGCTGGAGCGGGAGGGGAAGAGCGAATATGTAGCCTTGTCCACACAGTCGTGTTATCCTATCCGGCTGGAAGGCGAATTTTAAGGAGGTATCCGTGATGAAACGGTTTACGGCGCTGCTTTTGGCGCTTTTGCTCGTTTGCGGCTCGGCTGCCGCACAGGAGACGGATCTTTCCGCTCAGGGCATCACCGTGGTTCGAAACCATGTGGAGGAGACGGTGGGCCGTCAGCAGATCGTGGTGGATTATCCCACGTTTTCCTGCGAAGACGCGCAACTGGAGCTCTACCTGACGGACCATGTAACCGCCCCCATTCAGGCCCTGCAAAAGCGGGGGCAGATGGCTCAGGATGACGCCTATGCTGACGGAGGCCTGGATGAGATCCGCGGCGGATTCAACGTATCGCTGGATTTTCCCGGCCTGCTGTCGGTAGAGGCGACGGTGCGTAATCGCGCTGTGGACCAGCCAAGCGCCAGCACGGAGTTTTTCTATCTGATCGTAGACCTTGCCGGACAGCGCAGCGTGGAGGTGTCCGAGCTGTTCGAGGAAGACTGGGAAACGGTGCGCACCGCATTGCAGCAGGCCGTGTACCAGCGTGCCGGAGAATACGGGGAGCTGGTTGGCACGATCGCTTCCGCCTCGGATGTCCCAAACCCCAAATCCTACTATCTGGCATCCCCGGCGCTTCGCCTGTTCTACGCTTCAGGCGAGCTTTGCAGCGACGCGGTTTTCGTGGACATCCCCTGGGAGGAGCTGAGCCTTACGCGCTCGGAGCTGCTGGCCGGTACGGCCTCGCAGACGGACACGGCGGAACCGGACGAAACAAGCGGGACGCCCACGCCTGCGCAGACCGTCCAGGCGACCGTCACGCCTGCGCCGCAGGCGACGCTCGATCCGAATTTCTCCCTGCCCCCGGTCGTTACGCCCACCCCCATGCCGCTGGCCGGAAACGACGCCATCACCGTGGATGTGCTCACCCACGGCCTCTGGAAGCCGCTGGGAACCGACGGCGAGGTCTATTATCAGTTTACGGCCGACGGAAAGCTTTTGACGGTGAGCGTGAGCAGCTACGACGTGACCGACGGCGTGCTCACCAGCGACGTGCTCAATGGCACGCTGGATATCGGTAGCGACAGTGCCTTTACGCTCTATGGCCAGGACGGTACGATGAGCGGCTATGTGCTCAACCGTCAGGGGGACAGCGTCGCTCCGGAGGAATTCGTCACCCCGACGCCGACGCCCATACCGACGCCGACGCCAAGCCCGACCCCGACCCCGACCCCGACGCCAAGTCCAACGCCCACCCCCAGCCCGACGCCTACCCTGTCGCCTTATCAGCAGGCCGTCCAGCAGGCTCCGTCTCTGGCACCGCTCAGCGACGCTTCGTTTGAAAAGGCCCAGACGCTGCCGGTCCGCTGCGCGCCCGGCGAGGAAACCTACCGCGTGAGCGGCGCGCAGGTGGATACGGACGAAAGCGTGCTGATCTACGGCGTGGAGAACGGCTGGGTCCTGGTCAGCTACACCATCGGGAACGGCTCGCGCGGCCGCATGGGCTACATTGATGACAGCACGCTGGCCGACGCGGAGAATGTCGCCAAGCTCGGCTTCTGTTCGATTCCCATCACCCTGGCCAGCGACTGCGATGGCACGGACGACCCGCTGAACGCCAAGGAGACGCTGACGAGCCTGAAGGCTGGCGATCAGGTCACCCTGCTTGCGTTTATGGGCGACGAATGGGCGTATGTGCAGATTGGCTTGGAGGGTCGTGTCTGCCGCCTCTTCATTCCGCGTTCCGCGCTTACAGGCGCCTGAGCGCAAAGGGGAGGAGGGACATCCATGGACCGCAGGGATGAAATCATCCGGCTGCAGATGGAGGTCATCGGGCAAATGACGCGCAGCAGCCTTCAGCGCCTCGCCGCAGATCTCTGGGATGCCCCGCCAGCGGCTGAGAGCGGCGCCGCTCTGGAGGCCGCTCTCAAGCCCGGGGCGGAGGGGGAGACGAGCGCGCCGGAGTCGCTTGAAGCGCTGCAAAAAGAGCTGGACGGGTATATCGGCCTCAAGGCCGTCAAGCGTGAGGTCAAAAGCCTCATCAACCTCGTGTCCGTGCAGAAGCTGCGGAAGGAAAACGGTCTCCCGGTGGGCGATGTGTCGCTGCATATGGTGTTTACCGGGAACCCGGGAACGGGCAAGACGATGATCGCCCGGCTGATGGCGCGGGTATACAGGAGCCTTGGCATCCTGTCCAAGGGCCAGCTTGTGGAGGTGGACCGAAGCGGACTGGTCGCCGGATATGTGGGACAGACCGCCATCAAGACGAGCGAGGCGGTTCAGAAAGCGTTGGGCGGCGTGCTCTTTATTGACGAGGCGTACGCGCTGACCGCTCAGGGCGGGAGTGACTACGGTCAGGAGGCGGTGGACACGCTGCTCAAGACCATGGAGGATCATCGGGACGACTTGGTGGTCATCGCGGCGGGCTATACGGAGCGCATGGAAACCTTCATCCATTCCAACCCGGGCCTGGAGAGCCGGTTCAACCGTTTCCTGCACTTTCCCGACTACACTGTCGAGGAACTGGCGGACATCTTTGAAATGCGCTGCAAAACTGGCGGGTATCAGTTGGATGCGGACGCCCGGGAGCCGCTCAAGGCGATCCTGGCTCGCCTGAGCCTGGACACGGAGGGCTTTGGCAACGCAAGAGGCGTGCGCAATCTGTTTGAGCGCGCCGTGAGCGCGCAGGCGGACCGCCTGGCCGCGCAGGCGCAGGTGACGCGCGAGACGCTTATGCTGCTGACCGCCGGGGACCTGCGCGCCGCCGCGGGGGAGGCTTGAAGCCGACTATATGCCGCACATGCCCTTTGGACATGTGCGGTTTTTCGACACGAAAGGTTGACAAATGTATACCTTATGCGTATAATGAGGTGGACGAACATAGTACCTCTGCCATCATTGATGCGAAGGAAGGTGCGTTCATGAGGGCCGCAACCGTGTTCAACTTTCTCCTTGAGGCCACGTTGGCCGGCAGCGTCATGATTTTACTGATGCTGCCTGTACGCCGTTTTCTGCGCTGCAAGCTCACCAGCCGTCTTATCTGTTTTGCCTGGTTGCTGGTGGCGGCGCGACTGCTGCTTCCCTTATCGCTCCCCAATCCCATGATAAACGAGCTTCGCCCTTCGTTGTCGTCCGACACGGGCGTGCGGCCCATCGCGGATCAGGTACGGGTGCGCACCATAGACGCGGTCAGGGATCTCGCCCTGTCTGCCGAGGCGTATGACGGCGCTGCCGGGCTTTCCGAAGCCCTCTGGGAGGTCTCCTACGACATCAGAGGCGGGCGTATGGCGGGCCGGTTGCTGGCGGCTTATGCCGTCGCGGCGCTGGCGGTGGCGGGCTGGATGACATGGCGAAACGCGCGCTTTCTGCTTGCGCTCAGGCGCGGGCGCGTGGGGGCGCTTGAGGGAGAAAGCCTGACACGCTACCGCGAGCTATGCAAACAGCGCAAAATCCGGCCCGTGCCGGTCTACTGGGTGGACCCGCTGCCAGGGGCCTGCCTGGTCGGGGTCTTCAGGCCCTATGTCGCACTTCCCCTGACGCTTAGGGAGGAGGACCTTCTTCCGGTGCTCACGCATGAGCTGTGCCATAAAAAGGCCGGTGATCCCTGGTGGGGGCTTGTGCGAAATGCCTGCTGCGTGATTCACTGGTTCAACCCGCTGGTGTGGCTGGCAGCCTGGCTGTCCAGAGGCGATCAGGAGATGGCCTGCGACGAGCATGTGATTCAGCCCATGAGCGATGAGGAACGTATCCGCTACGCAAACACCCTGGCGCTGAACGCCGCGCGGCGAAGCCGCCCGGAAATGTCCGTGCTGGCCACGGGCATGACCATGAAGGGCAGGCACATCAAGCGCCGCCTGCGGGCCATCGTGGACGGACGCGCGGCGCTGCGCTGGCTGTGCGTGGCGGCGCTGTGCGTTGCCTGCGCGGGTACGCTGTTTGCCTTCGCCACGGCGGAATACCTGCGCCCGCTTTCCGAGCCGGTTGCGCCGCAATGGAGCGGTCCGGCAGTGCAGCGGCATGCCGTCAATACCCCGCAGGAGGCGGAGGCGTATGCGCGGGAGATTTTTTCCTCCGGGCCGTGGCTGAATATGCTGTCGCCTGCGGCTGGCTTTGATGCGCTGCAATGGCAGGTGATAGACGGAGGAGAGCTATGGCAGGTAAACGCCTGGCCGCCGCCGGGAGAGGCGGGCGGGATGGTCATGGTCAGCTTTGACAGCGAGGGTCATATCTGGGAGATCGAGGATGGCGCCGCCTACGGTACGATCTATCATGCCAAAGAAATACTCCCGGCGAATCCTTCCTATGATGTTCACGACGCCTACAGGGCCAGGATTGTTGATTTTGCGCATCTGTGGTCATCCGTGGTCCTTGGAGAGTCGTTCGATACGCTTTCCGTCAGCGGGGACGGCTGGTTTGACGACGAACGATGCGTGGTGCTGAGCTATACCATGGCGGAATCCGGCCATACGGGGAGCCTCTCGATCCGAATGAGCCCGGAGATGTATGTGTTCAGATTCACCCGCAGGGAATCAGGCGAGGTGGACGTTGAACGCATACAGGCGAGCAATGCTGCCCGCATGGCCAGCAGAGAAACGCTGATGGACCGTGCGCTGGCAGGCGCGCAGAGCCTCGAGGCGGACTTCCTGCCGATGGCCGAACTGGATGCGGAAACAGCGGAGCAGGCAAGCTGGGCGTATGAGCTTCTCACCGGCACGTTTGGCCATTCCTTTGCGGACGCGGATCGGTTTGTCTATGCGCACATGGAGCAGGATGGAACGTCGTTTCTGGTTTTCCACGATGCGGCGTATCCGAAATGGAACTATGTGATGCTGCCCGCTGAAGGCGCGCGGACACCCTTTACCTCCACGCAGGGGGCCTATGCCGGGGAAGAGGGCATCCGCTTCCTGTGGTACAGGGTTGAGGAGGAGGGCTGGTTTGAGCGCTGGGAGGCGGGTGACCGGGATGCCTTTGTCCATAGCGCCATTGATTATCAATATCAGATTCCCTTTACGGATGAGGAGAAGGCTTCCATCCGCGCCGGGCAATGGAGCGTGGCTGAGACGGTGCAAGGGGTTTTTGAGGCGTACTATGGCCCTGAAACCCAATGGAGCGAGGCTCTGCTTGGCTGGCGTGACGCGACGCTGGAACGCTTTAAGCAATCGACCTAAGGCAATACCGCACAGAAAAGTAGGCGCGATACTGCCAGAAGTGATATAAT
>CAUDEL010000078.1:0-7161 GCA_958448555.1 uncultured Eubacteriales bacterium | reverse complement strand
ACGCGGTCCTCGGGCGCGCGGTACATGCCGTCGCCCTCCTCGATACCAAAGGTGGTGAAGAAATCATCGAGGTTCTGCACCTGGATATTGGCGCGCAGCTTGGAGGGCGCGTGCACGTCCATGGTCAGGTTCAGATTCATATAGGCTTCGGTGGCCTTGTTGCGCCACGCCCTGGCCCAGCTGGTGAAAAAGGCCTCCAGGTCTGGCTCGTCCTCGGTCTGCTTGAGCGCCTCCAGCGCGCAGGACAGGCCGCCCGCATCGGCTACATTTTCCGTCACGGTCAGGGTGCCGTTGACCGTTCCACCCGCAAAGGGCAGGCCGTCAAATTCTTCGATCATCGCCTGGGACAACTCTTCAAACTTCGCCAGGTCCTCCTTGGTCCACCAGTTGGCCAGCGAACCGTTTTCGTCAAACTTGGAGCCGTTGGGATCGAAAGCGTGGGAAATTTCATGCGCGATGACCGCACCAATGGCGCCGTAGTTGGCGGAAGCGGACTGCTCCAGGCTGTAGAACGGCTCCTGAAGGATGGCGGCGGGGAAGTTGATGCTGTTGTTGGTGAGCGTGTACATGGCATTGACCGTGTTCGCGCTCAGGGGCCATTCGCTGCGGTCCACAGGCTGTCCGCAGAGGCCGAGGACATACTCCGCCGACGCACGGGTATACGCCATCATGTTATCTACCAGCGTGCCGCCCTCGGAGGCGGGCACCGTCTTGAGCAGCGCGTACATGGGCCTTGCCTCATCCGGGTATCCCACATGGATGCTCATGTGGTCCAGCTTGCGGATGGCCATCTCGCGGGTCTCGTCGCTAAGCCACTCGTTCTCAGTCAGGCGCTGCCTGTAGACATCCACTATCTGCTCCACCATGGCCTGCACGTCCTGGCGCGCTTCCTCGCCGAAATAGGTCTTGCCGTAATAGATGCCCACAACCTCGCTAAACACGCCCATCGCCACGTTATAGGCGGCCTCCTCCGCGCCGGTCGGCTCAGCGGCGCCGCTGAGCGCGAGGCTGAAGGCGGCGGCCTGCACGCGGAAGTCATCGCTGAGGTAGGGGGCGACGGCGTTGACCATCGCCACCAGCATCCAGCTCTTCATCTGGGGGAAGGTCTCGTCGCTGACCAGTTCATCCAGGGCCTCAAAATAGGCGGGGTCGGTCACGATGACGGTTTCGGGAACCTCTTTCATCAGGTCTCCCAGCAGGGCGGTCAGGTCAAAATTCTCCACCTGCTCGTCCAGCTGCGCAAGAGGCTGCGGGTTATAGCTGACGGTGGCGTCGCTTCTCTCCTCGGCGGTACGGCTGTAGGCCGCTAGACTTTCGTCAAAGGCCAGCGCCTGGGATACGATCTCCGCGGCCTCCTCCTCGGTCTTGCCCGCCATCACCAGCAGGTTCTTGGACATCTGGCCGTAAACGCCCTGCAGCGTGGTACGGGTGGCATCATCGAGATAATAGTCCTTAACCGACAGGAAGAGCGCGCAGGGCCCCATATACAGCGCGTTGACGGAGGCATCGGCCATATCCGCCATCACTGTCACGCCAAAGGGCAGAGGCATGCCCGCCATCATCAGGTCTGCCAGGTTTTCCCGCAGCGCGTCCATACCGTCCAGCGCCTCGATCCTCTCAAGGTACGGCTTGAGCGGCTCCGCGCCCAGGGCATTGCGGGTTTCATAGTCCGCCGCCAGCCGGTAGAGCTCGATGAAGTCTGTCAGTTCTTCCGGCACAGCCTTCTCGCCGTCGAGCATGGCCTGGAAGTCCGCCTTGAGCACCTCCTGGACCTGGTCCCCCAGTTCGGAAAAGACGCTCACTTCCGGAGCGTCCGAGGGAATTTCCGTCTGCTCCAGCCATTCGGCGTTCACCACCGCATAAAAGTCATCCTTCAAGCTGGGCGTCTCCTCCGCCAGGCCCATGGAAACGGCCATCATAAGCGCCATCATCAGGCAAAGCACCGTTTTTGCGCGAACGATCACTCTACATTCCACTCCTTTGTTTCCGTATCGGGTAAATACGGATTGATTCAGGGCGTATTATAACAATTTGCGCCTTTTGCGTCAAGGGCTCGCGCCCTGCCCGGCGCTCGGTCCGAGCATCTTTACCTCAGCGCATCATACTCGGCATCGGCGACCGGCTCCAGCCACTTGCTCCCGGCATTTATGCCAGGCACCTCCACGGCCAGGTGACTCATCCAACCGTCCTTCACAGCGCCATGCCAGTGCTTGACGCCCGCGGGGATGTTCACCACATCGCCGGGCGTGAGCAGCCGCGCGGGCTCGCCCCACGCCTGATACCAGCCCCGGCCGGCTACGCACACCAGAATCTGTCCGCCGCCTTCATCCGCGCGGTGGACGTGCCAGTTATTGCGGCAGCCCGGCTCGAAGGTCACGTTGAAGATGCCCACCTGCCCGGCGGAAAGCGGCGCCAGATAGCTCCTGCCGCTAAAATACTGCGCAAAGCCGTCGTTGGGCGCGCCGATGGGAAAGATCATCGAGGCGGCATGGGCGCTCATGCCATCTGCGGCGGCGTCCTCCGCCCAGACCTCCCTGGCCATGTTGAACGCCGCCCAGGCTTTCGGCCAGCCCGCATAGAAGGCGGCATGGGTCAGGATTTCGGCAATCTCCTCGCGGGTGATACCGTTTTGCCGTGCGCAGGTCAGGTGATAGCGGAAGGACGAATCCGTCAGCCCCTGCGCCATCAGCGCCGTGACCGTCACCAGCGAACGGTCGCGCAGGGAAAGCTTATCGGTGCGGTTCCAGACCTGCCCAAAGAGCACGTCGTCGTTGAGCTCGGCAAATTTCGGGGCGAAGGTTCCCAGGGCGTCGCGCCCTGCGGTTTGTTTGACAGACATGGTTCAGACTCCTTTCATTACGCGATACGGCTGCTTCGCCGGATAGGGGACAATGCCTTTTCGCCAGAGCGGCACCCCCCGGGCTAGCACAATGCGACGGTTGCCGGGCGCAGACGATGTAACGCGCAATTCCACGGCAGCCTTTCTTTCCGGCCCGTATCTGACATCATTGTACCATGTGTGAATCCCCCGGACAAGCGCAGCCCCGCGTTTCGGAAAAAACATTCCACGCCAAGACAAAAAGATCCCCGAGCCTCGAGCAGCGCGCCGTCAGCGGCGCTTTGCTTCAGAATCGGGGGTCTTCTAAAGGCTGGCGCGCCTGGCGGGATTCGAACCCACGGCCTGCCGCTTAGGAGGCGGCCGCTCTATCCTGCTGAGCTACAGGCGCACAACTTAATAGATTATATCAAACCGGCCGGCGTTTTGTAAAGTCCTCTCGGCGTTTTTCTTCCCGTTCCGCAATGTAACGTTTCTCTTACAAAACCCTTACACTCGCCCTTTATCCCTTGGCAAGGAGGAGGGCTTGCGGTATACTGATAACGGAAGGAGGAATTTTCATGCGTTTATCTTTCCTGCGTTTTACCGCGTTCCTTACGGCGCTGATCCTGTGTCTGTCGGTCGCCGCCGCCGCGCTGGCCTATGACACCATCCCCTATGGGGAACACAGCGAGGACGTGCGTGAGATGCAGTCCAAGCTCAAGTCCAAGGGATACTACAAGGGCAGCGTGGATGGCAAATTCGGCCCTGAAACGCGCCGCGCCGTGCGCAAGTTCCAGGAGGCCATCGGCATTACCGTGGACGGCAAGCCTGGCGACCGCACCCTCACCGCGCTCTATGAGGGCGTCGGCGCCCTCAATGGCACGCGGAACCGGGAGCGAATCGACACCTCCAAGTCCGTCAACCCCGAGACGCTGTCCTACGGCTGCGAGGGCAGCAAGGTCAAGTCGCTTCAGCGCATGCTCAAGAAGGTCGGCTGTTACAAGGGCGCCATTGACGGCGTCTACGGGGACCTGACTTACGAGGCCGTCAAAAAGTACCAGTACCAGAAGGGGCTGCACGCCGACGGCATGGCGGGCACAAAGACGATGTCCAGCCTGCGCAAGAACACCTCCAAGTGACGCTCCCGCGCCTCCCGCTGCCCGGCGGGAGGCGTTTTTGTGTATAATAAGGAAGCGCCCCCTTTTCAGATCGCTAAAAAAATGGTATAATATCAATCAGGAAGCCGCCTCATGCTCTGTGCGGGTTTGGGGCGGTTTTCCATGTCAGCAACCGGCGCGGCACGCGCCAAAGGGAGTGGAATTTGGTGACCGAACAGACCAACCAGCAGCAGCCCGGCGGCCAGGGTGCGCCCAGCGCTACGGCTGTGGATAAGAATGCATATGACGAAACGCAGATCCAGGTGCTCGAAGGGCTGGAGGCGGTGCGCAAGCGTCCCGGCATGTACATCGGGTCCACGGACTTCCGCGGACTGCATCACTGCGTCTATGAAATCGTGGACAATGCCATCGACGAGGCGCTGGCGGGCTATTGCACAGACATCAACGTCTTTTTGCGCAGGGACGGCAGTTGCGAGGTGCGCGACAACGGCCGCGGCTTCCCCGTGGGCATCCACCCCAAGCTGGGCCGCCCTGCGGTGGAGGTGTGCCTGACGGTGCTGCACGCGGGCGGCAAATTCGGCGGCGAGGGCTACAAGGTGTCCGGCGGTCTGCACGGCGTGGGCGCCAGCGTGGTCAACGCCCTGAGCCGGCACATGAAGGTGACGGTCTATCAGGACGGCAAGATCTACGAGCAGGAATACGCGCGCGGCAAGGTGCTCTATGACCTCCGGGTGACCGGCGCCACCGACCGCACCGGCACGACCATCCGCTTCTGGCCCGACGCCCGCGGCGAGGACAACCCCGACGGCGTGTTTGAAACGGGTGATTTCCAGTTTAATATCCTCAAGGCCCGCCTGCGCGAAATGGCCTTCCTCAACAAGGGCGTGCGCATCACCCTGACCGACGAGCGCGTGGACCCCGCCATTGAGCGGGTGTACCACTACGAGGGCGGCATCATCGAGTTCGTGCGCTACCTCAACAAAAACAAGGAGGTCCTCTTTCCCGACCCCATCTACATGGAGGGCGTCATCAAGGGGACCACGGTGGAGGTCGCGCTTCAGTACAACGACACCTATCAGGAGAACATCTACACCTTCGCCAACAACATCCATACCCCGGAGGGCGGCACGCACCTGACCGGCTTTTCCTCCGCGCTCACCCGCAGCATCAACGAGTACGGCCGTCAGTTCGGCTTCCTCAAGGCCTCCGATGCCAACCTCAAGAGCGAGGACGTGCGCGAGAGCCTGGCCGCCGTCATCAGCGTCAAGCTCGTGGAGCCGCAGTTTGAGGGCCAGACCAAGTCCAAGCTGGGTAACAGCGAGGTGCGCGGCATCGTGGACGGGCTGGTGTACGACCGGCTGTCCACGTTCCTTGGCGAAAACCCGGCCACCGCGCGCATCATTCTGGACCGCTGCGTGGGCGCGGCGCGCGCCCGCGAGGCTGCGCGCAAGGCGCGGGAACTTACCCGCCGCAAGACCGTGCTGGAAAGTGCGAGCCTGCCGGGCAAGCTGGCCGACTGCACCGAGCGCGACCCGGAGAAGTGCGAGATTTTCCTTGTTGAGGGCGACAGCGCCGGCGGCAGCGCCAAGACGGGCCGCGACCGCTTCTTCCAGGCCATCTTGCCCCTTCGCGGCAAGATCCTCAACGTCGAGAAGGTGCGCATCGACCGCGCGCTGTCCAACAACGAGATCAAGGCCATGATTACCGCCTTCGGCTGCGGCTACGGGGATGAGTTCAACATCGAAAAGCTGCGCTACCACCGCATCGTGTGCATGACGGACGCGGACGTGGACGGCGCGCACATCCGGATCCTGATGCTGACCTTCTTCTACCGCTACATGCGGCCCCTCATCGAAAAGGGCTATGTGTACATCGCCATGCCGCCGCTCTACAAGGTGACAAAATCCAAGAAGGAATACTACGTCTACGACGACAACGAGCTGGAGAAGCTTTTGCAGGAAATCGGCCGCGACCCCAAGCCGGAGATTCAGCGCTACAAGGGGCTGGGCGAAATGAGCAGCGAGCAGCTCTGGCAGACGACCATGAACCCCGAGACCCGCACCATGATGCAGGTGTCCGTGGAGGACGCCATGGCCGCCGACGAGATCATGAGCCTCCTGATGGGCGACAAGGTGGAGCCCCGCAAGGAGTTTATTGAGGAAAACGCCAAGCTGGTCACGGACCTGGATATCTGACGCTTCCTCTTTTCCATCAGCAGTAAGGAGTGATCCACCCCCATGGCTTCCACCATCAACGACAAGCTCATCCCCATCGATCTTGAGCACGAGATGAAAAAATCGTTCATCAGCTATGCGATGGCGGTCATCATCAACCGTGCCCTGCCGGACGTGCGCGACGGCCTCAAGCCCGTGCACCGGCGCATCCTGTACGCCATGAACGAGCTGGGCATGACGCCCGACAAGCCGTTTCGCAAGAGCGCCCGCATCGTGGGCGACGTGCTGGGCAAATACCATCCCCACGGCGACAGCTCCGTCTACGACGCCATGGTGCGTCTGGCGCAGGACTTCAACATCCGCTATCCCCTCGTGGAGGGCCAGGGCAACTTCGGCTCCGTGGACGGCGACGGCGCGGCCGCCATGCGTTACACCGAGGCGCGCATGAGCAAGCTCACGCTGCACCTGATCGGCGAGATCGACAAGGACACCGTGGACTTCTATCCCAACTTCGATGAAACGCTCCTCCAGCCCACCGTCATGCCCAGCCGTTACCCCAACCTGCTGGTCAACGGCTCCAACGGCATCGCCGTGGGCATGGCCACCAACATCCCCCCGCACAACCTGCGCGAGGTGGTGGACGGCTGCATCCACATGATCGATCACCCCGACTGCACCACCGAGGATCTGATGCAGTTCATCAAGGGGCCGGACTTCCCCACCGGCGGCATCATCCTGGGCCAGAGCGGCATCCGCGCCGCCTATCACACGGGCCGGGGCCGTATTCTGGTGCGCGCGAAAACCGAGATCGAGACCATGGGCCAGAACCGCAGCCGCATCGTGGTCACGGAGATTCCCTACATGGTCAACAAGGCCAAGCTGGTGGAGAAGATCGCGGAGCTGGTGCATGAAAAGCGCCTGGACGGCATCTCCGACATCCGCGACGAGAGCGACCGAAACGGCATGCGCATCGTCATCGAGCTCAAGCGCGACGTGCACCCCACCGTAGTGCTCAACTACCTCTACAAGCACACCTCCATGCAGGAGACCT
>CAUDEL010000077.1:0-7770 GCA_958448555.1 uncultured Eubacteriales bacterium | reverse complement strand
CTGACTGGTCTCCCTGTCCAGATGGTGGACCGTCACCGTCGAGTTCACAGGCTCCACCGCGTTCTGCGCGTAGTACAGCGTCACCTCGACGGGCGTGCCCGCCCCGTCCACCGTGAAGGGATCAGGGCTGGCATACAAATAGCTATACCCCTCCACCGTCTGCTGATAATTGGACGCGCTGTAGGTTTCGGGGGACAGTTCCTGCCAGGTGTCGCCGGTGATCTGCTGACCGCTCCCCTCATCCACATGATGGAACGTCACCGTCGAGTTCATCACCTGCGGCTCGCTCTCCCGCACCTCAAACATCACGGGATTGGGGGTGGTGGTGCCGTCCTGATTGAGCGTCACAAAAACCTCGCCGGCGCTGATGAGCTCATAGCCGTCGGGAACCAGCGACAGGTCGGGCGCGAAGCTCCGCCCCTCGACCGGGACAACGTCCTCATAGCCGTAAAACTCCTCGCCGCCTTCATAGCGGTAGGAGATATAGACCGTGCCGCTGGTGGGCCCGGCCGGCTGGTAGGGCGGGATGGCAACGGTGGAGAGGTAGAACGGATAGGCGATCTCGAACACGCCGCCGCGGTACACCTCGATGCTCGCGGCAACCGAGCCGTCCACCGCCGTGGCGTTGCCCGTCAGCAGCGTTCCGGCCGCGGGGCCGTAAGTAACCAGCTGCGGGTCCTCGGGGCCGGTGATGCTCTGGATGCTCACGCCCGCCTGCATCGCCTCCTCGGACACGGAGGCCCAATAGACCACCTGGTCTCCGTAGAGCGTGGCCGTGACCGGCATGCTCTGTACGCTTCCGTCCGCCGCGCTCCACTGGATGGTCACGGTGGGAAGCATGCTGATATCCTGCGCCAGCGCGGCCAGAGGCAAAACCATCTGCGCCGCGATGAGCAGCAGGCTGGTCAGAAGCGCCGTGGCGCGTCTGAAGGCTTTAGGAATATGCTTTGCCATATGCGGAATCCTCCTTATGCCGGGTGAGGCTGTTCTCCCTGCCGGGGCCGCGCACGGCGGCCCCTACCATTGTACGGGGTTTGATTTATGCTGTCAAGGAAGGGGAGGCGCCAGTTTCTGTCGCCGCGGGGCAGTTTTTACAAGTAATACGCTGTTCTTTCGCCGCGCTTTTTCCGCTTTCCACAAGGGGGAACGGCTCCTGACGGCGAATACACAAGGGAACGAAATTTTGGAGGCGACCCGCTATGTGCGATCATCCCGACCTGCGTGAGGTTCCCCTGTCCGAAAAACCGATGTTTGAGGGCGTACTCATTGACGTCAGCCACATGCAGGTGCGCCTGCCCAACGGCCAGACGGCCCTGCGCGAGGTCGTGCATCACAAGGGCGCGGCCGCGGTGGTGCCTGTGGACGCGGAGGGCAACGTATACCTGGTGCGCCAGCACCGCGTGGTGGTGGACCTGATGACGCTGGAGATTCCGGCCGGCAAGCTGGACTATGTCGGGGAGGACCCCCTCTCCTGCGCGCACCGCGAGCTGGAGGAGGAGACGGGTCTGCGCGCCGGGAAGATGGAAAAGCTGATGCAGGTGGTGACCACCCCCGGCTTTTGCACCGAGCAGATCGGCCTGTACCTGGCCACGGAGCTGAGCCAGCACGAAGATCACCCCGATCCGGACGAGTTTCTGCATGTGGAGAAGCTGCCCCTGGCCGAAGCGGTCCGCCGCGTGATGGCGGGCGAGCTTCGAGACGCCAAGACCGCGCTGGGGCTTCTTATGGCATGGGAGAAGCTGCGCGGCTGACGCCCGGCTTCTCTTACTAATCAAACGATTGACCCCGCTGAAAGGTTCCAACTTTTTTCCGTCTTTTTCCTCAAGGAGGATTTCCATGTCCCGTTCAGGCCGTTCTCATCTCTTTGGTTTTTTGATTGTGGCGCTGCTTGCGCTGCTGGCGTTGGGCGTCTATCTGCTCTATCTGGGGCTGAGCACGCCGCCCTTTGTCCAGGCGGGCGCATGGGCCCTGTGAAACCGTCGAAAAAGGAAGGTCTACCCCGTCATGCAGACATATCTGGAGGTCTTTGGGCGCCTGCCTGCGCTCTATACGCAGCGGCTCGTCCTGCGCCCCGTGCGCATGAGCGATGCGCAGGACCTGTATGAATACTCCCGCGACCCGGAGGTGGCGCGCCACGTGCTTTGGGAGGCACACCGCTCCATCCATCAGACGCGCGCCTACATCCGCTATCTCCTGCGACAGTACCGAAGCTTCGCGCCCGGGACCTTCGCCATCGCGCTGCGTGAGACGGGAAAGGTCGTGGGCACCATCGGCTTCATGTGGGTCCAGAGCGAGAACCGCTCGGCCGAGGTGGGCTACAGCCTCAGCCGCGACTACTGGAACCGTGGCCTGATGAGCGAAGCGCTCAAAGCCGTGCTGGCGTTCGGGTTCGGGCAGCTCCACCTCAACCGCATCGAGGCCCAGCACGAATGTGACAACCCCGCCAGCGGGCATGTGATGCGCAACGCCGGCATGAAGCACGAGGGCACCCTCCGCCAGCGCATCTACAACAAGGGACGCTTCGCCGACGTGGAGCTCTACGCCATTTTGCGAAGTGAATTTCATCCTGACGACAGGGAGGGGTGAGCATGAATTCCATCATCCGCCGCGCCATGCTCTCGGGCCTGTGCGCCGGCCTGCTGCTTTGCCTGTGCGCATGCTCGGCCGATTACAGCCGCGCTTACGAGCGCGCCCTGAGCACCTTTGCCTCCGGCGAGTATGCCGATGCCGCCGAGGCCTTCGACCGCCTGGGCGACTACGCCAACGCCGCGGCCTACGCCGCCTATTCCCACGGCCTGGTGTTCTACGAGCAGGGACAGTACGCCGAGGCCGAGCCGTGCTTTGCCCAGTCGCGGGATCTGCTCTACGGGGAGGAGCGCTATCAGTACTGCCACGCGCACGCGCTGGCCGACGAGGGGCGCTTTGCCGAGGCCGCCGAGGCGTTTGCGGCCATCGGCGAGTTTGAGGACGCGCCCATGCGCTGCCAGTACTGCCTGGGCCGCGCCGCGGAGGAGGAGGCCCGCTATGAGGACGCGATGTTCGCCTATGAGAACGCCCTCACCATCGACGACGCCGAGGACCGCCTCTACAACCTGCGCGGGCAGATCTACAACCGCGCCATCGAGCTGAAAAACGCGGGTGACTATCAAAACGCCATCGACCTGTTTAACCTCCTGGGCGACTACCTCAGCAGCGCCGACCAGGCGGTCGAATGTAAGATTTACCTCAAGGACGCCCAGTACGACGAGGCCGACCGGCTGGAGCAAAGCGGCGACGCGCAGGGCGCCTATGACCTGTTTTCCTCCCTGTCCGGCTACCGCGACGCGGCGCAGCGCGCGCAGGATCTCGCGTCCCAGTTGGGCATCGAATGACGATCGGAGGCTGATTTTCCATGGCCAAGCTCTATTTCCGCTACGGCGCGATGGGGTCGAGCAAGACCGCCAACGCCATCATGGTACGCCATAACTACCTCGAGCGCGGGCAGCGGGTTTTGATGCTCAAGCCGCGCGTGGACAGCCGCGACGGGGCGACGATGGTCGCCAGCCGCAGCGGACTGAGCTGTGAGTGTCAGTTCATCGAGGACCTCGACCGCTTCAACGTGCGCGACTACGACTGCCTGATCGTGGACGAGGCGCAGTTCCTCAGCCGCGCACAGGTGGAGCGGCTCGTGCGCGTGGTGGACGTGGACAACGTCCCCGTGATCGCCTACGGGCTGCGCTGCGACTTTAGAAACGAGCTGTTCGAGGGCAGTCAGTGGCTGCTGGCCTGGGCCGACACCATCGAGGAGGTCAAGACCATCTGCTGGTGCGGCAAAAAAGCCGTCTGCAACGCGCGCGTCATCGACGGCAAGATGGCGCGCGAGGGCGAGCAGATCGTCCTGGGCGGCAGCGAGAGCTATGTGAGCCTGTGCCGCCGGCACTGGACGCAGGGAAAGCTCGGCCCCGATCAGCCGGAGCAGCCCGCCCGGTAAGGCAGCGGCGCGGCGGGGTCCTCCCGCCACTTTTGCACGGCCGCGGTAAACGCCTCCGGCGGCGGCGCGCAAAAGGTCATGCGCTCGCCCGTTCGCGGGTGCGTGAAGGAAAGCGTATAGGCGTGCAGCATCAGCCTGGGTGCGCGCACGCCGTTTTTCTGTCCGTAAATGGGGTCCCCGGCCACGGGATGATGGAGGCTTTGCATATGCACGCGGATCTGATGCGTGCGGCCGGTGAGGATGTGCACATCCAAAAGCGCGGCGTCTTTCAGATTTTCCAGCAGCGTCCATTCCGTCACCGCCTCGCGCCCGGCCGGGTCCACAGCCATGCGCTTGCGGTCCTTTGTGCTGCGGGCGATGGCCTTCTCCACCCGCCCGGACGGCTCCCGCATGCGCCCGTCCACCACGGCCAGGTAGTGCTTTTCCATCCTGCGGCCGCGAAGCTGGTCGCTCAGGCCCCTGTGCGCCTCGTCGTTCTTGGCCACCAGCAAAAGGCCGCTGGTGTCCTTGTCCAGCCGGTGCACGATCCCCGGGCGCTTTACCCCGCCGATGCCGCTGAGGCCTTCCATCCGATACAGCAGCGCATTGACCAGCGTGCCGTGCTCGTTGCCCGCGGCGGGATGCACCACCATGCCGCAGGGCTTGACCACGACCGCCAGGTCCCCGTCCTCATAGAGGACCTCCAGCGGGATATCCTCCTTTTCCACCGTCGCCTCCGCGGCCTCGGGCACGGTCAGCTCGACCGTCTCCCCGGCGCCGACCTTGAAGGCGGGCTTGACGCGCATCTGGCCGTTGACGCGGCACAGGCCCTGCTCGATCCACCGCGCCGCCTGCGACCGGCTCGTCCCCCCGGCACGGGCCGCCAGCACGTCAAGGCGTGACTCCTCCGGGGCCACCGCCGTTATCCTTTGCATCGTCCTTCGCTTCCTTCCAGTCCTGGGGGCGAAACAGCAGGCTCGCCGCCATCAGCGTAACGCCCGCGCAGATGGCGATGTCCGCCACATTGCATACAAACCAGGGCAGAAACGGGAAATAGATCATATCCAGCACCCAGCCCTGGTACAGCCGCTGGAGAAAATTGCCCAGAAATCCGCCCAGCACCAGCCCGCAGGCCGTCTGGGTAAAGGCCGTCGTGCGGTATCGCCGCATCAGGAGCCATCCGCAGAGGATCACGGCGACGGGCAAGAGCACTCCCGCCGCCTGATTGCCCGAAAACAGCCCCAGCGCCATGCCGTCGTTTCGTGTGAGCTTTAGCTCTACCAGCCACCCCAGCTTTACCTCCCGGCCCGCCAGCAGCGCGCTCGAGAGCGCCTTGGTCGCGGCGTCCAGCGCAAGCGTCGCCGCGAGCGCTCCGATCAATCGCCTCATTGGGCACCTCTATTCCAGTCGTTTCTGTACCACGCTGACGATCTGCGCCAGCACGTCCCCGATCAGCGGCAGGTTGTGGCGCGCCAGGTCCTGCAAAATGAGCACCAGAATCGCGCCCAGGATCGTAAAGCCGACCGCCATACCCACCCCGCGCGCCACGCCGCTGAAAAAGCTCGTCCAGAAAAGCCGCTTGCGGTCGTCCACATAGCGCACGTAATCGGCCAGCCGGAGCCTTTCCATGGAGGCGATCCAGCGGTCGATCTGCCGCACCACCAGCCCCGCCTTTTCCATGTCCGGGGACTCCTGTTCCCCTTTTCCCATCTGCGCGCGGTCCTCGCTGTCCGGGGGCGCGCCGGAAGCGTCGTTCAGCCGCCAGCGGCGCCAAAGCCTCGCGTTCATCCATTCCACCTCCCGTGTAGTTTGCACCGAAGGCGGAAAAACCATCATTTTCTTTTCAGCCGCGCCAGCAGGTCCGCCCCGCCGGCCCCCGTATAAAACAGCCACAGCGGCACGTGGGAGACGCCGTAGCGCGCCAGCGGCGCATAGACGGCCGTCACCATCGTGGCGACGAGCAGGTAGGCCGCGGGTGCGTAGTATCCCCGACCGGCCCGGCCGCCCCAGCGCGGACACACAAGCCCCCACACCGCCACCGCCAGGCAGGCCCACCACGCCAGCGCCACGGCCTTTGGGGGCAGCAGGTCCACCGTGGTCAGGCTCTCGAGCGTGAGCTTGAGGGGCTTATAGAGCAGGTGCGTCGCCACAAAGCCCAGGGGGGCTTCCCGCAGCCACGCCTCCATCCGCTCCCTGCCCATCTCCCCGCGCCGCTCGAAGCGCCGCTCCATATCCTCCTGATAGCCCTGCTCCCAGGCCTCGCGGTCAGCCTCCAGCACAGCCTCCTCGTAGGTGCCCTCGGGATAGCCCCAGCCCTCGTAGGTGCCCATGAGCTGGATGTCGCCGCGGTTGGCCGTAAAGGGCACGAACTCGCCCGTGAGACAGGCGTTTCGCACCCACCAGGGGAGAAAGACCAGCGCAAACGCCAGCGCGCCCGCCGCCGCCCGGGGCAGCCACACGCGCAGCCGCTCCCCGCGCCTGACAAGGGCCGCCAGCGGCGCGACCACGGCCAGCAGCGCAAGGCCCTTGAACAGCGCCGCGCCACACAGACACATCATCCCGGCCCAGTAGCGCCCCCAGCTCCACCGGCGGGCGCTGGCCAGGAAGCAGCAGATGGCCAGCAGGTTGAGGCACATGTAGGGCGTCTCGGTGAGAAAGACGATGTTGACCGAGATCAGCGACGGCTCCAGTACGCACGCGGCGGCGGCCAGCAGCCCCGCCGTGCGCGAGCACAGCATCGTCCCCAGCAGATAGGCCGCCACGGCGGTGAGGAGGCCGATGGCGGAAAACAGGATATGCGCCGCCACCAGCCCGGCCGGCTCCGCGCCGAGAAGCGCAACGAGCCCGCCCAGCAGAAGCGGCATGCCCGGACCAATGGCCGTGGTTTGCAGCGCGGGGTCGGCGTAGGCGATATAGCCCGTGCGCGCGAAGGTGACGCCGCTGGTGAGGTAGCCGTTGTCATCGGAATAGGTGTTTGGACCCATGGCATAGGGCAAAATGGCCGCTACGCGCAGCGCCAGCCCCACCGCCAGAATCGCCGCCAGCACCAGGGCGGCGCGGCGTGGGGAAACCGTTTCCCGGACCTGCGTCACCACGCGTTCACCTCCCAGTCCGCCAGCGTCACCCAGCCGGCCTCCAGCGTCCCGTCCAGCGGCGAGACGCACAGCGCCGCGCGCACGCTGCACGCCTCCCCCGGCTCCGCGCGCACGCTGACCGCGCAGGCGCGGGAGCGCTCCTTGTCGCTTTCCATGGGCAGCTCGATGCGCCCCTGGGCGATCTCGCGCCCGTCCGCCTGAGAAAGGCAGGTCAATTCCAGCCATACCTGGTATCCCCATCGTTCCCCGGCCAGCGCGTTTTGCTGTCCTGAGGCATAGACGGTGAGCGTCGCCCCCGAGGCGCCCGGCTCCAGCGCGGCCGTCACGGCGGCCCGCAGCGGCTCCGTGCCGCCCGCCTCCCAGCGAATCGTCAGCGCCTCGGGCTGTACCTCCATCAAAAGCCCGTCCTGCGCCTCAAAGGCCAGGCCGCTCAGATCCAGAAACCGCGTCTCAAACGCCGCCACATTTTCCGGGCGTTCCCTGACGAGCACCCAGGCGGTCATTCCCGCCGAAAGCAGCGCCAGGCATCCCAGCACCAGCGCGGTCAGCCGCCATTCCCGCCTGCGCATGGCCCGTCCTCCTTCCAACTCAGATGCATCCATTATACCCCATGCCCGCCGGGCGCACAAGAGCGCGCAAAAGCCCCGCCTGCAAGCAGGCGGGGCCTCAGGCTGTCAAAAAACCCTTTGGGGAGGCTCGGAGGGCCGCAGGTCCGCAACCTCAATC
>CAUDEL010000076.1:0-8387 GCA_958448555.1 uncultured Eubacteriales bacterium | reverse complement strand
GGAAACGTGTCCTGTCGGAAAAGATCGCCGCAGGCGAGCTTTTTCGACAAGCTGACGGCGGAAGGACAATCCGCCGCCTGTGCATTTTCAGCTCCGGGACAGAATCGCCCCGGCGATGCCGCCGCCGGCCACGCCCATGGCCAGGTCGCTGAGGTAGGCCGTGAGGGGCAGCTGCTGGCCGGAGAGCAGGGCGTAGAGGCCCACGCCCAGGGCCATGTAGGCCAGGCCGAGCAGCGCGCCCCAGGTCATTCCCTTCTCGCCGCCGCGGCCGACCATGGCCCACACGCCCACGAAGATGGAGGCGAGCTTGATGAGCTGGTTGACCACGCGCACGGCGGTGTCGGAGGGCCTGAGCCACTGCATGAGGAGCGCGAAGACGACCACGGAAAGGAGCGTCACGCCCACCGCGGCCAAAAGCCCGCGCAGGATGCGCGGGGCGCGCCGCCTGCGCGACCTCCTGCGGGTGACGCCTCGGGCGGCTGGGGTAGCATACGGCATATGAAAAACCTCCCTCTGTTCGCTTTGATAAAGCATATGCGCGCAGAGGGAGGCTTCATGACCCCAAACGTCGTCAGTTGAGGACCTCGCTGTCGTTTTCGATGGCGACTTCCTCGACGTTGCGGATAGCCCAGCGGGCGAAGACGAGCTTGACGTTGTCGCGGCCGACGCTGAGCTCGATGGTGTCGTCCTTGATGGAGGTGATGGTGCCGTAGATGCCGCCGATGGTGCAGACGCGGTCGCCGTTTTTGAGGGCGGCGAGCATCTCCTTGACCTTCTTGTCCTTCTTCTTCTGGGGACGGATGAGCAGGAAGTAGAACACCACGAACATCAGCACCAGCGGCAGGATCATGCTCAGCATTTCCCCCACGCCCGCGGTGGCGGTGGTAGCGGCGGCGTCGGCGGCGCCCGCGGCGGCGTCGGTCAGGCCCATCAGCGTTTGAGTCAGTACATTCATCGTCAGGTAACCCCTTTCCAAAATCGGTATGGATGATTATAACAAATCCTTCCCAAAAGCACAAGCGTTCACTCGTGGAAAAAGGCGTTTTCGCGCGGGGCGGCGTGATTTCGGTTGGGGCCGCGCAGCAGATCGCCCGCCTCGGCCCCGCCGGGGATGGGGACGAGCAGCAGCGTCCCGGCGACCGAGGCGGTCCGCACCTCCTCGCCCGTCTTCGCAAGCCTGATGCGCTCCACCGTGAATTCCCGCGGCCCCGCGGGGGTGAGCAGCTCCAGCCGGTCGCCCACATAGAAGCGGTTTTTGAGGCGCACCAGGCACTCCCCGCCGCCGCGCTCCACGTCGCCGACGTACTCCATGGCCTGCGAAAAGCCCTCCGCCCCGCCCGGCCTTTCGGGCGGCCCGAAGTAAAAGCCCGTCGTAAACGCCCGGTGGCTGGCCTTGCCCACCTCCGAGACGAGCGCGGGGACCTCCCGGCGGTAGCGCTCCTCCCCCGCCTCCTCCAGCAGGTCCAGCGCGCGGCGGTAGGCCGAGACGACCGTGGCCACATAGTAGGCCGTCTTCATGCGCCCCTCGATCTTGAGGCTGCGCACGCCCGCCTCGCGCATCCTATCCAGATGCCCGATCATGCACAGATCGCCCGCCGAATACAGGTACGTCCCCCGCTCGTCCTCCAGGACCGGGAGGTACTCGCCGGGGCGCTTTTCCTCCACCAGATGATACCGCCAGCGGCAGGGCTGGGCGCAGGCGCCCCGGTTGGCGCTGCGGCCGGCGAGGGCGGCGCTGAGCAGGCACCGCCCGCTGTAGGCCACGCACATGGCCCCGTGCGCGAACGCCTCGATCTCCATCTCCCCGCCCAGCGCCGCGCGCATGGCCGCGATCTCCGAAAGCCGCATCTCCCGCGCCACCACCACCCGCGCCGCGCCCGTGACCTTCCTCAGCGCGCGCGCCGCGGCGGCGCTGGCCACGCTGAGCTGGGTGCTCAGGTGGATGGGAAAATCGGGCGCGCGCTCGTGAAGCAGCGCAGCCACGCCCACGTCGGCCACGATGGCCGCGTCCGCGCCGGCCTCGCGGGCCTCAAGGGCCGTCTGCGCCACCGCCTCCGCCTCGCCCTCCCGGGCCAGGACGTTGACCGCCGCGTAGAACCGCGCGCCCCGCGCATGGCACAGCCGCACGGCCTGCGAAAGCGCCTTCGCGTCAAAATTGCCCGCGGCGGCGCGCAGGCTGTGGCGCGAAAGCCCGCCGTAGACCGCGTCGGCGCCGAAGCGCAGCGCGGCTTTGAGCTGCTCCATGCCCCCCGCGGGGGCGAGCAGCTCCATCCTCTGCGTGCTCACATGCCCCGCTCCTCGTCATACGCCTTCCACAGCGGCGCGTAGATGGCCACGGCGCGCTCGTGCTCCTCCAGCGTGCGGCTGAAATGGAGCTCGCCGGTGCTGGGGTCCTTGCTGCAGAAGTACAGGTATTTTTCCGCCACGTAGCTCTCGTCCGGGTACAGGGCCGCGTTGATGGCCTCGGGCGAGGGGTTGCAGATGGGCCCCACGGGCAGGCCGCTGACCTTGTAGGTGTTGTAGGGGGAATCCACCGCCAGGTCGCTCTGGCGAAGCGCCATGCGCCGCTCGCCCGTCACGTAGTGGACGGTGGGGTCGCTCTGGAGCATCATGCCCTGATCCAGGCGGTTGTGGAAGACCGCGCTGACCTTGGCAAAGTCGGCCTTTTTGGCCTCCTTTTCGATCATGGAGGCCAGGGTGAGCACCTGATCCATCGTCATGCCGATCTCCTCGGCCCGCGCCTGCCATTCGGCGGTAAAGACCTTGTCCGTCTGGGAGAGCAGCTTTTTGATGATGTCCAGGGCGCTCGCGTCGGTATAGATCTCGTAGGTGTTGGGCGCGAGGTAGCCCTCCAGCAGGTAGCGGCGGCTCTCGACGTTTTCGGTCCTCAGCTCCTCTTCGATGAAGTAGTAGTCCGTGACGCCCTCGCCGGTCTTGCAGATGTTCAAAAACTCCGCCGTGTCGTCGAAGATGCCCTGATTTTTGAGCGCCTCGGCGATCACCTCCACCGTGTCGCCGGGGATGATGGTGATGTCGGTGGTGATGGGGTTGCCGTCGCCGGTGGTGAGGAGGTCTGCGATCTCAAACATGTCCATGCTCTTTTTGATGAGGTAGTCCCCGGCCTGAATCTTCTGCCCCAGCCCGGCGAAGTCGCAGTAGTACTTGAAAAAGGTGCGGTTTTTAATCAGCCCCTGCTCCTGGAGGTTGTTGGCCACGCGGGTGAGGCTGTTGCCGCTCTCGACGGAGAAGGCGTATTCGTTTGGGTCCGCGGGATCGACGGGGCTGAGGAAATGCTCGTCGATGGCGCTGTAGGCGCCCGAGATGAGCCCAAAGACGATCAGCAGGGCCGCCAGGGCGATCAGCACGGGCCTTAGGATGTTCCAGATGCCGCTGTACCAGTAAAAACCGTATTCGCGCTCGTCGCGCAGCGTCTCATGATCGTATTCGCGCTTCCTTCGCACTTGGCCGCCTCCTTTAAACGTCCCGGATGTCCGCCGCGATGTCCGCGGCGCCGGCCACCCGCTCCATGACGGCGGCGGCCAGCCGCTGGGCGTTCATGCGCGCCAGCAGATAGTCGGAGACCTCGGCGCTCTCGTAAAGCAAGGCGCTGAGCCTCTCAAATTCGTCCTCGTCCTCCCCGCGCGGCTCCACGCCCGCGGCGGCGGCCATGCGCAGGGCCGACTCGGCGCGCGTGAAGCGGCTGAGCAGGCGTCGGCTGACCTCGTCGGCCATCACCTGCCGGCGAAGGGCCGCATAGGTTTCAAAGGCCTCCGTTTTGCGCATGGCCGCAAGCAGCGCCTCCGCCGCGCGCTCGACTTCCTCGGGCAACGTCATTCCAAACCGCCTCCCTTCGCGCTGTCGCCTCTTAGTATAACGCAAACGGGCAAAAATTTCATTCCTTTTTTGCATGCCCTGCGCGCGGGGGCGCATATCGTTTGGCAAGCGCAACGCAAGGAGGTTTTTGCATGGACAACACATTCGATCTCTACCGCGATATCGCCCAGCGCACCGACGGCGACGTCTACATCGGCGTGGTCGGCCCCGTGCGCACGGGCAAGAGCACGCTGATCGCGCGCATGATGGAAAAGCTCGTCCTGCCCGCCATGGCGCCCGGGCCGCGCCGCGACCGCCTTTCGGACGAGCTGCCCCAGAGCGGCAGCGGTCGCACGATCATGACCACCCAGCCCAAGTTCGTGCCCGGCGAGGCGGTGACGGTGACGCTGGGCGAGCAGGCGACGGTGCGCGTGCGCATGGTGGACAGCGTGGGCTACCTCGTGGACGGCGCGCTTGGCACCGAGGAGGACGGGGCGGCGCGCATGGTGCACACCCCGTGGTTCGACTACGACATCCCCTTTGAGCAGGCGGCGGAGACCGGCACGCGCAAGGTGATCGCCGAGCACGCCACCATCGGCCTGGTGGTGACCACCGACGGCAGCATCTCCGACATCCCGCGCGAGAATTACGCGGCGCCGGAGGAGCGGGTGGTGGAGGAGCTCAAGGACCTGGGCAAGCCCTTCATCGTCGTGCTCAACTCGCGCCAGCCCGCCGCCCCGGAGGCGCAGGCCCTGCGCGAGCGCCTCCAGGAGCGCTACGGCGTGCCGGTGCTGGCCCTCAACGTAAAGGAGATGGAAGGCCCGGACATCCAGGGCATGTTTGAGGAGGTGCTCTTCCAGTTCCCCCTGCGCGAGATCTTCATCGGCGTCCCCGACTGGCTCAACGCCCTGGACGACGACCACTGGCTCGCCCGCCACGTGCTGGAGGGCGTGCGCGAGGGCGCGGGGGGCCTCAGCCGCGTGCGCGACCACGCCGTCTTTGCCCGGGCCTTCGCCTCCTCGCCCTATACCGGCGAGCTGGCCACCGAGGGCATCGACCTGGGCCAGGGCCGGGTGCGCTACGCCCTGCCGCTCAGGGAAGGGCTGTTCAACCGGGTGCTGGGCGAGGAGTGCGGCACGGAGATCCGCGGCGACGCGCACCTGCTGCGGCTGATGAAGGAGCTGGTGGCGGCCAAGACCGAGTATGACCACGTGGCCGACGCGCTCAGGAGCGTGCGGGAGACGGGCTACGGGCTGGTGACGCCCACGATGAGCGAGCTGACGCTCCAGGAGCCCGAGATCGTGCGGCAGGGCAGCCGCTTCGGCGTGCGGCTCAAGGCCAACGCGCCGTCCCTGCACCTCATCCGCGTGGACATCGAAACCGAGGTCAGCCCCGTGGTGGGGACCGAAAAGCAGAGCGAGGAGCTGGTGCGCTATCTGCTGGAGGAGTTTGAAAACGACCCCCAGCGCATCTGGAACACCGATTTCTTCGGCAAGAGCCTGCACGAGCTGGTGCGCGAGGGGCTCAGCAACAAGCTCATGCGCATGCCCGCCGACGCGCAGGAGAAGGTCCAGGAGACCCTCTCCAAGATCATCAACGAGGGCAGCGGCGGCATGATCTGCATTTTGCTCTAGCATCCCCCAGCGTGTCGGAAGCGCTTTCGCCGGGGCGCCGTCTGTCAAAAAACCTGTGTCGGGAGGTCTGGAGGGCCCGCGGGCCCTCCAGACCTGCTGTTGCTATACCAGAAAGCGAAACAGCGAAACCAGCGGCGAGGCCGCCAGGATCAGCAGGTTTTTGAGCCATGGCGTCTCAAGCGCCTCCGCCTCGCCCGCCCCGTAGCCGCCGTCCGCCGCCACCGGCAGCGCCATGGCGCGCATCTCAAGCATGTAGTCCTCCGCCATCCCGCAAAGCGCCTCGCCGCGCACGGCCAGCATCACCTCGGTGTCGCTGTAGGCGCTGCGCATGTCGAAGTTGAACGAGCCGAACACGCTCACCTCCCCGTCCACCAGCATGGCCTTGGTGTGCATGCTGCGCGGGGCCTGAAGCTCGTAGCAGGTCAGGGGCATGGAAAGCGCCATCCCGCGGTGGAACACCGCGTCCGCCGAGGCCACGATGTTGTTGCCCCCGGCGCGCGAGTTGGTCAGCAGCACCGCCTCGGGCACGCCCTCAAGCGCCGCGCGCAGGCTGTCGCGCATCTGCGCGGAGAGCACCACATAGGGCGTCTGAATCCACACCCGCTCCTTCGCGCCCCGAATCAGCGCCATCAGATCGTCCCACAGCGCGGGCGCCTTGACGCCCCAGTCCGTGGGATTGGTCAGAAGCGCCCAGCCCTCCACCGGCACCGTCAGCGCCTCCCAGTCCGCCGGGGCGACGGCCCGCGCCCATTCCTGCTCCAGCGACTCCCACCGCAGGCGAAGCTCCTCCGCCAGCGCCTCCACGCCCGCCCGCCGCCAGGCCGGGGCCTGCTCGTAGGCCGGCGCGCAGCGCTCCTCCCACAGGCGGTCGAAATACGCCCTCAGCGCCTCCGCCGCGCCGCCCGGGCCGCTGCACATGAGCACGTCCAGGTCGTAGTTGTAGTCCGGGTGCTCCTGGGGGGTGAGAAACTCGTCGGAGATGTTGCGCCCGCCCAGCACAAAGGTCCTTCCGTCGGCGATGACGTACTTCTCGTGAAAGCGCGCGCTCAGCCCCCAGGGGGCCAGGAGGTTGACGGGGTTGTAGCAGCGCACCTCGATATTGGGGTGCGTGCCCAGCGCGTAGCCCAGGTCCCCGCCCAGGAAGTTGAGCCGCCCCACCAGGCCGTCCACCACCACGCGCACCCGCACGCCCCGGTCCGCCGCGTCCAGAAGCGCCGCGGCCACGTCCCGCCCGCTCTCGTCGTCGGCGTAGAGATAGGTGGCCACGTCCAGCGAGGTCTGCGCGTTGGCGATGAGGTTGAGCCGCGCCGCCATCGCCTCCTCGCCCGTGGTCAGAATCGTCGCCCGCTCGCCCTGCGTGCCGTCCCACGCCGCCTGCGAAAACGCCGGCTGCGCCTCCCGCGACGCGGGCGGGAAGGCATAGGGCAGCGCCGCCAGAAGCACGTAGACGGCTACAAGCAGGCCGACCCAGCGCCCCACCTTGCGCCTGCGCATCTTCCCTCCCCCCTTTCCCTGCCATCATAGCAGGCAAAAATGAACAAAATATCCGCAAATGGTGAACAAAGCGTAACCAAATCGGAAAAACGCCCTTCCTCCGCCCGGGCGAATGTGGTATGATAGGAGCAGTCCAGCGTCGGGAGGGGATGGAATGGAAAAGCGGAAATTCCTGGCGATTCTGCTTTTGAGCACGCTGATTATCTCCGTGTATTTTCTCTTTGAGCGCGGCAGCTCGCTCACGGGCCTGTTCAGAACCCTCTGGGGCATCCTCATGCCCTTTTTTCTGGGCGGCGTGCTGGCCTTCGTGCTCAACGTGCCGCTGCGCTTTTTCGAGCGGCTGCTGCTGTTTTTCATGGACCGCTCGCCCGGCCTGCGCCGCTTCAAGCGCCCGCTGGCCATGGTACTGGTGCTGGCGCTGGTGGCGGGCGTGGTGTATGTCGTCATGTCCATCGTCGTGCCCGAGCTCATCAACACCATCCTCTCCATCATCCGCGCCATCCCCGCGGCGCTGCAGCGGCTGGACGAGCTCATCGAGCCCTACGGCCTGAGCGTCTCGCAGGTGCTCAGCGCCAGCTTCACCGTGCCCACCGCCAGCGACGTGGACGCCAAGATCGCCGACATGATTAACCTCCTGCTCAAGGGCGCGGCGTTTTCCACCACCGTTATCGGCACGGTGTATCAAAACGTGCTGAGCTTCTTTTTCACCGTCATGTTCACCATCTACTTCCTCTCCTCCAAGGAGCGCCTGGCCTCGCAGCTTAAAAACGTCATGCGCGCCTACCTCAGGCCCGCCTGGGTGGAAAAGGTCCTCTCGGTGGCGACCCTCAGCCAGCGCACGTTTTCCAGCTTCATCACCGGCCAGTGCCTGGAGGCGTGTATTCTGGGCGCGATGTTCTTTGTGACCATGACGCTGCTTGGCATGCCCTATGTGCTGCTCATCAGCGTCTTTATCGGCGTGACCGCGCTCATTCCGGTGATCGGCGCGTGGATGGGCTGCATCGTGGGCGCGGTGCTCATTCTGGTGAGCGATCCCCTGCAGGCGCTGGGGTTCGTTTTGCTCTTTCTCGTCCTCCAGCAGATCGAGGGCAACCTCATCTACCCCCACGTCATGGGCAACGCCATCGGCCTGCCGTCGATCTGGGTGCTCTTTGCGGTGCTGGTGGGCGAGGGGCTGATGGGCGTTCTGGGGATGCTGCTGTTCATCCCGCTCACATCGGTCTGCTACACGCTCCTGCGCCAGCAGGTGCACAGGCGGCTGAGGGAGCAGGACGAATCCGCCGCCTGACAAAAAGCGTCCCCCTCCCCCGCCATCTGGAGGGGAGGGGGACGCTTCAGACTGTCAAAAAAACCTTTCGGGAGGGTTGGAGGGCCCGCAGGCCCTCCAAAGGCAATTCGTATCGCCCGGCTTTCCCCGGTCGCTCAATCTTCACAGAGGGTGCTACC
>CAUDEL010000075.1:0-8854 GCA_958448555.1 uncultured Eubacteriales bacterium | reverse complement strand
CGGTGCCGCTGTAATGCACGGCCATGCCGGCGTTGTAGCCGTCGTTGATGCCGGAGATAACCACATCGACGGAATGGCTGATGAGCTGCTGCAGCCCCACGCGCACGCAGTCCACCGGGGAGCCGCCGATGGCGAACGCCTCGCAGCCGGGCGCATCCACAGGCCATTCCCTGACGTAGATGGGCTCGGTCAGGGTGAAGCGGTGGCTCGCGGCGCTCTGCTGGGAGCGCGGCGCGCACATGGTGACCTCATGGCCCCGCGCCACCGCGGCGTGAAAAAGCGCCATGATGCCCTTTGCGCCGATGCCGTCGTCATTGACCAGAAAAATATGCATGCCTTCTCATCCTTCCCCGTCTTTCCCTTCAGCGCCTCAGATCGCCGGCGGCGGCGTCCACCAGCGTGCGCGCCACGTTGATTATCAGCGCGACGGCCAGCGCCCACCAGTAATTCTCAAACACCACGCTGTCCTCCACAAGCCCCGCGGCGGTCCATACCAGCCAGGCGTCCGCGGCGATGTACAAAAGGCCCAGCGTGCAGAAATTGAGCACCGAGAGGATCATGCGCATCACGGGCCTGAGGACCGTGAAGATGCCAGCGAGGATCACGCCCACCAGGAGCGCGTTGGCCGTATCCAGCATTTTCACGCCGTCGAGATACTCGGCGCACAGCGGCACCGCCGCCACCGTCACCGCAAACCTGATAAACGCCGCAAACATGGCCTTCCTCCTTCCGGCGCGCAAACTGCCTGCGCAGACTTTTTCATTATATCACATTTTCCCCGTCCATGCATGCCTATGCGCCGCCGGGGACAACCTATGGCCGCGAACCCGGCTGCGACGGGGCGCATATCCTGATCCAAGGCGGGCGCGGCAGACATGCGGCCGCGGACCGGGAAGGAGGACACGCGCATGAAAAGCAAATTTTTCAAGGACACGACAGACCTTGAATCCGTCTTTGAAAGCTGTACACCCGACAAGGTGAGCGTCTGCCTGCGGCTGAGCCGCAGCGCCTACGACCTGGCCCTGGCCCAGTCGGCCCGCGAGGGGCTGACCAGCGGGGAATACATCGAGCGCCTCATTTTCCAGCGCGCTCCCCACCGCCCGGACGCGGGCGTCTTTGCCGGTACAGTGCCGATGTCGTACACAGGTAGCCAAGCGCCGCGCCCTCGATGAGCACCACCTGCCCGTTGATGGACATCACGGCCCTGAGCACCGGGACGCTCACCAGGCCCGCGCTTTCCAGGTACTGATACCCAAGCGCCGCCGCCAGCACGCCCGCGCCGAGCAGCAGCCAGCCGGTCAGGCCGTTGGTACGCGCCCTCACGCCCGCCAGCGGCAGCGTGAGCGCCAGCGCCGCACCCAGCAGCACGCCCTTGAGGAGAAAGGCGGCGAAACCTGCCGCGCCCAGCCAGCCGTCCAGCCAGCGAAAAGCCGCGCACGCCAGCGCGCACACGAGCAGCGGGGCAAAGGCCGCCACCAGCCTGCGAAGCAGCATCCTATTCCTCCTTTGCGGCCCGCAAGGCCCATTCGCGCTCACGCTCGGTCACCGGCGCCGCCTCAAACAGGTCCGGCCGGGCGCGCAGCGTGGCCAGCAGCGCCTGTTGCCTGCGCCACGTTCGGATCCTGGCATGGTCGCCGCTGAGAAGCACCTCGGGCGCCTCCAGTCCCTCAAAGACGCGCGGGCGGGTATACTGCGGGTACTCCAAAAGCCCGTCGGAAAAGCTCTCCTCCTCCGTGCTCTCCCCGCTGCCCAAAACGCCCGGCACATAGCGCGCCACCGCGTCCACCAGCGCCATGGCGGCGATTTCGCCGCCAGTGAGCACGAAGTCGCCCAGCGAGATCTCCTCATCCACCACCAGGTCGATGGCGCGCTGGTCCACGCCCTCATAACGCCCGCACAGAAGGATCATGCCCTCCAGGGCGGAAAGCGCCACGACCTTTTTCTGCGTCAGCGGCGTGCCCCGCGGGCTTAAATAGATGCACGGTCCGCCATAGCCCCGGGCGCGCAGGTCGCGCACCGCGTCCACGATGGGCTGGGCCATCATCACCATACCCGCCCCACCGCCGAAGGGATAGTCGTCGGTGTTCTTGTGCTTTTTGTCGCTGTAGGGGCGAATGTCCACGGGCTGCACGTCCAAAAGGCCCTCCGCGCGCGCCCGGCCGATGATGCTGGCGGAGAGGAAGCCGTCAAACATCTCCGGGAACAGGCTAAGAACGGCGATCTTCATACAGCGCGACCTCTTTGAGCCGTTCCTCGTCCAGCACGATCCTGCCGCCCTCCGCGTCCAGCTCAAGCAGCACCGTCTTGAGCGCCGGCACCATCAGCGTGCCCCGGGGCGTATCGAACACGAACACGTCCACCCCGCCCGGGGTGAGCACCTCGCGCAGCGTGCCGAGCTGCGCTCCTTTTGTGTCATAAGCCGCGGCGCCCAAAATGTCCGCGATGAACACCTCGTCCTCGCCAAGCCGGCGGGCATGGGCGCGGTCCACCCACAGCCTGACGCCGCGAAACGCCTCCGCAGCGTCGCGGTCGCATACGCCCTCCAGCGTCAAAAACACGTCGTCCTCCTGCACGCGCGCGCCCGTAACCCCGATGGGCTCATAGTGCCCCGCATGCTCACGGTAGACCGTTTTCAATTCCAGAAACCGCTCCGGGTCGTCGGTATAGTGCTTCAGCTTCATCTCTCCGCGGATGCCCTGCGGACGCACCACCTCGCCCAGAAGCAGATACGCTTGCTTCATACCTTTGCTCCCTGGCTTTTACAAAGATTGGGCGCAGCAGGACAGGCGTCTGCCCCGATGCGCCCAATGCGTCTGAAAAGGTTACTGAATCTCAACAAATACGGGCTTTTGGTCCTTGGCGGTCGCGGCGCGCACCACGGCGCGGATCGCCTTGGCGATGCGCCCCTGCTTGCCGATGACCTTGCCCATGTCCTCGGGCGCGACATGCAGCTCAAGGATCGTGGCCTCGGGTCCGACGGTCTCCTCAACGGTCACGGCGTCCTTGTTGTCCACCAGCGACCGCGCCACGTACGCAACGAGCTCTTTCATGCGCTCAGCCCTCGATCACACCGCTCTTTTTGAGCAGGGCGCGGGCCGTGTCGGTGGGCTGCGCGCCGTTCTTGAGCCACTTCTTGGCGCTCTCGGCGTCGATCTTGACGGTGGCGGGCTCGGTCATGGGATCATAATAGCCGATCTCCTCGATGAAGCGGCCGTCGCGGGGGCTGCGCTCGTCGGCGACAACCACGCGGTAGAACGGCTTTTTCTTCATACCCATCCTCTTGAGGCGAATTTTCACAGACATGCTTTGTTTCCTCCTATAGCTGTTGCATTGGTTTGTATCTGAAATCACGCGGGGGTGATGTCAGGCCGGTTTAAAACGGCAGGCGCATGCGGCCGCGCTTGCCGCGGGAGGACATCATCTGCTTCATCATGCCCTTGGCCTGCTCAAACTGACGGATGAGGGCGTTGACGTCCTGTACGGTGGTGCCGCTGCCCGCCGCGATGCGCTTGCGGCGGCTGGCGTTGAGGATGCCGGGGTTGCGGCGCTCGCGCGGGGTCATGCTGCGGATGATGGCCTCGGGCTTTTTCATGGCGTCGTCGTCGATTTCCACGTTGGATAGCTTGTTGCCCACGCCCGGCAGCATGCTCAGCATGCTTTGCAGGCCGCCCATCTTCTTCATCTGCTGCATCTGGCTGAGGAAGTCCTCCAAGGTGAGCTGGTCGCGCGAGCCCTTTTTGACCAGCTTTTCGGCTTCCTCGCCGTCAAAGGCCTCCTGCGCCTTTTCGATGAGCGTCATCACGTCGCCCATGCCCAAAATGCGGCTGGCCATGCGGTCGGGGTGGAAGGGCTCGATGTCGGAGAGCTTCTCGCCCGTGCCGGAGAACTTGATGGGCTTGCCGACCACGGCCTTGATGGACAGGGCCGCGCCGCCGCGGGTGTCGCCGTCGAGCTTGGTGAGGATCACGCCGTCGATGCCCAGCGACTCGTCGAAGGTCTTGGCCACGTTGACCGCGTCCTGACCGGTCATGGCGTCCACCACGAAGAGGATCTCCTGAGGCTTGACCGCGGCCTTGACGCGCCTGAGCTCCTCCATGAGCTCGGTGTCGATGTGCAGGCGGCCGGCGGTGTCGATGATGAGCACGTCGCGGCCGTAGCTGCGCGCATGCTCGACGGCCTCCAGCGCCGTCTTGACCGGGTCCTGCGTGCCGTGCTCATAGACCGGCACGTTGACCTGCTGGCCCACCACCTGCAGCTGCTTGATGGCGGCGGGGCGGTAGATGTCGCACGCGGCCAGCAGGGGCTTCTTGCCCGTCTTTTGCAGGTAGTTGGCCAGCTTGGCGGCCATGGTGGTCTTGCCTGCGCCCTGCAGGCCACAGAGCATATAGATGGTGGGCACGCTGGACGACCAGGTCAGCCGCGCGTTTTCCGTGCCCATCAGGGCGGTCATTTCCTCGTTGACGATCTTGATGACCTGCTGGGCGGGCGAAAGGCTGTCCAGCACCTGCTGGCCCACGCAGCGCTCCGTGACCCGCTTGCAGAAGTCCTTGACGACCAGGTAGTTGACGTCGGCCTCCAGAAGCGCCATGCGCACCTCGCGCATGCCCTCGCGGACGGCCTGCTCGGTCAGCTTGCCGCGTCCCGTCAGCTTGGAGAGCGCCGAGGACAGCTTCTGACTCAGTCCCTCAAAGGCCATGGCTTCTCTCCTCCCCTTCCTGCTGGGCGATGACCTGCCTGACCAGCGCGGCAGCTTCGTCCAGCCGTTTTTTGGTTTCCGCCGGCAGCGCGCCCTCCTGCGCCTGCTCCAGCAGGGACAGCACGCGCTCCAGCCGGCGCACCGTCTGGGCCATGCGGCCCGCGCCGCCCAGGGCGGCCTCGTAGCGCCTGAGCTTGTCCACCGAACGGGTGATGAGCTCATGCACGTTCTGCCGGCTGACCCCGAACTGCTCGGCGATCTCGCCCAGCGAGAGGTCCTCCTCATAGTACAGATAGAGCATCTCCTGCTGCCGCTGCGTCAGCAGCCCGCCGTAAAAGGCGCACAGGGTGCCGATTTCAACGCTCTTTTCCAGCCGTTCCGGCCGGGCGCTTTCCTGCGTGTTCACGGCCCGCTCCTTTCGCCGTCAACCCTTTTGACCTGACAGCCGAACAAGCATACCGCATTTTGCGCCGTCTGTCAAGGGGTTTTGATTGAAACCCGGCGGCATCAAAAAAACCTTTCGTCAGATCATGGCGTTATTTCAAGCCGTCCGCGAAAATCTCCCGGATCTTGCCGGCGACCGCCTCGCCCAGCGCGGCATGGTCCGCGGCCTCCATGTGCAATCCGTCCGTTTCCGACGGACCGGCATAGTCCGCGGCGTCCAGGAAGTCCACGCCCAGCTCGCGCGCCACCGCGGCGTAGGCCTGGGAAAAGGCCTCGGACTTGGCCGGGTACTCGCGCCAGTGGTAGATGACCTCCCGCTCCCTGAGGACGGGATGGACGCGGATGGGCGAAATCAGCAGAATCCGCGGCCCTTCGGGGAAGATGGGCGAGCTTTCCTCCAGATGGCTGTAGAGGCGGATCTTCTTGACCAGCGCCGCCGCGCCCTCCGCCGCGCCCCAGGCGTCGGTGAAGCGCAGGTCGTTGGTCCCCAGCATCAGCACCACCAGGTCCAGCGGCTTGTGCGTCAGCAGGCAGGGCAGCAGGTAGGCGCCCCCGTCGCGCCCATCGCTCATGGGATTGTTGTAAACGGTCGTGCGGCCGTTGAGCCCCTCCTCCAGCACCTCCCAGCCCTCGCCCAGCAGGCGGCGGACCACGCCCGGCCAGCGCACCTGCGGAGAAAAGCGCACGCCCGTCCCGGGCGTGTAACCCCAGGTGTTGGAATCCCCGTAGCACAGAATATGCCGCATCTCGCTTCCTCCTTTTTATTTTCCTTTGGGCGTGAAGCCCAGCATGCCCTCATGATAGCAAAGCGTGCCCGTGGAGCCGCGTATCTCGCCGTCCGGGGCCTCCAGCAGCGCGCGCACGATTCTCTCCGTCAATTCCGGGCCGCCCGCGCCGGAGACGGCGTTTTTCCACAGGGTGAAGCGGCAGCCCTCGCGCCAGCGCGAGCAGCCGAAAGCCTTTTCATTCTCCACCACCCGCCCCCTGCCGCATACCGGGCAGGGGATGTCCAGCGGCTTGGCCGTCGCGCGCCTGCGGCCCTTGCCCCGGCGCTCCTCCTTCTCAAAGGCCACGTCGGGAGCGGATTTGGCCGCGTAATCGGTCAGAAACGCCGCCAGGCGGCGGATGCCCGCCATGAAGCGGCCGCAGTCGCCTCCGCCGCGGGCGATGTCCTCCAGCGCCTGCTCCCAGCGGCCCGTCGTCTCGGGCGAGGCGATCTGCGGGGGCACGGCCTCAATCAGCCGCACGCCCTTGTCCGTGGCCAGAATCTGCCGGCCCTTGCGGCGCGCATAGCCCACGTCGATCAGCCGCTCGATGATGGCCGCGCGCGTGGCGGGCGTGCCAAGCGAGCAGCCCTTCATCTGCTCGCGCAGGACCTCGTCCTCGATCTGTCGGCCCGCGTGCTCCATCTGCAAAAGCAGCGAGGCGTCGGTATGCTCCTTGGGCGGCTTGGTCTTTTCGCCTTTGACCCTCGCGCCCCTGACCGTTCGCGCGTCGCCTTCCCTAAGGGCGGGCAGGGGCGCCTCCTCGCTTTTCTCCCGTCCAATGCCGCGGTACACGGCCCTAAATCCCTCCTCCAGCACCGCCGTCCCCGTGGAGAGGAACGTTTCGCCCTCGCTTTGCGTCACCACGCGCACGGTCTCGTAGCGGCAGGGCGGATAAAACGCCGCGATCAGCCGCCGCGCGATCAGGTCGAACAGCTTCGCTTCATCCGGGGAAAGCGCCTCCGGGTCCGCACGGCGCCCCGTGGGAATGATGGCATGATGGTCGGTCAGCTTCGCATCGTCAAAGATGCGTTTGGGACGGGGAAGCGGCTTTGCCAGCACGGGCGCGGCCAGGGCGGCATAGGGAGCGGGCAGGCTTTTGAGCGCCTTTTCCACCGCGCCGCCCATGTCGTGGGAGAGATAGCGGCTGTCGGTTCGCGGGTAGGTGATGAGCTTACGCTTCTCATACAGGCTTTGCGCCGTTTTGAGCGTTCGCTCCGCCGTAAAGCCAAGAAGGCTGCTCCCCTCGCGCTGCAAAGCCGTCAGGTCGTAGAGCTGGGGCGCGGGGTCGCGCTTTTCCACACGCTCCGCGCTCTCCACCCGCGCGGGCTTTCCCCGCACCTTCCGCGCGATTTCGTTCGCCCGCGCCTCCTCCGGGATGCGCTTGCCCTCCTCTTGCGAGGGATCAAGCCACGTTCCCTGATAATCCCCGAAATCGGCCTGCACGGTCCAGTAAGGCTGCGGCACGAAGCGGTCGATCTCCAGCCGGCGGCTGACCAGCATGGCCAGCGTGGGCGTCTGCACGCGTCCCACGGACAAAAGCGCCCCATAGCGCAGCGTAAAGGCGCGGCTGGCGTTCATGCCCACCAGCCAGTCCGCCTCCGAGCGGCAGCGGGCGCTTTCATAGAGCGCATCGTATTCCTTCCAGGGTTTGAGCGCGGCAAAGCCCGCCCGGATGGCCTCGTCGGTCATGGAGGAGATCCACAGGCGTTGGACGGGCTTGCGGCAGCCCGTCATCTCGTAAATGTAGCGGAAGATCAGCTCGCCCTCGCGCCCGGAGTCCGTCGCGCAGACGATGGAGGACGTCTCGCGGCTGTTCATGAGCTTTTTGACCACGGCAAACTGACTGCGCGTCTTGGGCAGGACCTTGAGCTGCATGCGTTCGGGCAGAATCGGCAGGTCCTCCGCGCGCCAGCGCTTGTAGCTCGCGTCCAGCTCCTCCGGCTCCTTGAGCGCCACCAGATGACCCACTGCCCAGGTCACCACGTAATCTGCGCCGGTCAGGCACCCGTCTCCCCGCCCGGACACGCCCAGCACCCGCGCAATATCCCGCGCCACGGACGGCTTCTCCGCCACCACCAGAATCTGCGGCATCGCGGCCTCAGGGCCTCACGCTGGGCGGCGCTTCCAGCAGGCGGCAGCGGCCGTTTTCGACCGCCAGGGCGCGCACGCCCCCGTGCGGCAGAAGGTTTTGCCAGAAATCCGAGAGCGGCGTGCCAAGCATCTCCCCGAACACCGCGCACAGGAGCGCGCCGTGCGCCGACACCAGCACCGCGTCAAAGCGGCCCTCCAGCGGAAGCAGGCGCTTCCTGAGGAACGTCTGCGCGCGCAGGCGCAGCGCCTCAAAGCTCTCCGCGCCCACGGGCGGGCAGTAGCGCTCCGGCGCGCGGCCGTAGAAATACATCGGATCATTCGGATCGTCGTAGGCGGCGGTCTGGCTCCTGCCCTCGGCCACCCCGTAGGCCTGCTCGATGAGCAGCGGCTCGTTGACCATGGGCGTATTCGCGCCCGCCAGCGCCAGCCGCGCCGTCTCCCGTGCGCGATCCAGCGGGCTTGTCAGGCACAGGCCGACGGGCGGCAGCAGCTCCGCGGCCCGGCGCGCCTGACGGCGGCCCTCCTCGTTGAGCGGCACGTTGACCTGCCCCTGCATGCGTTTCTCGGCATTCCACCAGGTCTGCCCGTGACGCAGAAAATAAACCATCATTGCGTATTCGCTCCCGTATCCGTACTCGGCGGTATGGCCGGGTAAGCTTTTCGCGCTCGCGTGCGCCTTTTCCTGCGAAACGGTCAAAAAAGCCCCCTCAGCCAGGCCATAGCCGCATGCCTGCCCGCGGCCCGTGAAAAACCCCGGATGCCGCAGTGGGCATCCGGGGCAGGGAGCGTTACCAGATCGACACGCGGTCCTCGGGCGCGCGGTACATGCCGTCGCCCTCCTCGATACCAAAGGTGG
>CAUDEL010000074.1:0-9028 GCA_958448555.1 uncultured Eubacteriales bacterium | reverse complement strand
ATCTTCTATGCCCTGTTCGCCCCTGCCTGCGGCCAGATGATCAACCGCATCATGTATATGAGCGAGGCGGTGATGCAGGCCGACGAGGCCATCGGCCGCCTGGACGAGATCCTGAGCCAGCAGCCCATGGAGGAACCGACGGTTCAAAAGAGACCGGCGGGCGACGCCGTGGCCTTTGACCATGTGACCTTCACCTACCCCGGCGCCGACCGGCCCGCGCTGGAGGATGTGAGTTTTTCCGTCCAGCCCGGACAGGTGGTGGCCCTGGTGGGCCCCTCCGGCGGGGGGAAGACCACCGCCGCCAGCCTGATCCCCCGGTTCTGGGATGTGGACGGCGGCAGCGTCACCGTGGGCGGCGCGGACGTGCGGGAGCTGGACAGCGCCGTCCTCATGGGGCAGGTGGCCTTTGTGTTCCAGGATACCCGTCTGTTCAAGGAGAGCCTGCTGGAAAACATCCGGGCCGCCCGGCCGGACGCGTCCCGGGAGGAGGTGCTCGCCGCCGCCCACGCCGCTCAGTGCGGTGACATCCTGGAAAAGCTGCCCCAGGGGCTGGACACGGTGGTGGGCGCCAGGGGCGTCTATCTCTCCGGCGGGGAGCAGCAGCGCATCGCCCTGGCCCGGGCCATCTTAAAGGATGCCCCCATCGTGGTGCTGGACGAGGCCACCGCCTTTGCCGACCCGGAGAACGAGCGTCAGATCCAAAAGGCCTTTGAGACGCTGACCCGGAATAAGACGGTTCTGATGATCGCCCACCGGCTGTCCACGGTGCAGAGCGCGGACAACATCATCGTCCTCAGCGAGGGGAGGATCGCGGAGCAGGGCAGCCACAGCGCCCTGCTGGAGAAAGACGGTGTTTACGCCGCCATGTGGGCGGACTATCAGCGCAGCGCCCAATGGAAGGTCGGGAAGGAGGCAGCGGTATGATAAAGAAATTACAGCACATCTTCGCCCTCAGCGAGAAGGGGGCCAAGGATCTGGTGAAGGCCGTGTTCTGGTGCTTTGTGTGCAATCTGGCGCTCATGTTCCCCGTGGGGGCGGTCCTGTTCACGGTTCAGCATCTTCTGGGCTGCCTGGAGGGCGGCGGCAGCCCCATGGACGGGTTCTGGCTCCATGTGGGCTTTGCCCTGGTGGTGCTCCTGCTGATGTTCGTCCTCCACTGGTTCCAGTACGCCTCCCTCTACATCGCCACCTACCGGGAGAGCGCCAACCGCCGGGTGAGCCTCGCGGAGACGCTGCGCAGGCTCCCCCTGTCCTTTTTCGGGAACCGGGATTTAAGCGACCTGACGGCCACCATGATCGCCGACTGCTCCAGTCTGGACCAGATGTTCTCCCACTATGTGCCCCAGCTGTTCGCCTCCATCGGCTCCACGCTGGCGATCGGGGTGTGCATGTTCGCCTGCGACTGGCGCATGGCGCTCGCGGTGCTGTGGGTGGTGCCCGTGGCGGTGGCGCTGACGGCGGGAAGTAAGAAGATCCAGGACGCCTTCGGAACGAAAAACATCCTGAACAAGCGGGCGGTGGCCGACTGCATCCAGGAGGGGCTGGAGACCATCCGGGACATCAAGGCCTGCCACCGGCAGAAGCGGTATCTTGGCGACCTGGAGGCAAAGCTGGCCGCCATGGAGGGCAGCTCCATCCGCTCCGAGCTGGCCACCGGCGTGTTCGTCTGCTCCGCCCAGGCCTTTTTGCGTCTGGGGCTTGCCACAACGGTGCTCACCGGCGGCGCGCTGCTGCTGGCCGGGGAGCTCTCCTTCCTCTATTTCCTGGGCTTCCTCTTTGCCGCCGCAAGGCTGTACGATCCCCTGGGGGTGGTGCTCCAGAACATCGCCGCCACCTTCAACACCAAGCTGCAGATCGAACGGATGCGCTCCATTTTGGAACAACCGGTGCAGACGGGGATAGAGGACTTCCGCCCGTCCAGCTATGACATCACCTTCGACCACGTCTCCTTTGCCTACCGGGAGGGCGCGGGGGTGCTGGAGGATGTGAGCTTCACGGCCAAGCAGGGAGAAGTGACCGCTCTGATTGGCCCCTCCGGCGGCGGGAAGTCCACCGCCTGCAAGCTGGCCGCCCGGTTCTGGGACGTCACCGGCGGGAAGGTGCTCTTAGGTGGGACGGATGTATCCGCGGTGGACCCGGAGACCCTCCTGCGCTCCTATTCCATGGTGTTCCAGGATGTGGTGCTGTTCCGGGACACGGTGATGGAGAACATCCGCCTGGGCCGCCGGGACGCCACCGACGAGGAGGTGCTGGAAGCCGCCAAAGCCGCCCAATGCGACGGGTTCATCCGCAAGCTGCCCCAGGGCTACCAGACGGTGATCGGGGAGAACGGCTCCACCCTCTCCGGCGGGGAGCGGCAGCGGATCTCCATCGCCCGGGCCCTCTTAAAGGACGCGCCGGTGGTGCTGCTGGACGAGGCAACCGCCAGCCTGGACGTGGAGAACGAGAGCGCCGTCCAGACCGCCCTCTCCCGTCTGCTTCAGGGCAAGACGGTGCTGGTCATAGCCCACCGGATGCGCACCGTGGCGGGGGCCGACCATATCGTGGTGCTGGAGGACGGACATGTGGCCCAGCAGGGCACCCCATCGGAGCTGATGGAGCAGGGAGGCCTCTACCGCCGCATGGTGGAACTCCAGAGCGAGAGCGCCCAGTGGCGGCTGGGTTAATTATTCCGTCTGCCCGCTGATCCTGCCGCTATGCGAAAACATCCGGGCGGAGATTCTGCACTGGCTGGGGCGCGGGGAAGGCGAACTGCGCATCCCGCTGTTTTACACGCTGCTTTCCAACGCCGCCCTGCTGGTGGCCAAAGGGCTGGGCTGCGCGTTCTGCATGGACGGCGCGCTGGCCATCCGCAGCGATCCATGTCTGCGGTTCATCCCGCTGGAGCCGCGCCGTATGACCCGCAGCGTGCTGGTGTGGAAGAAGCACAGCCTGTTTTCCCCGGCCGCCTCCCTGTTCATCCAGGAGATCAACCTGCTGCGGGCCCAGATGGAATAACGCTTCCTGCCAACCCTCCGGGGCATTGCCCGGAGGGTTTTGACCTCTGCTCATTCGTCATCCGCATGGACAATAATAAAATATAAGTATTAGACATCAAACGGGCGCGCGCCTACAATGAAATTGGAAAAGGAAATCCGATCTTTCAAACGATAAGGAGGATGAAATGTATGCGTAAAACGTTGGTAGCCTATTTCTCGGCCAGCGGCGTGACCAGGCGTGCGGCGGAAAAGCTGGCGGCGGCGACCGGCAGCGACCTGTATGAGATCAAACCCGCCGAACCGTACTCCCACGCCGACCTGAACTGGCAGGACAAACGCTCCCGCAGTTCGGTGGAGATGAACGATCCGTCCTCGCGCCCGGCGCTGGCGGACCATGCGGCGGATATGGCGGGCTATGACCGGATCTTCCTGGGGTTCCCCATCTGGTGGTACACCGCGCCGCACATCATCCGCACCTTTTTGGAAAGCTATGATTTTGCCGGAAAGACCATCGTCCTGTTTGCCACTTCCGGCGGCAGCGGGTTGGGGCAAACGGCCGCAGAGCTCGCTTCCAGCTGCCCCGGCGCGAAGATCGTGGCAGGCGGCCTGCTCAACGGCAGCCCCTCGGAAGCGGCGCTCAAACAGTTGGCACAAAGCCTTTGAAGCAGGAGAAGGGAAGGAACCGTATGGACCGCAAAGAAAGAACCGAGCAGAACATGCAGGAGCTGTTCCACAGCCATGCCGCCGGGGACGAGGGGACCGATGCCGCGTTCATGCAGATCCTGCAGGGCTATATCTTCGGGGATGTGTGCTATACCGGCAGCCTCGATAACCGGATGCGGGAGCTCGTCACGGTCACGGTACTGACCACCCTCAGCGCCCTGCCCCAGCTCAAGGCCCATGTGCAGGCCAGCCTCAACGCCGGCTGCACGCCGGTGGAAATCCGGGAGGCCGTCTACCAGTGCGCGCCGTTCATCGGCTTCCCCAAGAGCCTCAACGCCATCTCCACGATGAATGAAGTATTCATCGCCAACGGCATCGAATTGCCCCTGCCCGACCAAACGACGCTGACCGGCGCGAGCGAGGATGAGCGGTACCAAAAAGGGCTGAAAATTCAAGGGCCCCTTTACGGGACCGAGATTGCCGACCGTTACACCTGGCTGCCGAAGCCCTTTGATAAAGCCGTGCCCCGCTTTTTGACCGAGCTGTGCTTTGGAGATTTTGCCACCCGCACCGGCCTCGACGGCAAGACCCGCGAACTGCTGACCGTGGCGCTGCTGGCGGCGCTGGGCGGTGCACAAGTGCAGGTGAAAAGCCACGTGCAGGGCGCATTGAAGGCGGGCAGCACCAAGGAGGAAGTGGTCTGCGCCCTCGTCCATGCCAGCGGCTATATGGGCATCCCGCGCCTGTTCAACGCGCTGAATGCGTGCAAGGATCTGCTGGAGACGACCGTGTAAAGGAGGAAAACCGCCATGAACATCGTTGTTTTGACGGGCAGCCCCAACAAGAACGGCTCTTCCAATCTCCTGGCGGACTGCTTTCGGCGGAGCGCGGAGGCAGCCGGGCACCGAGTGGAGATCATAGATACCGCCCACGCCGACATCCGCCCCTGCACCGGCTGCGTTCGCTGCGGCTACGAGGGCCCCTGCGCGCAGAAGGACGATGTGGAGGCCATCCGCGAGAAAATTCTCGCCGCCGATATGCTGGCGTTTGCCACGCCGCTGTACTACTATGGGATGAGCGCCCAGCTGAAAACCATGATCGACCGCTTTTGCGCCTTCAACGGCTTCCTCCAGCGCAAACACATGAAATCCGCGCTGCTCGCCGCGGCCTGGAACAGCGACGACTGGACCTTTGAAGCGTTGGAAGCCCACTATAAAACGCTGGTGCGCTACCTGAACCTCACGGATATGGGCATGGTGCTGGGCTATGGCTGCGGCACACCTTCCATGACGCAGCACTCCCCATATCCCCAGCAGGCGTACAGCCTTGGCAATCGATTGAAGTAACGGCGCCGCGCAGAAAAATGAACCCGTTTAGCCGAGTAGCGAAACGGGAGGCTTCGTGTGAAACCCAAAGCGGCCCGCAAAACCATCATCGACGTTTTGATGACGCTGGCGCTGCACCTGGGGCTGCACTGGGGGATGTTCGTATCGCTGACAGGAAAGGCGCTGCGCCTGCGGCGTCCCTCCCGCATCCGGCGGGCGCTGCTGCCCGCCCTCGCGGCGGAATCGCGGCGTATGGGGCGATTGCCTTTATCCGGCGCGAGCTGCTCGCCTATATGCTGGTGCGCACGCAGTTTGTGTTTTTGGATTTCAGCGAGCCTGCTCCGCTGTTTTATCTCGATTATCTGGCCATGATGGGGATGTTTGTGTTTGCCGCCCACTATGGGATGAAGTTTTTGAAACGAAACCGCAAAAAGGACTCCGAGAGCGCTGACTGCACCATCGACGCCGCCTGTGCCGGGGAGAATGTGTAGTATGCGCAGTGCAAGCTCGATTGCCGCGCCCTGCGGCCGGCGCGCTTTGAAATGCGGCCCGCGAATACCTGCGCACCGGCGATGGTATCGGCCCGTATCTGTCCCTTGGCAAGGAACTGAAAAAATGAAGAAACCGCTGATCGTATCCTACTCCTATGCCGGCCACACCCATCGCATCGCGCAGGCGCTGAGCGCCCTGACCGGTGGCGACTGGTGCGAGATCTACCCCTGGCAGCCATACCCGATGGCCTTCCCGGAGCTGCTCGAACAGGTGGAAAAAGAGATACAGGCGAGATATTACCCCCGTCTGCTGACCGGCGCAGCCAGCGCAAGGGAATATTCGGTAATTTTTGCCGGTTCCCCCAACTGGTGCGGGCACGCCGCGCCGCCCCTCGATTCCTGGCTCATAAAAAACGATCTGTCCGGCAAGGTCGTGCTGCCGTTTTATTCCCACTGCGGCGGCGTGCCCTGCGATTTCGGCCGCGAGCTCGCCCGCCTGTGCCCCAAAGCGGATATCCGCGCACCCCTGGGGGTATTGGAGGACGACGGCGCGGAACTGCCGCAGCTTCTTCAGGCATGGCTGGACAAAAACGGCCTGCCAACATGGCCCGCCGCCCATGCGGGTTGAACCAAGCAAGACACAACGATAAAAGAGGAGGAAAACCCATGCGCATTCAGGACAAAGCGCAATTTGACAAAGAAAACGTGTTCGGCTTAGGGCAGCCGAACACGGCCTACGCCCGGTATTTTACCGGCAATTCTTACTTAAACCCGCTGACGAAGGCGGGCGAGTGCCCGGTATTTCTGGCCAACGTCACCTTTGAGCCGGGCTGCCGCAACAACTGGCACATCCACCACGCCAAAAGCGGCGGCGGCCAGATTTTGATCTGCACCGCCGGGGAGGGCTGGTATCAGGAGGAGGGCAGGGAAGCCGTCAGCCTGACGCCCGGCATGGTCGTCACCATCCCGGCCGGGGTCAGGCACTGGCACGGCGCCAAAAGGGATAGCTGGTTCTCGCATATTGCCGTCGAGGTTCCGGGCGAGGAGACATCCAATGAGTGGTGCGAGCCGGTGGACGGCGCGGCCTACAACGCTCTGGCATAAGGAGCGGCATTGCGATACATAAAGCCGGGCAAATCCGACCTGACCGTCTCCCGCGTCCGCATGGGCTCGCGGGCTTTGGCGATCCCCATAACGGCCAGCACAGCTGGACGCTGGATGAGGAACACTCCCGCGAAATCATCCACCGGGGTCTGGAACGGGGCGTCAACTTCTTTGATACCGCCGTGGGCTACCAGAGCAGCACCAGCGAACAGTATCTGGGCCGCGCCCTGCGGGACTTCGCTAAACGGGAGGATGTGGTGGTAGCCGCCAAATTTCTGCCCCGCACCCAGGAGGAAATCGCCGCAGGCATCACCGGCCGGCAGCACATCCAGAACATGATCGACACCAGCCTGCATAACCGAGAAGCCCTCCGTGACGCGTGGGGTTGCGGCTGCACTGCTCGAAAAAGGCTGCGTCCATCTCGACGGGATATACTCGCAGCGCATGGACAAGTACTACCCCGGCGACCTCATACCCCGCGACAACGGCGAAAGGGCGATGTATTTCCTCAGCTTCCGCGGCGGGAAAAGCGAGGGCAATTTGCTCCTCGCCTTTAATCCTTGAGCGCCGTTATTGGCACAACGAAGACCCCGTCAGAGCGGAGATACGCGGCGTTGGCCATTCCGCACACGACGCACATGGCGTCCGGCGCTTTGCCCTTTGGGTCTGCTTCAAATTCCCGCTTTATGTCCACGAGATTTTTAGCGGCGGCATCTATCTGGTTCGCACCCAGCTTTATTTCAAACGCACACCACTGACCGTCAGACAATTCGATCACTGCGTCTATTTCCTTCCCGCGATAGTCCTGGTAATGATATAGCTCGCCGCCGAACGACTCGGCGTATATCCTCAAATCCCGTTCACACAGCGCTTCAAAGAGGAAGCCGAGCGTCTCCAAGTCCCCGAGCAGGCTTTGCGGAGTGGCCTTGAGAAGCGCACAGGCGAGGGACGGATCGGAAAAATGCCGCTTTTCAGCCTGCTTCACACGTACCGACGAGCGCATGCCATTGGAGAACGGAGCCTGGTTTTCCGTGAGGAACAGGCGCTTGAACACATCCAGATAGACCGCGACGGTATCGCTGTCTATATCTTCATCATCGACAGCCTTGATGTCGCGCACAAGCGTCTTGTTTGTAGCCGTGGTACTCTCATTGCGCGCGAGCGAGCGGAGCAGCCGCCGCATTTTCGTCGTGTCGCGCTTGATGCCGTCCATGCGATATGCGTCGTCGTCAATAACGGCGTTCAGGTATTCACCCGGCAACAGCGCCGCCTGACTGACCGGCAAGCCCAAACTGCCGGGCCAGCCGCCACGAATAATCAGCTCTATAAGCTGCCTCAAATCCACTTCGCCCGTCATGCACGGCCTTGCATTCCTGGCGCAAATATCCAAAAGCGAGACCTTTCCGCTGGAATCGCCTGATTCGTAGAGAGACATGGGACGCATGCGCAGCCGGGCTATTCGTCCGGCTCCGCTGTGGAGTATGCCCTTGTGATTGGGAGTAGCCGAGCCAGTGAGAATAAACTGTCCGCGCTCCGGGGTCTGGTCGACACGATAGCGCACGGCATCCCAGAGCGGCGGCACCTCCTGCCATTCGTCAATGAGCCTCGGAGCCTGACCGTCCAGAACAAGCTCTGGAGACAGCTCTGCGAGCTGGCGGTTCTGGAAGTTGTTTGCCGGGTCGCCAATATATATCTCGCTCCTGCTGTGGTACGCGGCTGTCCACGTCTTTCCGCACCACTTAGGGCCTTCTATGCACACGGCACCGAAGGCAGCGAGGTATTCGTCCACCTTTTTATCTGCCAGCCTTGGCCTGTATTTGCGCTTATCCATCCGCGTCACCTCAAATGTGGGGTAACAGTATTATATCCCAATCTGGTAGATTTATCAATTGCAATCGGTCAAATTTCAAAGTTCAATTCCTATTTTTTCAGGAAAGACCAGCTATAAAAAGTCAATAGGGTAAGGGAAAAATATTTTGGTGGGAGCGAGGAACACCTGCGCCGGACAAACTAAGCGGCATCACCGCGCTTGCCCAAGAGAGGCTAATCCATATCACTGACAACTATACCGCGTGGACGGCGGTTCCCGGCGCTGTCTCCCACAACTGGAAATACAGCTTCGCCGGCCAGATGCTGATATACGCCCGGCGGCCGGGCGCGAGCGCCTGCGGTATGTTTTCGACGCCTCGGACACGGGTGCGCGGAGAAATTCGCGGCCTTTTCGCCCATGAATCGTCCACGACAATAATCTGAGCGAAGTCCGGCTCGGCTTGATGCAGGTCTTCGGCGCGCAAAGCGAATGGCTCTCCACGCAGCTTCAGGACGGCACGCGGCAAACGCGGGCGTGTGAGCCTTTATAGACATCAAGCCAAACTCGCGGCGGGAAAAGGCGTCGGTTACGTGCGCTGGGCAAATGCTCATGTGCCATAAAGTAACACACAAGAATTTGATAGACAGCAGCCCACTA
>CAUDEL010000073.1:0-10143 GCA_958448555.1 uncultured Eubacteriales bacterium | reverse complement strand
TTGAGGTTGCGGACCTGCGGCCCTCCGAGCCTCCCCAAAGGGTTTTTTGACAGTCAGGCGGACAAGCGATGCTTGTCCGCCTCAGACCGTTGAAAAACCCCTGATTTTGGGGAGAGCCGCGTTTCTTGCGCCCTTCGGGCGCTCGCAACGCTCGGGGAAAATGCTGCGGCATAAGGCTTTGGGGCTCTGCCCCAAACCCCGGCAGGCGCGCAGGGAAGCGTCAGCCCTGTGGGCTGTTGCCACCGAAGGTGGCAAAGCGACCCGCAGCGGGGCAGCGAAACCATGAGCGCGACCGTCAGGGAAGCGCGAATGATTGAGCAACTGATGATCCCCCTGCACCCCGCACTTTGTCCGCCTCTGTGTTGCCCGGAAAAGGGCTTTTTTATCTGTCTTCCATCGGACGCTCGGGGGTCTGGGCGAGCTTACCGGCGTCGCGGGTGGCCAGGTACTCCAAAATGATCTCGCGGGCGAGCTGCAGGTGCGTGCGGTTGATGCTCTGGGCGGTGCTCAGATCGCCCTTGAGCAGGCAGTGGACGATGTTTTTGTGCTCATCGTTGGATTCGTCAAAGCGTTTGCGGCTGAGGAGCGAATAGATGCGGAACTGCTGAAAGAGGCTGAGCATGCGGCCGTACATGCTCTCCAGAAGGCTGTTTCCGCTGAGTTTGATGAACAATTCGTGCAGCTCGGCGTCAATCTGGGTATAGCGGCGCAGGTCGTCCTGGAGATAGGCCTGCTCGAGCTGGGTCTGGCAGGAGAGCAGGCGCTCGATGCCCGAGGAGGTCAGGTTGTTGCGCAGGCGGCTGATGGCATAGTTTTCCATCAGGACGCGCAGGTCGAAGATCTCCTCGATATCGCGCAGGGTGATCTCCTTGACGAAGACGCCCTTGTTGGGGACCTCCACCACCAGCCCATCGGCCACGAGCTGCCTGAGAGCCTCGCGCACGGGGCTTCGGCTGACGGAGAGCTGCGCGGCGAGCTCGTTTTCCTGGAGCCACTGGCCCGGATGATAGGTCCCGTTGCAGATGTCCTCCTTGAGAATCTGATAGACCTGGTTGCGGATGGTTGTGACGGAGCGCTGAGGCATGCGGCATCCTCGCTTTCTGTGGTGCTATTTGTCATCCATCTTCAGCACGGCCAAAAACGCTTCGCTGGGCACGGAGACGGTGCCGAACTGACGCATGCGCTTTTTGCCTTCCTTTTGCTTTTCCAAAAGCTTTTTCTTGCGGCTGATGTCGCCGCCGTAGCATTTGGCCAGCACGTCCTTGCGCATGGCCTTGACGGTTTCCCGGGCGATGATCTTGCCGCCGATGGCGGCCTGGATGGGAATTTCAAAGAGCTGGCGCGGAATGGCGTCCTTGAGCTTCTCGGCGATGCTGCGGCCGCGCGCATAGGCCTTGTCCCTGTGCACGATGATGGAGAAGGCGTCGCACAGTTCGCCGTTTAGGAGAATGTCGAGCTTGACCAGCTCGCTCTCGCGGTAGCCCTTGAGCTCGTAGTCGAAGCTCGCGTACCCGCGGCTTCGGCTCTTGACCTGGTCGAAGAACTCGAAGATGATCTCGTTGAGAGGGATCTCATAGATGAGCTTGACGCGCCCGCCCTCATACTGCATGTCGATGAAGATGCCGCGCTTGTCCACGCAGATGTCCATCATCGCGCCCACAAACTCCTGCGGGGTGTAGAGGGTGCAGGTGACATAGGGCTCCTCCATGCGGGCGATCTCGCCCGCGGGGGGCAGGTTGGAGGGGTTGTCGATGGAGATTTCGGTCCCGTCGGTTTTAAACACATGGTAGATGACGCTGGGCGCGGTGGTCACCAGGTCCAGGTCAAATTCCCGCTCCAGGCGCTGCTGGATGATCTCCATGTGCAAAAGGCCCAGAAACCCGCAGCGGAAGCCGTAGCCCAGCGCCACCGACGTCTCCGGGTCAAAGGAGAGGGAGGCGTCGTTCATGCGCAGCTTTTCCAGCGCATCGCGCAGGTTGTCATAGTCCGCGCCGTCGGCGGGGTAGATGCCGCAGAACACCATCGGCGTCACCTTGCGGTAGCCGGGCAGAGGCCTGTCCGCCGGGCGCGCCGCGTCGGTGATGGTGTCGCCCACGCGGGTGTCGGCCACGTCCTTGATGGAGGCGGAGACATAGCCCACGTCGCCGGGATAGAGCGCGTCGCAGGGGGAGTAGCCCGGGCGGAAGGTGCCTACCTCCACCACGTCAAACTCGCTCCCCGTTTGCATCAGGCGCATGCGCATGCCAGGCGTCACGGTGCCCTGCATCACGCGCACAAAGCAGATCGCGCCGCGGTAGTTGTCATAGAAGGCGTCGAAGATGAGCGCCTGCAGGGGCGCGCTTTCGTCGCCCGTGGGCGCGGGGATATGCCTGACGATGGCCTCCAGCACGTCCCGGCAGTTTTCGCCCGTCTTGGCCGAGATGAGCGGCGCCTCGGAGGCGTCCAGCCCGATCACGTCCTCGATCTCCTTTTTCACTTCTTCGGGCTGTGCGGAGGGCAGGTCGATCTTGTTGATGACCGGCAGCGTCTCCAGATCGTGCTCCAGCGCCATGTAGACGTTGGCCAGCGTCTGCGCCTCGATGCCCTGCGTGGCATCCACCACCAAGAGCGCACCCTCGCAGGCGGCCAGCGCGCGGCTGACCTCGTAGCTGAAGTCCACGTGGCCGGGGGTGTCGATGAGGTTGAGGGTGTAGGTCTCCCCGTCCAGCGCCGTGTACTGCATACGCACGGCCTTGGACTTGATGGTGATGCCGCGCTCGCGCTCCAGCTCCATGGAATCGAGGATCTGCTCGACCATCTGGCGCTGCTCGAAAACGCCCGTCATCTCCAGAAGGCGGTCGGCCAGCGTGCTCTTGCCGTGGTCGATGTGGGCGATGATGCAGAAGTTGCGGATATGGCTCAGCCGGTCTGCGTGCAAAACAACCCCTCCAAAACAAGCGGAATCCAACATTCTCTATCATATCGGATTCGGAGGGAAAATGCAAGCGGAGATCACCGCCGCGGCACGCTTTCCCAGGACAGCGCCCAGTCATACCAGACAGGGGAGAGGTCTTCCCATTTCCGGCGGATTGTGTCCGCGTCCGGGCTGCCGCCAAGCGCCTCAAGGGCCGGCCAGGCGTCTGGCGAGAGGGAGAAGAGATGATCGCTATCCAGCGTGGAAAGCCGGCCGGCCTGATAGGCGCGCACGTTGTACCGCGCCACCTGCAGAGGCATGCAGCTCAGGTTGAGGGCCACCCAGGAGCACAGCGCGGCCGCACACAGCAGCGGACAGAGGCGCAGGTCCGGGCGGATGCATTTGACAAGCAGGCAGATCAGCGCCAGCAGGATCATCAGCATCGCCCACAGCGTCAGCAGGCGCAGCAGCGTCATGCCGTGGGCCAGGATGTACAGCCGCATGCGAAAGAAGGCGGACGCGGTGATGACGACCGTCAGCAGGGACACCGCGCCGCAAAGGGCCCGCATGCCGCGATGCGCGGGATAGAGCACGGTGGGCGGCGCGACCAGCGCCAGCGTGATGCAGGCGGCCGCCACGAGCTGAAAAAAGCCGCTTCGCGCGTACTGGGCATACCCGCCCTGAAGCAGCGCGCCTTCGGCGCCTCCGAACAGGTAGCGGACCTGAATGTAGCAAAACACCGCGTATACCGCCGTCAGGGCGGCAAGCGACACCGCGAACACCGGCGCGCGGATTGCGCAGAGATTGGGCGAAGGCACCGCATCGCCCTGCGACAGGCTCGAATACAGCAGCGAGAAAAGCACAAGCCCGCACAGCGGGAAAAGGATCAGCCTGCGCAGCAGCGTCAGATCGAAGCGGCCCAGGCGGTCAAAAAGGGCGTCCGTGAAAGCGCGGAATACCGGGTCCGCACTGGCAAGCAGCCATACGATTACCGCCAGCACCGGAACACAAACGACAATCCCCAGCCACAGTCCCGAGCGCCGTCCGTCACGCACCGCTGCGCGCTGGCGCATGGCGCGCAGGGGAAGGGAGAAATACCGGCCCAGCGCGGGGAAGAAACGGCACAGCCCCTCCCACAGCCCGGCGGCGGACAGGGTCGGGCATGTGACGTGTCCGCACAGGGAAAACAGCGCCTGCACCGTGAGCGCTAACAGCACCGGCAGGTTCATCAGGCGCAGCATATCGTTGGCGTAGAGGGCGTAGCACAGCGCCAGCAGCGCAGAAAGCACGGCCAGCAGCACGCCGCCGCGGGTGATTCGCAGCCGCTTTTCACGGATGGCGCACAGCAGGCAGCCGCCCAGCAACACCCATTGCGTGACCGCCAGCCCGACGCCGGGCAGATGAAGGTAATCGGGCGAGAGGAAAAAGGGATGCGCGAAATGATACACGACCGATGCGAGCATGGCCAGCGCGAGCAGCCATGCGGCCTCCTTTGAAAAAAAGGCCTTATTCTGGCTGTCCATGTTCAGTCCTCCTCGTATGCCAGGATGTCGCCGGGCTGGCAGTTCAGCGCCCTGCATATCTCATTGAGCGTGCTGAAGCGCACAGCCTTGGCTTTTCCGTTTTTCAAGATCGAAAGGTTTGCCATGGTGATGCCCACCCGTTCGCTCAGCTCCGTCATGCTCATTTTCCGGCGGGCCAGCATGACGTCAAGATCCACCCGTATTGCCATGCAGCATCCTCCTCAAATCGTCAGCTCGCTGTCCTCCTGAAGCTGCGCCGCGCGCGCCAGGAGCCAGGAGAGCGCAAGGGCCAGCGAGGCCATGGCGCCGCTGGCCATGGCCGGCAGAATGAGGAAGGCGCACCACGGCCCCGGCGCCATGTTGGGCAGAAACATCGCGGCCAGCGCCGCCAGGCACATCGCCGAGGCGGCAAACAGCAGCCGGGCGATGCTCCGCAGGCCGGCGACGTTGGCCGCGCAGAAGGAGCGGTCCCGGCCGATGCGCAGGCAGATGCGCATGTACTGGACGATGGCGCACAGCATCAGCACGCCGACCGCCCATACATAGACAAGCGCCGGCCAGTACAGCCACGATACCCCGGAAAACAGCCTCTGGCAACGGTCAGCGGCGGCGGGTACCGCCAGGCCAAAAACCCAGAGGACCCCCGCGATGGCGATGGCGCCCGCCGCCAGCAGCAGGGTCGATATTCTGCGATGATTCATCAAAAAACCCCCTTTCACACAGGTCAAGTATACGCCGGATAAACTTGAATGTCAACAAAAATATATTGAAAAACGATAAATAAACATCGTTTTTCAATCTCGGCGACGGGCGCAGACACGGCGCATGATGCCGCATTTTGTCTTGACAGCGCCCACAGGGTCTGCTATCGTAAGGAAAAAAGCAGAGAAAGGCGCGATTTGGGCCATGATCGTCATCGGAATCTGCGGCGCCAGCGGAAGCGGCAAGAGCACGCTGGCGGAGGAGCTCTGCCGGGCCATCGGCAAAGGGTCCCTGGTTATCAACCATGACTGCTACTACCGGGATCATCCCAGCCTCACCTTTGAGGAGCGGTCGCTGCTCAACTACGACGAGCCGGAGATCTTTGACCACGACCTGTTTCTGGAGGACATCAAGCTCCTTCTGGACGGAAAGCCCATCACCCGCAAGCGCTACGACTATACCCAGCACCGCCGCGCCGATACGGACGAGCTGATCTATCCGCCGGACGTGCTCATCATCGAGGGCATCCACGTCTTTTATGACGAGCGGCTGTGCGAATTGATGTTCCTCAAGCTCTACATGAGCGTGGAGCCGGACATCTGCCTCTTGCGCCGCATCACCCGCGACATCAACGAGCGCGGCCGCAGCATCGAAAACATCTCCGTGCAGTACCTCAGCACCGTCAAGCCCATGTATGACAAACACATCCGCAACTATATCGAGCTGGCGGACGTGATCGTGGCGCATGGAGGACGCAACGCCCGCATCGTGGATATCCTCGCCGGATATGTGCGCGACGAGCTCAGGCTTCGCGGCGTGGAGGAAGAATAAAGGGGGCATGTCTGATGGAGCAGGTAGCGCTGGGCAACGTCATGGTTGACTGCGGCGACGCCGGGAAGCTCCAGGCGTTTTATGCCGGCCTGCTGGGCTGGGAGCGCTGCGAGCTGTTTGCAAAGCCCGCCGTGCGAAGCGAGACGGGCGTGGTGTTCCTGTTCGAGGAAATTAAAGGATACGTGCCTCCCTTATGGCCGGAGGAACCGGGCAGGCAGCAAAAGCAGATGCATTTTGATTTTCAGGTGGAGGACGTGGCGGTGGCGGTCCGGCGTGCGGTCGCGCTGGGCGCGGTCAAGGCGGCGGCGCAGTTTGGCGGGGACGACTTCGTTACCATGCTGGACCCGGCGGGACACCCCTTCTGCCTGTGCCGCAAGTGAAGGCGTACATTCAAAAAGCGGAGAAAAGACCAAATGCCTTTTCTCCGCTTTTGTTATGCATTTACCGCCCTATCAGCCGCCGGCGGCCGTCATCGAGGAATTGTCCCAGATCGTGCATGTTTTCCAGCGCACGTCCACAGCCCATCACCACGTTGGTCTGCGGGTCCTCGGCGCAGGAGCAGGGCACCTTGAGCGCGTCGGCAATGGCCTCGCACAGCCCGAACATCTCCGCGCCGCCGCCGGAGAGCAGGATCCCGTATTCAAAGATGTCCGCCGCCAGCTCCGCCGGGGTGTGCTCCAGCACGCCGTGGATGCTCTCGATGAGCTGCTGGAGCGGCTCGTCGATGGCCTCGGTGATGTCGTCGCTGGTGATGCGCATGGTCTTGGGCAGGCCGGTGATGAGGTTGCGGCCGGTGACTTCCATGTAGAGCTGCTCGGAGCGGGGGATGGCCGAGCCGATGTTGATCTTGAGCTCCTCGGCGGTCCGCTCGCCGATGAGCAGGTTGTGCTTGCGCCGCAGGTGGCGGATGATGGCGTCGTCAAAGCGGTCGCCGCCGGCCTTGGCGCAGTCGGAGACGATAACCTTGCCAAAGGAGAGCACCGCGATATCGCTCACGCCCGCGCTGATGTCCACGATCATGGTGCCGTAGGCCTCGTCCATGGGCAGACCCGCGCCCAGGGCCGCCGCGAGGGAGCGGTTGAGGAGCTGGGTGCGGCGCATACCCGCGTCAAACATGGTGGAAATCAGCGAACGCTTCTCCATCTCGTTGACGGCGCTGGGAAGCGCAAGGATGGCGCGCGGGCGGGCGAACATGTGCTTGCCGATGGCCTTGAGCACAAAGCCCTTGAGCATGAAGCTCACCAGCTCATAGTCGGAGATGGCGCCCTCGCGCAGGGGACGAATCGCCAGAATGTTGCCCGGCGTGCGGCCGATCATGCGCTTGGCCTCGTCGCCAAAGGCGAGAATTTCGCGCGTATCGCGGTCGATGGCCACCACCGTGGGCTCTCTGAGCACGATGCCCTTGCCCTTCATATAGATCAGGATCTGCGATGTGCCCAGATCAATCCCGATATCGCTGATGCTTGCCATTGGCCCAAACTCCTTTTCCATTGCAATCAAGGGCACAAGAAAAAAGCGTACACGCCCCTGACCTATACCTAATTCGCCATGAAAAAGGCAAATCCTGCTTACGGGGGAAATCCGGGCTCAGCGGTCGCGGTATTTCCGGCGGGTGGCTTCGCCGCCGCGCAGGTGACGGACGGACTTGTTGTAGCTGAGCACCTCGCGGACCTGAAGATACAGCGTCTGATTGATCTGCGCCAGGCGCTGGTCCATGTCCTTGTGAACCGAGGACTTGCTCACGCCAAAGTGATTTGCGGCCGCGCGCACGGTCGCACCCGTGTCCGCGATGTACTGCCCGATGCGGATGCAGCGCTCCTGAATATGCTCATGCACCGTTTGACCCCTCCAAGCGTTTTGGAAAGGATATGCGGCGCCCGCGGGCAACTTGCCTGCACAGAAAAAGGGGCCGCGGCGTCAGCCGCAGCCCCGGGGGGGGGGGGAACGGAGAAATCAGGCCTGCTTTGCCTTGATGGCGGCATGAGCGGCGGCCAGGCGCGCGATCGGCACGCGGAAGGGCGAGCAGCTCACGTAGTTGAGGCCCACGTTGTGGCAGAACTCGATGGTGGAGGGATCGCCGCCGTGCTCGCCGCAGATGCCCAGCTTGATGTCGGGGCGGGTCTCGCGGCCCAGCTTGGCAGCCATCTTCACCAGCTTGCCCACGCCGTCCTGATCCAGGCGGGCGAAGGGATCGCTCTCGAAGATCTTGTTGTCATAGTAGGCGCCCAGGAACTTGCCGGCGTCGTCACGGCTGAAGCCGAAGGTCATCTGGGTGAGGTCGTTGGTGCCGAAGGAGAAGAACTCGGCTTCCTGCGCGATCTCGTCGGCGGTGACAGCGGCGCGCGGGATCTCGATCATGGTGCCCACATGGTAGTCGAGGGTCATGCCCTGCTCCTCAAAGACCTTCTTGGCGGTTTCGTCCACGATGGCCTTGACGAAGGCGAGCTCCTTCCTGGAGCCGACCAGCGGGATCATGATCTCGGGCACGATGTCGTAGCCACATTCCTTCTTGACCTTGATGGCAGCCTGCAGCACGGCGCGGGTCTGCATCTCGGCGATTTCGGGATAGGTCACGGCCAGACGGCAGCCGCGATGGCCCATCATGGGGTTGGACTCATGCAGGGCGTTGATCTTGTGGATGACTTCCTCGGCGGTGATGCCCAGGTTCTTGGCCAGCGCCTCGATCTCGTCGGTCATGTCCACATGGGGCACGAACTCATGCAGCGGCGGATCCAGGTAACGCACGGTCATGGGACGGCCTTCCAGCGCCTTGTACATGGCCTCGAAGTCGCCCTGCTGCATCGGCAGGATCTTGGCCAGCGCCTTCTCGCGCTGCTCCTTGGTGTCGGAGAGGATCATCTCGCGCACGGCCGCGATGCGGTCGGCCTCGAAGAACATATGCTCGGTGCGGCACAGGCCGATGCCCTCGGCGCCGAAGGCCACCGCCTGCTTGGTGTCGCGCGGGGTGTCGGCGTTGGTGCGCACCTTGAGGGTGCGGGCCGCGTCGGCCCAGCCCATGAAGCGGGCGAAGTCGCCGGAGATGGCGGCCTCGACGGTCGCGATCTGGCCGTCATAGACGTTGCCGGTGGAGCCGTCCAGGGAGATGAAGTCGCCCTCGTGATAGACCTTGCCGGCCACGGTCAGGGTCTTGGCTTCCTCGTCGATCTTCAGCTCGCCGCAGCCGACGACCGCCGCGCGGCCCATGCCGCGGGCCACGACCGCCGCGTGGGAGGTCATGCCGCCAAAGACGGTCAGGATGCCCTGCGAGAAGTCCATGCCCTCGATGTCCTCAGGGGTGGTCTCGCGGCGCACGAGGATAACCTTTTCCTTGTTCTTGCCGTGCTCGGCCGCCTCGTCGGCGGTGAAGTAGATGCCGCCGGTGGCGGCGCCGGGGGAGGCGGGCAGGCCCTTGGCGATGACGGTCGCGGCCTTGAGGGCGGCGGCGTCAAAGTTGGGGTGCAGGAGGCTGTCAAGCTGCTTGGGCTCGACCTTCAGAACGGCCTCTTCCTCGCTCAGCACGCCTTCGTCCACCAGGTCCACGGCGATCTTGAGGGCCGCGGCCGCGGTGCGCTTGCCGTTGCGGGTCTGGAGCATGTAGAGCTTGCCGCGCTCGATGGTGTACTCCATGTCCTGCATGTCGCGGTAGTGGGCTTCCAGCTTGCCGGCGATGTCGATGAACTGCTGGTACACGTCGGGCATCTGCTCCTGCAGGTGGCTGATGGGCTCGGGGGTACGGATGCCGGCCACGACGTCCTCGCCCTGCGCATTGAGCAGGTATTCGCCGTAGAGCTTCTTTTCACCGGTGGAGGGGTTGCGGGTGAAGGCAACGCCGGTGCCGGAGGTCTCGCCCATGTTGCCAAAGACCATGGCCTGGACGTTGACGGCGGTGCCCCAGTCGCCGGGGATGTCGTTCATGCGGCGGTAGTAGATGGCGCGGGGGTTGTCCCAGCTGCGGAACACGGCCTTCACAGCTTCCATCAGCTGCGTGGTGGGGTCCTGCGGGAACTCGGTGCCCATGTGCTTGTGATAGATTTCCTTGAAGCGCACGACGACCTGCTTGAGGTCCTCGGCGGTCAGGTCGCGGTCGAACTTGACGTTCTTCTTCTCCTTGAACTCGTCCAGAACCGCCTCAAACTCGCTCTTGGGGATCTCCATGACGACGTCGGAGAACATGGCGATGAAACGGCGGTAGGC
>CAUDEL010000072.1:0-10358 GCA_958448555.1 uncultured Eubacteriales bacterium | reverse complement strand
TTTTGATGTATTGTTCGTCATTGGTGCCATCGTATTCAAATTCAGAAATAAGGATATCAGGTCGTTTTGATCCAGTATATTTTGAAAAAGTAGTGTCGTTGACAATTTGACGAAATGGGATACTTAATTGTGCCACTAAAACTTCATTTATAAGTCGACTAACCGACAACGCTTCCTGTTTCTTTTGCTTTTTAATCATTATAGTTTCCTCCGATTATCCATTCGTTTTTGCTTGCAGACCATTTCTCTGTAAATTCTTTGTCTTTGACCGCCGCTGTAAACGGCTTTGTTAAAAACGTCTTTATTATTTTCAGAACGGTACTGTAATCGTCCGTCTTGGTATTGATTTTGCGGATAAAGGCTTTCCACTTTTTCTGCATAGCAGAATCGTCTGCAAAGCTCATAACTTGCTTGAATTGCTCCAGCGAGAAGCTGTGTTCACGGTTTGAAAAAGTCTTTCTGAGTGCTTCAGTAAGCACTCTACCTCCAAAATCAAACTTGTTGGCGATGTAATAAAGATCATAGTAGTCCTTCATTCGGCTGGAAAACTCCATCAGGCTCAAAATAGCGTCGAGTTTTTCCGCAACGGTGGTTTCAACTGAGTAGGTGTTTACCGTTGGTGATTCAAACTCTGGAAGCTGCGTTGGTATCTGGCGCTTTTCCTGTTTCGGAACAATGACATCTCCTACGCCAAAGTCAATACTGAACGGCGTTCTTGTATTTTTGATACGGGAAACAATAGAGGCACCGATTCCCGCATACTTTTTAGCGACGGCAATAGGAGCAACATCCTTAATCTCAAAAGTTACAAAATCATTGCCGGTAGGAACAGCGATAATGTCTTCCAAAATGGATTTTAATTGTTCCGGCGTGTTTGGTACTTGCCGAAGCAAAAAGTCCACATCCACCGTTACCCGGCTGTCAAAGTCAGTCAAGGAATAAAGAAACAGCCCGCCTTTCAACACAAGATTTTCAGCATATTTGGATTTCTCCAAACGGCGGAGAAATTCTTCCTGACAAAAAAGCTGCAAGCAGAGCTGATAACTCCTGCCGCTTTCAGCAGCTTTATTTTTCAGCCGTGCAAGCACGGAAGCAGCAATATCAGCCATTCAGCAGCACCTCCATCACATCCATCAATTTTTTGTAAACCCGCATTTTCTTTGCGTAACTGGAAAGATTGCTCAGGTTCTTCTTTTTATCGGCAGCATAGGCATTGAGCGCCTTATTAAACATTTCGTTGTCCAGCTTTGTGCGGTATTTGAAACAGTCGCAAATGGTGCGTTCCCGATCATAAACAGCAAGCTGCACTCCATTAAAATCCCCACTTATTTTTCCAATTTCAAACAAGGTGGGCTGTACAAAATACACTTTTGTCGCCAAAGAATCGATATGCAGCCTTGTCCGTGAGAAGGTGCGGGGGACGGCAATTGACCATTGCCGGGGCGAAAAGTCACTGTAGCCGTAATAAAACAGCGCCGATTCCACGCATACGATGCTTTCGGGAAGAAGAGTGGCAAGCACCTGTTCTTCCTTTATATCTTCCTGCTCGGAGAGCTGGTAATAGCCATGTCTTATGCGCTCAAGATAACCCTCTTTGCATAGATTGGCTATATCATAGTTGGTAAGTCCTTCGGCAACAAAATCAGCGGTTTTTGCAATACCGTCGTTGTCATTTATTATGTTTTTTATGGTTTCCTTTTTGTCCACTTGTTCACCAACTTTCAAGCCACAGCTTATTGATGCTGTGTTCGGAAAATATTATACCATAGAAGCTTCCCAATATCAACAATTTTTAAAACACAGATACAAAATATTGTGAAACTAAAATTTGAAATTTTATTGCAATATAACTTGAAATCTGCTACAATATCTTTGGATGAGATGGTATTGCTCCATGCTAAGAGAGGCAAGTGTTATCAACCCCGATAACAAACTGATAACATTAGCCCATATAGGCAGGATAATATGGATACATCAAATAATCAAAAGCGCCACGAATACGACAGAGAATAATCTCTAAGCAAAATTGATTAGGCTTTGTCGAGTGGGAATGACCCGAAAGCCCCCGGAATCCCTTCGGATGCAGGGATTCCGGGGGCTTTTTCATCTGGTGGCGCGCCCTTATTCGCATGGGCTTTTGCCCCATGCGCCCTCTTCCCCCCTGGTCCGGGAAAAGAGGAAGTCCTCATAGGCCTTTTTGGCCCTGCTGCGGTTGGGGCGGCTGATGGGGATGTTCCTGCCGTCCGTCATCACATAGCACTGGTACTCCGCGTTGATGGCCCGGACAAAGCGCAGATGGACGCAGAAGCTCTTGTGCGGGCAGAAAAACGGCTGGCCCTCAAGCCGGGGGAGCAGGTCGGACAATTTGCCGTAGATCTGCACCCTCTCGCCATGCCTGAGGAACAGCAGCACATGGTGCGCCCGCTGCTCCAGACAGACCAGGTCGGACAGCGCGATGCGGCGCGGAGCGCCGTCCTGGCGGATGGTCAGGGCGGGGGCGTCATCCTTTTGGAGCTTGACCATGCGCAAAAGGTCGTTGAGGTCCTTCTGGCGCACGGGCTTTTCCAGGTATTTGAGCGCCGAAAGGCGGTAGCTCTCCAGGGTATGGTCGGTGCTGGTGGTGGTGAAGGCGACGGGGACGTCCTTGTCCGCCTCGCGGATGCGGCGGACGGCCTCCACGCCCGTGATGCCCTCCATGTAGATATCCACCAGCAGCAGATCAAAGGCGCCCGGTTGAAACGCCTCCAGCAGCTCCTCGCCGCTGCGAAAGAGGGTGCAGGAGGTCTGCAGGGGCGACTGCGCCAGCATCGAGAGCAGCGTTTCCTGCTCCTGCGGCAGATCATCGCAGATGGCAATGTGCAGCGGTTCCATCCGAATCCCCTCCCGTCGCCGTTTTTTTCGCCACACAAGCGGGGCGAAGTCCGTTTTCCCCCGCGTCCTCACGGGTTTTGACGCGTGTCAGCGGTGATCCCTGCCGCCAATCCACTTGTGCGCGTAGCGGTCGATCCTGCGCCGGGACCAGCGCCGCATGAGCGCGTCGATGCCCAGCCCCGCCGGGAGGCCCAGGAAGAAGGCGATCACGGCGATCAGAACATACTGGTTTCCGTCGCCCTCAAAGATGAGGGAGCCGTAGGAGCCGGTGTGAACGGCCACCGTCAGGCTGATCTTGCCGCTGAGCAGGACCATCAGCAGGAGGGAGAAGGCGATGCAGCTCACGCTCAGCAACGCCTTTTTGCGCCTCAGGCGCCTGGCCCGAAGCACGGAGGCGCGCCTTAGCACCTCCCTGAGCAAATCCTCAGACGTCCGCACAATCCGTACCCTCCTTCATATGGCCGGCGGACAGCCGGCATCTCCAGACGACGATCACAGCAGCAGGAAAAAGGTAGCCCAGCACGCGCGCGGCAAGCCCGCCGGAGACGAGCAGGTTGTAGAGGGCGTGCACCGTCACCGTCGCCGCGTAGAGGCCCAGGAGGCCGCTGACGGTCTCCAGAGCCAGGCGGCGGACCAGGCGCACCGCCACGACCAGCATCAGCGCGCAGGCGACGTGAATCAGCGCCGAACAGAAGGTGCGCGCAAACAGCGCCAGCACCGCGGCGTCGCTGGCCGTGAACTGGAGGGCGACGCTTTCCATCATCGCAAAGCCCGCGCCGATGGCCACGGCGATCTCCGGCAGGGCCCGGTCCGGCAGGCGGCAGGCGAACAAAAACAGCAAAGACAGCGCCAGTTTCAGCCCTTCCTCCACCGCCGGGCTGATGTAGAGCACGGCGAACAGTGCGTCGCACTGCGCCAGCCCCCTCAGCGCGCCGCTGACGGAGCCGCCCAGGAAAGCGGCCAGCATGCCGCCCAGCATGGCGCTGAGCAGCCGGCGGGCCCTGCCCCTGAGCAGAAAGACGGCCAGAAGCGGCCCGCCGATGCAGGTGAGCAGCAGATCAGAGCGCATCCCGGGCCTCCTCTCCCCCGCACGCCGCCAGGGCCGCGAAGGCGAAGGCGGCGGTGGTCATCACCTGGAATCCGTAGTAGGCGGCCCCCTGGGCCAGCAAAGAGGCGAACTCGCACAGGGTCGCCAGCAGCAGCCAGGCGGGCACGCTCAGCGTCCGAAGGCTCCCCCGCCCCCGGAGCGCCGCGCCGAGCTGGACGATCAGCGCCAGCCACAGCGCGCTGCAAATCAGCCCCAGCGCGCCGGGCGCGCCGCCCGTGCGCCCCAGCCACAGCGCGCCGGCGGCGGCGAGCAGGGCCATGGTCGCAAGCAGGGCGCCGCGCTGTCGTCGGGTCAGGGCGCCCTCCACCAGCATGGCGCCGCGCACGGCCATCAGCAGCAGGGGGATGTTCCAGAGGATGTTGGTGATCCACTCGCCGGTCCAAGCGATCCAGGCCGCGCCGTTAAGCAGAGCGAGCGCCCCCATCCCCGCGGCGAGGGGCCGCTTCCTCAGGGCGCGCAGCGGCGCGCCGGGCAGGGCGGCGTTGCACATCAGCCAGCAGCCCACATAGGCGACGTCGCAGGCGGAGAAGATCACGGGCGTCTCGCCGCGCACGATCAGATGCGCCAGCCAGTACGCGTCCCCCAGAAACAGGCAGGCGGCCGCCCCGGCCAGGGCGTAGAGCCTCGGCCGGTCCGGCATGGCGCGCGCCCGGCAAAGCAGCCATGCCGCCAGGCCCAGCACCAGCACGCAGCGCACAATCTCATAAAGAACGATCATCTTCCTTGTTCTCCTGATGGATGGTCTTTATCAGGAGGGCCGCCAGGATGCCAAACCCAAAGGCCAGCGCCGCCACCAGCAGGCACACGACCGTTTCACTCATGCTCCCCCTCCTCCTGCCTGAGCCATTCCCGCAGCCTCCTTTTGCCGCGGTACGCCAGATTGTCGACCCTCTTTTCGTCCACGCCCAGCGCCCGGGCCGTCTGGGCATAGCTGGCGTTTTCCAGATAGATCATGGTAAGCACCCTGCGCTCGGCCTCTGGCAGACGGTCCAGCAGCGCAAGGAGGGCGCCGGTTTCCTCCCGCCGCCAGAAGTCCGCCTCCGTGCCGGATGAGGCCGCGAGGGGGCAGGACTCGTCAAAGGGAACCGGGATGAACCTCAGCGTTCGGTATCGGGAGACGGAGAGGTTGCGCGCGATGCGGTACAGCCAGCTTCGGAAGCTCCCGCCGTGCCACGCGGCGCGCTTGAGCGCGACGACGGCAAAGGCGTCCAGCGCCATCTCCTCCGCCTCCGCCACGCTGTTGAGGAACGTGGCGCAAAACAGGGTCAGCCGTTCGAAATACCGCTCCATCAGCTGCCCGAGCGCCTCGTCCTCCCCGCACAGAAAGCGTGCGTACAGTTCCTCATCCGTGTTCAACGCGCAGCCAGCCTCGCTTTCGTTGCATCCTTCCTTTCCCGATTATATCATAGAACGCGGGCGGCGTACAGCGCCGGGTCCGGCGCCTCAGCGGCCACGGGTCCGGCGCCTCAGCGGCCGCTGAGGCGCCGGCGCGGGGGACGGGGTGCCGATCGTGAGCAGGGCCGCTTCGGAGGTGACCTGCTGGCCGATCTCGTCCTTCACCACGCAGTAGTAGCGGTTGCCGTTGACCGCCTCGCCGCCGGTGACGCGCAGGGTATCGGAGGTGGCGCCGGCCACCGGCATGCCGACGAAAATGCCCGGGGCCTCCCGGGTGGGGTTTTTCAGAATGAAGGGATCCTCCAGCGTCATGCCGGAGCCGGCATCGAGGACGGCGGCGCCTTCCTGCATGACGGCGAAGTTGCCGTCGTCGCCCGTATCTTCCGCCGGGCAGACGTTTCCGCCCGGCGCTCTGGCCGGGCGGAAACGCACAGGGCATTACTGCGCCTGATCCTCGTTTGTCGAAAACGCGATCCCGTAGAGCAGGCTGCGGGCGAAGTCGTCGTCCGCCTCGGTCTGCTGGGAATAGTCGTCATGATACTGGATCAGCTCCACGAAATATCCCTCGTAGATGGTGAACAGGGAGTCCACGTCCCACTCGTCGTTGGAGCTGACAAAGAGGTAGAGGTTGCCCTCGGGCGAGGTCTCGGTGGCGAAGGTCGGGTTTTCGTACTGCTCGCCGGCCATCTGCTGGAGCTGCTCGAGCTCCTCCTCGCTCAGGTCCGCCATGGACATGCCCGCATACAGCTCCGAGGGCGCGATGCTGATGACCACGTCGGCGTGCTCCTCGCTGTGCACGGTCGCGCGGACCATGGTGGAGGGCGCGTCCTGGTCAAACGCAACCTCCAGCGCCTCCTCGCAGGTCAGGGTGATGGTCACGGGGCTGTCGGGCTGCGTGAGGGGAATGGTGGTCTCCACCGTGGCGATCTCCGCGCAGGCACAGCCCGCGAGCATCAGGGCAGCAAGCGTAAAACCAAGCAGCTTTTTCATCATCAGGACTCCTCCCCGCCAAAGCTCAGTACCGTCAGGAACTGCTTCATCATGAAGCCGCAGATATTGCGCGAGGTGTCATACACCTGGCACCAGGTGCCGTTGTCGGCGATCACCTGCAGGGTTTCCCCGGCGTAGTAGATCTGCTGCACGGCCGTGGACTTGGACGGCGCCCAGCGCATGTTCACATAGCCCGAGGGGGTGGAGGGCCGGACGGAGGCCGTGTAGTAGGTCGAGGCAAAGCCCTTGAAGGAGATCGTGGAGGACGAGCTTCCGCCGCCCCCGCTGCTACCGCCGCCGGAGGGCCGGGTGCCGCTGAGGTAGCGGGTCATGACATAGCCCACGTGGCCGTTGTACTCGACATGGGCCCAGGTGTCGCCGCTGAGGAACTCATAGACGGTGACCTCCGCGCGGTAGGGGATGCTGGCGATGATGTTGTCGCCGATATAGCAGTCGCTGCGCAGGTTGAGGGATTTCTTGTTGGCGGTGTCAACGTAAAAGATGTTGGTGCCGGCCAGGGAGATGACGGGCGTGCACAGCACGGCGATCATCACGAGGGCCAGAAGGGAAAGCCATCTCCTTTTCATTGGGATCATCACTCCTTTTTTCATGTTGAGAGAAAACGCCGTCAGGGCGGAGATGCCGCAAGGGTTCCGTTTCTATCGTGGCGCCGGACCTGTCAGTTGCCGCCGGTGATGAAGGTCGTGCCCACGACCGTGACCCTGAGCTCCGCGTCCACCGAGACGTCATAGACCAGCTTGTACACCGGCTCCTCCTGCGTCTCCCACGAACGCGCATAGGCGAACGTCACCGTCGTGTAACCCTCGGCCTGGCCCACCAGCTCGAAGCGCTGGAAGCCGCCCGCGCCCGTCACGCCCTCCCCGCTCTCGTTCTGGGCAAACCCGTCGTCCACCACCGACACCACACCCTCGTCCGCGGCCTGCGCGGCCCAGGTATAGCCGGTCGTGGGGTTTCCCGAGAGCGTGACCGTGGGATTGGTAGGCGCGTTCCCCGCCTCCTGCGCGGCCGCGGGCACCGCCATCATCATCACAAGCGCCATCAACAGGCAACCCCGTCTGACCGCCTTGGTAATCTTCATACGCTGAGTTCTCCTTTCCTGTTTTGAATGGGCCCCGTCCGGCTTCACCCGCCGGAGAGGAATTTCTTTCGTCCCGGCCCGCTCACCTCCCCTCTCCCCCCGGGCAATGATCTTTTATGCCTATCAATCGCAAAAGAGGAAAGAAATCCTCGCGGCCCCGCGTCGGATATCAAATATTTTTTCAGCGCGCCCTGGCTGATGCGCTGGGGAATCATCGACTCCCCCATCCTCTTTCTGGCGGACACCAGCATCGTGCTCTTCACCGTGGTGCTGGTGGGCACGTGGAAGTCCTATCCGTTCATGGCGCTGTCGCTGCTGGCCGGCATGCAGAACATCGACCGCAGCATCTACGAGTCCGCGCAGATCGACGGCGCTTCCGGCTCCCAGGCGTTCTGGTACATCACGCTGCCGGGGCTCAAGCAGGTGAGCCTGGTGGTGACGACGCTGATGTTCATCTGGGGCTTCAACAACTTCGACATCATCTTCCTGCTCACCTCGGGCGGGCCGCTCAACGCCACGCGCTCGCTGTCCATCTACACCTACAACCTGGCGTTCTACCGCGGGCGGATGGGGTATTCCGCCGCCATCTCCCTGATTACCTTCGTCATGATGATCGGCTTTTACTGGGTCTACCAGCGCATGCTCAAGCTGGACGATAGGAAGGTGAAGCTCAATGGATAAGGCCAGAAAACGCATCCGCCGGGTGCTGTTGTACCTGCTGATTGTTGCGGTCTGCCTGGTGACCAACCTTCCGATGCTCTCCATGCTGGGCACCGCCTTCAAGCCCGCCAACGAGGTCATGGCCAACACCAACCTCTTCACCGCCAAGAAGGGCTTTTTCGACAGCATCCCCACAGAGCTGGACGAAGCCGCGATGATCGACGGCGCCTCGCCCTACCAGACCTACTGGAAGATCGTCTTCCCCACGGCGGTGCCGGGCATGATCTCCGTGGCGGTGTATACGCTCATGAGCGTTTGGAACGAGTTTACCATCGCCAACATCTTCATCCAGTCCACGGAGCTGCAAACCCTCTCGGTGGGCCTTCGGCAGTTCCAGCTCCAGACCACCACGGACTGGGGCGCGCTGAGCGCCGCGGCGGCGCTGGCGTGCATCCCGGCGTTCCTGTTTTTGATCGTGGTGCAGAAATACCTCATCAGCGGCATGACCTCCGGCGCCGTCAAGGGATGATGAAAGGGGATATCCGCCATGCTGTATGTCATACCCACCTCCGACCACCCCGCCGTGACCTTCGCCTGCGAGGAGCTGGCGCGCCACTGGCCCATGCTGGGGGACGCCTGGCAGGGGCCTGACCCGGTGCTGCGGGTGGGGCCGGGCCTGGAGGGCCTTGTGCCCGTGGCCGACCCCGAGCGCGACGACGCCATCGCCATCTCCCTGCAAAACGGGACCGGCGGCGTGGTCACGGGCAGCAACCCCCGCAGCGTGCTCATCGCGGCCTACCGCCTGCTGCATGAGCTTGGCTTTTGGTTCGTCCGGCCCGGCCCCGAGGGCACGCTGGTGCGCTACAACGGCAGGACCAGCGTACATGTCTCCGAGGCGGCGAGCTACCGCCACCGCGGCTTTTGCATCGAGGGTGCGGTGAGCTATGAAAACGTGCTGGATCTGATCGACTACCTGCCCAAGGCCGGCTTCAACACGTATTTCACGCAATTCCTCACGCCCTATGAGTTTTTCAAAACCTGGTACGCGCACGACAACAACCCCCTCCTGGCGGGTTCGCAGAAGGTGCCCACGGCGCAGGAGGTGGCGGACTTCACCTACGGGCCGCTGGCGGACGCGCTCAAGAAGCGCGGGCTTTTGTTCCAGGCGGCGGGCCACGGCTGGACGACCGCGGCCGTGGGCATCGAGGGACTGGGCTGGGACGAGGCGGAGGAGCCGCAGGAGCGCTACCGGCACTGGCTTGCCCAGATCGACGGAAAGCGCGCCCTGTTTCATGGCCGGCCGCTCAACACCAACCTCTGCTACGCCAACCCCGAGGTGCGCCAGGCCCTGACCGACGAAGTGCTCGCCTTCCTGCAAAAGCACCCCCAGGTGGACGAGGTGCACTTCTGGCTGGCGGACGAGAGCAACAACACCTGCGAGTGCGAGGCATGCCGCCGGGATCTCCCCTCGGCGTTCTATATCGACATGCTCAACCTCCTGGACGAGAAGCTCACGCGCGCGGGACTGCGCACCAAAGTGGTGTTCCTGGCCTATCTGGACCTGCTGTGGCCGCCGGAGGGCAAAAAGCTGAACAACCCCGATCGCTTCGTGTTCATGTTCGCGCCCATCACGCGCTCCTACAGCGCGCCCCTGCCCGTCGGCGCCGCCGACCAGCCCCTCCCGCCCTTTGAGCGAAACCGCCTGCGCATGCCCCAGAGCGTGGAGGAGAACATCGCCTTCCTGCGCGCGTGGCAGCGTCTGGCGCCCTGCGACAGCTTCATCTACGAATACCACTACATGTGGGACCTGTTCAAGGACGTCAGCGACTACGCCAACGCCCGCATCCTGTGGCAGGACGTGCGCAATTTGAAACAGCTGGGCCTCAACGGCTACATCTCCTGCCAGCAGACGCGCGTGTTCTTCCCCTGCGGCTTTGGCATGCATGTGCTGGGGCAGGCCCTGTGGAACCGGGATACGGACTTTGAGGCGCTGGCCGGAGCCTATTTTGAGGCGCTCTTTGGCGATCGCGCGGGGCGGGTGCGCGCCATGCTGGAGGCGGCGCGGCGCTTCCACCCCGAATGTCTGCGGGGCGAAAGGCCCATCCGCGACCCGGCCGTCGCGGCCGACTATGCCGCGCAGCGGCTGGACAGCCTGCGCGACGCCGCCTGGTGCGCACAGCAGGCCCGCCGGGCCGAGCGCGCCGAAGCCGCGCTCTGGCAGGATCTGACATACTG
>CAUDEL010000071.1:0-11107 GCA_958448555.1 uncultured Eubacteriales bacterium | reverse complement strand
CGCCGGTGGCGGAGGCCAGCTGGCTGGGAGCGGTGGCGCAGTTGTTGATGTAGAGATCCCAGATCTGCTTGAAGTTGTCCAGGTAGGTGCCCTTGATGGTGGCGGGCTGAGAGGTGATGCCGTCATCGCGGAACTCGTAGTACAGGGGCATGTTGGCCAGGTGGCCGGAGAAGCGCCAGCTGGAGGAGCCGTCCATGCCGGAGGAGGTGAAGGCGTCGAAGCCCAGCTCGTCGGCGCGGGCGTGGATGTCCTCGGCCACGGCCTTGAGGGTTTCGAAGTTGGTGATGTCATCGATGGAATAGCCGGCCTTCTCCAGCAGGGCCTTGTTGGTGATGATGCCGAACGCCTCGTAGCAGTAGCCGACGGCCAGCGCGTCGCCGTTCTCACCAAAGAGGTTGAACTCCTCGGTGCTCAGCTCCTTGTAGAAGTCGGTGTCCTGCAGGGGCAGGAGGTAGTCGGCCCAGGTGTCAAGTCCGGCCTGGTTGCCGCACTGGAACAGCGTGGGGGACGCGTCGCCCTTGTCCATCTCGGCCGTCAGGGTCTCGGAATAGGTGCCGGAGGCGGCGGTCACAACCGTCACGGGCACGCCGGTCTGCTCGGTGTAGACCTTGGCCAGCTCCTGCCAGGAAGCGTCGGCTTCGGGCTTGAAGTTGAGGTAGTAGACCTTGCCGGTCGCCTCGGCGGAGGCCGCGCCCGCAACCAGAGTCAGGCACAGCGCGAAGGTCAGGACCAGAGCCAACAGTTTCTTCATGAATGGAACACCCCTTTTCAATAACTATGCGGCACGGGCCGCTTTTGAACCTGTGTATGAGGAAAAACGCGCAATCGTTTGCGCATATTTTCAACCCAACACTTTAGCCGTATCATACCATCTCTTGTAGAGTTTGTCAAGCGACATCCGTTTTTTTTATGAAAATCATACGATGAGGCGCCCGGGGCTGCATGAACACACCGAAAATGGACAATGCTGTGAGGGACGGGGATCATCCCCGCAGATAAAGGAGAGAGGGCTCATGAAAAAACTGCTGGCCGTTCTGGCCATCGCCCTGCTGGTCGTGGGAACGGTGACGATCTTCAGTATGGCGGAAAAAGAACCGGCACAGACGCCCCCGGCCCAGGCCGGCACGGAGCCGCCCGCGGCGCAGGGAGGCGCGGGGTCGGTGTATTACCTCAACTTTAAGCCCGAGCAGGCGCAGCAGTGGCAGGCGGTGGCCAAAACCTACACCGCGCTCACCGGCGTGCCCGTGACGGTGGTGACGGCGGCCTCGGGCACCTATGAGGACACCCTGCGCTCGGAGATGGAAAAGGCGGACGCGCCGACGCTTTTTCAGGTCAACGGCCCCGTGGGGCTTCGGACGTGGAAGGACTACTGCCTGGACCTGCGGGACACGGCGCTGTATCAGAATCTCAAAAGCGACGACTTCGCCCTCATCGAGGACGGACAGGTGCTGGGCGTCGCCTACGTGATCGAGACCTACGGGCTGATCTACAACCGCGCGCTGCTGGACCGCTACATCGCCCTGGACGGCGCGGTGATCGACAGCCCGGAGCAGATCAACGGCTTTGAAACCCTCAAGGCCGTGGCCGAGGACATCCAGGCCCGGCGGGAGGAGCTGGGCGTCCTGGGCGCGTTTACCTCCGCCGGCATGGACGCCAGCTCCGACTGGCGCTTTAAAACCCATCTGGCCAACCTGCCCGTCTACTATGAGTACCGCGACGACGGCATCGCCTCCACCGAGGCCATCAAGGGCACCTATCTGGACAACTTCAGGCAGATCTGGGACCTTTACATCCACAACGCCACCTGTGAGCCGGCGGTCATCGGGGCCAAGACCGGCGAGGACGCGGCCAGCGAGTTTGCGCTGGGGGAGGCTGTGTTCTATCAGAACGGCACCTGGGCGTATGAGGACTGCGTCTCCGAGGGCCTGACGGACGAGGATCTGGGCATGCTGCCCATCTATATCGGCGCGCCGGGCGAAGAAAACCAGGGCCTGTGCACTGGCTCGGAAAACTACTGGTGCATCAACAGGCGGGCAAAGCCGGAGAACATCGAGGCCACCAAGGCGTTTGTGGAATGGCTCATCACCAGCGACGAGGGGCGCGAGGCGCTGGCCGTGCAGATGGGCTTTGTGACCCCCTTTGCCACCTTTGACGAGGGATATGCCGCCAGCAATGCGCTGCTGGACGCTGCCCGCGAGGATCTCGCGCAGGGTCGTACGCCGGTGAGCTGGACCTTCCCCACCATGCCGTCGGAAACGTGGAAAAACGACGTGGGGGCGGCGCTGCTGGAATACGCGCAGGGCACGCGGGAGTGGTCCGCCGTGGAGACGGCGTTTGTGGACGGCTGGGCCCGCGAGTATGAGGCGGCAAAAAAATAAAGGCGCCGCTTTGACACACCGGGGCGCCGGATGAATTGGGAAGGGGACATGCCGATGGAGAGGGATATCAGACGGTACTGGCCGGTTTTTCTGCTACCGACGATGCTGGCCTTCGCCATCGGGTTTTTGATCCCCTTCGTCATGGGGCTGTATCTGTCGTTTTGCGACTTTACCACGCTGTCCAACGCCACCTTCGTGGGGCTTGGCAACTATGTGCGCGCCTTTGAGGACTCCGGGGGCTTTACGCATGCGCTGTGGTTCACGGCGCTGTTCGCGGGGCTGTCCACGGTGCTCATCAACCTCTTCGGCTTGACGGTGGCGCTCCTGCTGGTGCGCGGCTTTAAGGGGACGAACGTGTTTCGGACGGTGTTTTTCATGCCCAACCTGATCGGCGGCATCGTTTTGGGCTGGCTGTGGCAGGTGATTCTCAACTACGGCGTGCTGGCGCCCTACGGCGTGACGCTGGTCACCAGCGAGTGGTACGGCTTCTGGGGTCTGATGACGGTCATGCTGTGGCAGCAGGCGGGATACATGATGATTATCTACATCTCCGGCCTTCAGTCCATCCCCGGCGACGTGACCGAGGCGGCCGCCATCGACGGCGCCTCGGCCTGGCAGACGCTGCGTTTTGTCAAGCTGCCCATGCTGGCCCCCTCCATCACCATCTGCACGTTTCTGACGCTGACCAACGGCTTTAAGCTCTTTGACCAGAACCTCGCGCTCACGGGCGGCATGCCCTCCAACCGATCGCAGCTTCTCGCGCTGAACATCTACGACACCTTCTATGGCCGGGCCGGCTGGGAGGGTGCGGGGCAGGCCAAGGCGGTGGTGTTCTGCCTGATCGTGGTGGGCATCGCGCTCCTGCAGCTTCGCGTCACGCGCGCAAGGGAGGTGCAGCAGTAACATGCGTGAGGGAACAACCGGGCGGCGCGCGGCGGATGCGGCGCTGACCGCCGTGTTTTCGCTGATTTCGCTGGCCTACGTGTTTCCGCTGGCCATGGTGCTCATCAACAGCTTCAAGCGAAAGGCATATATCAGCCGGGCGCCCTTTGCCCTTCCGAAGGGAAACCTGTTCGCGGGGCTTGCCAACTACGAAAACGGCGTCCGCCTGACGGATTTCTGGGCCTCCATGCTCTGGAGCTTCGTCATCACCGTCCTGTCGGTCGGGCTGATCCTGCTGTGCACCTCCATGTGCGCCTGGTTCATCAGCCGCGTCAGCGGCCGTGTGACCCGCACGGTCTATCTGCTGTGCGTCTTCAGTATGGTGGTGCCCTTTCAGATGGTCATGTTCACCCTCTCCAAGGTGGCGAACGTGCTGGGGCTCAACACCCCCTGGACCATTCCGGTGATCTATCTGGGTTTTGGCGCGGGGCTGGCGGTGTTCCTCTTCACCGGCTACATGCGCGCCTGCCCCGTCGCCATCGAGGAGAGCGCCACCATCGACGGCTGCTCGCCCCTGCGGCTGTTTTTCAGCATTGTTTTGCCCGTTTTGCAGCCCGTCTGCGTCTCCACGGGCATCCTGCAGGCCATGTGGATCTGGAACGACTACCTGCTGCCGTATCTGGTGCTTGATCTCAAGCGGTTCAAAACCGTCCCCATCGCCGTGCAGTACCTGCGCGGCGGCTACGGCAGCGTGGACATGGGGGCCATGATGGCCATGCTGGTTCTGGCCATCACGCCTATCGTGGTGATCTATCTCTTCTCCCAAAGATACATCGTCAGCGGCGTGATGGCCGGAGCCGTCAAGGGCTAGCGCTCAGACCAGCCCCATCGCCATCTCCACCAGCAGGGCCACGACCACCACCAGCGCGGAGATGATAAAGCCGTGCAGCATGGGGCGCAGGCCCGCTTTTTGCATCTCGCGGAAATCGGTGTTCAGCCCGATGGCGGCCAGCGCGGCCACCATGAGGAACTTGCTCAGGTCCTTGAGGAAGGCGGAGGCAGCGGAGGGGATGAGGCCCACGCTGTTAAAAAGCGCCAGCGCCAGAAAGCCCAGGATGAACCACGGGAAGAGCGTAAGCACGTTGACCCGCTCGCCCTCCACGGTCACGTTCAGACGGCACTTTTCGCGGACGTTGACGAAGGAGAAAATCAGCACCGTGGGGATGATGGACAGCGTGCGCGTGAGCTTGACCATGGTGGCGAAATCGCCTGCCGCCTCGCTGAAGGCATAGCCCGCGGCTACCACGCTGGAGGTGTCGTTGACCGCCGTGCCAGCCCACAGGCCGTAGGCCATGTCGCTCATGCCCAGCCAGTGCCCCAGGAAGGGGAACATCAGAATCATGGCCATATCAAACAGGAAGGTCGCGGACATGGCGTAGGCGATGTCGCGGTCCTGAGCGTCGATCACCGGGGCGATGGCCGCGATGGCCGAGCCGCCGCAGATGCCCGTGCCCGCGGAGATGAGGTTGCTCAGCTTCCAGTTGAGCCCCAGGCTCCGTCCCACCAGGTAGCCACCGCCGAAGCAGGTCAGCAGCGTAAAGCACATCACCATCAGCGACAGGCGGCCCACCGTCAGGATGTCCCCCATGCTGAGCGACGCGCCCAGCAGAATGATGGCCAGCTTGAGCACCCGCTTGGAGGTGAACTTGAGTCCCACGGCCACCAGCTCGGGCGGCTTGCGCAGCGCGTTGATGCCCATGCCGATGAACAGCGCGATCACCGACGCGCCGATGAGGTGGATGGGCAAAAGCCCCTCGAGAAATTTCGCCGCCGCGGCCACCGCGGCGGCGAGCAGCAGGCCCGGGACGACGTTGAGATACCTTTCGATCTTTTGCATACCCTGATCCCTCCGTTTCTTTGCCGGTCCATTGTAAGGGCAAATCATCATAAAGTAAAATTCTGATTTTGCATATATCATAAATTTATGTTATGATACCCGCGGAGGGGATGCGGGATGCTGGACAGCAAGGTCCTGACGTTTCTGGAGGTGGCGGCGCAGGGCAGCTATACGCGAGCGGCGGAAAACCTGCACCTGACCCAGCCTGCGGTGACGCAGCAGATTCACCGGCTGGAGGAGCACTACGGACATCAGCTGGTGGACACCTGCGGCCGCGCGGTGCGGCTGACGGAGGCGGGGGAGAAGCTGGAGCGGCACGCGCGCATGCAGCTTGTCAACGAGCGGCGGTTCATGGAGCGCCTGGCGGCGGAGGAGCCGCCGCTGAGCCTTGGGGCGACGCTGTCCATCGCGGACTATTACCTGCCCCGGCCGCTTGGACGGGCGCTGGTCGGGGGAGCGGGGCTGCGCGTGTGCGTGGGCAACACGCAGTCGCTGACGGAACGGATGCTGGAGGGCGATCTGGACTGCGCGCTGGTGGAAGGGATGTTCGACCGTGCGCTGTTTGAGGCTCGCATCTGGCGAACGGCCGCCTATGTCCCGGCGGCGCGCGCCGGGCACCCGCTGGCGGGAAGAAGGTGCGCGCTGAGCGAGCTGTGCGGCTTTCCGATTCTTGTGCGCGAGAAGGGCTCGGGCACGCGCGCGGTGCTGGAGGGCGCGCTGTCTGCGCGGGGGATGGATCTGTCCGCCTTTGCGCGCACGGTGGAGCTGGGCAGCTTCGGGCTTCTCAAGGCGGCCCTGGCCGCCATCGACGCCGTGAGCTTTTTCTACGAAGGCGTGCTGGCGGGCGAAGGCGGCCTCGCGGCGCTTGAGATGACGGACTTTGCGCTGGAGAGGCCGCTGTATTTTCTCATTCCCCGCGGCAGCGGCCAGAGGGGAAAATGCCTTGCGCTGCTGGAGGCGCTCGATCAGACATAAAAAGGCCCGCGCCGATGCGCGGGCCTCAAGGCCGGGATTTATTTAAGGTATTCCAGAAGCAGCGCGCGGGCGGCCTCCACGTCGCGCAGGTCGATCACCTCGCAGGCGCTGTGGACATAGCGGCAGGGGATGCTCACGGTGCCCGTGACCACGCCGCTGCGCGAAACCTGCATGGCCATGGCGTCCGTGCCGCCGAAGGGCAGGACCTCGCGCTGGGTTTTGACGCCCGCGCGCTCGCCCGCCGCCAGCAGGTCGCGCACCAGATCGGGGTTGGAGATGCTGCCGCGGTCCATGATCTTGACCGCCGCGCCCTCGCCCAGCCTGATGGCAGGCAGCTTGGTTTCCGGCGTATCGCCGTTGGAAGTCACATCCAGCGCGATGCCCACGTCAGGCTCCACGGTGTAGGCGGCGGTCTTGGCGCCGCGGCAGCCGACCTCCTCCTGCGTGGAGAACACGGCGATCACGGTGTTTCGGGTCTTGGGCAGGGCCTGCATGACGCTCACCAGCAGGGCGCAGGCCACGCGGTCGTCCATGGCGGGCGCAGCCACGCGATGCTCGCCCAGGCGGAAGCAGTCATTGGCATACACGGCCACGTCGCCCAGGCTGACCATGGAGAGGGCCTCCGCTTCATCGGCCGCGCCGATGTCGATGAACATGTGCTTCATGGCGGGGGTCTCGCCCTCGCGCACGGGCTCCTGGACGATCACGCCCTGCACGCCGTTTTGGAAGCTGACGTGGCGGGTGCGGCTCACGGCAAGATCAATGCCACCCACGGGCATCACGCGCAGGAAGCCCTCCTTCTCCACGGCCACGACGATGAAGCCGATGTGGTCCATGTGCGCCGAGAGCATGATGCGCTTGCCATCGGGGTCCGTGCCGCGCTTTTCGCAGATGAGGTTGCCCAGCGCGTCGCGGCGGATGGAATCGACATGGTCCCTCACAAGCGCCTCCACGGCGTCGGCCACGCCGGCCTCGCGCCCGGTCGCGCCATAGAGATTCACCAGTTGCCTGATGAGTTCAAACATTGGAAAACACCTCTCTCCTTATTTCTCCAAAAAGGCTTTGGCAAGCCGGTACTGGGCTTCGATGTCCGAGGCGGCGCACACGGTGGACGGGCTGTGGATGTAGCGGCAGGGGACGCTGAGCACGCAGGTGCGCACGCCCGCGCCGGTGCGCTGCATGGTGCCGCCCTCGTTGCCGCCGCTGACGCTCATCTTGACCTGATGGGGGATGCCCTCCCGCTTCGCCAGGGCGAGCATGTCCTTGAACAGCTCGGGGTTGGCGATGGAGGCGTTGTCCATGAAGCTCACCGTAACGCCCTGCCCCACATGGCAGACGTGATGCACGGCGGGCGTGTCGCCCATGTCGTTGGCGGTGGTTCCCTCCAGGGCCAGGCCGATGTCCGGCATCAGGCGGAAGGCCGCGCCCGCCGCGCCGCGGCAGCCGACCTCCTCCTGGCAGGTGAACACGAAATCCGTATCGCCGCGCGCGTCGCAGGTGAGCAGGCGCAGCATGTTATAGCAGCCGATGCGGTCGTCCAGGGCGCGGGCGAGGATTCGCCCGTCGCCAAAGGGCGTGAATGAGGTGTCAAAGGTGATGGGCGTGCCCGCCGGGGCCTTCTTCAGGGCCTCGTCCTTGTCCCTGGCGCCGATGTCCACGTATAGCTGGTCGATGGGCAGCACGCGCTTTCGGTCCTCGGCGGTCTGCTGGTGGATGGCCATGGCGCCGATGACGCCGTTGAGCGGCTCCTGAGCGGGCTTGCCGTCCTTTTCCGGCACGGCATAGCCCACCTTGACGCGCTTGGACACCAGGACCCGCGGGTCGATGCCGCCGATGGGCCGCACGTGCAAAAGCCCCTCGTCCGTGGCGGAAATCACCATCAGGCCCACCTCGTCCATGTGAGCCGACACCATCACGTGCGGGGCGGCCGCGTCGCGGCCCCGCTTGCGGGCGATCACGTTGCCCACGCGGTCGATGGTCACGTTTTCCCTGCCCAGCACGCCCACGCACGCTTCGTAGATGGCGGCGCGCACCAGCTCCTCGCGGCCGCTGACGCCCTGCAGTTCACAAAGCTGTTTCAGCTCCATAGCGCTTCATTCCACCCTTCGTCCAGGTCGCCCAGGAAATGGGCCAGCAGTCTGCCACATTCGCGGATTACGTTCGTGTCCAGAAGCTCCACCGTCGTGTGCATGTATTTCAGCGGCAGGTCGATCAGCACGCACGGCACGCCCTCGCGCGCGATCTGGATGTTGTCCAGGTCGGTATAGGTGAAGCGCTCGGCGTGCTCGGTGTTGAGCTTGATGCCGTGGTCCTCGGCAGCCTTTTTGAGCCGCTCCAGCAGCCTGTGCTGCACAAAGGGCCCGTAGGTCGCGGCAGGCGCGTCCAGGGGTACGGTGGTGTCCGGGCGGCTCTGGGGGATGGTGGCGTGCGTCACATCCAGCGCCACGGCCAGGTCCGGGTCGATGGTATGGGCCGCGACGGCCGCGCCCTTGGAACCGACCTCCTCCTGAGAGGTGGCGACGAAATAGATGTCGCAGATGTGGCGCATCTTCTGCAGCCGCTCGGCCGCCTCCAGCAGGCAGGCCACGCAGGCGCGGTCGTCCATGGTCTTGGCGGCGCAGCGGTCGTTGAGAAGCGGCGTGGCGGGGCCGCTCAGCGTGACGAGGTCGCCCACGCGCACCTGTTCGCGCACGCGCGCCACCGGCAGCCCCAGGTCGATGAAGAGGTCCTCGCGCTTGTAGTTGTGCTCTCGATCCGCGGCGCTGAGCAGATGCGGCGGGGTGGAGCCCACCACGCCCAGCAGCTTCACCGTGCTGTCCTTGCCGCCCGTGGCATGCACGATGACGGTGGAGGCCGGCAGGATGCGCGGGTCCACGCCGCCCACCTGGCCCATGCGCAGCGAGCCGTCGGGCAGGATGTCTGAAACCATCAGGGCGATTTCGTCCTGATGGGCCGCCAGCATTACGCGGGGGGCGGGGGAGCCGTCCCGGGTGGGCAGGGTCGCCTTCTTGAAGGCGATCACGTTGTAGAGCGGGTCGATGGTCACGCTGTCGCACAGCGCCTCAAACCGCGCCCCCAGCCACGCGGCCACCTCCGCCTCGTGCCCGCTGGGCCCGTGCTGGACGGCCATGCCTTGGAGATAGTTCATGATATCCATTGTTCTCTGCCTTTCCCTGTTGGTTGATTGGGCATGATCGTTTTTTGATGGATGAAACGCAATGCGCGCCTCATTTGAGGTAGGTCCCCACCAGCCGGTTGACCGCCGCGCCGTCGGCCTTGTCGCGCACCTTGGGCATGAGCGCCTTCATCAGCCGGCCCTTGTCCTTGGCCGTGGGCTCGCTCAGCCCCAGCTCGGCAAGCGTTTCCTCGATCACCCCGCGGATGGCCTCATCGTCCATGCGCGCCGGCGCAAATTCGGCGTACACCGCCATGCGCAGCCTGCACTCGGCGATTACGTCCGCGCGGTCCGCAGGGGTGGTGTCCAGCGTCTCCTGCGCCTCCTTGATCTCCCGGTACACAACGGCGTTGGCTTCCTCCTCGCTGAGGTCCGCCCGCTTGTCGATCGTCTTGGCCTTCAGCGCGGAGAGAAGCAGCGAGAGCGCCTCCTTGCGGGGCTTGTCGCCCGCCTTGAGCGCCTCCATCATGGCCTTTCTGACAACATCCACCTTGGTCATCATTCATCCCTCCCATTGCGTCGGTTTCATGGTATAGTATATCACAGCGGGCAAGCCCCGCAAAGAAGGAGGGCGCGCCAGGGACATTTGTATCCCCTGCTTCGGCCCTGCGCTCACCGCGCGAGGCGGACAGCGCTTGCGCGTGAACCGGGGATCTTTCAGCAAAATCTCCTTTACGGGCGCATCGCCCAGAAAGGTTAAAATTTGCGCTTGGGACGCCGGCGCCTTCGGACCTGTGGCTTTTGGATCTCGTCGTGCTTTTCGCCCTTTAAGCGGAACAGTTCGTCGCGCAGCTTGGCGGCGCGCTCGAAATCGAGGTTCTTGGCGGCGGAGAGCATCTGGTCCTCCACGCTCTTCATCAGCTCCTCGAGCTCCTCGTCGCTCATGTCGTCGGGCTTGTGGTCCTTCATGCTGTCGGTGATGCGGATGAGGGCCTGCACGGTGCTCCTGACGCTTTGCGGCGTGATGCCGTGGAGCTTGTTGTATGCCTCCTGCAGGGCGCGGCGGCGGTTGGTTTCGTTCATGGCGCGCTCCATGCTCTCGGTGAGCACGTCTCCGTAGAGAATCACGCGTCCGTCCACGTTTCGCGCCGCGCGGCCGATGGTCTGGATGAGCGAGGTCTCGCTGCGCAAAAAGCCCTCCTTGTCCGCGTCCAGAATCGCCACCAGGCTCACCTCCGGCATGTCCAGCCCCTCGCGCAGCAGATTGATGCCCACCAGCACGTCAAACTCGCCCAGCCGCAGGTCGCGGATGAGCTGGGTACGCTCCATGGTCTGGATGTCGGAATGGAGGTAGCGCACGCGGATGCCCAGGCCCTTGAGGTATTCCGTCAGGCTCTCGGCCATGCGCTTGGTCAGCGTGGTCACCAGCACGCGCCCGCCCTTTTCGGTCGTGCGGTTGATCTCGCCCACCAGGTCGTCCACCTGTCCCGTCGCGGGCCGGAGCACGATCAGCGGGTCGATCAGCCCCGTGGGGCGGATGATCTGCTCGACCGTGTTTTCGCTCAGGCCCAGCTCGTAGGCGGCGGGGGTGGCGCTGACATAGATGGTCTGCTTCTGGCGGGCGCGGAACTCCTCAAAGAGCAGGGGCCGGTTGTCATAGGCGCTTGGCAGGCGAAAGCCATAGTCCACCAGGCTTTTTTTGCGCGCGCGATCGCCGTTGTACATGGCGCGCACCTGCGGGACGGTGACGTGGCTCTCGTCGATGAACATCAGAAAGTCTTTTGGGAAGTAGTCCAAAAGCGAATACGGCGCGTCGCCGGGCTTGCGGCCGTCAAAGTAGCGGCTGTAGTTTTCAATGCC
>CAUDEL010000070.1:0-11629 GCA_958448555.1 uncultured Eubacteriales bacterium | reverse complement strand
GAGGTTGCGGACCTGCGGCCCTCCGAGCCTCCCCAAAGGGTTTTTTGACAGTCTGCGGCGGCGAAAGCCGCCGTTTTTTTGTATGTTAAAAAATAAATATTTAATATTTGATATAATATATTGACATGCATGTACAATAATGCTATAATCCGGCCGTGGCAGACAAATGAAAGCCTGATCCGTTGTCATTCGGGCAGGATTGCCTGAAAATATAAAGGAGGGTAAACCATGAAGAAGTTCCTGTCTCTGGCGTTGGTTGCCGCGCTGTGCCTGTGCAGCCTCGCCATCCCTGCGGCCGCGGAGAGCGGCGTGGTGGAGGTGCTCTACCTGTCCTCCACGATTCTGGAGACGCCGGAAGGCGCGTTTGAGCAGCAGCTCATCGACAAGTTCAATGCCGAGAACCCCGGCATCCATGTGACCGTGGAAGGCTGCGCGGCCAACGACCTCAACGCCAAGCTGACCGCCATGGCCGCCGCCAACGATCTGCCCGCGTTCGTCATGGGCAACGAGACCACCATGTCCGCGCTGGTGGACATGGAGATGGTCGTGCCGATGGAGGAGCTGATGGACCAGGAGTATATCGACGGCTTCGTGGCCGCCAACCTGGACAGCTACGTCATCGACGGCAAGCACTACGGCATCCCCTACTTCGGGGGCGCGCAGGGCATCATCTACCGCAAGGACATCTTCGAGGAGAAGGGGCTGAGCGAGCCGACGACCTGGGATGAGTTTGTCGAGGTCTGCCAGGCGCTGACCGGCGACGGCTCCTACGGCATCACGCTGGTGGGCACCAAGAATTCCTCCGGCGCCAGCCGCTTCCAGCCCGTGATCCACAACTTCGGCTGCGACGAGTTCTATCAGGACGAGAACGGCCAGTGGATGACCGACATCGGCAGCGAGAAGTTTACCGCCGCCCTGAAGGCGTTCACAGATCTGAACAACGTCTACGGCGTGGTGCCTCCGGGCGTGGTGGAAACCGGCTATCCCGAGGCTGTCGCGCTCTTCACCAGCGGCCAGGCCGCCATGCTCATCACCGGCTCCAACGCCCTGGGCGCCATCACCTCCCAGGTGCCTGAGCTCAAGGGCAAGCTGGCCTCCATGCCCAACATCCCCGTGGAGCGCTCGGTGAGCGCCGCCGCCGGCTTCGCCTTCTTCGTCACCACCCAGGACGAGGCGGTGCAGCAGGCTGCCGTGGAATTCATCAAGTACTTCATCAACACCGAGAACTCTCTGGACTTCGCCGAGCTGACCGGCCGTCTGCCGGTTCGCAAGGAGGCCATGGAAAGCGAGCGCATCGCCAACATGACCGAGCTCTCCGGCTTCCTCAAGGCGCTTGAGAACGTGTGGATCCCGCCGACCATCCCCGGCTACAGCGAGATCAACGACATCCTCGGCGAGGCGTATCAGGCCGTCTTCACCGGCCAGGCCACGGCTGAGGAGGCTTCCGCCGCCGCCGGCCAGCGCGCCCAGGCGCTGTGCGACGAGGCCAACGCCCAGTAATCCGGCCGCAACAAAGGGGCGCTGTCCTAAATGGGCGGCGCTCCTTTCTCCCGTTCGTGACATCTTTGTGAAGGAAAGAGGCCGTGAACATGATCCAATCGCGAACCCCCACACCTTTCACGCAGAAGCTGAGAAAAAACGGCACGATCTCCTTTTTCATTCTGCCGTGCCTTCTGACCCTGGCGGCGCTGGTGCTCTACCCGTTCTGCTATGGCATCTATATCTCGTTTTTCAAGACCAACCTGGTCAACAAATGGAACTTTGTGGGCCTGGAAAACTTCGCCGACGCCTTTGCGGACCCGACGATGTACGCCTCGCTGTGGGTGACGGTGAAGTTTACGGTCTTTGTGGTGGCGGGCCACTTTTTGCTGGGCATCGGCCTTGCGCTGCTGCTCAACCGAGAGATCCGCTTCCGCACCTTCTTCCGCGCCCTGCTGCTGCTGCCCTGGCTGTTCCCGGAGGTCGTCATCGCCAACCTCTGGAAGTGGATCTTCAACGCCTCCACCGGCCTGCTCAACAGCGCCCTTGCATCCCTCGGCCTCATCAGCGAGCCCATGACGTGGCTTGGCTCGGTGGACCTTGCGCTCCCCTGCGTGATCTTCGTGTGCATCTGGAAGGGCTATCCGCTGGTCATGATCCAGATGCTGGCGGGCCTTCAGTCCATCTCCAAGTCGCTCTATGAGGCCGCCACCATCGACGGCGCGAGCCGCTGGCAGTCGTTCCGCTATGTGACGCTGCCGGGCCTGCGCTCCACGCTGGTGGTCACGCTGATCCTGGACACGGTGTGGTGGTTCAAGCACGTCACCATGATCTGGGTCCTCACCAGCGGCGGCCCGGGCAGCGCGACCAACACCATCTCCGTGGAAATCTACAAGCAGGCCTTTGAATACTCCGGGAAATACGGCTATTCGGCCGCGCTGGCCGTGATCGTGTTCCTCATCTGCGTGCTCATCGGCGTGCTGCAAAGGAAGGTGCTGACCCGCAATGATGCGTGAGACGATCAGGAGAAAAAAGCACAACGCCGGCACCTATATCGCGCTGTGCATATTGTCCGTCTTTGTGCTCATCCCCATTATCTACATGGTCTCCACTTCCTTTAAGACCATCGACGAGATCCTCACCGCGCCCAAGGCCACACTCTTTCCCGTCACCCCCTCGGCCGAGGGCTATGTGAACATGTGGAACAAATACCCCTTTGTGGACTACATCAAGAACAGCTGCATCGTGGTCCTGGCCTCCACAGCGGTGGCGGTGCTGTTTTCCACGCTGGCGGGCTATGGCTTTTCGCGCTTTAACTTCCGCGGCCGCGGCGCGCTGCTGATGTTCATTCTGGTCACGCAGATGTTCCCCTCGGTGATGCTCTACGTGCCCTACTACAAGCTGCTGGCCCTGATGCACCTGAGCAACACGCACATGGGCCTGATTCTGGTCTATATCGGCAGCGTGATCCCCTTCTGCTCGTGGATGATGTACGGATTTTTCAACGGCATCTCCCGCGAACTGGACGAGGCGGCCATGATCGACGGCTGCGGCCGCATCCGCACCTTCTGGCAGATCGTGATGCCGCTTACGCTTCCGGGCCTGATCTCCACGACCATCTATGCCTTCATCCAGGGCTGGAATGAGTACATGTTCGCCATGATCTTCACCACCTCCGATTCCCTGCGCACCCTGCCGGTAGCCATCGGGCAGATGAGCAAGTCCTACAGCGTGTACTGGAACGAGCTGATGGCGGCGTCCTGCCTCTCCAGCGTGCCGCTGATCGTGGTGTTCGTCTTCCTGCAGCGCTATTTTATCAGCAACATGACCGGCGGCGCCGTCAAGGAGTAAGGCGGAGCCGCAAATCTGAGACTGGGGGGAGTCCCGTGAAAATTCAAAGTATGGAGCTTTTCAAGGTCCCGCCGCGCTGGCTGTTTCTCAAGCTGACGACGGACGACGGCATCGTCGGCTGGGGCGAGCCCATCGTGGAGGGCAAGGCCGACGCGGTCCGCGCCTGCGTGGAGGAGCTCAAGGACCAGCTCATCGGCCGCGAGGCCGGCAACATCGAGGAGCTGTGGCAGACCATGTACCGCTGCAACTTCTATCGCGGCGGCCCCGTCCTCACAAGCGCCATGTCCGGCATCGAGCAGGCGCTGTGGGACGTCAAGGGCAAGGCCCTGGGCGTGCCGGTCTATGAGCTTCTGGGCGGGGCGGTGCGCGACAGGCTGCGCATGTACGCCTGGATCATGGCCGAGGGCGACGCAGACTATCTCAGCGAAACCCAGCAGCGCATCGACCAGGGCTACGACACCATCAAGATGTGCGTCACCGATGAGCTGGGCTGGGTGGACAACGTGCGCAAGGTCCACGCCGCCGCCGAGAAGGTCGCCCGCATCCGTGAGCGCTTCGGCTACGACATCGACATCGCCGTGGACTTCCACGGCCGCGTGCACATGCCCATGGCCCGCATGCTCATCAAGGAGCTGGAGCCCTACGGCCTGCTCTACATCGAGGAGCCCCTGCAGCCCGAGCAGATCGAGGGCTTCCGGGAGCTGCGCCGCCATACCTCCACGCCCCTGGCCACCGGCGAGCGCATGTACACCCGCTGGGGGTTCAAAAACCTGATTGCCTCCGGCGCCATCGACATCGTCCAGCCCGACGTCAGCCACGCAGGCGGCATCCTGGAATCCCGCAAGATCGCCGCCATGGCCGAGTGCTACGACATGGGCGTGGCGCCGCACTGCCCCTTGGGCCCCATCGCGCTGGCCTCGTGCATCCAGCTTGACTTCTGCACGCCCAACGCCTTCATCCAGGAGCAGAGCCTCAACATCCACTACAACGGCCGCGGCGACTTCGAGTACCTCACCCCGGACGGTGGCTTCGAGTTTGCCAACGGCTGGCTGAAAAAGCCCACCCGCCCTGGCCTGGGCATCACGGTGGACGAGGAAAAGGTGCGCCGCGCCGCGCAGACGGGCCACAACTGGCAAAACGCCCGCTGGCGCCTGTGCGACGGCACACCCATCGACTGGTAATGAAAAAAGCCCCCGCGGGGGCTTTTTTCATACGATACCCATGAAGCTGAAGGTGAAGGTCTTTCGCCCGGAGACGTCCAGGAGGTATTCGTCATGGGTGCGGGCGCCCCAGCTGTCGTCGCCGCCGACGCCCATCTGCCTCTGGGAGACGCGCACGACCGTTTCGTATACCGGCGGCAGCTCGTAAGCGTGGGCGGCGCTCTCCAGCTCGTGGGGCGTGTAGGGCAGGGCGGAGAACGCCATGGCGTCGCCGGTGAAACGAAGGCCGCGGCCGCGCGGGTCCGTCACCTCGGCCCAGCGCACGCCCGTGCGGTTGCCACACTCCTGCGGCACGAGGTAGCGCGAGAGGCTGTCCCGCGCCGTCGTGCGGAAGATGCCCAGACGGGCCCCCTGGCAGCGGTCGCAGTAATTCTCCTCCGGGCCCAGGCCGTAGTAGCGGATCTGGTCGTAATCGGCGTCGAGGCGAAGCAGCACGCCGAACTCGGGCATGTCGCCAAGGCCCCTGACGGGCCGGTAATCCAGCGTCACGTCCACCTGCCCGCCGGGATGCACCCGGTAGCTCAGGAGGCACGTAGCCCCGGGCGTGGTGGCCAGATCGTAGCGGTAGGAGATGGAGACGGTGCCGTCGCGGTGGCGCACGGCGCGGGGATGCGCGTTTTTCGCGGCGGCCCGCGGCGTGGCCGTAGGGGTGGCGTAGAGCGAGGCGAGCTTCCACTGGGCGTAGCGCTGGGGCATGCCGTTGCCCCTGTCGTTGTCGGTGGGCGCGCGCCAGAAGTTGGGGCGCGGGACCCCGCGCAGCAGCTCCCGGCCGCCGAGACGGTAGGAGACCAGCCCGCCGGCCAGGTCGCTGAAAAGGACGCTGAAGTGTTCGCCGTGGACGCCCGTGTTGTAGTCGCCGCGCACGACGCGAAGCGGCGCGCAGGGCGGCGGCGCCTCCGAGGGCCCGGCGACGCGGTATACGCCCTGCGAAAAGGCGACCTCGTGGCCGCGCGGCGCCCACGGCGTGTCCTCCCGCTGGCGGAAGGAGAGCGTCACGGCGTATTCGCCCGGGCGCGTCTGGAGGGGAAAGGGCAGGTCGTAGGTCCGGCTCTCCCCGGGCGGCACGTCGGTTTCCAGGTCGGCCCGTGCGATCTCGACCCCGTTTCGCGCAAGCAGCGCCACGCAGGAAAAGGCGGAGGTGGGGGTGAACATGGCGCGGTTGGCGACGGTCGCGCGGGTGGCTTGCACGTCGGCGACGATGTTTTGGTAGCAGTACCTGACCTCCTGCATCTTGGGGCTCTCGCTGCCGTCGCCATAGACGATGCCGTTGCCGCAGAAGTTGCCGTCCGTGGGCCGGTCGCCGAAGTCGCCGCCGTAGGCGTAGGCCGTCCGGCCCCAGCGGTCCTTCGTGCGCAGGCTCTGGTCGATGAAGTCCCAGATGAACCCGCCCTGAAAGAGCGGCTCCTCGTAGGCGTATTCGGTGTACTTGTGCAGGGCGCCGTTGGAGTTGCCCATGGCGTGCGCGTATTCGCACAGGATCATGGGGCGGTCGCGGTGGGCGGACAGAAAGGCGCGCACACCGCTCACGGGCGTGTACATCTGGCTTTCGATGTCGGTGGAATCGTTGCGGCGGCGGTCGTGGAACACGCCCTCGTAGTGCACCAGACGCGTGTCATCCAGGCGGCGAAACAGCGCGCTCATCTCATAGATGACCTCGCCGCCGAAGGACTCGTTGCCGCAGCTCCAGATGAGCACGCAGGGGTGGTTCTTGTCGCGCTCAAAGGTCGAGGTCACGCGGTCCAGCAGCAGGGGCAGCCACTCCATGCGGTCGCCGGGCAGCGCGTCGCTCACGGGCCGGCGGCCGCGCTCGATGGGGTCCCAGGTCCCGTGGGTTTCGAGGTTGGTTTCGTCGATAACGTACAGCCCAAGCTCGTCGCACAGGGCGTAGAGGGCGCTGTGATTGGGGTAGTGGCTGGTGCGCACGGCGTTGATGTTGTTGCGCTTCATGGTCAGCAGGTCGCGCCGGATCACCTCGGGGGTGACGGCGCGGCCGGTTTCGGCGCAGAAGTCGTGGCGGTTGACGCCCTTGAAGACGATGCGCCTGCCGTTGAGCCGCATGACGCCGTCCCTGAGCTCGAAGCGCCTGAAGCCCACGCGCTGGCGCACCACCTCGCACACGGCGCCCGAGCCGTCGCAGGCGGTGATGAGCAGGTCGTAGAGGTTGGGCGCCTCGCTGCTCCACAGCCGGGGCGCGGAGACGGGCAGGCGAAGGCGCATGTCCGTCTCCGCGATCTCGCGGGCGGAGGCGATCTCGCGCCCGCCGTCCGTCAGGGACAGGCGCACCTCGCCGCCCTGCGCCGGAAGCAGCAGGCGAAGGCGCACGTCCAGCACGGCGTCGGTGAAGGCGTCGTCAAGCAGGGTTTTCAGATGCACGTCCCGGATATGCACCGCGCCCGCCGCGTAGAGCCATACGTCGCGGAAAAGGCCGGAAAAGCGCAGAAAATCCTGATCCTCCAGCCAGCTTCCGGCGCAGTAGCGGTAGACGCGGCAGGCCAGCCGGTTTTCCCCCTCGCGCAGGAAGGGGGTGAGCTCGAAGGTATGCGGCGTGAAGGAATCGGAGGCAAAGCCCACGTAGCGCCCGTTGAGCCACAGCGCCAGGCAGCTCTCCGCGCCTTCGAAGCGGACAAAGACGCGCTTTCCCCGCATGGCCTCGGGCAGGAAAAACGTCCTGACATAGCTGCCCACGGGGTTGAAGCGCTCCGGGGCCTGCCCGATGGCGACGTCCTCCCAGCCGTCCCAGGGGTACTGGATGTTGACGTACTGGGGCGCGCCGTAGCCCTCGAGCTGGATGTGCGCGGGCACGGGGATGTCCGCCCAGCCGCTGCAATCGTAGCCGTCGGCCTCAAAGCCGGGGATCGCCTGGCCGGGGTTGCGCGCATGGTGGAACTTCCACAGGCCGTTCAGGGAACAGCGCAGGCTGCTTTCCCCGGCCCTGAGCTCCTCCGGGGAGGCATAGGCCACGTGGTCGGAATGGGCGGGGAGGCAGTTTTGCGCGAAAAAGGCGGGGTTGTCCGCAAGCCGTTGGTCAAAGTGCGTCATGGCGCTGCGCCGCGCAGGGCGCGGCATCTCCTTTCTTCGGGTGGGGAAGGAGTTCTTCGGGGCGGCGGAAATCTCCTGCCGGAGGGCTTCAAATATAATGAAGCGCCCAAAAAGGATTTTTCTTCCCGCGAATCGAAAGAATTAAAATCATGTTGAGCCGCCCGCCCGCAGGTGGGGCGGAGATTCAAAAGACGGGAGACTGATCCATGAAGATTCTCCAAGCCGTTTCCGTGATCTTGCTGGGAAGCACGGCTGAGTTCTTTGAGGCGGTCCAGGCCGCGCTGTACCTGGTGGGCCTGTGGGCGATCTTTCAAAAAAGCGGGGTCAAGGGCTGGTGGGCGCTGGTTCCCTGCGCCCGCCAGTACAAGCTGAGCCTGTGCGCGGGCCGGGAGCCGGAGGGCCGCGTGCTGGCGGTGGCGGAGGGGCTGAGAATCATCTTTACCGTGGCGGAGATATGCTTCGCCACCGAATCCATCACCGGCATGCTCCTTTCCCTTGTGCTGCTGCTGGTTACGCTGCTCGACCTCGTGTACGAGATCCGCGTCTATATCGGGCTGTGCGAGGTGTACGGCAGGAAGAAGCGCTGGACCGTGCTGTGGGTCACGCTGGAGTGGCTTGGCGCGCTGATGTGGGGCTTCTCAAAGAAATACCAGCCGCTTTGGAAGGTGGAGGACATCAAAAGCGAGGCCGCCAACTTCTTCTCCGGCAGCCGGGCCGACGTGCTGGCCGAGGGCCTGACGGTCAACCTTGAGGAACGCAGCACGCGGGAGTTCTTTCATAAGAAATACCTGCTTCGGGATATTCACATGTACATCCAGCCCGGCCACATGGTGCTGCTGCTGGGCGGCAGCGGCGCGGGCAAAACCACCTACCTCAACGCCGTCAACGGCTACGAAAAGGCCCGGGCCGAGGTCGTGCTCAACGGCGTCAACATGTACAAGCATTACAAGGAGATGCAGTATGACATCGGCTTCGTGCCCCAGATGGATCTCCTGCGCGGCTCGGACAGCGTTCTGAGGACGATGCTGGACGCCGCAAGCCTGCGCTTGCCCAAGGACTTCGCACCGGCGGACCGCAGGGCGCGCGTGGAGGAGGTCCTCAAGGCCTTCGGCCTGGGCCATGCGCACAACCACTTGGTGGAGAAGCTCTCCGGCGGCCAGCGAAAGCGCCTGTCCATCGCCATGGAGTACATCTCCAACCCCTCCCTGTTCATCCTGGACGAGCCGGATTCCGGCCTGGACGGCGTGATGGCCCGCGAGCTGTTCGAGCACCTGCGCCAGATCGCCGATCAGGGCAAGATCGTCATCGTCATCACCCACACCCCGGACCGCGTGATCGACCTGTTCGACGACGTGATCGTTCTGGCCAAGGACGCAAAGCGCACCGGGCGGCTGGCCTTCTTCGGCCCCGTTGAGGAAGCGCGGCGCTTCTTTGGCAAGGAACGCATGGAGGAGATCGTCAAGACCATCAACTCCAGGCAGGAGGGCGGCGAGGGCCGCGCGGACGAATTCATCCTCAGATACGCGGAGGTGCAGCATGGCTGAGACGCATGTCGTCACGGGCAGAAAAAGAAAGATCCGGCACAGGGGCCGCGCCAGCCAGATCCCCATCTACCTGGGCAAGCAGCTCCGCTTCTTCGTCTACCAGAGCGACTGGAAGGTGCTGCCCATGGCGGCCGTGGTCGCGGCGCTGGTGAGCATGGTCATCCGAAAGGACTTCTTCCTGACCATGGAGGGCGACCTCAAGGGCGCCTTCGCCCTGGCCTGCGTGGCGATCTGGAACGGCTGCTTCAACTCCATTCAGTCCATCTGCCGCGAGCGCCCCATCGTCAAGCGCGAGCACCGCTCCGGCATGCATATCACCTCCTACGTCGCCGCCCACATGATCTACCAGTTTGCCCTGTGCCTGGCGCAGACGGGACTTTCGATCTATGTCATGCACATGATGGGCGTGAAGTTCCCCTCCCCGGGCTACATGACGCGCAGCATGATGATCGACGTGGGCATTTCCATGCTGCTGATCTCCTATGCCTCCGACATGCTCAGCCTCTTTATCTCCAGCGTGGCCCACACCACCACCGGCGCCATGACCGTGATGCCCTTTGTGCTGATCTTCCAGCTCGTCTTTTCGGGCGGACTTCTGCCCCTGCCGGACTGGACCCGGCCGCTGGCCAACTTCACCATCTCCAACTACGGCATCAAGGTGATCGCCGCCCAGTCCGGCTACAATGAGGCCCCGATGGTGACGGCGTGGAACACGCTGGAGAAGATGCGCGGCAATGAGATCGGCGGAACCGTCACCCTGGGCCAGGTGCTGGAGCTGCTGTCCGACGAGGACAACGCGTTTCTCAGCACGCACCGCGACATGGAGATCCTGCGCTCCTTCACCGTGGGCGAGGTGGCGCAGATTCTCAGCGCGGCGGAGGAAAGCCTGCACCTGCGCGATACCCGGGTCGTTGAGCCCATGACGCTGAGGGAGGCGCTGACGCTGCTGCTGGAGGCGGACGGGCTGGAGGCGCTGCGGGAGCAGGAGCTGGTGACGGTCGCGGGTGGCGCGGCGAGCGTGACGGCGGGCGACGTGCTCTCCAGCCTGCTCGCCGACGAGAGCGCCCAGGACCTTTTGGACGAGGAGATCACCGGGCCCCTGACATTGGGCGAGGTGCTGGATGCCCTTGGCGCCGGGGAAACGGTGGAGGCGATGAAGGATGAGACGGTCAATCAGCCGGTGACCCTGGGCGAGTTGATCGACCTTGTGGTGAACAACGAGGCCCTGAGGGCTCAGAGTGAAAGGGAATTTACCTTCCGGACGACCATTGGCGAGCTGATGGGTCTCTTTGGAGAGGAGAACGTCAAGGCGCTGGTGCAGGAAAAGACGGCCGCCGCCAGCCGCATTGACGACTATGACCGCACGCTGAAAAACGTGGCGACAAACTGGTTCATGCTGATGCTCTTTGCGATGTTCTTCGCGCTGCTGGCGGTCGCCGCGCTGGAGATGATCGACCGGGATAAGCGCTGAGAGAAAGGGAGGGTGACGGATGAAAACGTTTCTTTTCGAGCTTTCTGAGGGGCTGGGTGCCACGCCCGTCCTGACCGCTGCGTATGTGATTGTGACCTTTCTGGTGCTGGTGATGGCCGTGGTGTATCTGGCGCTGGAGATCAGGGTATGGCTGAGGTACCGAAAGGCCAACAGGACGCCCATCTCCTGCAACATGACCGGCATCGACGCGGCGCGCCTGGTGCTGGAGAAGGAGGGGCTTTCGCACATCCGCGTGCGCAAGGCCGGCCTGCTGCGGGAGGCGGTGTTTGGCAACTACTACAACGTCCTGACCAAAACCATCTACCTGCGTAGCTGGCTGGGCAAAATCGACAAGAAGAAGTCCGTCACCTCCGTCGCCCTCGGCGTGCAGAAGGCCGCCCTGGCCAAGCTGTGCGAGGAGGGCGACCAAAAGACGCTGCTGCGAAACCGCCTTTCCCTCATTGCCATCTTTGGCCCCCTGCTCTTCCTTCCCGTGCTCATCGCCGGCGTGGTGCTGGACTTTGTGCTGCTCGACCGCATGGGCCCCTTTTCCCTGGCTGGCCTGGTGCTCAGCGGCCTCCTGGCGGTTTGCGGCCTGGTGGTTACGCTGCTCAACATCCCCGTTGAGAAGCAGGCCAACCGCCTGGCGCTGGAGATGATGGAACGCTTCGGCCTGGCCTCCGGCGCGGAGCTTGAAACCATGCGCGGCGTCTACGACGCCTACATCGTGGCGTATGTCGCCCAGTTCCTTTTGCAGATGCTGCGCATGATCCAGTGGGTGCTGGAAATCGTCATCAAGCTCCAGCAGAAGGAGAAGTGAGGGCGAGGCGCAGGGCCAAAACGCGTCGAGGCCGCCGCAGGATTTCTGTGGCGGCCTCAGACTGCTGACAAACACTTTTCGGGAGGTTTGGAGGGCCCGCAGGTCCGCAACCTCAATCATCGCGGCGGGCGCTGGCCGCGCCCACCGCTTGTTTCGGTTGACTCCTCCGGGTCGCTTTGCCACCTTCGGTGGCAAGTGTCCCGGT
>CAUDEL010000069.1:0-11675 GCA_958448555.1 uncultured Eubacteriales bacterium | reverse complement strand
TTGAGCGCCCTGTGGATGATCGCGTGGTAGTGGATGACGGTATTGGCGGATACGCTTTTGAGCTGACTGGTGTAGAACATCTGAATGTCCACCGCCTGCAATCCGCCCAGCGTGATGTTCCGCTGCTGAAAGTACGGTGCAATCGGATTCTGAATCATGCCGCAACATAGCCCCGCCTGTACCGCCGCCCCCCGGACGGGCGCATACCGCAGGGCCTCCCCCTCAAGTCAGTGGGAGGCCGTAGTGGAAGTCTCATTGTCCCCGCGCGGCATCGTCGCGCACCTGCCTGCCACGGCAGGGTCAACGGGATGCGTGCTGTTGCTCGCTGCCGTTTTGCTGACTCTCTCATTGACGCGCAGCATCCGCTTTACTGTAGTCTTTCAATCCGACGGCTGCTTTTTTTAATCGAAGAATGTAGTGAAACAGAAGCTGAAAGGCACGGTGGCGATGATTATCTGCTCATTAATTCTCCTATAGTATCTAAAACTGAGCTCTAGCGGTAACAGATGAGCTTGTCATCCGCAGCGTTTGTCACGAATGATGGTTTGGCTTCGATTTTCATATCGGCATCAAGCTTTCCAGCAGTTCATCCATGTTTTGTACACATTCGTCAATGGTGATCTGTCCATTGAGACATGACATCACGTTCTGAAGCAGGATATCATATTCCTTTCCTGCCTGCGATGCAGAGCTCGCCATGAGGGGCCGGAGCATCAGGTCAATAGAGGGGACAATTTCTTCCCGATACATTTCAAGCGCCGTTTCCGTCACCTCCCATGACTCCGGCATCGCTTTGATCGCCTCCACGCGTTCAGCAAGGGCGGCTTCGTCTGTTTCGATTCCTTCCTCTGCGTCCATGGCGCGCTGCTGCGTGATAATGTCCTCGATCCATGCCTCAACGCCGGCGTGGAGCGCGGGCTGGGCGGATTCGGGCTTCAAAAGCGCCTGCGTATGGGCCGAGCGGTATGCAGCAACATATTCCAGATAGGCAATGGCTGCTTCTTTGTGCTGGCTGTTGGGATTGAGCAGGTATACGTGTAGCCGCCCCTGGACCGTTGGCGACGCATCCGATCCGATGGCCGGCGGCAAAACCGTCACGCGGTCCGCCTCCAGGTCGTCCTCCCGTTTTCCCTGCAAGGAAAGGAACATGTCGGAAAACAGCACGCTGTTTCCAGGCGTGCCGGGCGCATGCTGAAACGCTGCTTCGGTCAGCAGTTTCAGCATCCGCGCGAACATCTCCCCGTCAAAGGCTTCTCCAGTCCGCCCCATCTGCGCAAGGTACGTTTTGAGCAGATAGCGGGCATAGTCCTCTTTTTGCCATTCCTGCGGCGCGTAGCCTTGCGCAACATAGAAAGCATCGTCGCCGCTTTCGTTCCATTTCAAATGCTGCTCAAGCAGTTCCTCCATCGTCCTGGGGACCAGTGTGCCTTTCCGGGCGCTCCAAACGGTCACAAGAAGCTCGGACGGCACAGCGTAGAGTTCGTCATGGACGAATATCCCCGCGGCGATCTGCGGCAGCATCTCTTCCGCGTCTGCTACCAGCGCGCAGGAGGATGAGAGCGGCGCAACCCATCCCTCGTCGATCAGCGCCAGTACATCCGCATCCAGCTTCACATGGAAAAGGTCGGTTGTATCGCCGCTTTCAATGGCTTCACGGACGTCCTGTATGGACATGTCCGCCTCCTGATGCCGCTGCACAGCCACGCCGGGATACGCAAGCTGATAATTATGATCCACATCATCGGATGCGCGATAGCCGCGGATGGTAAGCGTAGTCACTTCCGTCTGCTCGTCAAGCGGAACGTACTGTATGCCTTCGTGGCTGACAGAAACATATCCGCCGTCAAGAATTGTGTAGTAGTAGCTCAGATGCTGCGGCGCATAGCTTGCCAACGCCGTCCAATCCGAACCGTTCCACCGGCAGAGTTCGCCGTTGACCATGGCGCAGAGGGTATCCTGCGCATACGCGATTCCTTCCATTCCCAGCACAGGCGTCACATAAATCTGCTCAAGCACATTTCCGGCATCCGTATCAATCACCAGCAGGCGATCCTCCTGTGCTTCCAGATCCCGCTGGAGCACCAGCAGTTTGCCAGGCTGGTAAGCCGTCAGCTCCAATGCCGCCGGGACGGGCAACGATTCCAGGGCTCCATTCGTCACATCCACCTTGCATACGACAGCGGATTCGTCTGTCTCTCCCTTTTTGGTTGCGCGCAGGAACAGATATCCGTCCTGAAAAACCGGGTCTGAAAAGCGGGCATCCGATAGATCCATTTCCGTTCCCCGATAGCCCAGAAGCAGATGAAGCGCATCTTCACGATAGGTCCACAGCTTTTTTTCCTGTTGATCCAGCAGCATCAGATGCTGGTCGTGGAAAAGCAGAGCCTGGATAGAGATACCCTCGGCGGCAAGCGATTCTCCCGAGACAAGCGTCGCTTGCTCCTGAGACTCCATCTCCCATACGCACAGGCCCTCCACGGTCATGTAGTAAAGCACGTTATCCATGGCTGTGCAGCCAACAGGAGACCCAGTTTCCTCCTGCCCCGCGAATCGAAATCCCGACAGCAGGGACACCGCAATCGCTGTGACTGTCAGTACGAGAAAGATCAGCAACAATATCAATGCGACGGATAGCTTTTTTTTCACTCTGGCTTCTTCTTTCGCCTGCGCCATTACTCGCTGCGCAAGCCATGGGTCGCCCTGCAATCCAGACAAACGGGTCTTCGCCGCATGATGAAGCTGTTCTCTGAACTCTTGTTCATTCATGACAGGGCCTCCTTTCCAGCGCGATGCGCAGCTTTCTTTTGGCGCGATTGAGGCGTGCGGAAACGGCGGACGTAGACACGCTCAGCGCCTGCGCGATCTCCTTGACGCTCATATCCTGATAGAAATACAAAAGCACGCTTTCCCTCAGTTTGGCGGGCAGCGCCATCACCGCCAGAAGCACTTCTTCATCCTTTTCCTCAAAGGCGACAAACGCCGATGGCATCATCTCCGGCGTTACCCTGCGGTCCATATGGCGGAACCATGCCGAACGCCGCAGATCGCGGCAGGTGTTCATTGCGATTTTCATCAGCCATGTTTTTTCTCCGCATTCTCCACGAAAGCTGTCCAGCGCCCGATAGGCTTTCAAGTAGGTTTCCTGCACCGCGTCTTTGGCCAGCTCGATGTCATGGAGGTACAGATAGCACATGCGAAGCAAGTCCGTCTGATATTGTTCCACCAAACGGCTGAGCATCTGAGCATGGACGGCGTCCGATCCCGTGACTGCCTCCATCAGCTGTTCACCCCCTTCAAACAATTAGACGAGACGGCTTTTTCAAAATCCATATTTTTCGGAAAACCTTTTACATGTTTTTCGCGTTTTAAGGGGCGGGAAAGATTTTGCATGTAACATATCCTCATTTTGTCCCGCCTTATCCAAACAGTCAAGGGGAGCGCGGAGCATTTTTTGCTTGACAGGCGGCACGGCAGATGCTATAGTGAGCGTGTTTCGAATGACGTGGGACGCGCCATGGCAATTTGGGCATTTCAGAGACCGCCGACCCGGCTGCAAGCGGCGGATGCCACAGGCTGATGGACACCACCCGCCGACGGGCCGCAAGGCGAGCGATACAGCGCCGACCAATGAGTGGAGGCCCGCAGGGGCTTTCAAGCAGGGTGGAACCGCGAGCGAAAGATCATCGCCCGCCCCCGCATACCGCATGTGGGGGCGGGCGTTTTCCGTCCCCGTACACACAGAAAGGAGAACGGACCCCATGATTTTGAACCTGTTTGACAAAGCCTATGAGGTGGCGGAGAATACCTCCGTGGGCGACCTGCTCAAGGCGCAGATGCCCGACGAGTGGAAAAAGTACCTGGCCGTGCGGCTGGAGGACGGGACGCTGTGCGACCTGTTCAGCCCCATCGCCAAGTCCCAGACCGTGACCCCGCTCACCTTTGACGACCCGGACGGCCGCAAGGTGTTCTTCCATTCGGCCAGCCACCTGATGGCCATGGCCGTCAAGCACCTGTTCCCCGAGGCGAAGCTGGCCATCGGTCCTGCCATCGCGGACGGCTTCTATTACGATTTTGACACCGAAGTTCCCTTCACCATGGAGGATTTGGCCAAGATCGAAAAGGAAATGCAGCACTGCGCCAAAAAGAGCATCCGTCCGCGTCGCTACACGCTGCCCCGCGCCGAGGCCATCGCCTATATGCAGGGACGCCAGGAGCCCTATAAGGTCGAGCTGATCGAAGACCTGCCGGAGGATGAGGAGCTGTCTTTCTACGAGATGGGCGATTTCACCGACCTGTGCGTGGGCCCGCACCTGCCCAACCTGAGCTATATCAAGGCCTTCAAGCTCACCCATGTGGCCGGCGCCTACTGGCGCGGCGACGAGCACAACAAGATGCTCTGCCGCATCTACGCCACCGCGTTCCCCACCAAGGAGCAGCTGCAGGAGCATCTGGACCGCATCGAGGAGGCCAAGAAGCGCGACCACCGCAAGCTGGGCCGCGAGCTGGACCTGTTCGACATCCGCGACGAGGGCCCGGGCTTCCCCTTCTTCTATCCCAAGGGCATGATCCTTCGCAACATTCTGGAGGACTACTGGCGCGAGATCCACCAAAAGGCCGGGTATGAGGAGATCAAGACCCCCATCATGCTCAACCGCGGCCTCTGGGAGCGCAGCGGCCACTGGGATCACTACAAGGAGAACATGTACACCACCAAGATCGACGACACGGACTTCGCCATCAAGCCCATGAACTGCCCCGGAGGTATTCTGGTCTACCAGCGCAGGCTGTGGAGCTATCGCGACCTGCCCATCCGCTCGGGCGAGCTGGGCCTGGTGCACCGCCATGAAAAGAGCGGCGCCCTGCACGGCCTGATGCGCGTGCGCTGCTTCACCCAGGACGACGCGCACATCTTCATGACCCCCGAGCAGATCAAGGACGAGATCAAGGGCGTGTACAACCTCATCAACGAGGTCTATACCCGCTTCGGCTTCCCCTATCATGTGGAATTGTCCACCCGGCCCGAAAACTCCATCGGCACGGACGAAATGTGGGAGCTGGCCACCAACGGCCTGCAGGGCGCGCTGGATGAGCTGGGTGTCGACTACGTGGTCAACGAGGGCGACGGCGCGTTCTATGGCCCCAAGATCGACTTCCATCTCACTGACTGCCTGGGCCGCACCTGGCAGTGCGGCACCATTCAGCTGGACATGAACCTGCCCGAGCGCTTTGACCTGACCTACACCGGCGCGGACGGCGAGAAGCACCGTCCCGTGATGATCCACCGCGTGGTGTTCGGCTCCATCGAGCGCTTCATCGGTATTCTGGTGGAGCACTTCGGCGGCGCGTTCCCCACGTGGCTTGCACCCGTGCAGGTGAAGGTGATGACCATCACCAGCCGCAGCGACGAGGCCGCGCGCGAGGTGGCGGGCCTGCTGAGCGATGCGGGTCTGCGCCCGGAGGTGGACCTGCGCAACGAAAAGATCGGCTTCAAGGTGCGCGAGGCCCAGATGATGAAGATCCCCTATATGTTCGTTCTGGGCGACCGCGAGGCGGAAAACCGCACCGTGACCATCCGCAACCGCAAGGGCGACAACCTGGGCACCGTCTCCTTCGAGGAGGCCGTGGCCATGGTCAAGAAGCTCAACGACGAACGCACCATCGACTGACGGCAGGCGTGAGAAGATCCCCCGGACTTTTCCGGGGGATCTTTTTTCAAGTGGCGGGGGTCGCGTCTTGACAAGGGGCGAAGGAACTGATCTACCGTGCGTAGAGCGCAGACGCTTCCGGCGTCCAGTCCTGCCGACGGCACGCCGCCCGCGGGGGCGGCATAGGATGACGTGGGCGGTCCAGGAAAAGCGCGGGCGGCGTTTTACAATCCGCCCGCTTCATGATATGATAACAAAGCAGGACCGCCTTCGGAGTGTGAAAGCATGAAACGAGGCGATATATACATGGCCGAGCTGGACCCTGTGGTCGGAAGCGAGCAGGGCGGGACGCGGCCGGTGGTCATCATCCAAAACGATATGGGGAACCTGCACTCGCCAACGGTGATTGCGGTGCCGCTCACGGGCAGCACAAGCAAGCCGGTCATCCCCACGCATGTGCACATCCCGCGCGGCGAGGGCGGGCTGTGGCGGGAATCGACGGTGCTGTGCGAACAGGTGCGCACGCTGGAGAAAACCCGTCTGAGGCGCCGGCTGGGCGCGCTGGGGGGCGAGAGCATGCGTCAGGTGGAGCGGGCGCTCGGCATCTCTCTGGATATGACCTGCGAGTGTGACGCACAATAGAAAAAGGGCGGCTCCCCCGCGGGAGCCGCCCAAGCCAGAAGGAGAACGTATGAAGAAGCCTTTTCTGAAAAACGAGCATGCCGTCGCCGCCGCCCAGATCACGCTGGGCTGCTTTCTGGGAGCGCTGGCCTACCCGCTGTTTCTGGTGCCCAACCACATAGCGCCGGGAGGGCTCACGGGCCTGGCCACGGTGCTGAACTATCTGTTTCACTGGCCCGTTGGCGTGACGAGCCTGGTGATGAACGTGCCCCTGTTTCTCATCGGCTACCGGGCGATGGGACGCCTGTTCGTGCTGAGGTCGCTGGCCGCCACGGTGCTCTTTTCCATTCTCATCGACGCCCTCCCGCTGCCGATGATGACGGCTCAGCCGCTGCTGGGTGCGCTGTTTGGCGGCGTGCTGCTGGGCATCGGGTTGGGGCTGATTCTCCGGGGCGGCGCGACCACCGGCGGGACGGATATGGTTGCGCGCATGATTCATACCCGTTTTCAGCATATCTCGGTGGGGGCGATTCTGTTTTTCATCGACTGCTGCGTGGTGCTCATGGCGGGCTTTTTCATTGAGGCGGAATATGCGCTTTATGCCTTTATTTCCCTCTACGCCGCCAGCAAGCTCATCGATGTGGTCATGGATGGCCTCAGCCGGGAAAAGGCGTGCTATGTCATTTCCAATCAGCATATGCGGGTGAAGGAAGAGATCATGGAAAAGCTGGACCGCGGCGTGACGGTGCTGAGCGCGGAGGGCGGATACAGCGGCGAAAAGAGGCCGGTGCTGCTGTGCGTCCTCAGCGCCCAGGAGGTCGGACGGCTCAAGGCCATCGTGCGGGAGGCGGACGAGGACGCGTTCCTCTTCATCAGCGACGCGCATGAGGTGCTGGGCGAGGGATTTCGGAGGTTGACAGAATAAGAAAAACGCCGCGGCGGGAGGATCTGCCTCCCGCCGCGGCGGCGTTGTATCAAGGGTTTAGGAGGATGAAACCGCCTGAGCAAAGGCCTCGAAGAAATCCGGGCAACTCCAGGTGCCGCAGGCGCTCACGGATTCATCGCTGACCAGGAGCTGAAGCGTCAGGCCGTTTTGCAGCCCGATGCGCAGCGAGCCGGACCCGCTCATGGCCGTGCTCTGATAATCGGCGTAGTCAAGGAGCGTCTGCATGAGCTGCTGGGCGGTCGCCGCGTCGCTTATGCGGCCCTTGCCAGAAAGCTCGATCCATTCCACATCCACGGGATCGCACAGAGTGTCTCTCAGCGTCTCCGAGCCGATAATGGCGGTGCCCGCGTAGCTCACGCGCTGGAATACGCGCGTGGTCCCGTCCACCTGGGCGGCCACCAGCGCGCCGCTCATGCCGGAGATGGCGTAAACCGTCTCCCCGCGGGCGACGATGTTGCTCACCACGCCGCTGGAACCCAGGGCCGGCTCGACGTTAAACTCGGTCACCTGACCCAGCTCCTCGCCCAAAAGGGAGCTGGAGATGCCGCTGGGGCTCTTGAGCATGCGGTAGGTCGCACCGTTCATGGTGATGAGCGGGAAGCTCTGCCCCTCGCCCTGAGCAAACAGCGTCTCTCCCGTGCTGGCGCTCCCAACGCTCATGGACAGGCTGCCCACGGGCACGTCCCCCGAAAGGCGGGGCTCGGCGGTGGACTGCTGCAAACCGCCGGCGGAGCGGCTCCCCAGCACGTTTTGGGTGGGCTCGGGGGAGGTCCCGGGCACATGGCCGTCCGCAGCCCACAGCGCAGCCCCCACGCACAACACCAACGCCGCGCACACGGCAAGCGCCGGCTGCCATCTCATGCCGCGCCTGCGCGGCTGACGCATCTCCGCAGCCCTCAGCTTTGCCTTTGCCAAAAGGGTGGGCGTCGCCTTCAGCCCGCCTAGCTGCCGCTGAGCCACTTGGGGCAGTTGTTCCAGGCGTTTCACTGCGAAAGACCTCCTTCTTCCTTCAAAATGCTTTCCAGCTTCTTCCTTGCCCGTGAGAGGCGGCTGGAGATGGTTCCCTCCGGCAGGTCCAGCATCTGGGCGATCTCGCCGATGCCGTACCCCTGATAATAGTACAGCAAAATCGCCTCACGAAACGCGGGCGGCAGCTCATGAATGGCTTTCATCATGGCTTCCTCGTCGTCGCGCTGCCCGCTGTCGTCGGGCGCGGGGATCATCTCAAACACCGGGCTTCCCAGCACCACGCGCTTGAGCCACGCGCCGCGCCACAGATCGCGGCAGCGGTTGAGCGCCACCTTGAGGAGCCAGGCCTTCTCGCGGCCTTCCTGCAGGTCGGGCGCGTTGGTCATCAGGCGCACGAACACATCCTGACACACATCCTCCGCACGTTGCCTGTCGCCGAGGTAGAAGTAGCTCACGCGCAGCACGTCGGTAGCGTACTTCTCGTAGAGTTCCTCGTAGCTAAGCATGTCCGAGCCTCCGTTTAATGCCCGGACGCGCATCCTTCACGGGCGTACTGTGCTCACACATTCAACGAATCCGCCTTCCCTTTTCCTGCACAAAATTCAAAATTTCTTGAGGAAATTTTCCAGCCGGGCGTTGAGGAAGGGTCCACGGTCAGTTTGACCCGTTTGGACCGCGCCATGCGCCCGGAACATTTTAGCATCCGCCTGCGCTTGCGTCAACGAGGGGGTGGACAAAAAACTGAATGACGGGGAATAATCCGCTTCGAGCGCGCATATGATGCAAAGTGGGCCGCTTTCCTTCCAATTTGTTGCACGTTGGCCCATCCTGTGTTACAATACGCAATGTTTGCAAGAATTCCCTGAATCAGAACGGAGGAATCTACCAGTGCTGTACCATGATTCACATGACGCCCAATACCGCGACCCCCTGGGCCCCGTCAAGGCGGGAGAAAGGCTGACGGTCCGCTTTGCCTGCGACGAAAGCCCGGAGGTCCTTTTGCGGACCTGGGATGGCGGCGAGCGCCTGTATCCGATGGTCCCCGTGGGGGAGCATCTGTATGAAGCGACCGTCACCGTGCCCCAAAGCCCCATGTTGTTCTGGTACGACTTTATCATCCGCCGCCCGGACGGCGATGTACGCTACGGCAACAGCCGCGATCAGCTCGGCGGCGAAGGCGCCTGCTACGACGGCCCCATCGACAGCTATCAGGTTACCGTCTACGACCCGGACTATCAGACCCCGGAATACCTGCGCCACGGCATCGTCTACCAGATCTTCCCCGACCGCTTCTTCAAGGACAAAAACGCCCAGAAGGGCCGCGTGCGCAAGATCGCCGCGGCGCATCCCGACGCGACCTTCCATGAGGAGTGGAACGAGCGGCCCACGCTGGACCTCGATCCCGAAAACGGCGATAACCGTGCCCTGGATTTCTTCGGCGGCACGCTCCGGGGCATCCGGCAGAAGCTGGACTATCTGGCGGAGCTGGGCGTGAGCGTGATCTACCTCAACCCCATCTTTCGCGCCCATTCCAACCACCGCTACGACACCGGCTCCTATGAGGAAATCGATCCCATCCTCGGCGACGAGGCGGCCTTTGACGAGCTGATGGCGGCGGCCAAGGCGCGCGGCATGCACATCCTTCTGGACGGCGTGTTCAGCCATACCGGCGCCGACAGCAAGTATTTCAACCGCTACGGCCGCTACCCCACCCTGGGCGCCTATCAGAGCAAGGAGAGCCCCTACTATGACTGGTACCGCTTTGAGGAGTTCCCCGACAAGTACGATTCCTGGTGGGGCTTCTATACCCTGCCCGCCGTCAACAAGGACAACCCCTCCTACCGCGACTTCCTGCTCAACCCCGAAACCGGCGTGATGCCCACCTGGATTCGCCGCGGCGCGTGCGGCTGGCGCATGGACGTGGTGGACGAGCTGCCCGTGGAGATGGTCCGTCAGATGCGCAAGGCCGTCAAGCAGGCCGACCCGGACGCCACGCTGCTGGGCGAGGTCTGGGAGGACGCCAGCAACAAGACCGCCTATGGCGTTAACCGTTCCTACTGCCTGGGCGATATGCTCGACAGCGTGATGAATTATCCGCTTCGCCGCGCGGTGATCGACTTCTTCACCGGCGTCATCGACGCTCCGCAGCTTCGCCGCGTCATCCTCCACCAGCAGGAGGTCTATCCCGCTCCCTTCTACTATTCGCTGATGAACCTGCTGGGCAGCCACGACCGCGTCCGCATCCTCAACGCCCTGTGCGGGTTGGACCGGGAGGGCGCGGTGCAGATGGACCGGGCTGAGGCCGAGAAGGTGACGCTGGGCAAGCGCGAGCTCAAAACCGCCAAGAAGCGCTATCTGGAAGCCGTCAAGCTCCTCTGCGCGCTTCCCGGCGCCCCCACCGTCTACTACGGCGACGAGATCGGCATGACCGGCATGGCCGACCCGTGGAACCGCGCGCCCATGAGCTGGGACGAACAGGACGAAAAGCTGCTGGAGGGCGTGCGCGCGCTTCTTCTCAAGCGCCGGAACACCCCGGCGCTACAGACCGGCTTGCTGGAGGTGGAGGTCCTGGACGGCGACACCCTCCGCGTCACGCGCTTCGCCAGGGATGGCGTGGACGTCTTTGGCAAGCCCCTGGAGGGAAAGCCCGTCTCCGTCAAAATCAGCCGCAAATAAGGCGCTGGAGCTCCAAACTGCGGCTTTCAGCCGCATACGCCGCTGCTTTCGGGCGATCGCGTATTGCGCCGTTTCCGGGGTTGATGCTATAATACCCTTGAACACAGCGCAAGGAGGCAATCATCTTGACCGCCAAGGAGTTCATCCGCAAGAACCTGAATGTGCCCAATATACTGACCATGATCCGGCTTTTGCTGGTGCCGGTGTATGTGGCGCTGTTTATCGGCGGACAAAAGTATGCGGCGCTTGCAACGTTCCTGGTGGCCAGCCTCACCGACCTGCTGGACGGGCGCATCGCCCGCAAGTATAACCTCATCACCGACTTTGGCAAGCTGGTGGACCCCTTCGCCGACAAGGTGATGGTGCTGACCGTCCTGTTCAGCATGGCCATCGGCTCCCCGGCCATCCCGGCCGTCGTTCCGTGGGCGGCCGTCATCATCTTGCTGGCCAAGGAGCTGGTGATGATCCTGGGCGGCGTGGCCATGTACCGGCACGGCATCGTGGTATATTCCAGCATGATTGGCAAGGTGGCGCACTGCGTGTTCATCGCGGGGTTGGTCGCCAGCTATTTCCACGACTGGTTCACGCGGGTGTGCGCGGGCTGGCCGCTCACGCCGGACCTGCTGCTTCTGTGGGCGGGCGTGTGTATCACGCTGTGCGCGCTGGTGTTCTATGTGACCGACGCGCTGAAGAAGGCAAAGGAAAAGAGGATCATTTGAAAAACCTCGGTGGATTTTTGGGGGGACGGGCATACGCCCGTCCCCTCAGACTGTCAAAAAACCCTTCAGGGAGGTTCGGAGGGCCACAGACCCGCAACC
>CAUDEL010000068.1:0-11716 GCA_958448555.1 uncultured Eubacteriales bacterium | reverse complement strand
GGTGGCAAAGCGACCCGAAGGAGTCAACCGAAACGAGCGGTGGGCGCGGCCAGCGTCCGCCGCGACGATTGAGGTTGCGGGTCTGCGGGCCCTCCAACCCTCCAAAAAGGGTTTTTTGACAGTCAGAGGCGCGCCCCGGCCGGCGGGGCGCGCCTTTCAAAAGCCTGATTCTATTGCCGTTTCATCATTTCCAGCGTTTCCAGCACGGACAGCACGTTTTCGTTGCGTACGATGTCCGAATCCACCCCATGCGCCACGCAGTCGAGGAAATGCTCGATCTCCAGCCTGTAGGGAAGCGCCGAGGCGACATTGATCGCCGTTCCGGCGCCGCCCTCCTCCTGCATCAGCGTCCTGCCGCCGGAGGCGCCGTCCTCATACGCCACGAGGCGCCCCTCGGAAAAGGCCACCACAGCCCGTTCAAAGCAGATGCGATACCCGTGCGTGAAAGGAATCGGCGCGCGATACCAGCTTGCCTCCGCACAGACGGTCTTCTCCGGGTAAGTATAAAGAAAACGGTAGTGATCGCACTGTTCCCGCTCCGCCGCCGTCTGCCGCGCGGCTGCGCGGGGTTTTCCGAACTGGCTGACGATAAAGTCCAGCTCGTGGATGTGCAGGTCGTATGGAATGAGGCCGCTTTTGCTTTCGTCAAACATCCAGTTGCCCGTCAGCCACTTGGGCCGCTCCGTCAGCCTGTAGAAGAAAGCGTCCACAACCCTCCCATAGGTCCCCGAGCGGATCAGGTCGGTGAGCATCTGGTATTCCCTGGTAAAGTGCAGCACCTGCGCCACGTACAGATGCACGCCTTTCTGACGGGCCAGTGCAAACAGCCCTTCCGCCTCACGCGCGCTAAGGCACAGCGGCTTTTCGGAGATGCAGTGCCTGCCGGCCCGCAAAACCGTTTCAATCTGGCCGGCGTGCAGGAAGGTGGGGGTGAAGATCATGACCACCTCGGCCCCGGTTTCCCTGAGCATCCTGTCCAGATCCGTGTAATACCCCGCGTGGAACTCCCCCGCAAGTTCCGCGACAGCCGGATTGGAATCGCAGATGCCGGCAACTTTGACCTGTTCCATACTCCTGAGATTGTTCAGGTGTGTTCGTCCCATACCCCCCGCGCCCACGACGGCAACCGTAACCATTTCTTTCCATCCTCCCATCCGAATTGCTCATACCCCCGCAATTCGTTTTTTCCCTTGTTCATTTTTCAGTACAGCGCCTCCAGCGCGCTTACGATATCCGACAGGCCGCTCTTGTTGACATAGAAGCCCGTGCTCTCTCCATCCCTGACCACCTCAAGGTGGCGCTCGTTGAGCGCAAACAGCGCAAGGCTGGTTTCCCGCCCATCCAGTAGCGTAAAGGTCAGTTCGCAGACCGGGGTTCCGTCCGCGGCCGTCTGCGGCGCGCGGTCGTCATAGGTCAGAGAAATCGCGTTTCGGTACAGCGCTCGGCCCGTCTCGTCATCCACGCGCTCGCCGTTAAACCAGAAGCCGGTTCCCCCGCGAACCTCCAGCACGTCCGTGCGTCCCCCGTACGACACGGTGAGGCGGTCCACCTGTTCGATGCTGTAGAGCCAGACCAGCCGGTCCATCACCTGCGCATAGTCCAGCGCCAGGAAGGAAAGCGCGCTGCTCTTGACGGAAAGCACGGCGGGAATTCCCTCGCGCATCAGGTAGGTGCGCCCGTCCTCCTCACCGCCAATCAACAGCCGAGTTTCCCCGTTGTCGTCCCTGAGCAGGAGCGTGGAAGCCGGCGTTTCAAGGCCATAGCGAGCCAGATCGTCGGGGAGGTCCTCCACGAGCTGCAGCTTGGCGTTGCGAAGGCTGAAGATGGGGCTGACCACCTTCTGGTAGAAGGCGTATTCGTCTCCGCCAACCTCCACAGGTTCGAGGATTTCAATCCCGTACACCTCGCCGTTCGCGCCGTCGGCTGGGCGGAAGAAGCGTACGCGCTGTGCCTGCGGGTGCTCAATCACCAGTTCCCGGACAGAAAGCGCGTAGTTCTCCGCATCGTCCCCCAGGTCGTGAAAGAGCGAAAGGGTCCTGTAATCGGCCAGCGGCTTCGTAAAGGATTCCACGTCATACGTCAGCAGCAGGTACACCGCAGGGTCCCCGTCCAGCATGCCGAAGTAGCCGTCCTCCAGGGGGCTTCGCGCGCCCACGAGGATCTCGCGGCTCTCTCCATCGGGATAGGCGATGGACACCGTGCTCATCGGCTCATCCAGGCCGTAGACGGAGAGGTCCTCCGGCTTCTCGTCAATGATCTTGCGGCTCACCAGCCTCGAGCACGAATCGAAAAGCCGGCCCAGCGCATCCTGGTCAAAGGCCAGGCGCCGGTCATACCCGACGGCGGCATAGGCCCCCTGCTCCTGGTCAAAGGCGTATTCAGCCGTTTCGCCGCCGCAATCGATCGAAATGAGCTCCGGCTGCGTGTCTCCGGCATCCAAAAGGACATGCATGGGCAGGGGCGTCGGCTCCGCCTGCTGCATTGCCTCGGGTGTCCTGGCCGGCTCCTGGCGCAGAAGGTACATCGCGCCCAGAAGCACCAGCACGGCCGCCAGCGCCCCGGCAATGGGAAGCCATCTTTTCATTTTTACAGGCGCCTCCTTCTGTTCCACACGAGCAGGCCAGTCAGCAGCGTCACCGCCGGCAGGGCGACAACCAGCAGCCAGAAGATCACCGTCGCCACGTCGCCCGTCATCGTAAGCTGCCCGGACTCCATGGTCTTGGCCTCAAACACCATGCTGTCCTCCTGCTTGTAGAGGTAGCTCAGCAGCGAGGAGGCGTAGGCGCGGTTCATCAGGTTGGGCGTCTGAAGGAAGGCGTCGGCCAGGAGCGTGTCGGAAGCGTAGAAGAAGACCCGCGATACCGCCTCCCCGTTGCCCTCCGTGCGTCGCTGCTCGCTCATCACGCCCAGGCAGTAGGAGCCCGTCACATCGCCGTCCTCCCACTCCAGCGTCTCCAGGGTCGTGTCTATGCTCTTGGCGTAGGAATTTTCCGAGGAGCGAAGCAGCGGCACCAGCTTGCGATACCCGCGGCTTTCCCAGAGCAGCTCCAGGTGTCCCGGCAGCGCCATCATCAAAATGGAGTTGGTGGTGTTTTCAAGCGTGGTCGTTACCTCGCTTTTGATGACGAGCGGCGCGATATAGCTCAGGTTTCCCACGGAACGGTCCGGGTCCACCACCAGCTTGTCCACCGGACGCACGCCCCAGTCGGCGGCAAAGCGCTCCAGCACAGGATGCTCCCCGTAGTTGGGCGAGTAGAGGTAGAGCACGGCGCTTCCGTCCTTTTCCAGATATCGGTCGAGCTTGTCGATCTCATCGGCCGTAAAGTCGGCCTGCGGAGCGTTGAGGATGACGAGGTTGCTGCCTTCGGGAATGTCGTCCTGCAAAAGGTTGACGGTCTGGACCTGATAGTTGTTCTGGGAGATCAATTCGTCAAACCCCGCCATCGCGCCCTCGTTATGGCCGCTGACGAGGACGATCTGCGGCAGCACATCCATGGTGACAAAGCGGATGCCCGAGGTGAGCTTCTGCTCGGCGACATTGCCGCTGATGTAGGTTTCGTCAAACTGCTCGTCGGTGGTAAACTCATAAAAGTCGTCGATCTGGTACGCCTTGTAGCGTTTCCCGCTCTCGATGATGACCGCGCCTTCCCGCAGAGCGGTGGTGGTGGGATAGTCGTTGAGGAAGCTGGGGTTTTTGTAGACGTTGACGTAACGCACGCTGATTTTGCCGTTGCTCAGAAGCACGTATTTTTTAATCAGCTCATTGATCTGCGCATATCCCTGCAGCGTCTCATAGTCGTTTTGATCCGCCAGCACCGTCATGACGATTTCGTCCTCAAGCGTTCCAAGGTACTGCCTGGTCTGTTCGGACACCTCGTAGATGCCCCCCTCCGTCATGTCAAACGACAGCCCAAAGCGCGCCGTGAGCAATTCGGAGGTCAGGTACACCAGCGCGATCGCCACCAGGCACAGCAGCGTGAAAAGCGCGGAGGAGGAACCGTATTTGAGCCTTCTGGACAGGAGATTCTTGCGCATAGCTTACAGCTCCATTCTTTGTCGTCTTAGCACCACTGCTTGCGCTTGAGCACCCGCACGGACAGAAAGAGGAACGCGGAGGCGACGCACAGGTAGAACACCGCGTCGGACACGAAGAAGATGCCCCGCGTAAAGCCCGTAAAGCGCACATATACGCTCAGCCAGCTGATGACCTCCTTGACGCCCTGGATGTCGATGGCCGAGATGGCGTAGTCCAGCAGATAGAGCCCAAAGAACACCGCAAAGCTCAGCACGGCGGCGATGAGCTGGTTTTCCGTCAGGGTGGAAACAAACAGGCCGATGGAGATGAACATGCAGGCGACCAAGGTGATGGCCACGTAGTTTCCCACGACGCTCGCGACCGGCACCGTCCCATAGAGAGTCACGATGAGCACCCACAGCAGCGTGAAGGCCAGGGCGATAAGGAACACGGCCAGGGCCGCGAAGAACTTGCCCAAAACGATGCTTCCCAGCCTCAGCGGGGAGGTGAGGATCATCTGGTCCGTCTTTTGCTTGAACTCCTCGGAAAACAGCCTCATGGTCAGAAGCGGGATGAGCAGCATCAAAAGCATCTGCATGTTCATAAACAGCGGCACGATGTTGGAGCTGGCCATGAGGATGTTGTTGAGGTAAAAAAAGAGGTTGGAGATCAGCAGAAACATGCCGATAAAGACATACCCGATGGGCGAGCAAAGATAGGAGCGCAGCTCGCGCTGGAAGATCGGGAACATTCACATCTCCCCCTTGACCGTCAGTTTGAGGAACAGATCCTCCAGGCTCATGCCGGTGGGCTTCATCGCCAGGAGCACCAGCCCGGCGTCGCGCACGGCGGCGAAGGTGGCCCCGCGAAGGTCCACGCCGCTGGCGCCGCTGACCAGATAATCCCGCGCGCCCTGCTCGCCGCTGGGCAACGTCTGGACCTCAACGGCGCCGGGGATGGCGGTGAGGACGGCGCGCACCGTTTCCTCCTCGCCCGCCACGCGAAGCTTTAGGCTGTGGTTTTCCTCCGCGCGCTCCGACAGCTCGTCAATCAGGCCGTCGGCGCAGATCTTGCCCTCATTGATGACCAGCACGCGCTTGCAGATGGACTGCACCTCGGGCAGAATGTGGCTTGAGAGGATGACCGTGCCATGGTTGCCCAATTCGCTGATGATTTTGCGAACCCCGATGATCTGAATCGGGTCCAGGCCAACGGTGGGCTCGTCCAGGATGATGGTGCTTGGGTTGCCGATCAGGGCCTGGGCCAGGCCGGTGCGCTGCTTGTAGCCTTTGGAGAGATTTCGGATCAGACGCTTGCGCACATGGGCGATCCCCACCAGCTCGCAGATATCGCTGATATGCTTCTCATACGGCCGGCGCACGCCCTTGATGCTGCATGCGAAGCGCAGGTACTCGTTGACCGTCATGTCCATGTACAGCGGCGGGTTCTCCGGCAGAAAGCCGATGCGGCGCTTGACCTCGGCCGGGTTTTCCAGGACGTCGTAGCCGTCGATCTTGACGTTGCCGTCCGTGGAGGAGATATAGCCGGTCAGCACGTTCATCGTGGTGCTCTTGCCTGCGCCGTTGGGGCCCAGGAAGCCCACCACCTCGCCGTCGTCGATCCTGAAGCTGATATGATCGACCGCCACCTTCGCGCCATAGCGTTTTACCAGGTTATTGACCTCAATCATATCCGTTTCTCCTCTCCTCAGCCCTTGACCGCGCCCACCGTAATGCCCTTGACAAAGAACTTCTGCACGAAGGGGTAGACCAGGATGATGGGGCCGACCGTGACGCACACCACAGCCATCTTGACTGCGTTGGTGGGAATGGCGATGTCGGTCATGTTCTCCGCCGCCAGGTAGGACGATGCGGTGATGGATGCCATGAGGCTGCGGATCATCATCTGCAGGGGGTGCATCTTGTAGTTGTCGATGAACAGCAGCGCCAGCCACCAGTCGTTCCAGTAGTACAGGGCAAAGAACAGCGTCACCGTGGCCAGCGCGGGTACCGTGATGGGCAGGATGATCTGGAAGAACACCCGCCAGTCGTTGGCGCCGTCCAGGGCGGCGGAGTCATAGATCTCATAGGGTACGCCGCGGTAGGCCGCCACGAGGATAAAGGCGTAGAAGGGGTTGATGAGGCGCGGAAGAATCAGCGCCCACAGGCTGTCGCGCAGGCCCATCCAGGTGGAGATCAGGATGTAAAAGCCCACCATGGAGGTACCCATAATCATGGTAAAGTACGTCAGGAACGAAAGCTGCCGCCCGTAACGCACCTTGGGATGCGCCAGCACATAGGCGTACATGGCGGTGACGATCACGGCCAGGGGCGTGCCGATGCCCACGATCAGAAGCGTGTTGCGATAGCTGTAGTAGACCTGGTTGCCCTTGAAGACATAGGTGTAGGCATCCAGTGAAAACTCCTGCGGCCAGAGCTGGAAGCCATGGCGGGCGATGTTGGCCTCCGATGCGAAGGAGTTGATGACCACCAGCCAGAAGGGGACGAAACTGAAGATCGTAAAGAGCGCGACGAAAACGCCGACAAAGATATGGAAGCCATGGTTTCCCTGAATACGGTTTCTCCTTCCCCTGACGGCGTCAAGGGATGTTTGTACCCGTTCCATCTTCGCTTTCCCTCCTTAGAATTAAAACAGCGAGGCGTCAGGATCGACCCGGCGGACGATTTTGTTGAAGATCAGAATCGTAATCAGGCCCAGGGCCGACTGAACGAGGTTGACCGCGGAGGACTGGCCGAAGTTGCCGAACTGGCGCAGGGCGCGATAGGTGTAGGTATCGATGACGTCGGTCGTGGGGAAGAGGACGCCGTTATCGCCGATGATGCCGTAGATCATGCCGAAATCGCCGTAGAAGATACGGCCAATGGCCAGCAGCAGCATGATAAGGATCGTGGGGCGGATCTGCGGCAGCGTGACATAAAACATCTCCTGCCATTTGGAGGCGCCGTCCACCCGCGCTGCGTCATAGAGCTCAGGCGAAACGCCGATGATGGCTGCAATATAAATAACCGAATAATAACCGGCAAATTTCCACACGTTGGCAATGGTCAAAATGGCGGGCCAGATCTCCGGCTTCATGAAGAAGGGGTATTTCTTAAGCCCCATAGGCTCCAAAATGGACTGGTTAATCATGCCGTCCGAACCGTTGAGGAGCGCCTGGAGCATCAAAGAGACGACCAGCCAGGACACGAAATAAGGAAGAAAAACCAGGGACTGCGATACGCGCTTGATGGCGGTGTTGCGTACCTCGTTAATCATCACGGCGAGGAAGACCGCAAAAAACTGCGTAAAGGCAATAAAAAGGATGTTGAGATACAGGGTGTTGCCGATGATGCGCTTCCACTCGCCGCTGCCGAAGAAAAAGGTAAAGTTGCTCAGGCCGGACCAGGGAGAGAAGAAAATGCCCCCGTCGATGGTAAACTTTTTAAACGCCAGCAGGTGGCCGGACATGGGCAGATAGGAAAACACAATGATGCACACCAGCCCCGGCAGAAGAAGAAGATAGAGCATGTAGTTCTTTTTTAACTCGCGCACGAACCTCAAAATGTACTCCCCCTAACGCAGGCGCTGCTGCGAAGAATGATGAAGGGCCTTGCGGGGAGCCCGCCAAAGCGGGTTCCCCGCAAGCCGGACGGGTCATTCGTTGACGAAGGAACGGTCGCCCAGAGCGTCGATCTGCGCCTGCAGCTCGTTCTGGATGATCTTCAGGGAATCATAGGCGGCAGCGCGGAACATCTCCATGTACTCGTCGGTATCCACGACGCCGTTGAAGATGGGGCCATAGTACTGCGCCTGAGCGGTCGTGTACTGAGCCAGAGCGTCCTGCACGTTCTCGGTGTCGAACAGCAGGGGCGCCGTCCACTGCTCCACGAAGTCCTCAGCGGGCGCCTGGCGCAGGAACATTTCCATCTCGAACTCTTTCTCGGTGGCGTTGGCGACCACGCGGTCATACTTGGGGTTCCACACCCACAGGTAGGGGAACCAGCGGTAGTCGGAGGAGATGTTGAGGTACTTGCCGGGGCCCTCGTCGGTCCAGTGCACGCCCTCGATGCCATAGGCGAAGAGATCATAGATCTCCTGGGACTGCTGGGTGAACTCCAGGAACTGCAGGCAGCGCTCGGGGTTCTTGGAAACCTTGGCCACGGACTGGTAGTTCCAGGCCTTGAAGGTCGCCAGCAGCTGGCCGGGCTCGGTGGTGTAGTTGAACACGGAGGCGATTTCGCCGTCGGGCACAACGGTCTTGAGGCGGTTGACATAGGTCGGCTCGGGGATGATGTCGCCCCACATCACGACGGCGGCCTTGTTTTCGGCCATGGCGTCGCGGTAGGTGCTCAGGCTCAGGCAATCCTCGTAGATGATGCCGTCCTCATAGAGCTGGCGCGCTTCCTTGAGGGACTCCACGATGGCGGGATCGGGATCGTCGAAGAAGTTGTAGACCTTGCCGTCGTTGTACTTGTAGTACAGCATCAGGTCGCCGGAGAGGGCGTCGGAGGGCATGAGGAAGTCCTCGTCGCGCTTGCCGGAGAGGTGCGGGAAGGTCGCCCAGGTGGTGAACTGCTCCTGGCCATGGGAGCCGGGGACGATGGGCGGAATCTCGGGATAGGCTTCCTTCACCTTGTAGGCAAATTCCACGATATCCTCACGGGTCTCCAGGGGATCCATGCCCAGCTCTTTGCGCAGGTCGTCGCGCACGTTGTAGTGATGGCCGGACTTGTTGTACACGCCCAGCGGGAGCGCGTACAGCTTGCCCTTGTACTTGCTGTACTCGATCATCTGCGCGGGACGGTCCGCCAGGAACTTGGGGCAGTACTCTTCGACCAGATCGTCCAGCTCCAACAGCGCGCCCATGTTGACGAACGTGGTCATGTCCGTGCGGCCGGGATGCCAGATCAGATCGTTGGGCTCGCCGGAGGCCAGAGACACGCGGGTCATGTTGGAAATATCGGAGTTGGGCCACCAGACAAGGTTGAGCTTGACGTTGATGGTATCGGCCATCAGCTTCTCGGCCTCCGCAATGACCTTGTCCATGTCATTGGGAGCTTCGCCGCGCATGATGATCCTCAGGGTAACGGGTTCCAGGGGTTCCGCGAACGTGACGATCGGTATGGACAGGACCAGTACCGCAACGCACATCACGCTCAGGATCCGAAGCAGCGTTTTTCTTCCATTCATGTGCTTTTCCACCTTTCCCTTTGTTTTTTATCCTAATGAGAAGCGCGCTTTCTCATCAGTTCCCCCTCAGAGCAATGCCTCCAGATACTTTTTGGCATGTGCGATCTCCTGCTCTTTTTGCTCCATGCTAAGGCCCTTGCGCTCATGCTCGATGGACATCACCCGGTCAAAGCCAAGGCGCCTGAGCTTTTCCACGAACGCCTTCATGTCCACCTGGCCCTCGCCCATCACCTTCTCCTCGCCGGGCGTATAGCCGGAGGTGGGGTATGTGGCGTCCTTGGCGTGCACGCTGCGCACGTATCCGCCCAGCAGGTCCAGCCCGTCCACGGGATTTCCGTTGCCGTAGATCAGCAGGTTGCCGGGATCGTAATTGACTCCGAGGTTGTCGGCGCCAACGTCCTCAATACACCTACGGACAACCAGCGGCGTTTCCTGCCCGGTTTCAAAAGAGAAAAACTGGTCATATTTCTTCAGTTCCGCCGTAAGGTGCTTGAGCGCGTGAATCAGTCCCACATAGTTGTGATCCGTGGGATCCTGCGGAATAAAGCCCAGATGGGTGATTACATCCGTGATCCCCAGCTCTCGCGCATAGGCCGCGCCCTTGAGCAGATCCTGCAGCCTCTGGAAGCGGTATTCGCTCGGCACCAGCCCCAGGCAGGACGGGCCGCTGCGGAAGTCCCAATACGCGGGCCGGGTCCATCCGCACCAGATCTCCGTGCACCTCAGCCCGTACTTTTCAAGCAGCCGCTTCGTTTCGTGCGCATGCTCCGGCGTGAGATGCTCCATGCGCCACATCGCAATCTGCACGTTGGCAAACCCCAGACGGGCCGCCTGTTCAAACTGCTGTTCCAAATCCAGTCCTTCCACGTCGCGACAGCAAAGCCCCAGTGTAATCATTGTTTTCATCCGCCTTTCCCTTACCATTTACCCAATGAAGAGGGTATTTTGCATTTCACCGTCAAAGGTGAAATACTGATCGATAAAATACCTGGCCGCGCCCTTAAGCGCCGAGGACTTGTTGAGGCTGGAAAAACGCAGCCCCACCTGCTTCATGAACAGCGGAAACCCCATCCGGCTCAGATGCTGGCCCAGCGTCTCCAGATAGGTCTCGCCCAGCGACATCCCTCCCCCGCCGATCACGACTTCCCGGGGGTTAAAGAGGCTGATGAGGTTGCTGATCGCATAGGCGGTATCCTCCGCCAGCGCGTTCATCAGCTTGACCGCCTGCCCGTCGCCCTGCGCCACCAGCTTGCCCAGCTTTTCAAACCCGGCGTCCTCCTTGCCGGCGAAAAGGGTTTTGCAGCCTTCCTTGCATGCGCGCTCATAAAGGTACAATTCTCCGATCATCCGCTCCAGGCAGCCCCGGTTCCCGCACCCGCACTGCGGTCCGTTGCGGTCTACCGAAAAGTGCCCGAACTGCGTCGTCATTCCGTTCGCCGCCCGGAAAAAGCGGCCATGATCCAGCGCGACCGCACCCACGCCGCTGCCGATGTTTACAAACACGTAATAGCTGTCCTCCAATGCGCTGTGCACATATTCGGCGTAGGCATAGCAGGCCGTGTCGTTGAGTACGGCGATGGGATAGTCGGGAATCCGCTCCCTGAGCTGGCCGAGCACATTGTCCTCAACGCTGAGATTCAAAACGGTCGAATGAATCCCCTGGCTGACGTTGTCCACAATGGCCGGCACCACCAGACAAATGCCGAGAATCTTTGCGTTTGGGCTGTAGGTCTCGATGTCCTCCCGAAACAGTCTGGCCGTAATCAGCCCATAATCCAGATGGCGGTCGCTGGAGATGCGCATCTCGTAGAGGACCGTTCCGCTGAGCGAAACCAGCGCCGCATTGAGCCTGGATTTGTGCCACTGAAAAACCGCCACGCAGTTCTGCGCGTCATTGACCGTGAGGGTATTGGGCTTTCGGCCCGTGGTCAGGCTGGTACCCGTCCCGCAGTCCACCACGTACCCTTTGGCGATCAGTTCGTCCACCAGCGCCGACACCGTCGCCTTGCTAAGATGTGTGGCCTTGGCCAGCGCCGCGCGTGATATTCCGGAATTCTTCTGGATCAGGAGAAAGAGGTTCTTCATGTTGGTTGATTTAATCAACTGCTGGTTTGTCGGTTGCATATTCAAATTCTCATGATGGAAGGTTGGTTTGTTCAGTCAACTTACTATTATTATAATTCAAGATCGCCGTATGTCAATATCTCTGCATAAAAAAATGCGGTTTTTTTATCAAGCCCCTGTCACAGATGGCTTCAAAGCCAGCGGCGCCTTGCCTTTGCAGCTTTTGGCTGCCTGCGTTCCAAATGAAATATGCTTGATAATTTATTCGTCGCTTGAATCATTTGTTATCGAATCTACTTTTTCCCTCTGAAGGCCATAAAAAAACCCGTCCGCGGGCGCGACGGATCGCAGGCTGTCAAAAGGGTTCGGAGGGCCCACGGGCCCTCCGAAGTCGCAGCGTGTCGAAAAAGCTCGCCTGCGGCGATCTTTTCCGCCAGGACACGTTTC
>CAUDEL010000067.1:0-12583 GCA_958448555.1 uncultured Eubacteriales bacterium | reverse complement strand
AACGTGTCCTGGCGGAAAAGATCGCCGCAGGCGAGCTTTTTCGACACGCTGACGGGAGGGGTCTCCCCCTCCCGCCAGGTCAATGCCCGCATCCGCAGCACCGTGAGCAGTCGCCGCCGCAGCTGCATTTTCCCTTTTTCCGATCGCGCACCATCTTCCATATGGCCGCCCCGGCCGCCAGCAGCACCACGCCGCCCACAATCCACGTTGCCATATCGCTTCTCCTTTCCCGGAGCCTTACGCCCCGACGCCGACTTTCAGATGGTTTTCCTCATAGCGGTTGGGGCGTACCAGCAGGTACACAAGCCCCGCCAGCAGCAAAGCCGCCACCGCCGTCCACAGCGTCACCCCCGCGCCCGCAAAGAGCAGGCCGAGCTGGTAGACGACGAGCGCAATCACATAGGCAAACACACACTGGTAGCCGATGGCAAACCATGTCCACCGGGGGTTGTTCATCTCGCGCTTGATGGCACCCATGGCCGCAAAGCACGGCGCGCACAGGAGGTTGAAGATCATGAAGGCATAGGCCGCCAGCCTGCCATGCCCGCCGGACGTCTCGCTGAAGCCCTGCGCGATGGGGGTAAGGCCGGACTCCTTCTCCTCGTCGGAGCCCTCCTCCAGAAGCGTCGCGGTGTCCCGTTCGTCGGTGTCGGTCTGGTAGAGGATGCCAAAGACGTTGACGACCTCCTCCTTGGCCACCAGGCCCAGAACCGTGGCCACGGTGGGTTTCCAGTCGCCGAAGCCCAGCGGCTCAAACACGGGCGCCACCACCGAACCCACGCGGCCCAGGATGCTGTTGTCGGTGTTTTCCACCGCTCCGAAGGTGACGGGCGCGTCCACGGTTTCCACGACCTCCGCATCCGCGGACAAAGTTTCCTCAGGCACCCGGGCCTCCCAGCCGTAGCTCTGGGTGAACCAGATCACGATGGCCGAGACCAGAATCACCGTGCCCGCGCGCTTGATGAAGCTCCAGCCGCGCTCCCACATGGAGTGCAGGACGTTGCGGGCCGACGGCGCGTGATACGCCGGGAGCTCCATGACAAAGGGCGCCGGGTCGCCCGCGAAGACGCGGGTCTTCTTGAGCATGATGCCGCTTACCACAATGGCGGCAACGCCGATGAAATACGCCGAGGTCGCCACCCATCCGGCGTTGTGGAACAGCGCGCCGGCGATGAGGCCGATGATGGGCATTTTGGCGCTGCATGGGATGAAGGTGGTCGTCAGGACGGTCATCTTGCGGTCGCGGTCGTTTTCAATGGTGCGCGAAGCCATCACGCCCGGCACGCCGCAGCCGGTGCCGATGAGCATGGGGATGAAGCTCTTGCCCGAGAGGCCGAACTTGCGGAAGATCCGATCCATGATGAAGGCGATACGGGCCATATAGCCCACGTCCTCCAAAATGGCCAGCATGAAGAACAAAACCAGCATCTGCGGCACAAAGCCGATGACCGCGCCCACGCCGGCGATGATGCCGTCGCACACCAGCCCCACCAGCCACCCGGCGGTGCCGGCGCCCTCCAGCCAGACGCGCACGGGCTCCTGAATCCACTCGCCCACGAACACGTCGTTGGTGAAGTCCGTCACGATGGTGCCGATGGTGCTGACCGCGACGTAGTATACCAGCCCCATCACCAGCACGAAGATGGGCAGGGCCAGGAAGCGGTTGGTCACGACGCGGTCGATTTTGTCCGAGGCGCTCAGCGCGCCCTTGGGCCGCCCCTTGCGCACGCAGGAAGCCACCAGGCGGCTGATGTAGGCGTAGCGCTGGTTGGTGATGATGGACTCCGCGTCGTCGTCCATCTCCTTTTCGCAGTCGCGGATGGCGTTTTCGATGGCGGAGCGGATGCCGGAGGGCAGGCTGAGCTCCTCGGTCACCTTCTCGTCGCGCTCAAAGAGCTTGATGGCGTACCAGCGGGCCAGGTGGTCGGGGACGATGCCGCCCTCGTGCCGGCTGCCGTCGGCGTGGTGATGATGCACGGCCTCCTGTCCGTCGCGATGGGTGATGAGGTCCTCGATGTGCGCCAGGGCGTGCTCGACGCTCCCGGCGAACACATGCGGCGGCTCGCCCGCCTTCTTCCCCGCCAGCTTCGCGGCCTTCTGCGCCACCTGCCGGCTGCCCTCGCCCCGTAGCGCGCTGGTCTCCACCACCTCGCAGCCCAGCGCCTCGCCGAGCTTTCGCAGGTCGATCTTGTCGCCGTTTTTGCGGGTGATGTCGATCATGTTCAGCGCGATAATCATCGGGATGCCCAGCTCGGCAAGCTGGGTGGTAAGGTAGAGGTTTCGCTCGATGTTGGTCGCGTCCACGATGTTGAGGATGGCGTCGGGTTTCTGGCTTACCAGATAGCCGCGCGCAATCACTTCCTCCAGCGTGTAGGGCGACAGGCTGTAGATGCCCGGCAGGTCCTGGATGACGACGTCGGGCTCTCCCTTGAGGCGTCCTTCCTTTTTTTCCACCGTCACGCCCGGCCAGTTGCCAACATATTGGTTGGAGCCGGTCAGGTCGTTGAACATGGTCGTTTTTCCGCAGTTGGGGTTGCCCGCGAGGGCAATCTTGATGGCCATACCGCTGCCTCCTCGTTGTTCGATATATCTAACCAATGGGCAAACGCTTACTCGACCTCGATCTTCTCCGCGTCGCTCTTGCGCACGGACAGCTCGTACCCGCGGACCGTCAGCTCCATGGGATCTCCCAGGGGCGCGACCTTGCGCACGTAGACTTCGGTTCCCTTGGTCAGTCCCATGTCCATGATGCGGCGCTTGATCGCGCCCTCGCCGCCCAGACGCCTGATGGTGACCGTTTCACCGACCTTGACTTCCTTGAGGGTCTTCATTGGGTGCCTCCTCCTCTCGATCAGACCATGATGCGCATGGCCATCGTCCTGTCCAGCGCGACGCGGCAGTCCTTGACGCTGAGGATCAGATTTCCGCCCAGCTCGCTGACCACCGTCACCCGCTCGCCTACCACGAAGCCCAGCTCCGCCAGCCGCTGACGCACCTCGTCCCTGCCGGTGATCTTTCGGATGACGCCGGTCTCGCCAGTCTTTACCATCGCCAATGGCATCATAGCATCCCCTGCCTCCATGTGATTCGTTGTGTCTAACTCATGCGGCAAAATGGAGGTTAGAAGTATTTAACCCCTAACCAAAAAGAAGTTTAACATCTCTAACCCAAATTGTCAAGGATGAAACCAGAATTTTTTCAATTTCTTTTCAGATAATGTAGCAAAAGATGCACACGAAATGCAGGATGCTGCCCGCCAGCACAAAAAGGTGAAAGACCGAGTGCATATAGCGGTGCCTCTTGCCCAGGCCGTAGAGCACGGCACCCACGGTGTAGGCGATGCCGCCGGCCAGGAGCCACAGCAGGGCGGGCAGGGGGATGGTTTCCAGCACGGGCTTTGCGGCCAGCACGACGCACCAGCCCATCCCGATATAGCAGATCATGGAAAGGACGGCGTACTTTTTGAGGTCGATGGCGGTAAAGACGATGGCCACCACGGCGATGACCCATACCAGGCCGAACAGTGACCAGCCCCAGGCGGGGAAGCGCGGGCGGATGGCGCACAGCGCGATGGGCGTATAGGTGCCCGCGATGAGCAGATAGATGGTGCAGTGGTCCAGCACCTGCATGACCTTCTTGGCCATCTCCGGCAGCAGCCCGTGATAGACGCTGGACATGGTGTAGAGCAGCACCATGGACACGCCGTAGACGGCGCTTCCCACGATGGACCAGGGATCGCCCTTGAGGATGGAGGAAACCAGGCACAGGACGAGGGCGGCGACGCCGAAGGCGCCGCCCACGATGTGGGAGACCATATTAAAGATTTCTTCCCCGCGGGTATAGTCCGGGAGCTGACGGTTTTTGAGCTTGGTGCGTTTCATCCTCCGCCTCCTGCTGCTTTATTCCTCCTCGGGTTCCGGCGTGGGCGCCGGGGTCGGCGTGAGCGGAGGCGTGGCGTCGGGCGTCATGACGTCGGCGTAGATGGCCTCGAGGGTCTCCACGTCCGCGTTGCCGGTGGCATAGATGCCGTTGGCCTTCTGGAACGCCTTGACGGCCTTCTGCGTGCCGCTGAGATAGGTGCCGGTGACGGTGCCGCCGTAGTAGCCCAGCTCCTTGAGGCGGCTTTGCAGCCAGTAGACGGCCTCGCCCTGGGAACCCTTTTTGAGGTTTTCAAAGGGTTGGGGCGGGGTGCCGCCGGAGACGTAGACCGGGGCGGGCGTGGGCTCGGGGGTACTGACGGGGCCGGTCTTGCTGGAGTTGAGCGGAGGCGCGGCGACAGCCTTCCTGAGCTCCTCATCGACCGGGAGGTCCTCGGTGACGGTGACCACCACGCCCTCGCCGACGTTGTCATAGATCCACTTGGCGTCGCTCACCAGCAGGCGGATGCAGCCGTGCGAGGCGCGCGAGCCCAGAAGATTGTAGCTCTTGGTGCTCATGGCGTTGTAGTCCACGGCGTTGTAGATGACGCTGTGGAAGGCGATGTTTTCGTTGATGCGGGTCCAGTACTGCGCGTGGCTGCCCCAGGTGGGGAAATAGCACCAGCGCGCCTTGCGGCCGTTGAGCACCCATTCGCCCACGTCGCTGGGGGTGCTCACCATGCCCGTGGAGCAGACCATCTGCTTGACGGGCACGGTATACTCGCCGTTTTCGTCCAGGCCATAGACGGTGGTCACCTGATTTTGCACGTCCACGGTGATGGCGTAGGGCACGGGCGTAGGCACGGGCGTGGGACGCGCGGTGGCGCTGATGTCCAGCACGTCGTCGCTGTTAAAGAGCATGTTCCAGGTTTCCTCGTCGGTTTCGCCGGTGACGAACATGCCGTTATGCTCCTGGAACGCTTTGACGGCCGCGGTGGTCTGATTCATATAATTGCCGCTGATGGGGCCGGTGAAGAAGCCCAGCTCCGTCAGCCGCGTCTGGACCTGCTTGACCGCCTCGCCCTGGTCGCCGCGCTGGAGCTTCTCTCCGCCGTATTCATTCGTGCCCAGGCTGTCTGGGGTGCTGGCGCCGTCCTCGACCATGACCACGTCGTTGATATCGCCCAGGTCCGCGTCAAGGCCGGGCGTGGGCGTGGGCGTAGCGCCCTTGGCCAGCGCCGTATCGCCAAAGAGCAGCTTTTGCGTATCCAGGTCCGCCTCGCCCGTGGCCTCCACACCCATGGCCTCCTGGAAGGCGGACACCGCCTCCTGCGTGGCCGCGCGGTATTTCCCGGTGGCGTTTGCGTCCAGATAGTCCAGCTCCTTAAGGGCCTTCTGCAGGCGCGTGACATCGTCGCCGTCATCGCCATAGCGCAGCACGCGGTACTGGGCTCCCTCCAGCGCCGCGGCGCTCTGGGGGTCCAGCTCGCCCGTCACCTCAAAGCCGTAGTCCTCCTGAAAGCGTTTGACGCCGTTCTGCGTTCCCTCCAGGAAGTTGCCGCTGATGCGCCCGACATAGTAGCCCAACTCGCTCAGCCGCTTTTGCAGCTCGCTGACCTCGTCGCCCTGGTCGCCGTACTTGAGCGTCGCGGGCGCCTCCGTGGGGGCCGGGGTCGGCGCGGGGGTATCGGTGGGCGCGGCGGTGGGCGCGGGCGTATTGGTCGGCGCGGGCGTCTCCTCGCTCTCCCCGCTCTGGACGGGCTCGATGGTCTCCCCCGTGCTCAGGGTGATGGTCACCTGCGACTCCGCGCGCGAAGGCGCAAGGCCCGCCGCAAGCGGGAGCAGCAACGTCAGGGTCAACAGACAGGCAGCAATGCGTTTCATCCTCATGTATCCTTTCCGGGTCACAAATAGGGGTTCATGGCGCTGAGGCGCTCAAAGATCAGATCGGGCTCCACGCCCGTTTTGGCAATATCCTCCATCCGGGCTTCGCCGGTAAGCACCAAAATGCTCAGGATGCCGAAGTTCTTGCCCGTGGCGATGTCGGTGTAGAGCCGGTCGCCCACCATGGCCAGCTCGTGCTTTTCAAGGCCGGTCAGCTCAAGCGCGTCCTGCACGATACCGGCGTAGGGCTTGCCCAGAATCACGTCCGGTCTTCGCCCCGCGCTGGCCTCAATGAAGGCGATGATCGCCCCGATGTCCGGCGCGAAGCCCGTCTCGGTGGGGCAGTTGAAATCCGGGTGCGTGGCGATGTAGGGCAGGCCCGAGCGCACGAAGTCGCACACTTTCGTCATCTTTTCGTAATCAAGCGTGGTGTCATAGCCGATGAGCACATAATCGGGACGGGCGTTGTCGATGAGAAGCCCCATTCCCTCCAGCTCCGCGCGCAGAAGCTCATTGCCCAGCAAAAACGCCCGCTTTCCCGGAAAGGTGCGCAGGCAGTACCGCCCTGCCGCCTGGCCCGAGGTCAGGACGTTGAGAAACGGCTCCCTCACGCCCATGCCGCGGAGCTTGCGCACATAGCGGTCCGCGGACTTGCTGGAGTTGTTGGTCACAAACAGCGCGCGGCGCCCCGTGCGCTCCAGCGCGTCCAGAAAATCCAGCGAGCCCTCCAGCAGACGGTCCCCCAGATAAAAGGTGCCGTCCATATCCAGCATGAAGCACCGCACCTGCGACAGCCTTTTCCCCAGACCGCTCTCCTCCACGGCCGACCAACCTCCCGGCAATCGGGGCATGCAAAACCCCGGGATGCGTACATTGTAACACATCCCGGGGAATTTAACAATTAAGAAATGAAATTTTAACACTATCGCCCTGAAACGGTTTTTTCATCCAGCCAGGCGATCAGGTCCGCATAAACCTCTTCGCGGTTGATTTCGTTGAACATCTCGTGCCGCCCGCCCGGGTAGAGGCGCACGGTCACGTCGCGCACGCCCGCCTCCCGCAGCTCCCGCGCCACCAGCTCGACGCCCTTTCCGTGCCCGCCTACGGGGTCCTGATCGCCGGAGAACAGATAAACGGGGATGTCCTTTTCCATCGCGCCCAGCCTGTCGGGGTAGAGGCGGCTGAGGCCCTCGAACATGTCGTCATAGGCCCGGGCCGTGAAGGTAAAGCCGCAATACGGGTCGGCGATGTACGCCGCCACCACCTCCCGGTCACGGCTGAGCCAGTCAAAGGGCGTCTGCGGGTCCTCGTAGCCCTGGTTATAGCCCGAGGAGCTGAGTTTTTCCACCAGCTTTGCAGGTTTGCGGGCGCCGCCGAAGGCGCATTGCAGCCGGGCCACGGCCCTGCCCGCAGCCACCACGGGCCTTTCAAAGTGCCCCGTGCCGCTGAGCGCCACGCCCGAAAGCCCCTTCTCATATTTGAGGCAATAGCCGCGCACCACGAAGCTGCCCATGGAGTGCCCCAGCAGCACATAGGGAACGCCCGGGTATGCCTTCTGCGCCTCAAGACGCAGGGCGTGCACGTCCGAAATCAACGCGTCCCAGCCGTCTTTGTCGGCAAAGTAGCCGAGCTGTCGGGCCTTTTCCCCGTGTCCCGCGTGCGTGTGCCCCACCACGGCGTAGCCCGCCGCGTTGAGCGCCTGGGCGGCGGCATCATAGCGCCGGATGTGCTCGGCCATGCCGTGCACGAACTGCACCACGCCCCTGGGCGCGCCCTGTGTGGGCCAAAGGGCCTTCTCCAGCGCCTCGCCCGTTGCAGACACAAACGTTCCATAAACCGCCATGCCGTTTTCCTCCTTCGTATGATCGCGCAGGGCCGCGCGGCTTCTGCCGCGCGGCCCAAAGTTGTCAGGCGTCGCCGCCCTCCTCGTCTCCACCGGCGGCGTGGTAGCGCTGCATGCGGGTGGAGCGCCTGCGGGTGGCGGCCGCCTCGCCCTGCTTCTCCTCGGGCTTCAGGCTGGGCGCCGCGCTCAGCGGGCGGGCGTAGGGATTGCTGGCGGCGGGCGTCTCGGTGCCGGCGGGCCGGGCTGACGGCGCCGAAGCCGGCTCCGTCTTGCTCTCCAGGCTGCCCGCGCTGTGCAGGCCCGACGGCTTCGCAGCCGTCGTGGGCAGGCTTCCGTCGGCGTAGGGAATGGCCGAAGGCGTGCCGGATTCACCGCGCGTCGCCGTTTCGCCCGCTTCCGCCGCGGGACGGGTGTAGGGGTTGCTCTGCGCTCCCACAGGACGGGTGTAGGGATTCTGCGCATCCGTCGCGGATGTGCCATACCCGCTGCTCTGCGTACCCGTGGGACGGGTGTAGGGATTGCCCGTCGCGGACGTGCCGTAGGGATTGGCCTGCGTCCCCGCTGTGGGGCGCGTGTAGGGATTCTGATTCTGCGTGCCGGTGATGCTGCCGCTGCTGTAGGGGTTCTTCACACCGCCGTAGCTGGTGGGCGCCGTCCCCGGCTTGCTCTGCGTCCCGGCCTGCTCGTCGCGCTTGGTGCCCGGTGCGATGGGCGCGGCGGCGGCGCGGCGGGTATAGGGGCTGGCTGCCCCGGCGGCCGTGGTCCCGGCCGCGGCGGCGCGCCTGCTGGCGGCCGCGCGCGCGGCGGCGGCCTTGCGCCTCTTGTTCTGGTTAAGGGCGTAGGCGTATGCGCCGCCCGCGCCGCCGATGATGACCACGGCGCCGCCGATCAGGCCCCAGGGGACGGAGGAGGTCTGCGTCTCGCGTGTCTCGTCCTCATAGTTGATGGGAATCATGGTGCCGATGACAAAGGTGCTGGTGGGCGTGGGGCTGACGCTGGCGGTTACCTCGGCGAGCGCCGCCTCCGCCTCCACATAGCCGGTCTGGCCGTTGTACTGAACCTTGTACCAGGTCTTGTTGTTCTGGGTAACCGTCTCCAGCACATCCAGCGTCGCGTTGGCCGGCAGGGTCAGGCTGCTGGAGGCCGCGTCCGCCGACTGATAGAACTTGACGGTCGCGTCCTTGGTGACATACTGGTCCTTGGGCGCTGCGGTGGCCACGGGCGTGGCATAGGGGTTAAAGGGCGCGTAGGTGGTCTGATTGGTCACGCCGGTATTCTGCCACTTGCCCACGTTCCAGTCCTCCACGGAGGAGACGCTCCCCTGCGTGGCGGAGCCGCTGGAGGTATTTCCCGACGAGGTGCCGGTAGAGGGCTTGGCGGTGGCCACGGCGTTGTTGGTGATGCCCTGCTGGTACTGCGAGCTGGTCAGGAAGGAGTTGAACTCCGTGAGCGTCATCTGATGGAAGTAGTCGCCGTGGATCCAGCCGATCTGACCGTTATAGTTGACGTTGTACCAGGTGACGCCGTCGACCTGCTTGGTGCCAAGGATCATGGCCATGGCGTACTTGTTGAGCTGCTTGATGCGGCTGCCGTCGGGCGAGGAGCGGAAGTTGACGCTGTTGGTGGTCACGTAGCCGTAGCTGGAGGCGCCGTTGGGGTCGTACTGGTTGCCGCCGGGGTTGTTGGGCTTGGTGTTGCCGCCCTGCGCGAGATAGTTCTTGACCTCCTCCTCGGTGAGCTTTCGCAGCTGGCCGTTGAGCACATAGCCGGTCACGCCGTCGTAGGTGGTCAGGTGCCAGATGTTGCGGCTGCCGTCGTACTCCTGGCTGTGGACGTAGACGACGGTGTCCTTCTTGAGATAGCGGGCCGAGGCGTAGATGTTGGTGTAGGTACGAAGCGGCACGCTGTCATAGAGGGTGATATAGTAGCCGGGGCTCTGGGTGGGCGTCTGCTGCTGCTTGTTGTACTCGTCGATGAGGGCCTGCGCCTCGGAGGCGCTGATATGGCGCACATCGGCGTCGGTCACCCAGCCGGAGGCCGAGGTGCCGCCCAGCACGGTCTGGGAGCTGTCCCAGGTGACGCCGCTCACCTGCTGCTGGCCGTTGATATACAGCAGCGTGTTCACCGCCAGCGTCTGCGTCACGGCCCCGTTGGCGGCGGCGCTGGAGCGCATGGCCGTCTGGCGGGTGGTCACCGCATAACCCACGTAGCTGGTGTTCTGCACCGACTTGTAATAGAAAGAAATGGTCGCGGGCACGACGGTGCCGTTCTCGTTGACCTGCACCTGCTGATCGGCGTAGCCCTCGGTGCGCTGGTAGTTGCCCACCTTGGCCACGACCGAGTCGTCCGCCGCCACGGTTTGCAGGCCGGGCTTGAGCGGGCGCTGCTCGGTGGCGATGGGCTTGCTGAGGTCGGCACTGTCGTAGTAGTTGATGGTCAGCGTGCCGGTGATGTTTTCATCATAGCAGGTGAAGCTGACGCTGTTGGGCGTGGCCACCAGGTCGTCGGACACGGTGACGGGCTGGGGCTTGGCACTGCTGCTGAGGACATAGCCGGCCGGCACGTTTTCAGGCTGGATGGTATGCGTTCCGGGGGCAAGCTGCTTGATGACCGGCGAGCCGGGCAGGTCGTCGCCGATGCTGTTGCGGTAGTGGACCTGAACGGCCGCGGTGGTGGGGTTCTCGGTGTAGGTGAAAGTCACCTTGTCAGGCGTAGCCACGCCGTCCGCGCTGACCTCGACGGTCTGGCTGCTGACGGACTTGAAGGTGTAGCCGTCCACCACCTTGCAGTATTCCATCACGTCGTTGGGGCCCATGGGAAGCGGTACCGTCATGGGGCTCTCCACCACGCGGCCGCTCTCGGACACGTATTCAAAGGTGACCGGGGCGGTCACGGCGGGCTTTTGCGCGTAGGTAAACACCACGGTGATGGGCGTGCCGCTGCCGTCCACGGTGAAGGTCTCCGGGTTGGCGCTGGCGTAGAGGTAGCCCTCCGGAGCGGCCGAGGCATAGCTCTCGGAGCGGTAGGCCTCAGCTGAGGGCGCAAGCTCCACGGTGCGATCGTCCATCAGGGGCTTGCCGTCCGCGTCCACATGGTGGAAGGTGACCTTCGAGGCGACGAGCTCCTTGGTATAGGTGAGCGTCACCTCCACCGCGGTGCCCTTGCCGTCCACCTGGAACGATTCGGGATTGGCGCTGGTGTAGGTGTAGCCCTGCACCGCCACCTGATAGCCGGAAGCGCTGTAGGTGTTGGGCGCAAGCTCCTGCTGGGTATCGGCGGCAATGGGCGCGCCGCTTGCGTCCACATGGTGGAAAGTCACGATGGAGTTGACCACCTGCGGCGCGTTCTTGGTATAGGTGAGCGTCACCTCAATGGCCGCGCCGCTGCCGTCCACGGTGAAGGTTTCCGGGTTTGCACCCGCGTAGGTGTACCCCTCGACCGTCGCCTGATAGCTGGCGGAGCCATAGGTGTTGGGCGAAAGCGTCTGCTGCGTGTCGCCGGTGATGGCCGCTCCATCGCACATGTGGTGGAAGGTGACCACCGAGTCGAGCTGCTGCACAACCTTCGTATAGTTCAGCGTCACCTCGAGGGCGGCGCCGCTGCCGTCCACGGTAAAGGTTTCCGGGCTCGCGCCCGCGTAGGTGTAACCCTCGATCGCCGCCTGATAATCGGCCGCGTGATAGGTGTTGGGCGCAAGCTCCTGCTGGGTGTCGGCGGCAATGGACGCGCCGTCGCACACATGGTGGAAAGTCACCATGGAGTTCACGGGCTCGGGCTGCACGGCGCGGTAGACAAAGACCACCGTCTCCGGCTCCACCGTGCCGTCATCGTGCACGACGACCTCCTGCACGTTGACCTGGGCCGGCTCATAGCCCTCGGGCGTATGGATGGCGAAATCGGTCACCGGGTAGGTGCCGGGGTCGCGTTCAAACGTCTGCGGCTCGGCGACGGGCTTCTGGTCCTCGTCCACATAGGTGGCGCTGACGGTGCCCTTCACCGCCTGCTGTTCCTTGGCAAAGGTGAACACGGCCTCCGCCGGGGTCAGCGTGCCGTTGGCATCCGCGGACACCTGCACGCTGGCCTCGCTCACGAGCGTATAGCCCTGCGCCTGGCTCAAATCCACCTCGACGGTCACGCTGCCGCCCTTCATGCACTGGGCGGTGGCGGTGTAGAACGCCTCGCCGGTGGCCTGGTCCACGTATTTGACGGGCACCTCCACGTTCAGGTACTGCTGCATCTCCTCCTCGGTGAGCAGGCGGAAGCAGTCGTCCCGCACATAGCAGTCCGTTCCGTTGTAGTTGACCCGATACCAGCTATAGCCATCGTTGTCAAGGCCCTGAACGCGCTGGGTGGCGGGCATGATGACATCCTTGTTCACGCCCTGCACTACCTTGTTGTTTTTATCCTCGGTGGTCGGGCTGGAGCGCAGGTTCAGGCTGCCCTTGGTGGTGATGCCGTACTGGTTGGTGTACTCCTCCAGCACCACGGGGCCGCTCGGGGGATTCTGATTGTAATACAGGCTTACCTCCACGGGCGTGCCCGTCCCGTCCACGGTGAAGTTTTCCGGCGCGGCCGAGGCGTAGGCATAGCCCTCAATCTCCGTTTTGTAGTCCGCGGAGGCATAGGTGTTCGGGCCAAGCTCCTGCTGCGTGCTGGTGAGCTCCTGGTCCGTGGCGGCGTCCCTGTGATGGAACGTCACCGTCGAGTTCACAGGCTCCGCCGCGTTCTGCGCGTAGTACAGCGTCACCTCGACGGGCGTGCCCGCCCCGTCCACCGTGAAGGGATCAGGGCTGGCATACAAATAGCTATACCCCTCCACCGTCTGCTGATAATTGGACGCGCTGTAGGTTTCGGGGGACAGTTCCTGCCAGGTGTCGCCGGTGATCTGCTGATTGCTCCCCTCATCCACATGATGGAACGTCACCGTCGAGTTCACAGGCTCCACCGCGTTCTGCGCGTAGTACAGCGTCACCTCGACGGGCGTGCCCGCCCCGTCCGG
>CAUDEL010000066.1:0-12780 GCA_958448555.1 uncultured Eubacteriales bacterium | reverse complement strand
CACGCTCCCCGTGCGGGGAGCGACGTCTGGTCGGCGCACAGCTTGTCCAGCACTTGCTATTTCAACCCACGCTCCCCGTGCGGGGAGCGACACTCGTTAAATCTCGATTGGATTATACGCAAAGTATTTCAACCCACGCTCCCCGTGCGGGGAGCGACTGTTGGATAGTTCAGTCATCACTCCCGACATAAACATTTCAACCCACGCTCCCCGTGCGGGGAGCGACTGTACAGGCCGCCAATCGCTGCGAGGTCGTTCTCATTTCAACCCACGCTCCCCGTGCGGGGAGCGACTTGGGCTGAAATGGTAAAATCCCACGTAAAAACTATTTCAACCCACGCTCCCCGTGCGGGGAGCGACTGTGCGTCAGATGTAAACGGATTAGATGTGGTAGATTTCAACCCACGCTCCCCGTGCGGGGAGCGACTATAGAGGCCGCCAATCGCGGACAGGTCGTTCTCATTTCAACCCACGCTCCCCGTGCGGGGAGCGACTTTCGCCGTTCCACTGCAAAAACGTTTTTAGGTTATTTCAACCCACGCTCCCCGTGCGGGGAGCGACACCTTGCTCACGTTCCTGCTCCTTTCTGTTCTCTTATTTCAACCCACGCTCCCCGTGCGGGGAGCGACACAGCTATATATGATATAGATAATCAATGTGATAATTTCAACCCACGCTCCCCGTGCGGGGAGCGACGGGCCGTTCATTCCATTCTGGGATAAACTCGTCAATTTCAACCCACGCTCCCCGTGCGGGGAGCGACGGGCCGTATGACCCTGCACCAGATGTGCCGCCGGATTTCAACCCACGCTCCCCGTGCGGGGAGCGACACAGCCGCAAGCGCCGTCTGCCCTGTGGCTTGCTATTTCAACCCACGCTCCCCGTGCGGGGAGCGACAGCAAGCACTAACAAATTCGAAACACTAATTTTGTATCATAAATACAATTTCGGTATTATTCCCTGAACAATAGCAACCAAATGGAGTTACGCAAATCACCATTCCCAGAAAAGCAGCATCATTTTCGGTGCGAACCCCCTGTACCATTTCTGTTTGCTGCAGCTTCGCATTTTTACAGAATCAAAGGTTCCTCTGGCAAATAGGACGATTTGCATCCAAAATGCTCAATCCGGTTTTCATAGCGATTTCCAAGATAGTAGAATCGCAGGCTGTCCCTTTCTTGATCCATGATAGACACCAGCTTTGCTTGAAGCAATTTACACTGAGCCGAATCCAGCAGGCATTCAAATACTGAACATTGAACACGCTGTCCATAATTGACACATTGCCTGGCGATTTGCCGCAGGCGTTTACGGCCTGAGGCATCTTCGGTGTTGACGTCATATGTGATCAGTACCAGCATAGTACACCTCACTTCCATAAAAAGGGCGGATATGCATCAATATCTCCTCTTAAATATCGCGCAAGAAGCAATGCCTGAAGATATGGTATCAGTCCCCATGACACCTTTTCTCCCAGAAAGGGGTGCGTAAGGCTCTCTTTTTTGCGTTCCTGCCATCGTTTGAGAAAGGTCCGCCTTCCGTCCTCGTTGAGAAATACTCCTCCATTTTCTCGCAATATAAAGTCTGAGCTTTGGAATATACGATTATTGATGCAGGTTAACACAAATCGGTCCGCTATGCAGGGACGAAGTTCTTCCATTAAATCCAGAGCAAGGGAACTGCGGCCCGGTCGATCCCGGTGGAGAAAGCCCACATAGGAATCGAGGCCGACACTCTCCAGCGCCCAGGCGCAGTCGTGAGCCAACAGGCTGTAGGCAAAGGAAAGCAGCGCATTTACCGGATCCAACGGCGGGCGTCTGCTGCGTGTCTGGAAATGAAATACGGACCGGTCTGCAAGAATAAACTGTTCAAACACATCAAAATAGGCCGTTGCAGCAGCCCCCTCCTGCCCTCTCAGGCTGTCCAAGTCCACCTGGCACAAGAGTTGAGGCAACATGGACTTCAACTGACCAGAAACCTCCTGCAGCCGCCGGTCATCCACCCGAAGGCCATGGTCCCGGCGAGTGCGCTCGATGCTCCATCGGGCATTATGCACTTTTCCAAAAACCATGGCCCGGGCAATGACGCAGCTCTGCTTCGGATCATCCGCTATCCGGTACTGAGTGCGGCGCAGCAGCACATTTCCGTTGGCTTCCCCGGTGATTCGGGCCAGGAATTTCCCCTGTGGCGTGCAGAAAGCCATTGAGATGCCTCGCTGCGCACATGCTCCCATCAAAGCCGGAGAAGCTCCAGGGTAAGAAAAGGAGAGGATGGCTGACAGCGTATGGAGCGGATAGCGCGCCATCACCTTTTTTTCCCGGTTTGCCACCACATTTTCTCCGTCCAGCGACAGATAAATGTCCTCCGAAGTCACAAACAGCGTGTTTAGCAGATGTCTCATGTCTCTTCCTCAATGGCTTGTCGCAAATAGGCCTCCACAGCTTTTCCCCTCATCAGCACAGGCAGGCACAATTCTTTCAGGGAGCAGGCGCTGCATCCTTTCGATGGTTTCACCTTCGGCGTATATCCTCGGCGGCGGAGCTGATGCATCTCCTCTGCCATGCTATACACCTGCTTTCGTAGTGCCGGGAGAAAGGGAACCGTAACCCGCCGACGGATTTCCCCGTAGAAAAGCGCACCCTCCGCGATAGTACAGCAAAGCATTTCCTCAAGGCACAGGGCCTGGGCACACAGCTGCAGCTCATCTGCCTGGTGAGGCTTGGGCGATCCACGCTTGTATTCCACTGGATAAGGAACCCACAGTCCTTCTTCTCCATGCAGAGAAATGCCCTTTGGATCTGCGCGAAATTCTACCACATCACATTTTCCGGAAAGTCCCAGCGCAGAGGAGGCAACGGAGAGACCTCGCAAAACCAGCGTGCCTCCGCGTTTTTCCCGGAGCTGCTCGGCATGGGCTCGTCGGTGGAACAGGTCGCCTTCTGCTGTCCAGAGGTTTTCCCGCCATTGCTGTTCAATGTGAATCAAAGCCCATTGACGACGGCAAAAGGCAAAGTGCTGCAAGCCGGAGAGCTGGAGATACTCCTCCTCAGCGTACATCATCCCATGCGCTGGCAGGTGACGCCCACGGGAAGCGCGGCTTCGTCCACGTAAACGGTATAATCCTGATAGGAACGGGCGGGAGCCGCATCATCGGGGTTTTTCCGGGTGATGGTTACGGTGTCAAAGAGCTTCCAGGCGGGGGCGCAGCCAAGCTCACTATCATGCTTGAAGACAATTAGTTCCCGCACCGCCATCTTGCCACGGGCAGCGGAGTGATCGTTTTCAAACATATTGAGGAGGGCCTTCCACAGAAGGGACAGGTCATCTTCCGAAAAACCGGTAACCTTGCGCGCCAGGTTGGCCGAGATATAGCCTTCACAGCGGTAGAGGCCATAGGGAATGATGTATTTCCGGCCCATTTCGGTGCCCTTCTTTTCAGCGTCGGCCTCCGTAGTGATGGCTACCCGGGTGATTGTGACCTCCTGGGGAACCACAGGTTCCACGCTGCGGGCAAAGCCCAGCTGAACCGGCCCGCGCACTTGACCGCAATTGAGCGCAGCCTTAACAAAGGTAGTCATCACTGCACCAAAGGTGCGGATGTCATAAAAGTTGGCGCACATCCAGTCCCGTATCTTCCGATCAAGCTCGGGGTCCTCCTTCTTTTTCTCTTTCACCGTTTTCTCTGTAATCTCCAATTTTGCATAAGCCTCCCCGTCACTGCGGTTGAGGGGCACGCCGTCTTTGATGTAAATGCGGTAGCCGGTAGCATCCTCCTTCACCGTCTCCACATAGTTGCGAATCTTCCGTTTGAGGCATACGTCGGTCACGATGCCAAGACCTGTTTCCGGATCTATGCGAGGCATGTTGCCAGCGTCCGGGTCGCCATTGGGGTTTCCGTTTTCCACATCGAAGAGAACGACAAACTCATAACGGTTTTTGATGGGTTCAGACATTTTTCTTATCCTCCTTCTTTTCATAACGAGCCTGGGTCTGATGATAGTAGCCCAACTGGAAAGAGCCCTGCTGAGGCAGGTTCAAGCGTGCGGGGTATTCTTCTCCCAGTCTGGAGAGAAGATCGGTCAACTGTTTATCATAATAGGTTCGCAGACCGACATCCAGTTTTTTAAGGTGTTTCTGTGCCAACTTCAGCAGCACCGGGAACACCATTGCCGGGGTGGCCGAGGCAGAGTTGAAGTATTTGTCCATGATGGTGGCGTTGATGCCGGGGTTGGCGGCAGACTGGATTGCTTCCAGCGTGGAGAAGAGCCGCCCCAGAAGATAGGGAATGTTGCTGCTGTCTGGGTTCAGAGACACGGTCAAGACCTCCTTTGGTACATCCGGATGTGGGTTCTGCAAGTAGTAGGCTTTGAGAATGGCTGCGCGTCCCCTGGTAATCTCATGTTCTGCCCGGATGCGCAGCGTCACTCCGTTGAGCAGCGTGGCTGGGTAACGGCTGCCGGTGAGAATGGCTCTCAGCACCTCGCCGGCCATGTTGGGCGCCGGTGTTTTGTCATTGCTTTTCTGATTGACCGTCTCATTCAACAGCTTCCAAAGCGGAATGGTTTCAAATTTATCAGAGGCGGGTCTGACGATCTTTAGCCGCTCCTGGTGAGCCTGAACGTTTCGCAAAAAGGCTCCGAAGCTGTTACGCAGAAAGAAACGAACGGAGAGTCGGGCCGCGTTGGGAGACAGGCCCAGAAGATAGAATTCCATATCGGGATCCAGCCGCGTTTCATCCAATTCCGCAATGGCGCCGCTACACAGGTTTTTCAATGCCCCCTGCAGATCCGTCAGTGTGTAGGCCGGTTCCTGTCCAAAGAAAGCCCAACCCATCATGTTCTGGTAGACGTTCTCACCGCATTTGGCCCAACAGATCACCGTCGCGTCTCCCATCCGATAGACGTGCTCCCGGTCGGAAAGCAGGTGGTTGAGCGCGGTGGTGTAGGCAAAGGCAGCAAATTTTCCGACAGGCGCGTTGTAATTCTGCTCTTTGCCATAGGAGCAGAAGGCCGGAGCGTTGAAGGATACGAGCGCCGCGCCGCTGGATTGGGCGCCCTGTACATTTTTGATGGAAGGATGGATGTTCTCCACCGGCCCATACGCTCCCGTGACCAGGCACACCATGCGCGGCCCATCCTCTGCCGCCTGGTAATGATAATCCCAGGCGCTCCGGATGAAAGGATCTTGATAGACATAGGCGCCATGATACTGAAAGGTCAGGTTGGCTCCGGCCATGATCTCATTGAGAAAGGGCGAAAGAGCCGGATGGCTGGCAGCCTCTTCCGGCCGCCAGGATTGGAAAAAGGCCAGTACCGCCCGGGCAGCAGGGCTGTCCACCCCATCCAGCAAGGTCTGATGGAGCACTTTACACGCCTGAAAACATTCCAGCGTACGTTTGGGCTTTCCTTTATCGTCTACCCCCAACAGATAACTTGAGTTGTCACAGAGAAAGTTGGCGGCCACATCGCTGGAACGCTTTACGGGAGCCGGAAGGGTCAGCAGTTGGGGCGCCAGGACGATTTTCTTTCCTTTCTCCTGTCTTGTCTGAATGGAGATCACCTGCTCCAGCGTTCCGTCTGCTTCAATGCACAGGGCATAGGAGACTTTGACCCGGCCCCACCCGGGAGGCGAAATCTCTCCGCGGTCCGCCAGCGTCCGATAGTAATCCGTCAAAGCCTGCAGGATCATCGCCGCACCTCCTCCGCATCCCGGGGCGGAACCTCCAGTACCCCATCCCGCAAGATGCCACGGAAAAACATCGGAGAGATGTTCTCGGGATCGGTATAATCCATGTCGTAGAGCATCCAGCCCAGATCCCGTTCTCCGCGCAGTTCCCCGGGGCAGGGAGGAATCTCCTCGCACAGACGGAACTGGGCGGGAAACTCCCGGCAGCCAAAGCAGGGCTGGTGATAAAACTGCCCTTTCTGGAGCCGGCGTCTCATGATGTCCTGAAATTTTCCGGGATTGTCTCCGGGCGCCGCTTTCTCCGTCATCTCAAAATGAGCCTCGATCACATACCGCACATCCCTCAGCAGCAAAGCGGCCCGCTGCTGGATCTCCTCTGAGGTATTGAGATACAATTCGCCTTTCCCCCGCTCCATGACCGTGTGTGCAGCACGGGCGGAAGCGGTGGATTTGACCTCGTTCCGCCGCAGGTTGGTAAAGCGGATGGGAGCGCAGACGCGAATGCGGTCAATGAACCACCGTATTCCGGGATGCCAATAGATTGCCTCCATCAGCCCGCGCGCCGCAGAGGGAGTCATCACGTCATAGCTGACCCGCTCCACCTTCATTTCAGGGCGGGTAAACAGCGCGTATTCTCCCCAAACCTCCAGTTTGATGGGCACAAGCGTCACTCCTTTCGGTTCTTTTGTTCAGACAAACAAAGCCTTTCCGCTGTCGCTTTCCAAGGAGAGGCCGGTTTCATCAGAATAAAGGCGGGTATTGAGCAGAATCGCCGCATTGTTTTCCAGCACTTCCAGATCACCCGCCTCATTCAAAGCAGCAAAGTGTCTTTCGTAGACGGATACACCATACTGCCCCAGCTGCCGAAACAGCTGGCGTCCCCCTTCGCCGGAGCGTAGGCGTTCCACAAGCTCAGCGCCCTCCCCCAGCGGGATATAGATGGTCCGTGTCGGGGCGTCAATGAGATGGAAGCGCTCCGCCAGCGTGCGAAACGGGAAAAATTCCGATTGAAGAAGCGGCAGAATTTTCGCTTGATCCTGAGCCTCTTTTCCCGTCAAATCCAGCAGCTCATAGAAATAGTCCTCAATCGCCGCCTGGGATGCCATATCCGCATGGCGCGTCATTGCGTGTTTTCCCGCACCAATGGCGATGGAAAACAGGGGCGGCGTTTTTTCCTCCCCCTCAAAAATGAAAACCATGCTTTCCCCGGCAGACCGCTTTCCCTCCCGGTTGCATCGGCCGGCAGCCTGCAAAATGGAATCCAGGCCCGCCATTTCCCTGAATACCGTCGGGAAATCCACATCCACACCAGCTTCAATGAGAGAAGTGGATACCACCCGGCAGGGGAGCCCTTCTTTCAGACGGCGGCGAATCTCTGCCAGCTGGCTCTTGCGGTGGCTGGGGTACATGAGGGTGGACAGGTGAAAGCTGCCCGATCCATCCAGCCTCCGGTACACCTCCCGAGCGGCGTTTCTGGTGTTGACGATGCACAGGACCTGGTCATATGCATTGAGGCGCGAGGCCAGCGCCTCCCAGGTGAGGGTCCCTGCCTGCTGAAAAGATACCCGGCGGAACACCTCCTGCTGACAGACGCCGGCCGGACAGATCTCCCGCATAGAAACCTCGGGAAGGAATTCTTCAAAGGCCGGTTTCAAAGCAGGCTGCGTGGCGGTGCAAAGCACGGCGGATACGCCATAATCCTTGATTAGCTGGGAGATGGCCCAAATGCAGGGACGCAGATAGGGAACCGGCAGCATCTGGGCCTCGTCAAAAATCACCACGCTGCCAGCGATGTTATGGAGCTTGCGGCACTGAGAAGATCGACAGGCATACAGGGATTCAAAAAACTGCACCGCCGTGGTCACCACCACGGGCATATCCCAGTTTTCCGTGGCCTTCGCCAGACGGATCGTGAGAGGGTCCGCTTCGCTCTCGAGATCGTAAAGCGCATTGGAGTGGTGCTCCAATACGTTTTCCGCCCCAAGGATGGCACGGAATACTTCCGCTGTCTGTTCAATGATGGAGGTGTAGGGTATGACATAGATTACCCGCCGCAGGCCGTGCCGTTTCGCATGGGCCAGAGCAAAAGCGAGGGAAGCAACGGTCTTGCCGCCTCCGGTAGGAACCGTAAGGGAAAACAAACCCATCTGCTGCGCATCTCCCGCCCGGATGCACGCCTGCAAAATTTCGCAGCGGTGCCGGTTCAGCTCTCCCTTGGGCGGGAACCAGCCGGAAAGGTAATTCTGAAGTTTGTCCCACAACTGCTCCACGAAAGTCTCGCTGGCTGCCCGACTTTGACCTTCCATAAAAGCTTCTGTGTCCAAAAAGTCGGCATCCACCAGGCAGGAATAGAGCATTCGGGTAAAAAATACCCATTCCGGCCCCGACTGTTTTCTAATAAACGCGGGAACTCCCGCCTGTGGCAGGGTTATCTCCTGCCGCCAGCTCTCATAGGGTTCCAAAAGGCCGCGCTCTTTTCGTTTGATACGTCCCCATAGCGTGCTCTGGTCCGGCCCGTCCGTCTGACTTCCTCCATCCGGCAGGCCCCCATGATGACCGGCCACCGCAAAAGCGGCAAACGGTTGTCTCATCTGCCAGCATTCCACTGCCCCTGCTGTGGAATGGTCTACAGGGATGGTCATCCCCCTCAGACGCTTCTGAAAAGCCTGCGTGTATTTCCCTATATCGTGGGCCAGTCCGGCCAGTTCCGCCTGTTCCTCAGCACCAAAGGGACTGGCAAATGCTTTAGCCTGTGCAGCTGTTCCTTGCAGATGGGCAAGGATTGTCTGTTCTTTTTGGTCGTCTGATATATGTGCCAGCCAGGGCGATGTTGTCATTTTATTCCCTCTTTGCATTTTATAAAGTCAGCAGCATGTGAGGTGACAAGTACGATTATCCACGCTTTTCATTACCCTTGTAATATCGGTACCAGAACCGTGCTTCTTTTATAAAATAATACCATAAAGCGAGCAAGAAAACCAGCAATTTTTATCTCTTCAGATAGATGTTTGTTTTTATAGAGCTACAATATATATTGGACAGCGAAAAAAGGATGAGACCTGAGCACGAATCTGGTATAGTTGAGTTGCAACACCAACTAAGGAAGGAGCTCAAGCCTCATGAACAGTATAGTGCTGGACATGGAGTCCCGCTTGTCCCTGATAACAGATACGAAGTACGGCGTAAGCCGGCAAGCCGGAGGTAGGCAAAAGCCACTCCCCCTATCCTCTCACTCCCCCGCCTTCCCCCTTCTCCCTTTCCGCGAACACCTTCTCCATGTTGACCGAAGCCCTGCGCAGCGTCTCCTCTTTAAGGTGGGTATAGATGTTCGCGGTGGTCTGGTAGTCGGTGTGGCCCACGATCTTCATGGCGATCAGCGGGTCGACGCCGCTCTCGTAGAGCAGCGTCACGTAGTTGTGCCGGAAGTAGTGCGGGGTCAGCGTGGGCTTGACCTGCTTGAGGATGTCGTCCGGGCGGGAGGTTCCCGGCTTGATCTCCCGCCATGTCACGCACCCGCAGGCCACCATCAGCCGCGACCACATGCGCTTGTAGCTGGCCTGCGGAAGCGGCGCGCCCGACGGCGTGTGGAACACGTAGGCATCCGCTGATTCCCGCTTTGGCAGAAGCATCTCCTTGAGAACCGCCGGGACGGGGATGAAGCGGTCCGCGGCGGCGGTCTTGAGCGTGCCCTCCGAAGAGGTGGAACCGGTGAAGTCGATGTCCCGGAGGATGTGCACCTGATCGGCGGCAAAGTCGAAGTCGCCCCACTTAAGCCCCAGCGCCTCACCCCGGCGAACGCCAAGATAATAGAGGATCGCCAGAAACAGCCCCTCCGGGTGGGTTCGAATTGTCTCCAGCACGCGCCGGTTCTCCTCCGGGGTCAGCGCCCTGCGCCCGGTTCCCTTGGAAGCCCTGGGGCGAATCAGTGCGACCGTTGGGTCGCGCTCAATCAGCCCTTCCGCATAGGCCGAAGCAAAGATCGCCTTCAGTGTCCCGATGACGTTGTTGATCTGAGACTTGCTGGCCCCCGCAAAGCCGCTCACGAATTCCTGAATCTGCGCCGCGCTGATGGCCTTCATATGCTGCATGCCGAACTGCGGGAGAAGGTGCTTGACAAAGCACGTCTTGTAATAGGAGCGGCTGGCGTTGGAGATGAACGGCTCCTTCTTGATCCTGTACCACTGCCCGGCGTATTCGTAAAACGGCTGATCCCGGGGAATCTTCCTGCCGAAGATGTAGTGCTCCCGCACGGCCTCCTTCACGTTTTCCAGATCCCGGCGGGTCGGCGCCGTCACATACTTGTAGATCGGCTTGCCGTCCGGGTCGTAGCCGATGGTCACCTTGCCGCGGAACTTGCCCGAAGCCGTCCTCTTCGCCATATGCCTGCCTCCTTAGCGCCGGGGCGCCCATCTGCCCTGCCGGGCCGCGGCGAAAAAGTCGCTCTCGCTCATCATGTTGCGCGGCCGGGCGTTTTTCGCCTTGGCCACAAAATTCGCCTGTTTGGGATTCTCGATGTACTCGCAGATGGAGCGCACGTCCACCCGGCGGTCTACCCGCCGCAGGCGGCCTTCCTCCAGCATGCGGTGAATGGTGCGCGGCACCACGCTGAGCACCTGGGCCGCGACCTTCTGGGTGCACACCTCGCCATAGCGCTCCAGCATATCGTCCAGTCGGTTTCGGGCGGTGTTGGTTTCCATGAATGATACCTCCTTTGTCTTTGGAAAGCAGATTCCGTCGGTCTGCATGTGACATGTTTGCTCTGATCCGTCATAATTGCAAGATAACTCTTTGTGTCAGGTTTCTTACGTTTTGAACACAACTGCGCCGCACGCCTCCTTTCCCTCCGGCCTCACCCTTCTGTTCGGACGGCAGGCGGCGCCATGTGGACATACAGAGAAAAAAAGAGGAGCAGGCAAAGCGATGACCGCCTTGCCTGCTTTTCTCCGAGGGTCATTCTCCGTAGGCGAGAATGGTCTTTTTCTTTTTGCGTGCATACGCCAGCGTCCTGGCCGCCCCGCCCCAGTCGTGGGTGACATAGGCAACGAGCACGTCGCAGCGCTGAATCATCCATTCGTTTCTGCGCAAAATAGCGTATCGCCGGGGCACCGATTCCAGCGGCGGATAAACCGTCTCGTCGTAGCCTTCCGCAGGCATGGCGCCGTTGAGATAGGGAAGCACCAGAATCAGGCGGATGTGGGCATGCCGACGCTTCAGCCCATGCAGCACGTCGGCGCACAGGCGGTCGAACGCACCGTAGCCGCCCAAATAAAACTCGGCCGCCCCGCCCTCGATCAGCCGTTCGCAGACATCGGTCAGCCACACGCGCACCTGCGCGCGGTCCGGGACCTCGCTGTGACCGCAAAAGGTAACAATCAATCGGATCACCCCCCCGCACTGCCTGTAAATCATATCACGAAATCGCGGATTAGTACAGCTACAGGGACTATTCCTGACAGGTGCCACATTACAATATTGGTACAGCGACAGGGATGGTGATGGAATGAAGCTCAATCAGGCGATCAGCGGAAGGCTGACGGAGCTGCTGAAGGAAAAGCAGATGACGCAGTACCAGCTGTTCATCAAAAGCGGCGTGCCCAAGTCCACCATCGGCAACGTCATCAACTGTTCCTACGATTCGGTGAAGCTGCGCGTCATTCACGAAATGTGTCAGGGACTGGGCATCAGCATTTGCGAGTTCTTTGATTCCCCTCTGTTTCAGGAAAGCAACCTCGATCCGTAAGGCTCCGGCGCGGTCGCGCGAAGGAGCCTTTTCTTTTGGGTCAGATCACGCGGCTGTATTCCGGGGACACCCAGCCGACGCGCCTTCCGACCACCACGGCATGCCATCCGTTTTCGGCCGTGGCGACATACGGGCAGGTCGTGCCCGGCGCGAGCTGGGCGATATGGCCATACGTCAGGCCGTTCCCCTCGCGGACGTTGACCTTGCCGCCGTCCGAGACGATGACCACCGTTCCGGAGACGGACGGTTTTTCCGCATCCGGGGGTTCCGGCTGCGCGGGCCGGCCGTCCTTTCCCCCGTCCGCAAGCGCGTCCGTCAGGGCGGCGTGGCTCTTTTCGCCGTACTTGCCGTCCACCTCCAGCCCCACGTCGGCCTGAAAGGCGCGGAGTGCCGCCTCGGTTTCCGCACCGAACGTCCCGTCCGCGCCGTAGCGGGGAAGCGCATACCCCAGCGACAGCAGCAGCTCCTGCAAAGCGCGCACGTCGTTCCCTTCCGAGCCGTCCAGCAGCAGGCGGCTTCCCAGCGGGATTTCCGCGGGGGACTCGTCGTCCGTGCCTCCCTGCAAAACCCCGTCGCCATAGTCGAGGAAGGGCAGCCGGTACCAGCTCGTCCAGCCGCGCCCGGCGACCTTCGTTTTGACGCAGCCGTCTGCAAAGCTCTTCCATTCCACGGCCTCGCCGTTTCCCACGTAGTAGCCCACGTGCCCTTCCTTGTGCAGCGCCAGCCCCACGACCTCCGGGAGCGTGTCGATGCCGCCCCAGTCCGCGCCTTTGCTCTTTGCATAGGCGAACATGGAATCGGCCCCCTTGTCCGGGCAGCCGTGGGAGCCGTAGCTGCTGGCGTAGGTCCCGTCCGTGCCGACGGATGCCAAAACACCCTGCACGCCGCCGGTCCAGGCGTACCCCTTGACCGCGCCGATGCAGTCGGCGCAGACCTTTTTCTCCGAGATGTCCTGCCGGTAGCGCGCCGTGCGGCCGGAGGCGTAATGCGAGGGATACTGGGCCGCCTTTCGGCTGCGCAGGCTTTCCGTACACTTGTACAGGCAGGTGCCGTACCAGTACTACAATCAATTTCAATGATCGCGTGTGCCAGTTCCGTATCATGAAAAAAATGCCGAAAGTTCGTTTTGTGGAACTTGCGCATCTTGAAGGCCCTGATCGCGGGGGATTCGGAAGCACAGGGAAAAAGTAAAGCGGTTTCCCACGCCATAAAAAAGGGAGCACCCGTTTATACACGAATGCTCCCTTTTTTTATTTCACAGGAATATATTCACAACACTCCTTACATTTTGCGCACATTCGGTACTGTCAAGAGTTATGCGCAAAATCGGTTGGCAGACTCTGGCTGAATGAGGT
>CAUDEL010000065.1:0-13657 GCA_958448555.1 uncultured Eubacteriales bacterium | reverse complement strand
CTCAAGTCTCATCCTTTTTTTCTTCACTGTCCAATATGTATTGTAGCTCTACACCTCGGCTGAAAAAACGCGCCGCCGGGCCTTGCCAAACGGCCGTGAATGTGATATACTTCCACCGATTACGCACCTTTGCAGACCGTGCGATTGTGCCGCGCGCGTGCGCGGTGGCCGCACCGGGCCAAAGCAAAGGGTGGAAAAAACAAGGAGGGTAAATCCAAATGGCAGTTATCTCCATGAAGCAGCTCCTGGAAGCGGGCGTGCACTTCGGTCACCAGACCCGCCGCTGGAACCCCAAGATGGCTCAGTACATCTTCACTGAGCGCAACGGCATCTACATCATCGACCTGCAAAAGACCGTGCGCAAGGCCGACGAAGCCTACAATTTCGTGCGCGACCTGGCCATGTCCGGCAAGAGCCTTCTGTTCGTGGGCACCAAGAAGCAGGCGCAGGAGTCCATCGCCGCCGAGGCGCAGCGCTGCAACATGTTCTACGTCAACAACCGCTGGCTGGGCGGCATGCTGACCAACTTCCGCACCATCCGCACCCGCGTGGACCGTCTCAACCAGATCGACCGCATGGAGCAGCAGGGCCAGTTCGACGTGCTGCCCAAGAAGGAAGTCATCCGTCTGCAGCACGAGCGCGAAAAGCTCGAGGCCAACCTGGGCGGCATCCGCGAGATGAAGAAGCTCCCCGGCGCGCTGTTCGTGGTCGACCCCCGCAAGGAGCACATCGCCGTGAGCGAGGCCCGCGCGCTGGGCATCCCGATCGTGGCCATCGTGGACACCAACTGCGATCCCGATGAGATCGACTACGTCATCCCCGGCAACGACGACGCCATCCGCGCGGTCAAGCTGATCGCCGGCAAGCTGGCCGACGCCGTGCTCGAGGGCCGTCAGGGCGAGCAGGACGCCCAGGGCGAGGCCGCTCCCGAGGAAGAAGCCGCCAAGGCCGAAGCGTAAGCCTGTGCGGGAGGGCGCAGGCCCTCCCTTTCCCACTCACGATACCGCAAGCAAGGAGAGGTTTGTTATGGCGAATATCACTTCGCAAATGGTCAAGGAGCTGCGCGAGATGACGCAGGCCGGCATGATGGACTGCAAAAAGGCCCTGGTCGAAGCCGAGGGCGTGATGGAGAAGGCGGTCGAGTGGCTGCGCGAGAAGGGCCTTGCCGCCGCCGCCAAGAAGGCCGGCCGCATCGCCGCCGAGGGCGCGGTCATCGACTATGTGACCGAGGACAAGACCGTGGGCGCCATCGTCGAAGTCAACTGCGAGACCGACTTCGTGGCCAACACCGACAACTTCAAGAATTTCTGCAAGAACATCGCCAAGCATGTCGCCCTTTCCAACCCCGCCGACGTGGACGCTCTGATGAATCAGAAGTTCGTGGACGACGAGAGCAAGACCATCACCGACCTGGTGAGCGACGCGACCGTCTCCATCGGCGAAAAGATTTCCATCCGCCGCTTCGCCCGCTATGAGACCAAGGCCGGCGTGGTGGAAACCTACATCCACATGGGCGGCAAGATCGGCGTGCTGCTGCTGGTGGAAAACAATAACCCCGAAACCTTCGGGGCCGAGGCTTTCCGCGCCTTCTATCACGACGTGGCGCTGCAGATCGCCGCGGCCAAGCCCTCCTACGTCCGCAAGGACGAGGTGCCCACCGAGGCGCTCAACAAGGAGCGCGAGATCCTGCGCGCCCAGGCGCTCAACGAGGGCAAGCCCGAGAAGATCGTCGACAAGATGGTCGAGGGCCGCATCGAGAAGTACTACAAGGAGGTCTGCCTCCTGGAGCAGCCCTTCGTGAAGGATGGGGACAAGTCCATCTCCAAGCTGATGGGTGAGGTCGCCAAGGAGATCGGCGCGGAGCTGAATGTGGTCAGCTTCGAGCGCTTTGAGCGCGGCGAGGGCATCGAAAAGCGCAAGGACAACTTTGCCGAGGAGATTGCCGCGCAGATGGCCGCCAAGAAGTGACCTGTACGCGTTGACCGGACAGGCATCGACCTTGTGGCACGCGGGCTTTGCCTGCGTGCCCTTTTTTGATGAAAGGATGGTATCATGGCATCTCCCTACAGGCGCGTGATCCTCAAGCTCAGCGGCGAGGCCCTGGGGCTGGATGGCAAGCTGTTCTGCCACGAGAAATTTGAACAGACCGCCCGCATGCTCATCGACATCCAGCGCACGGGCGTGGAGCTGGCGGTGGTCATCGGCGGGGGCAACGTCTGGCGCGGCCGCCGCGGCGCGGCCATGCGCATGGGCACCGTGGCCGCCGACCAGATGGGCATGCTGGCCACGCTACAAAACTGCCTGTACATGCGCGATACGCTGGAGCATCTGGGCGCGCGCGCAGTGGTGATGAGCGGCGTGGATATCCCCCGCTTTGCCGAAAGCTACAACACCGTGGCCGCCATCGAGCACCTTCGCGCGGGGCGCATCCTCTTTCTGGCCTGCGGGCTGGGCAACCCGTGCTTCTCCACCGACAGCGCCGTGGTGCTGCGCGCCATCGAGCTTGAGTGCGACGCCATTCTGATGGCCAAGAACATCGACGGCGTCTACACCTCCGACCCGCACATCGACCCCTCCGCCACGCTCATCCCCCGCATCACCTATGCCGAGGCCGCCGAGCGCGACCTGCGCGTGATGGACGCAGCGGCCTTCATCATGCTGCGGGAAAACGCCGTGCCGGTGGTGCGCGTCTTTGGGCTGGAGCCGCCGGACAACGTGCTCAAGGTCCTCGCGGGCGATCCCATGGGCACCATCCTCACCCGGGAATGAGCAGAAAGGAACACGAACGCATGGATATGAAGCAACGTCTTTCGGAGCTGATTGCGCAGGCCATCGCAAAGAGCTTCCCGCAGGCGGAAAACCTTCCGGCCTCCGGGGAAATCGCGGGCTTTCTGGAGATCCCGCCGGAGAAGGAAATGGGCGACTATGCCTTCCCCTGCTTCAAGCTCAGCCGCGTGCTCCGCATGGGCCCGCCGCAGATCGCATCCCGGCTGGCCGAAGCCATCGACGCGGACGAGCTGTGTCAGGCCCGCCAGATGAGCGGCTACCTCAACTTCTTCCTCAACCGGGAAAACTTCGCCCGTCAGACGCTGGAGGGCGTGCTCGCCTCCGACGGCCGCTGGGGCGCGGGCGAGGAGGGCAAAGGCCGGACCATCTGCCTGGATTTCAGCTCCATCAACATCGCCAAGCGCTTTCATATCGGCCACCTGAGCACCACCATGATCGGCCAGAGCCTGCGCCGCATCTTTGACTTCCTGGGCTACAAGACGGTCGCCATCAACTATCTGGGCGACTGGGGCACGCAGTTTGGCAAGCTCATCTGCGCCTACAAGCGCTGGGGCGACCGCGAGGAGGTGGAGCGCGACGGCGTGGAGGCGCTGACCCGCCTGTACGTGCGCTTCCATGAGGAGGCCGAAGGGGATCCCGCGCTGGAGGACGAGGGCCGCAAGTGGTTCAAGGCCATCGAGGACGGCGACGCGGAGGCGCTGGATTTGTTCAACTGGTTCAAGGCCCTCACCCTCAAGGATACGCAGCGCGTGTACGACCTGCTGGGCGTTACCTTTGACAGCTACAACGGCGAAGCCTTCTTCAACGACAAGATGGGCCGCGTGATCGACGAGCTCAGGGCCAAGCACCTGCTCACCGTGAGCGACGGCGCCTCCATCGTGGACCTCGACGAGGAGACGACCGGCATGCCGCCCTGCCTGATCCTCAAAAAGGACGGCGCGACCCTCTACGCCACGCGCGACATCGCCGCGGCCCTGTGGCGCAAGGACGAGTATGATTTCGACAAGTGCCTCTACATCGTGGCCTATCAGCAGGACCTGCACTTCCGCCAGTGGTTCAAGGTGGTGGAGAAGATGGGCTACGAGTGGGCCAAGGATCTGGTGCACGTGGCCTTCGGCATGATTAGCTACGAGGGCCAGAGCCTCTCCACCCGCAAGGGCCACGTGGTGTTTCTGGAGGATCTTTTGCTCAACGCGATCCAGAAGGCCCGCGCCATCATCGAGGAAAAGAGCCCCGGCCTGGACAACAAGGACGAGGTGGCCCGCCAGGTGGGCATCGGCGCGGTGATTTACGCCGACCTGCAGAACAACCGCATCAAGGACATCGACTTTAGCTGGGAGCGCGCGCTCAGCTTTGACGGCGAAACCGGCCCCTACGTGCAGTACACGCACGCGCGGTGCTGCTCGGCGCTTCGCAAGGCCGAGGACCTTGCGCCCGCGGAGCCGGACTACGCGGCGCTGTCCGACGACTACGCGCAGGAGCTGCTGCGCCTTCTCAGCCGCTTCCCCGAGACCGTGCGCGAGGCGGCGGCGCGCTATGAGCCCAGCATCGTGACCCGCGCGGTGACGGAGCTGTGCAAGGCCTACAACAAGTTCTACTATGAGAACCGCATCCTGGAGGAGGACGCGGGTGTGCGCGAGGCGCGCGTGCGCCTGACCCGCGCCGTGCGCGACACCATCCATACCGGCCTTTGGCTGATCGGCATGGAAGCCCCGGAGCGCATGTGATGAAAGCGGTCACGAGCCTCAAAAATCCCGCCGTCCAGGCCGCCCGCGCCCTGCGCGACGTGCGGGAGCGCGCCTGTCGGGGCGCGTTCCTGCTGGACGGCGAACACTTGGTGGGCGAGGCGCTCTCCGCCTGCCCCGAGCGGGTACAGGCGGTGTTTGTGGATGAGTCGCGGCTGGAGGTTTACGCGGCCCTGATCGCCCTCGCGCCGCAGGCCGCCTGCTACGCCGTGCCCGCGCACGTGCTGGCGGCGATTTCGCAGGTCAAGACGCCGCAGGGCATCGCGGCGGTCTGCGCCATGCCCCCGGCCCCTGCGCCGGAAGCCCTGGGGACGCGGCTGGTGCTGCTGGAAAACGTGCAGGACCCCGGCAATGTGGGGACCATCCTGCGAACCCTGGACGCGGCGGGCTTTGACGGCTGTCTGCTTACACCCGGCTGCGCCGACCCCTTCGGCCCCAAGGCGCTCAGGGCCACGATGGGCAGCGTGTTTCGCGTGCCGCTGTGCTATGTTCAGGAGGCGGCCGAAGCGGTGCGCATGCTCAACGGGCGCGGCTACGCCACCCTCGCGGCAGCGCTGGACGGCGAGGATTTCTACCGCCGCGGGCCGATGCCCCAAAAACTGTGCGTCCTCATCGGAAACGAGGGCGCGGGTCTGAGTCCGCAGGCCCGGGACGCCTGCACGCACCGCTTCCGTCTGCCCATGCGGGGCGGGACGGAGTCGCTCAACGCCGCCGTGGCCGCGGCCATCCTGATGTACGATCTCGTCAACCGCCCGTGATACAAAGGAGGCATCCGCAAATGATTCGCAACGTCGTTTTTGACATGGGTATGGTCCTGCTGGTACATGATCCCCTGCTGAGCTGCATCCGCCACGCGGGTCGGGAGCGTGCGCAGGAGGTGTGCGACGCGATTTTCTGGGACCCGGAATGGTGTCAGCTCATCGACGGCGGCCTGATGAAGGACGCCGAGTACGCCCCCCGCGCCCAGAGCCGCCTTTCGGACCCCGAGCTCAAGCGGCTGGTGCCGGAAATCCTCTCCGACTGGTATCTGGACGCGCTCTATCCCAAGGAAGGTATGGACCTTGTGCAAAAGGACCTGCTGGATCGGGGGATCAGGCTCTACATCCTGAGCAACACGGGCTTCACCTTCCACAAGTTCTGCTACAAGATCAGATACTATGACCGTTTCAGCGGCCAGATTCTCTCCTGCGAAGAACGGCTGATGAAGCCCGACCCAGCCATCTACCGCCGCCTGTGCGACCGCTTCTCGCTGGAGCCGTCGGAATGTCTGTTCATTGACGACCTTCCCCGCAACATCCGGGGCGCGGAGAGCATCGGCATGCAGGGCTATTGCTTCCAGGACGGCGACGCGGCGCGGCTACGTTCGTATCTCTCCAGCCTCAACGCCTGAACAGATCGCTTTTCTCCGCACTGCATAAAGCTGCGCTTCAAGCAAAAAAGCAATGACAACGGGGCATCGGAAATTCCGATGCCCCGTTGCGTATCCTCAAACGGCTGTTTATTCCCCGTCGGAAAGCTTGCCGACAGCATCACCAATGGCGATTTTGAAGCCGTTTTTCTTCTCCTCCGCCTTCTCCTTGGGCAGGCGCATCATCAACACGCCATGGCGGTAGTCGGCCTTGATGCCGTTTACGTCGATGCCCTCGAGGTTGAAGGACCGCTCCACGTGGCCGCAGCGGCGCTCGCTGCACACGTAGCCTTCCCTGGTTTCCTTCTTCTCCTGGTTGATGTCGGCGCTGATGGTCAGCACGCCGTCGTTGACGTCAAGGCTGATGTCCTCCTTCTTCACGCCGGGCAGGTCGGCCTCCAGCAGATACGCGCCGTCCTTTTCACGCACGTCCACGCGCATCTCCGGCGCGCCGTCCATGTCAAAGAACTCACGCATGAAATGATCGTTGAACAGCGGGGCGAAAGCGGTATTCATGGCACGACGGAACGGAACGATTGTATACATAAAGCATCCTCCTTACAAATGCGGCGTATGCCGCGCGGTGTGGTAATGGTTTGTTTTCATGGCCCGGAGGCTTCGGGGCTTTCCCCGGGTCCTTTCCTCCTGACCACGCTGTTAGTATACTCAAATGGTCAAAGATAGTCAATGCTCTCGTGGGCATGATTTTGGTCAAAGATAGTCAGAATAAAAGTCGGGCGCCCGGAAAAAGGCGCCCGTTTCTCACGAAATCTCTTTTTTTCTTTGATTTTCAGCGTTTTTCAGAAATCTCACCCAGAATGTAATCCCCCAGTTGCCCGGGGCTGTGGAACAGCGCCGTCGGACCTGCGGCGCGCAGCTCGTCCTCGGAGCGGAAGCCCCAGCAGACCGCCGCGCAATCCACGCCCGCATTGTGCGCGGTTTCGACATCCACGCCGCTGTCGCCCACATACAGGACGGTGGCGGGATCGCAGGCCCATTCCCGCATCACCATCAGAACGGTGTCCGGCGCGGGCTTGCGGCTCACGCCCTCCTGCTCCCCGACCGCCAGGCCGATCCAGCGGCTGAAATAGTCGCGCGCCAGCGCCTTGACATTGGGGTCGTTCTTGTTGGAGACGATGGCCAGACGCACGCCTGCCGCGTGCAGACGCTCAAGCAGCGCCTCGATTCCCTCGTAGGGCGCGGTGGTATCGTTGTTGTGGCGCGCATAATAGCTCTTGAACGCCTGCAACGTCTCCTGATACGCCTCTGCGTCCCCGTCCGCGGAGGGCGGCAGCGCCCGCTGGATCAGCTTTCCCACGCCGTTTCCCACAAACCGGCGCACCTCCTCCAGCGTGCGCTCGGGATAGCCGCTCTCACGCATGGCGTGGTTGACGGCGTTGGTCAGGTCCTCCAGCGTATTCAGCAGCGTCCCGTCCAGGTCGAAGATGACCGTTTCATACCGCTTGCTCATCAGGCATACCCTCCCCCGACTTTCGTCACGGGCATGATACCACTTGTTCGGGCTTTGTGCAACCCGGTTTTACAAAGCCTTCGATTGCGAAAACGCCCGCGCTTTGCTATAATGGTGGCACGCTTTCGAGGAAAGGGGGGCACGCCGATGCGCAAGCTGCGCCGCTTCATCTGGTATCTGGCAGGGCGTCTGTTGCTGATTACGGTGCTGCTGGGCCTGTTCACGGTCACGTTTTACTATGCCATGAACGCCTCCAATATTTACATCGTGCTCAAGGACGGCATGGCCAAGCGCGCCCAGGTCATCATGATGGGCGAGGATGCGTCGGAGCTGACCAAATTTTTTCAGGGCAGCTATCTGCAGCGGGACGAAAACCTGCTTTTGGCCATCGACGGCCGAAGCCCCTATACGTACTACACCATCCGCGGCATCGACCACCGGCTGGAGATGACGTGGATGTGGTGCTGGCCGTGGGAGAGCACGGCCCGGGTGGAATTTACCGAAACCATCCCGCGCATCGACGGGCGCGTGGACGGCGACTATGCCGAGGCGGCACGCGCGCTGTACGGCGACGGATATGAGTCGCCGCCCAAATGGCAGGGCGGCCGTTACAGCGCCACCATGGTCAAGGAAAACAACCAGTGGCATATCCGAAGCCTGTCGCTGCTGGAGGCGCTGGAAGAATAAAGGAGCCACCATGTGTGAAACGATAACGCTGAACATCATCGCCCATATCCGCACGGATTTTGACTCCAAGTTCGGCATCCCGCGCCAGAGCGGACTGGTGGACAGCCTTGAGGCGCGCGTGGTGTTTGAGCCCGCCTACCGCAGCCCCGAGGCCGTGCGGGGGCTGGAGGGATTCAGCCATCTGTGGCTGATCTGGCAGTTCTCCCAGTGCGCCGGCCAGGGCTGGTCGCCCACGGTGCGTCCGCCGAAGCTCGGAGGCAACGCGCGGGTGGGCGTGTTTGCCTCGCGCTCACCCTTTAGGCCCAACCCCATCGGCCTGTCCTCGGTACGTCTGGAGCGTGTGGAAACGGACCCCGTGCTGGGGCCCGTTTTGCATGTATGCGGGGCCGACCTGATGGACGGCACCCCGATTCTGGATCTCAAGCCCTACCTGCCCTATACCGACAGCCATCCGCAGGCCCGGGGAGGCTTTGCCAGAGGCGCGGAAGAGGCGCTTTTGGAGGTACGCTTTGCAAAGGGCGCGCTGGACGCCATCCCGCCCGGCAAACGCCAGTCCCTGCTGGACGTGCTCGCGCAGGACCCCCGGCCGGGATACCAGCACGAGCCGGAGCGCGTGTACGGCATGCGCTTTGCCGGCCGGGACGTGCGTTTCACCGTGGCCGACGGCGTATTGACCGTGCGCGAGGTCCGTTAGGCCCGCGCGGCCTCACCCTCCAGCACCAGCAGCGCGCCCATCATGGCCACCGATGGAATATCGCGGCTGTACACCACCGTGCCAAGCAGCGCGGTCACGGCCACCGCCAGCCCCACGAGGACCAGCTGCGCCCTCGCGGGGCTTTTTTTCAGCCCCTTGAGCGCCCCGCGTCCCATAAGATACACCATGCCACCCATCAACGCCGTTCCGAGCAGCCCTGTGCCGCTGAGCGCGTCCAGAAGGTCGCTGTGCTGGCTGAGCAGCTTTTCACCCGCAAACAGGCTTCCCACCAGCGGGGAGCGGCCAAAGCCCTCCAGTGCCGTCAGATAGTAGCCAAGGCGAGAATCCGCGCTGGTCACGCCGCCCTGCATCGCCTGCAGGAGCTGGCGGAAGCTGAAGGCGAAACTGGTCAGCCCGAGCCGCTCGCAAACGCTCGCGGCCAGCGCGGTCAGGGGCTCGCGCAGCAGGAAGGCAAGCAAAAGCGGCAGCGCGCCCCACAGGAGCGACGCACCCAGGCCCACGCGCCCGCGCGATGCGGCGCGCACGGCCAGCGCGATCCCCTCCACCGCCACAATGGCCGCCATAAACAGCATGGCATAGGTGTACTGCGACAGCGCCACCATCACCACCTGCGCCGCCAGCAGCGCGCACAGGGCCGCGCGCCGCCGTCCTGCGCTGCGCTGGATGCCCAGACAGGTCAGCGGCAGGGCGGCCACCGTGGCATAGATGAAGTCATAGCCGCCGATGTTGCGCAGCATCAGCTCCTTGAGATAGGCGGCCTGCTCCTCGCCGCCGCCCGCATACCCCAGCGAGCGTGAATAGGCGTAAACGCGGCCGCCGCGCAGCATCCCCTGAATGAGCCAGCCGATGGTGGTCAGCGTGGTCACGGTCATCACGCACAGCAGCAAGGCGCGCACCCCGCGCCACAGTCGGCTGTCGCCGCGCTCGCGCGCATAGCCCGCGAAGACCACCGGGAACCAGAACATGGCCTGCTGGACATAAAAGCCCGCCCCGTTCTCGCCGCCCCGCCGCAAAAAAGCGCGCAAAATCACCGGCATCAGCGCCGCGCACAGCGCGCGCAGCAGCGTCCTGGGCCAGTGCGCCCGCAGCCAGGCGCCATCCAGCAGGGCCCCCGCGCCAAACAGCGCCACCGCCGCCGCGCCCGTAAACGCGCGTCCCGTGGTCTGCACCGCGGGCAGCAGCAGCCAAAACAGATACAGCAGCATCGAAGCGTTCATCAGCCCCGCGCTCGTCGCGGAGGGCTTTTCCAGCGTATGCGTCATCGCCTTTCCCTTCCTTTCAGCGCCTCACGCCCCGGTCCGCACCCACCAGCGCCGTGCCCAGGCCGATGCCCAGGGCGATCATGACGATCAGCGCCATGGTGTGCGCGGCGATGGATGCCCCCGCGACCATATCGCCCGTGGCCAGAGCGCTCATGGCGCGGTACAGCCCCACGCCCGGAACCAGAGGCAAAATGGCGATCGTCACAAAGACCGTGGCGATCATCTTCAGCCGCCGCGCTGCGATCTGCGCGCCCAGCGCCGCCACCAGCGCGCCGAGGAACATCGCCGCCGTCTCGGCGGCGCCCGCTGTCAGTGCAGCGCCATAGCAAAGATAGCCCGCACAACCCAACAGCCCGCCCCAGACGATGGCTTTACGCGGCGCGTAGAGCAGCGCGCCGAAGCCCCCGCCTGCCAGAAGGCTGCTGGCAAACAGCAAAATAACCGTTGGCAGGCTACGGGGCAGGACGGCGTGCGCTTCTCCCCCGGCGCCTGCCAGGCCCATCAGGCCGCTTGCGTGCGTACCAATGAGCGCGCCCCCCGCCAGCAACGCCGCGATCATCACCGCCCGCGCCGCGTGCGTCACACCCGAGACCATGTCGCCGCGGAGGATGTCCTGCACGGCGTTGGTCATGCTCAGCCCCGGCACCAGCGGCATGATGGCGCTGGCGATCATCGCCTCCACCACCCCCAGGCCGGTCAGCGCGTGAAACGCCAGCGGAATCAGCGCGCACACAACGCCGCCCAGCAAAACGCTGCTCATGCCGCCCGCATCCCGCCGGCCCAGCAGGCGCGGCACCAGCAGCGTCACTGCCGCGCACAGCCCGCCCAGCGCCATATCCACCGGCCCGCCGCCAAACATCACCGCAAAGCCCGCCGCGGTCAGAAACGCCACCGCGGGCGCGTACCATCGGGCCATGTCCTCCCCCAGCCGTTCCGCCGCCCTCAGAGCGTCCATGACCTCCTCCGGCGCAAGCGTTCCCTCGGAAAGCTGCCGGCTGATCTGGTTGACCAGGTCCACACGCGCCAGGTGCGTGCCCCGCGGAAAGGTCCTGCACACCGAGGTCTCGCGCTCGCCGCGCTCGTCCGTATAGGAGATGAACAGGCCGCTGGGAATCCCGAAGACGTCCACCTCCGTCATGCCCAGCGCGTGCGCCATATGGATGACCGTGTCCTCGGCGCGGTAGGTCTCCCCGCCGTTTTCCAGAATGATGCGCCCCGCCAGGCACAGGATCCGGGTACGCCACGCTGCGCTCATGCCGCGCGCCCTCCTTCTAAAAGAGCCGCGCTTCGCGCGGCCCGGCTGCGTGTAGTATAGCAGATGCCCGCCGGGATTGCAACGTGCCTAGGGGCGGATCTCCACCGCCTCCACCCGGTCGCGCAGGGGAAACACGCGGTCCATGTCCGCCTCCTCCAGCGCCACGCAGCCCTGCGTCCAGTCGCTCCGATTGCCGCCCTCGTGCAGGTAGATCTCCCCGCCCAGCGGCGAGCCCCACGGGGGCCTTCGCCCCTCCCGGTGCGCCCGCGCAATCGCCTCAAAGGTCTCCCGGTCGATCTCCCCGCGCGCCAGCGCCGCCTGTGCGTCATGCGTCCCCGGGTAGGACAGGCCCAGGCTTCGCCCGTATTTTCCCCGCTCCTTGACGAGGCAGACGGTATAGACGCCCTCCGGGGTCCGCCCGTCCCCCTCGCGCTCCTTGGGGCCGGCGGGCTCCCTTCCCAGGGCGATGCGGCAGCGGAACATCTGCCGTGCCCCGTCCCACAGCGTGAGCTCGCGGGCGCCTTTTTCTATGACGATGCGCATGCGACGCCTCCTTCCCCTGCCGTTTCGCAGGCGTGAAAAAGATGTGAATAGTCTGTAACATTCTGCCTTTCGACGCAAAAACCCTTGCGCAAAAATAGGCGGTGTGTCATAATGGCGAAGATATCAAACCGTCGGGCGCCCGCCCGAAGGGGCGGCGCATCCCAGGGTCTGCCCCCTTTGATAATCCCGTCTGAAAGGAACGTTGCTAACATGACCAACATCAGGAAAATTGTAGCCCTGCTTCTGTGCCTGTGCATGCTGTGGGGAGCAGCCGCCCTGGCCGAGGACGCCGCCGCCACGGCTGACGCCGCGGCCATCACCGAGCTCAACGACACGGATGTTCTGGCCACCATCGGCGGCAAGGACGTGACCTGGAGCGACATCAAAGGCGTCTATGCCAACCTGGTTTCCCAGTACGGCAGCTATTACGATCTGACCCAGCAGGCCAACGTGGACCTGTTCCGCGCCGTGGCGCTGGAAAACTGCCTCACCGAGGAGCTGATGATGCAAAAGGCCAAGGAGTTTGGCGTGGACCAGCTCACCCAGGAGGAGATCGACGCCGCGGTGGCGCAGGCCGACAGCGACTGGAATACCGCCATTGACAGCTACGTCAGCTACTTTTACAGCGATCTGACGGAGGAGAGCAGCGAGGAGGAAAAAGCCGCTGCCGAGCAGGAGGCCGTCAGCTATTACAACGACGCCGGCTACACCCCTGAGAGCCTGCGCGAGGATTATCAGCGCTATTCCGTCCTTGGCAAGGTCGAGGCCATGATGACCCAGGACGCCACCGTAACCGACCAGGAAGTTGAGGACATGTACCAGTCGCTTGTGGCGGCTGACAAGGAGCTCTACGAAAACGACATCGCGGCCTATGTCGAGTACAACAGCTACGTTGACCAGATGGCGATGTATGCCGCGCTCTACGGCACCTCCAGCGATCTGGACTACGCCTGGTACAAGCCGGAAGGCTTCCGCGCGGTCAAGCACATCCTGCTGCCCGTGGACGAGGAGCTCATGAGCACCTACACCGATCTGCAGGCCCGCTGGGAGGAGCAGCAGCAGGCTGCCCAGGCCGGGGAGGAGAGCGCGGAGGAGACCACGGGCACCGATGAAACCGCCGAGCCCACCGCCACCCCTGAGCCCGTGACCGAGGAGCAGGTCAACCAGGCCAAGGCCGCTATCTTCAATTCCCTGGCTGACACCATCGACGAGATCAACGAGAAGATCGCCGAGGGCGTGGACTTTGACGAGCTGATCGCCACCTACGGCGTCAACGAGGACGGCACCGCCTCCGATCCCGGCATGACCACCGAGCCCTACAAGACCAGCGGCTATGAGGTCAGCAGCGCCTCCACCAACTACGTGCCCGAGTTTGTCGAGGCCGCCATGAGCATCGACAGCGTGGGCGGCGTTTCCGCTCCCTATCTGAGCAGCTATGGCGTGCACATCGTCAAGTACATCGGCGACGTGGCGGGCGGCCCCGTGGCCATGACCGACGAGCAGCGTGAAGCCAAGCGCCAGAGCCTGCTGACCGCCAAGCAGAGCGAGCTGTACACCAGCACCCTGGAAAACTGGCTGGCGGAAGCCGCTATCACCTACTCCGGCGTGACCCCCAGCATCTCTGAGCTTGAGGCTGAGCAGAGCACCGCTTCGGAACCGGTCGAAAATGTCGAAGCGACCGCGGCCCCGGCCGAATAAGAAATTTGAAATCCCCGGCAGCCCTTGTGCTGCCGGGGAAACGTGCAAGGAAACCTTGCTGCGCAAGGCTTCCGAATCCACCGCAC
>CAUDEL010000064.1:0-14218 GCA_958448555.1 uncultured Eubacteriales bacterium | reverse complement strand
TCTTAAGCATCTGGCGGAAAAGATCGCCGCAGGCGAGCTTTTTCGACAACCTGAGCGTCCCCCTCCCTCGCCATCTGGCGGGGAGGGGGACGCTTTTTTTGCTTTCAGCCGCCCAGATACGCCTTTCTGACCCCGTCGTCGGAGAGGACCTCGGCGGCGTTTCCGCTCATGGTAATCATTCCCGTGCCCAGCACGTAGGCGCGGTCCGCGATGGACAGGGCCATCTGCGCGTTCTGCTCCACCAGAAGGATGGTGGTGCCCGCCTCGTGCAGCTCCTTGATGATGTCGAAGATCTGCTCCACCAGAATCGGCGCCAGGCCCATCGACGGCTCGTCGAGCATGAGCAGCTTTGGCTTGCTCATCAGGGCGCGGCCCATGGCCAGCATCTGCTGCTCGCCGCCGCTCAGGGTGCCGGCGACCTGCTTTTCGCGCTCCCTGAGGCGCGGGAAGCGGCCAAACACGTCCTCCAGCGAGCCCTCAATCTCCTGGGGCGGGCGGGAAAAGCCGCCCATCTCGAGGTTTTCGCGCACGGTCATGAGCTGGAAGATGCGCCGCCCCTCGGGGCACAGGGCCATGCCCTGGGAGACCAGCTTGTGCGTTTTCATGCCCAGCAGGCTTCGCCCCTCGAAGGTGATGGAGCCGCTGCGGGGCTTGAGCAGGCCGGCGATGGTGTTGAGGGTGGTGGACTTGCCCGCGCCGTTTGCGCCGATGAGGGTGACGATCTCACCCTCGTTGACCTCGAAGGAGATGCCCTTGATGGCGTGGATCGCGCCGTAGTAGACGTGGATGTTGTCAACCTTGAGAAGGCTCATTGCTCCCCCTCCTTGCGCTTGCCCAGATAGGCCTCGATGACGGTGGGGTTTTGCTGGATCTCGCTGGCGGTGCCCTTGGCGATGATGCGGCCATAGTTGAGCACGCAGATGCCCTCGCAGATGCCCATGACCAGATTCATGTCGTGCTCGATGAGCATGACGGCGATCTGGAACCGGTCGCGGATCTTGATGATGTTCTCCATCAATTCCTCGGTCTCATGCGGGTTCATGCCGGCGGCGGGCTCGTCGAGCAAAAGGAGCTTGGGGTGCGTGGCCAGGGCGCGCACGATCTCAAGCCTTCTCTGCGCGCCGTAGGGCAGGGACCCCGCGCGGTAGCGCGCCATGTCCTGCATGTCGAAGATGGACAAAAGCTCCAGCGCCTTCTCGTGCTGCTTCTTCTCCTGCTTCCAGTAGGCGGGCAGACGGAAGATGCCCGAGAACATGCCGTACTTGACCTGGTTGTGAAGGCCGATGCGCACGTTTTCCTCCACCGTCATGTTGCCAAAGAGGCGGATGTTCTGGAACGTGCGGGCGATGCCCAGCTTGTTGGCCTGCACGGCGTTCATGCCGGCGGTGTCCTTGCCGTCGAGGATGACCACGCCGGTGGTGGGCTGGTAGACCTTGGTGAGCAGGTTAAAGACGGTGGTCTTGCCCGCGCCGTTTGGGCCGATGAGGCCCGCGATCTCGGTCTGGCCGATGGTGAGGTTGAAGTCCTCCACGGCCCTCAGGCCGCCGAAGTCCACGCCCAGATGGCGCGTTTCCAGCACGGGGCGCTTGTTGACGTCGCGCTCCGGGACGATGGAATGGCTGGGGACGGGGACCATCTTGGTTTCGGATTGCCGCTTGCGCTGCTGGGTCATGCCGCCTCGCCCTCCTTTCCGGGATTGGTTCTTTCACGGCGCACAAGCGCCTTGAGGCGCTGGAGCCGCACGCTCAAAAACGGGCTGTTGGTGGCCAGCATCACCAGAATCAGCACCACCGCGTACACCAGCATGCGGTAGTCGCTGAAGGCGCGCAGGACCTCGGGCAGAATGGTCAGCAGCGTCGCGGCGATGAGCGAGCCGCGGATGGAGCCGATGCCGCCCAGCACCACGAACACCAGCACCAGAATGGAGGTGTCGAACTTGAACTTGCTGGCGGCGACGGTGGAGTAGTTGAGGCCGTAGAGCGCGCCGGCCATGCCTGCGAGCACGGCGCTGGTCACGAAGGCCATCATCTTGTACTTGGTGATGTTGATGCCCACGGACTCGGCGGCGATGCGGCTGTCGCGGGTGGCCATGATGGCGCGGCCGGAGCGGCTGTTGACGAGGTTCTGGGCGACAAAGAGGGTAAAGAGGATGAGCGCGAAGCCCATGCCGAAGGTGGCGATGGTGTCGATGCCCACGCCGCCCTTGGGGCCGCTGACGAGCAGCTCGCCGGGGATGTTGCTGTCGTTGAAGGCGAAGTGCAGCCGCCCCTGGTCGATGGAGATGTAGAGGCAGTTGATGACGTTACGGATGATCTCGCCGAAGGCCAGGGTCACGATGGCCAGGTAGTCGCCGCGGAGCCTGAGCACGGGGATGCCGATGAGCACGCCCGCGATGCCCGCGAACACGCCGCCCACGACCATGGACAAAATGAGCCTGACGACCTCGTTTTCAAGCTGGAAGGCGCCCAGCATCCAGCCGGAGGCCACGATGCCGGAAAACGCGCCCACGCTCATGAACCCCGCGTGGCCCAGGCTCAGTTCGCCCGACACGCCCACCACGAGGTTGAGCGACACCGCCATGACCACCCACACGCAGATGGGCACCAGCTGGCCGCGCAGGGCGCGGGTCATGCCGCCGGTGGCCAGCAGGTACTGGCAGACCAGGTACGCCGCGATCACGATCAGGTAGTTGACCAGGCTGCCGATGACTTTTTTCTTTCTCATGGCCGCCACCTCACACTTTCTCATGGACGGTCCTGCCCAGCAGTCCCGCGGGCTTGACCAGCAGGACCACGATGAGGACCGCAAAGACGAAGGCGTCGCCAAGCTCGGTGGAGACGTACGCCTTGCCCAGGATCTCGATCACGCCCAGCAAAATGCCGCCCAGCATGGCGCCGGGGATGGAGCCGATGCCGCCGAAGACCGCGGCGGTAAAGGCCTTGATGCCGGGCATGGCGCCGGTGGTGGGCATGAGGGTGGGATAGGCCGAGCACAGAAGCACGCCCGCGACGGCGGCCAGGGCCGAGCCGATGGCGAAGGTCACGGTGATGGTGAGGTTGACGTTGATGCCCATCAGCTCCGCCGCGCCCTTGTCCTCGGCCACCACGCGCATGGCCTTGCCCATCTTGGTCCTGCCGGTAAAGACGGTCAGGGCGATCATGATGACCACGCAGGCGGCGATGGTGACCACGGCCTCGCTGGAGATGATGAGGCGGCCGTCCAGAAGGGAGATCGCGCCCAGGCCCACCACGGAGGGAAAGCTCTTGGGGTTGGCGCCCCAGACCAGCAGGGCCACGTTTTGCAGCAGGTAGCTCATGCCGATGGCGGTGATGAGCACGGCCAGGGAGGACGCCTGCCTAAGCGGCTTGTAGGCCGTGCGCTCGATCACCATGCCCAGCACCGTGCACACCGCCATGGCCGCAAGCACGGAGATGACCGGCGGAAAGCTCCAGTACTGCATGGCGCAGAAGGCGATGTAAGCGCCGATCATGATGACGTCGCCGTGCGCGAAGTTGAGCATCTTGGCGATGCCGTAGACCATGGTATAGCCCAGGGCGATGATGGCATAGACGCTTCCCAGGCTGATGCCGTTGCACAGGTAGGACAGAAACTGTGTCATTTTCCCCCACACCCTTCGTGTCGTTTGAAATGCGCGAAGGTAATCAACGGTAGTCGGGCGCTTAAGTCAAACTACCGTTGGTTACCTTCCGCCTGTTTTCTTGTGGGCCCCTCCCGGCCGGGGGCCGGGAGGGGCGGCTGGACTTATTCCATGCCCACGTAGGCGCCGTTTTCGATCTTGACGGCGGTGGGGGTCTTGCTGACCTCGCCGGTGGCGGACCAGGTCATGGTGCCGGTGAGGCCCTCGATGGTGAGCTTCTGCATCTCGGCGATCATGATCTCGCAGGCTTCCTCGGGGGTGGTGTCGGCGGTGATGCCGCCGGCGGTCATGGCCTCGTAGACGGCGTAGACCGCGTCATAGGCGTCGGCGGCGAACTGGTTGGGGGTGTCGCCGTAGAGCTCGACGTACTTGGTGACGAAGTTCACGGTCTTTTCGTCCTTGGCGTCGGCGCTGAAGGGGGTCAGCAGCAGCACGCCCTCGGCCAGGCTGGTGTCAAAGCCCTCCATGGTGAGGATGCCGTCCATGCCGTCCACGCCGAAGAAGATGGGATCATAGCCCATGGCGTCGGCCTGGGTGAGGATCATGGAGGCGGGGGTGTAGTAGATGGGCAGGAAGACCAGCTCGGCGCCCGCGTTCTTGGTCTCGGTGACCTGCACGGAGAAGTCGGTGGTCTCGTCGGTGAAGGTGGTGACCTTCACGATCTCAAGGCCCAGCTCCGCGGCCTTCTGCTCGAAGGTCTGGTAGATGCCGGTGGAGTACACGTCGCCGTTGTTGTAGATCACGGCGACCTTGGTGGCCAGGCCGTGCTCGGCGATGTACTGGGCCGAGGCCGCGCCCTGCGCGGGATCGGTGAAGCAGACCTGATAGACGTTGTCCTTGTCGGCGATGACGTCGGTGGAGGAGGCGGAGGGCGTCAGCATGAAGATGCGCTCCTCATACGCCAGGGCGGCCACGGCGGCGCAGGGGCCGGAGGTCACGGTGCCCACGATCACCTTCGCGCCGTTGTCCAGCACGGTGTTGTAGGCGTTGATGGCCTTCTCGGGGTCATGCTCGTCGTCCTGCGCGTCGATTTCGATCTGCATGCCGCCCAGGGCGTTGAGCTCGTCGGCGGCAATCTTGGCCGCGTTGGCCACGGCGGTGCCGTAAATGGCGGCGGGGCCGGTCAGGGGGCCGATCACGCCGATCTTGATCGCGTCCTCAGCCACGGCGGGCAGGGCCAGGCCCAGCGCCAGAGCCAGCGTCAGGATCACGGAAAGAACTTTTTTCATCTTGTTTACCTCCCTACAATACTTCATCCCATCCGGGCACGTCCCGAATGATGGTGAATATTATAGCCGCTGCGCGCTTTGAGCGCAAGCGGCTTTGCGAAAATTGCCTGTATTTGCATTGTTTTTCCGTAAAAATGCGGACAGATTCTTCCCTGATGGAGCAAGCCCTTCCCGCGCCCTTATTCGTTGAGCCAGTCGTTGGCGTCCTCGTAGGCGTAGTCGATGCCGTTTTCTTCCGCGTAGTCCCTCGCGTAGGAATCGCGCTCCACGGTCAGCACGAGGTCCTCCGAGCAGTCTTCAAAGGCGTCCTTCCCGATGAAGGAAACGCTGCCGGGTATGGTCACTTCCGTCAGGCTTTCGCAATCGATGAACGCCTCCTTGCCAATGGAGGTCACCCCGTCGGGCAGGGCGATGCTCTCCAAATCGCTGCAACGGGAAAAAGCATAGTCGCCGATGGAGACAAGCCCGTCGGGCAGGTCGATGGATTTCAGGCTTTCGCAGCTGTTAAAGGCATCTCTGCCAATGACGGTCACCCCGTCGGGCAGGCTGATCTGCGCAAGGCTGTCGCAGCCATAAAAGGCCCACAGACCGAGGCTTTCCACGCTATCGGGCAGGTTCACATCCTCCAGCGCATGGCAGAATGAGAACGCGCCATCGCCGATCTCAGTGAGCCCGTCCGGCAGGCTGATCTGCACAAGGCTGTCGCAGCCATCAAAGGCCCACATGCCGAGGCTTTCCACGCTATCGGGCAGGCTCACATCCTCCAGCGCCTCGCAGTATGCGAACGTGCCCTCGCCGATGGCCGTAATCCCGTCGGGAACGGCCGCGCTCCTGAGACTGTCGCATTCGTTAAACGCGTAGTCGCCTATGGCGGCGACCGTCTCGGGGATGGACACATGTTCCAGCTTCATGCAGCAGGAAAATGCGCCCCAGCCGATCGCAGTGATTCCCTCCGGAATCTCATAGGAAGAAGCTTCCAGCCCAGCCGGGTGGCACAGCAGCTTTTTTTCCGTCTTGTCAAAGAGCACCCCGTCGATCAGCGCCAGCGTCGGATGGTCGGGGGACACCTCGATGGTTTGCAGGTCCTCGCATACGAAGAACGGATTGCCCTCAATCTCGGTGACGCTGTCGGGGATGGTCACACTGGTAAGGTCCCACAATTCGAAGCAGCCGCTGGCCATGGCGGTAACGGTGTGTCCGTCCAGCTCCCGGGGAATTTCCACCTCATACGTCTCCTCGGGGCCCATGTAGTACGTGATTTTGGCCGAGCCGTCCTCCAGCAGGACGTAGTCATAGTCCAGATAGCTGTAAACTTCCCCCTCCTCCGCCAGCGCCCACGCGCCAACGCACAGCAGAAGCATCATCACCGCTACGCACCATACGATCCGTTTCATCGTCCAACCACCCTCCGATCGGTTTTTCATTGCTTTTTTTGAATTTTACCATGTCGCGCGGAAAACCGTCAACCATTTTTTCATCCTAAAGCTCCGCCGCCGTCATGCCCGCGGCGTCGGCCACCGCGCCGCCCAGGCACACGTCCCCGTCGTAGAGCACCACGCTCTGCCCCGGCGTGACCGCGCGCTGAAGCTCGTCCGCCTCGATGAGCAGGCTGTCGCCCCGCGCCACGACCGTCACCGCCTGATCGCCCTGCCGGTAGCGGAAGCGCGCCGTCAGGCGCATGGGCGTGCCGTCCGGCGCGGGCGCCTCCCCGGCGATCCACGTCGCCCCGGAGGCGCGCACGAACCGGCTGTAGAGCCGCGGGCTGTCCTCGCCCTGCTCGACCACAAGCACGTTGTTTGCAAGGTCCTTTTCCACCACGAACCAGCGCCGCCCGTCGCCCCCGCCGCCGATGCCAAGGCCCCGCCGCTGGCCCAGCGTGTAGTAGGCAAGGCCGATGTGCTCGCCCACCACGCGGCCGTCGGGGGTGCGCATCTGGCCCGGCTGCATGGGCAGAAAGCCCTGCAAAAAGCGGCGGAAGTTGCGCTCGCCGATGAAGCACACGCCCGTCGAATCCTTCTTTTTGCTGGTGGACAGGCCGTTTTCCTCCGCGATGGCGCGCACCTGCGCCTTGGTCATGCCGCCCACGGGAAACAGCGCGCGCGCGAGCTGCCGCTCCTTGAGCATATAAAGGAAGTAGCTCTGGTCCTTGCCTGCGTCCGCGCCCTTGAGAAGCACGGGATGCCCGCTTCGCACCTCCGAGCGCACGAAATGCCCGGTGGCCATGCGGCTGGCCCCCAGCTTGAGCGCGTAGTCCAGAAAGGCGCGGAACTTGATCTCGCGGTTGCACAGCACGTCGGGGTTGGGCGTGCGGCCGCGCCGGTACTCGTCCAGAAAATAGGAAAAGACCCGGTCGTAGTATTCCCTTTCAAAGTTGACGGCGTAGCAGGGGATGCCGATGGTATCGCATACGCTCTGCACGTCGCGCCAGTCGTCGGCGGCGGTACAGGTGCCGTTTTCGTCCTTCTCGTCCCAGTTCTTCATGAACACGCCGACCACGTCGTAGCCCTGCCGTTTGAGCATGAGGGCCGCCACGGAGCTGTCCACCCCGCCGGACATGCCCACCACAATGCGCTCCATCCCCATTCCCCCTACGCCCGCCGCTCGGGCAAAAGCCGCCCGAGCACGGCCTCCAGCGCGTCCGCGGCGACCTCCTCCACGCCGCGCGCCGCGTCCACCACCACAAAGCGGCGGCGGTTGTCGCGCACCAGGCGCTCATAGGCCTTCTGCACGCGCTCGTGGAACTCGCCCGCCTCCAGCTCCAGCCGGTCGGGCTCGGAGGCGCTCAGCCTGCGGCGAAGGGCCGCCCGGTGGTCGATGGCCAGATAGAGCGTGGCGTCGGGCATCATGCCGTCCACGGCGGGGTCGTTGATCTGTTGCACCGTCTCCACGCCCAGCCCGCGCCCGCCGCCCTGATAGGCCACGGAGCTGTCCACGAAGCGGTCGCACAGCACCAGCATCCCCCGCTCCACCGCCGGGCGGATGACCTGGCTGACGTGCTGGGCGCGCGCGGCGGCATAGAGCAGCGCCTCGCAGGCGGGGCACATGTCGGTGTTCTTGGTGTCCAGGATGATGCGGCGGATGTCCTCGCTGATGGCGCAGCCGCCCGGCTCGCGCGTGCGCAGGACGCTGAAGCCGAACTGCCGCAGGCTCTTTTCCAGAAGCTCGGTCTGGGTGGTCTTGCCGCTGCCGTCCGGGCCCTCCACGGTCAGGAAAAAGCCGCGCGGAATCTCCCCGCCGGGGCACAGCACCGCGCGCAGGCCCTCGGTGTCGGGCACCACGACCGACGCGCCCGCCACGGTCAGCTCCTCCTCGGTGCCGCAGCCGTAGCCCGCGCCGATGCCCTCGATGCCGTTTTCCAGCGCGCCGGCCATATCGAACTTGCGGTCGCCCACCATGGCCGCGCGGCGGTAGCGCTCGGGCAGGGCACGCCGGATCAGCTCGGCCTTGCCCAGCCTGGCCGCCGCGTCCTCCTCGCCCACCACGGCGTCAAAGTCGCCCTCCAGCGCGAAGTAGGACAGGATGTCCCTTGCCAGCCACAGCGGCTTGGAGGTGGCCAGGCCCACGTGCACCCCCGCCTCGCGCAGCATGCGCAGGATGCTGCGGATGTTGGGGTACACGCTGTAGAGGTACATGCCCCGGGCGCTGAAATCGCGCCGGTAACGCTCCATGGCCTCGGGCACGCGCGCCTGGGGCACATCCAGCAGGTCGCGGAAGGAATCCGCCAGCGGCGGGCCCACCACCTCGCGCAGGTCCGCGTCCTGGGGAATCTCCAGCCCCATCTCGTCCATGGCCCGGCGCACGGAGGAGACGATCCCGTCCTCCGCGTCAAACAGCGTGCCGTCCAGATCAAAAACCACCGCGTCATAGGGGTAAATGTCCATAGCAATCTCCTTTACCGTACACACGCCAGCGTCCCGCCCGGCCCCAGACCGAACGAGCGCCGCCCGTCCAGCGACGCCAGATACGCCGCGATCTCCTCCGTCACCCGCTCGCCCGCGCAGATCAGCGCCGTCCCCGGCGGATAGGGCCCGGCCTGCACCGCGCTCACCCGCCCGGCCGCGCGCGGGAGCGGCACGGGCTCGCTGGGCGCGAAAAACGCCTCCCCAAGCGGCATCACCCGTTCGGGCAAAACCGCCGGCGGCACATCGGGCGCCAGCGTCGCCGCCCCGGGCGGCGGCAGCGCGCGAAGCAGGCGCGCAAGCCGCGCCGGGCCGTCCATGAGCGACACGATGCACACCACCCGCCGCTCGTCGCTCATTTCCACGTCCACGCCCCGCGCCCCCAGCGCCCGCGCCAGCGCAAAGCCGCCCTGCGGCGCCTCGATGACCACGCGCGTGCGGTCGTAGGCCCAGCCCGGCTCGCTTTGCCCGTCGGCATAGCCCATCTGCGCGGCCCACCGGTGAAAGCACGCCGCCGCCTCCCTGAGCCGCGCGATCGCCGCCGCCCCGCGGGCGTCCATCCACGCCCGCGCGTCGTCCAGCGAAAGCAGCGTCACAAACGGCGGGCTGCTGCTTTGCACCGCGCGCACCATCGCCCGCAGCCGCGCCATGTCCACCCCCGGCCCCGCGTGCAGCCACGCCGCGCCGTTGAGCGCTGGCAGCGTCTTGTGCGCCGACTGCACCCACAGGTCCGCGCCCAGCGCGCCCGCCGTGGGCGTCTCGGGGTCCCAGCTGAGATGCGCGCCGTGCGCCTCGTCACACAGCACCGTTATCCCCATCTCCCGCGCCCGCGCCGCCGCCCGCACGGGATAGTTCAGCGCGCCGTAATAGTCCGGCCGCGTCACCAGCATCGCCCGCGCCCCGGGGCAGCGCGAGAGCGCCTCCAGATAGCTCTCGTCGCGCGTGTGGCAGATCCCCGAGGCCGTGAACGAGGGCCGGGCGAACCCCACATCCAGCCCCGCAACCGCGCACAGGCGAATGACGCTCGCATGGGCGTTTCTGGGCACAATCACCTGCCCGCCGCCGCCCGCGGCGTAGAGCAGCATCGCCTGAACCCCGGCAGTGGACCCGCCGGTGAGCATCAGCGTCCCCGCCGCGCCGGCGCTTTGCGCCGCCAGCGCCTCGGCGCGGGCGATGGCCCCGCCGGGCGCATAGAGGTCATCGGTCACAGCCAGCTCGGTCGTCTCCAGCCGGTAGGGGTCGATGCGGCCATATGGCCCCCGTCCCTGCGCCCCCGGCATATGCAACGACAGCCGTCCCGCCGCCGCCGCGAGCATCCCGTGCATGGGCCGTTCCATCCCTTCCGCCCCCTCCGAAATCCTCTCCCGGCACAGATGCACACAGCATAGCAAAAAAAGCCGCTTCTTGCAAGTGCAAGAGGCCGCCGGGAATCCTCCCGGCGGCCTCAGGCTGCTGACAAAGTGCGGGGGTGCAGGGGGATCATCCCCCTGCCGGGGTTTGGGGCAGAGCCCCAAAGCCTTATGCCGCAGCATTTTCCCTGAGCGTTGCGAGCGCCCGAAGGGCGCAAGAAACGCGGCTTTCCCCAAAACAGGGGGTTTTTCAACGGTCTGAGGCCGCCGGGAATCCTCCCGGCGGCCTCTTTTTGCCCGCGTGTTTTTTACTTGGCGGCCTTGGCAGCCTCGATCAGGCCGCTCACATAGCCCAGCGTGTCCACCAGCGTGCAGCCGGCGACGGCGTCCACCATTTCCTCGGCGGTCTTGCCCTCCACGGCGGCTTCCAGCTCCTCGATGGTCTTGCCGGTCACAAAGTCCTCGATGGCGGCATAGTTCACATCCAGCGCCACGGTGGAGCCGGCGGCGGCCATGTTGCTGCTGTAGAGCTCGGCGTTCTCGCGCTTGGAGGCCAGCACCTTGCCCTCGGGGTAGCTCTGGCCGAAGTCGGCCTCGCTGTTGGGCACGCCCACGGCCTCGCCCGCGGTCATGAACTGGAACTCGTCGATGTAGGCGTCGGCGACCACGCCGTCCTGCATGGCGACGGTGAGCACCGCAAAGCACTTGGTGCCGTGCGCGGCGTAGAGGGCCTGTCCGATGGTCACTTCACCCTCGGCCAGGGCGGGAAGGACGAGGCACAGCGCCATCAGCGCGGCCAGAGAAGCGGTCAGCAGTTTTTTCATGGTTTCGTTCTCCTTTTCAGATTTCTATGCTTTACCGCCCGGAGGGGCGATAAATCCGAAGTCATTCCACGTGGTAGGCGTGGCGGTTGAGGGCGTCCCAGATGGCGGAAATCACCTTGGGGGCGCGGATGGTGGCGCCGCTGAGGCCGTCGGCGTCGGAAGCGATGTTGCCGGGCTGGTAGAGGTCGTTGACGCAGTCCACGGGCTTTCCCTCCAGATAGGACAGGAGCTGCCCGAACTGCCCGGCGACGGCGCGGACCTCCTCCCCGGCGCCGGGGTCGAGGTAGTCCTGGCCACGGTAGCTCAGCGCGCGGTAGCGAAGGGTGGAAAAGACGTTGCTTTTCAGCGTGAACTCCACCGCCACCTCCTCCTGTCCGTCCTCCATGTAGAAGCCGCGGTAGAGGCCGTCGGCAAAGTCCCCGGCGGCGGGGAGCTTGGCGGTGCTCAGGAGCTTGAAGGGGCGGCGGTTGAGGCCGTCCCAGAGGGCGGAGATCAGCTTGGAGGACTGCATGGTGGCGGTGGTGACCGCGTCGATGTCCTCGACGATGCCGTAGGGGTCGTAGAGGTCGTCGATGGCGTCCACGCCCCGGCCCACCAGATAGGCGGCCAGCTCGCGGTACTGGCGCAGGGCGGCCTTCTGGTAGTCGCTGGCGTCCTCGCTCATGTAGTCGCCGTCCTTGTACCTCACGCCGCGGTAGAGAAGGGACTGAAACACGCCGTCCTGCAATTCGAACTGGATGGCGATCTGCTCAATGCCGCCGTCGTAGTAAAAGCCGCGGTAGATGCCGTCCGGGTACTCCGTCTCCTGCGCAAGGGCCGGGCCCGTCAGGGCCAGAAGCAGCGCCAGGATGATGCACAAGCGTTTCATCTTCCATCGTCCTCCCCCGTTCGAGTATCAGCATACATGCCTTTTGTGGCAAAAGTATGGCTTTTTGAAATTTGGGTCGAAAAATTGACAATATTCTCACAGGCAACTACAATGGGGCGGGGAGGGATTGGCTTTGAATCCCATTTTGATTGTGGACGACAACGAGCAGATCGTGGAGATCCTCACCCGTTACATCCGTGCCCAGGGCTGGCCGGTGCTGAGCGCGCGCTCGGGGGAGGAGGCGCTGTCGCTGTTTGACGCGGCGGCGCCGTCCATGATCCTGCTGGACATCCTGCTGCCGGGGATCGACGGGCTGGAGGTCTGCCGGCGCATCCGGCGGGTGTCGGGGGTGCCGATTCTGATGATTACGGCGCGCGACGAGGACGCGGACCGAATCCTGGGTCTGGACATCGGCGCGGATGACTACATCGTCAAGCCCTTTTCGCCGGGGGAGGTCATGGCGCGCATCCGCGCGGTGCTCCGGCGCATGCCCGCGCCCACGGGGCAGGAGACGCTGGTGGTGGGGAGCCTGTCGATCCACCTGCCGTCGCTGAGCGTGACGCTGGACGGGCGCAGGCTGGACCTGACGCGGCGGGAGACGGAGCTGCTCTACACCCTGGCCTCCTCGCCGGGGCGGGTGTTCACGCGGGACAACCTGCTCACGCTGGTCTGGGGCGAGCAGCACGCGGGCAGCTACCGGGCGGTGGACTCGCACATCAAGCGCCTCAGGCAGAAGCTGGACGCCTACCCGCACGACTTTTTCTCCATCGCCACGGTCTGGGGCACGGGCTACAAGTTTGAAAGGCGGCTGCCATGAAGCGCTCGCTCACCATGCGGCTGATGCTGCTGTTTTCGCTGCTGCTGGCGGCCTTTGCGATCATCACCGTGCTCCTCTACAACGCCCTGATGCTCAGCCAGTCCATCCGGCACCACAGCCAGGTCATGCAGCGCGACGCCTTCGCCATCGCCCAGAACCTCTCCGAGCTGGTCGCGCCCTCGGCCTTTGACGCCTCCCTGGACGAGACGCGCTTCATCGTCAGCGAGGAGACGCTCGCCCCCTACCTGGCGCTGACCGAGCAGATCACCCGCTGCAACGTCTATCTGGTGGACGTGGGCCACAACGTCACCGGCTACTTTGACGGCGTGGTGCAGGTGCTTGAGCATCCCCTGCTGGCGGGGTATCTGGAGCAGAGCATCGCCCTTGGCTTCATGGGCAAGACGCCCATCATCCACGCCAGCCTGGAGGGCGAAACCCGCCTGGCCGCCTCCATGCCCATCATGGACGTCGACAGCCGGGTGCTGGGTGTGGTGCTTTTGGACGCCTCGCTGCGCGAGCTGGGCTTCCAGCAGGTGCCCAGCGCCGCGGCCCTGCTCTCCAGCGGCCTGGCCGCCTTCGCGCTCTCGGCGGTGCTGGCCCTGATTTTCTCCCGCCTCTTCACCCGCCCCATCGTAAAGGTGGAGCAGATCGCCGTGGCGCTGGCCGCGGGCGATGCGCCCGCCCCCACGCGCATGCGGCGGCGCGACGAGGTCGGCTCCCTCGCCCGCTCCATGGACGTGCTGGCCCAGCGGCTGGAGGAGGCGCGCCGCCGCGACGAGCGGCGGCGCCTGGCCCAGCAGCGGCTTTTTTCCGACATCAGCCACGAGCTCAAGACGCCCGTCACCGTCATCCGCGGCTCGCTGGAGGCCCTGCGCGACGGGCTGGTCGCCGACCCCGAGACGGTGTCGGCCTACTACGCCCAGATGCTGGGCGAGAGCCTGTGGCTCCAGCGCCTCATCCGCGACCTTCTGGAGCTTTCGCGGCTGCAAAGCGACGACTTTGCGCTGGAGCAAAAGCCCGTGGACCTCTCCGAGCTGCTGGGCGACGTGGCCATGAGCGCCCGCGCCCTGTGCGCGGCCAAGGGCCTGAGCCTGCGCTGCGAGGAGCCCGCGGCCCGTCCCCGGGTCACGGGCGATTACGCCCGCCTGCGGCAGATGCTCATGGCCGTGGCCGAAAACGCCGTCAAGTTCACCCCGCCCGGCCGCGGCGTGCGCCTGTGGCTGGAGGGCCGCGTCATCGGCGTGAGCGACGAGGGCCCCGGCATCCCCGAGGCCGAACTCCCGCTGATCTTCGAGCGCTTCCACCGCTCCGGCGACGGCTCCCGCGAGGGCACGGGCCTGGGGCTGGCCATCGCCGCGGAGATCGCCCGCCGCCACGGCGTAAGCATCTCGGTCAGCAGCGAGGAGGGCCGGGGCGCGACGTTCCTGTTCACCTTCCCGCTCAACGGCGCATAAAGAAGCGGACGGCCGCCCTTCCCGGGCGGCCGCCTCAGACTGCTGACAAACACTTTCCAGGAGGTTTGGAGGGCCCGCAGGTCCGCAACCTCAATCATCGCGGCGGGCGCTGGCCGCGCC
>CAUDEL010000063.1:0-15805 GCA_958448555.1 uncultured Eubacteriales bacterium | reverse complement strand
AGCAAGGTTTCCTTGCACGTTTCCCCGGCCGCGCCGCAGGCGCAGGGGAAACGTGCCCTGGCGGAAAAGATCGCCGCAGGCGAGCTTTTTCGACACGCTGGGGCGGGGAGCCATGACGCTCCCCGCCGCTTTTTAGCTGTCCGTCGGCAGAGGGTAGAACAGCCCACGCCAATAGATTTTGCCGGAAAAGCCATCGAACTGCGTACCGCCGCGGAAGAAGCACACGCTCTCCGCGCCCGTCCCCGCACAGAGGGTATTGACCATGGCGTAGGCGAGCAGGCGTTCCCGGGTTTCGTCCATGCCTGCCCCCACGTTTTCAAAGGAGGGGGCAAAATTGACCAGCATCGTCCCCTCCGAGAGCGCCAGCCCGAGAATATCGGTGTCCTCAATCGCGCCCACGGGCATGACGGCGGACAGCCCCTGCAGGCTGTCGCTGGCCTGCGGGCCGCGCGCCAGCTCGATGAGCAGCGTGCGCGGGCTTACGCGCTGGGTATAGGGCACGGGGCGGGTCACCCTGCGAAGGCTTTCGCCCGCCTCGTCTGCAAAAAAGAGGGTGCAGTAGTCATAGAGCAGGGTGGAAAAATCCCCGCGAAGGAGGATGTTTTCCGTAAAGCTGATGGACACGTCCACGTCCTCCTCCAGCTGCAGCTCGGACACGGGTGTATCGTTGATGGAGACGCGGATCCCGCTGACGTTGGGGAAAAACGTACACAGCGTGTAGCACAGGGAAGCCATGCTCTGGGCCCGGGTCAGACCGTAGGCCTCGAGCATGTCGTCGAGGTTGTAGGCAAACTCCAGAGAGATCACGGAGCCGCCGGTGGATTCGGAATTGACCAGCTTGGGGTCGGCGGTGAGAAGGTCGCCAAGCAGCGGAAGCGCGGGCGAATCAATCTGCGCGCCCGGGCCCTGCGCAAGCTCGCGCAGGATGGTTACTACCATGTTGGAAAAAACCTGATCGGCAAAGGAGATGGTCCTGACCTCGCTGACGACGCCGTCGGTGCCGCCCACGGGAAAGTAGAGCGTGACGTTGGAGGTGAGGGGTTTGAGGGAAGCGTCCGATCCGCTGTCCACCCGGCGGGAGAGAAGCTGGTCATAGGCCGCGGAGATGTCCTGGGCCGAGGTTGCCGACAGCGCGCCCATGGGGAGCGTGTTGGCGATATCCAGGCCGACGGGACGGTCCACCACCAGAAAATTGACCCATTCGATCCCGGGGAGCGTGGTCAGCGTGTTGGCGATGGACTGGCATGCCAGATAGAGCGCGTCGCGGCTGAGCTGGAGGGCGTTGGCCGCCAGGTTGACGGTCGCCACGTTGCGGCTGACCTCCACGGGGTTGACGCCGTAGAGCGACAGCCGGACGCTTCCGCCCACGGGGCTTGCCACGCCGTCGCCGGCATAGGCCAGAAGCGCCCGTGCGAGGCTCTCCGCGTCGGGGCGGGTGGGGGAAAAGGAGACCTCGCTCTCCACCGCCGTCAGGCTCATGCCGTCATGGCGGGGGAGGTAGAGCGTGGCGGGAGCCGTATACTCCAGAGAGGCGTCGCCGATCGGCGCCAGAAAGCTGACCTCGGCGGGAGGAAGGGTTGCGGGGAGCTCGTCATCGGCCACGGGCAGTCCCACGGATGCGCAGGCGCTGAGCAAAGCGCAGGCGAGCGCCATGAGAGCAAGCAGCTTTGCGCGTTTTCTGACCATCGGCATCCCTCCCGTCATCCCTGATGAATGGGCAATTCCACCGTAAAGGTGGCGCCGTTGCCCTCTTCGCTGTCCACCGACACCGTGCCGCCGTGCATGAGCACCATCTGATGCACGATGCTCAGCCCAAGGCCCGTGCCGCCCGTTTCGCGGCTGCGGGCCTTGTCCACGCGGTAGAAGCGGTCAAAGATATGCGACTGATCCTCCTTGGGAATCCCGGGGCCGTTGTCCGAGACGGTCAGGATGGCGTCCCGCCCGGAGCGGATCAGCCGCACCCGGATCACGCCGCCCTCCTGGGTATACTTGCTGGCGTTTTCCATCAGGTTGTAGACCACCTGCGAGAGCTTGGCGCAGTCGGCGTACATGTCGCAGCGGTCGGCAAGCTGCAGCTTGAGCTCCTGATGGCGCTTTTCCATCACCAGGCTCAGCCGGTGCGCCGTGTCGGTGACCACCTGAGCCAGGCTGAAGGTGGTGCGGTTGAGGCGCATGGTCTTAGAATCCATGCTCACCAGCGTGAGCAGGTCGCCGATGATGAGGTTGAGGCGGTCGATCTCCTTGTTGATATCGGTCAGAAACTCGGTGCGCATCCCGGCGTCCATGTCGGGCTGATAGATGATGCTCTCCAGGAGGATCTTCATCGTCGCCAGCGGGGTCTTGAGCTCGTGGCTGGCGTTGGAGACGAACTGGTTGCGGCTCTTGTCGAGCATCTCCAGCTTTTCGGACATGGTGTTGAAGGTCTCCGAAAGGCGGCGTAGCTCGCCGCTGCCCTTGACGGGCACGCGCACGGACAGGTCGCCCCGCCCCATGCGCTGGATGCTGCGCGTCAGGGAGACAATGGGCCGGGTGATGATGCGCGAAAACACCAGCGCGATGACCATGGCGGCGCCGGCGGCGATGAGAAAATAGAGAATCATCTTGTCCTGCAGGGTAAAGAGCCTTTGCATGGTGCCCTGCATGGGGGAGGTGAGCAACAGCACGCCGATGGTCTGGCCGTTGTGGGTCAGCGCCGCGGTGGCATGCGCCACCCACTCAACCCCCTGGTCGAAGGGGCGAAGAAGCCCGAACACGTCCAGCGTGGCGTCCTCGTCCTCGAGCTGGTGAACGCCGTAGTCCTCGGTCTTTCCGAGCGAGAGAATACTGGAAACCTCCGGAAGCTCCATGCGCGAACCGTTGAGCTCGTTGGCGCTGTCGGCCTGCACCTTGCCGCTCATGTCCAGCACCATCAGCCTCGCGTCCAGCTCGCTGGACGCCGTGTTCAGCCGCGTCTGAAGGGCCCCCATCTGCGCCGTGAGGTAGAGGGAGGAAATCTCCTGCGCCAGGTGACCGACGTTGGCGCGGTCCTGCTGCTTGCGGTCGTCGAACAAATAATCGCCCACCAGCCCAATGAGCGAGGTGGCTACCGCATAGTAGCTCACCCCCACAATGAGCAGGAAGGCGAAAAGAATTTTCCAGCGGATGGAAGTGAACGGCGTGTTAATCCTTGTCGGTGAAATAGTAGCCCACTCCCCACTTGGTGAAGATGAATTCCGGCTGGGCGGGGTTGCGCTCAATCTTTTCACGCAGCCTTCGGATATGCACGTCCACCGTGCGCGCATCGCCGGTGTAATCGTATTTCCAGACGGTTTCCAGCAGCGCCTCGCGGCTGAAAACCTTTCCGCGGTTGTTGACGAACACCTGAAGGAGATCAAATTCCTTGGCGGTCAGCCGCACTTCCTTGCCGCCGAGCATCACGGAACGGTTGATGGCGTTGATCTCCATGTCGTGCACGCGGACGATCTTGCGCGCCTCGTTTTGCACGCTGCCCGACGCGCGGCGCATGATGGTCTTGATGCGCGCCTTGACCTCCAGAATGTTGAAGGGCTTGGTCATGTAATCGTCCGCGCCGTACTCCAGCCCCAGAATCTTGTCGATCTGCTCCCCCTTGGCGGTGAGCATGATGATGGGCACGTTGCTGTGCTCGCGGATGCGCTGGCATACCGTGATGCCGTCAATCTTGGGCAGCATTACGTCCAGAAGGATAAAATCAAAGTGGCCCGAGAAGAACTTGGTCAGCGCTTCCTCGCCGTCGGCGGCGGAATCGGTCTCAAAACCCTCCTGCTCGAGGGTGTATTTCAAACCTTTTACAATAAGAGGCTCGTCATCCACCAAAAGAATCCGCTTGGCCATTGCCTTCTTCCTTTCCACAGATGTGCTATCCGCATGCCAAAAGGCAGTAAAAATCAAAGGATGTTTACATTGTAAAGCCAGTTATGAAAAAAATCAAGAGCCATTGAAACAAAATCTTCATATTTCGCCCGAAAAATTTGATATTCTTTAAGAAAAGGACGGCGGCGGAGGCGGACGCTTGCCAGAGAAAACGGGTGCGGCTATAATGTTGCCAAGGGAGGGATGCGGCATGCGGGTACTCATCGCCGAGGACGACCGGCGCGTTGCTGCGCTTTTGAAAAACCGGCTCAAAAGCGATCATATCTCCGCCGATGTCTGCCATGACGGGCAGGAGGCGCTGGAGCTGAGCGGGGTGGTTCGCTATGACGTGATCGTGCTGGATATCATGATGCCCAGGATGGACGGGCTGGAGGCCGTCAGGCGGATGCGGGAGAAGGGGAGAGAAACCCCGGTGCTGTTTCTGACCGCCCGGGACGCCGTGGAGGACAGGGTGGACGGGCTCAACGCCGGCGCGGACGACTACCTGGTCAAGCCCTTCGCCTACGAGGAGCTTCTGGCGCGGATCCACGTGCTGGCGCGCAGGCACAAGGCCACGGGGAACCTCTTTGCGCTGGAGGACCTCACCCTGGACGCGAGCCGGCACACGGCGATGCGCGGGGGCGTGGAGCTGCGTCTGACCAGCCGGGAGTACGCCATTTTGGAATACCTCATCCGCAACGCGGGCGTGGTGCTCTCCCGCGACCGCATTTTGGAAAACGTGTGGAACATGGACTATGAGGGCGTGTCCAACATGGTTGACGTCTACATTCGCAGCCTGCGCAAAAAGGTGGACGATCCCTTTGAAAAGAAGCTGATTCATACGGTGCGCGGCGTGGGATATGTGCTGCGCGCGCAGGAGTGAGGCGGGCGTCATGGGCATCAAGCTGAAAATGACGGTATGGTACACCCTGCTGGCGCTGCTGACCGCGGGGCTGATGGGCGCTCTGCTGTTTTACGCTGCTCAGCGCAGCGCCCTGAGGTACTACAGCGACACGCTGGAGGCGGCCAGCGCGCTGGCCCGCTCCCAACTGGAATACGAAAGCGGGAATCTGGAGATCGACGATGATCTGGACGACATTCCCGATGTCCACATTGCGCTGTACACCGGTAGCGGGACGCTCATCTACGGCCGCACGCGCGTGGAGCTGCCCTTTGCGCAGGACCAGGTCCGCCGCACCACCTCCGGCGGGCTGGACTGGTATGTGCTGGACACGCGGCTGACGTTTGACAGCCGAAGCGCCGTATGGGTGCGTTGCGTCAAGGCGGCGGACTCCGAGGCGGCGGCTTATACGCCGGTGTTCAGGGCGGCGCTGATCCTGCTGCCCCTGATGATCGGGCTGACCGCTCTGGGCGGCTTTCTCATCGCGCGCGGCGCGTTTCGGCCGGTGGACCGGATGGCGGCCACCGCGGGGGCCATCCTCAGCGGGGGCGATCTGGGGCGCCGCGTGGGGCTGAGCGAAGGAACGGACGAGCTCAGCCGCCTTTCCAAAACGCTGGACGACATGCTGGAGCGCCTGGACGAGTCGTTTAAAAGGGAGCGCCGCTTTACCTCAGACGCGGCGCATGAGCTGCGCACGCCGCTCAACGCCGTCCGCCTGCTCTCTCAAGCGGCGATCGACGAGCCGGACCCTGCGCGCCGCACGTCGCTGCTGGCGGAGATCATGGAGCGGACCGACGGCCTGAGCCAGCTCGTGGCCCAGCTTCTGGCGCTTTCACGCATGGACGCGGGACGGATGAAAGTGACGCGGGAGGACGTGGACGCCTCCCGCCTGATGCGGGAGGTGACGGAGGAGCTGGAGCCCGTGGCGCAGGATGCGGACATTGCGCTCCTGGCGGATGTGGCCGCGGACGTGCGGCTCGAGGCCGACGCCTCGCTGCTTACGCGCCTGGCGGTGAATCTCCTGAGCAACGCCATCCGCTATGGGCGGCCCGGAGGGCATGCGTGGCTGGTTTTGCGCCGTGCCGGAGACGAGGTGCTCCTGAGCGTGCGCGACGACGGCGCGGGTATGACGCAGCAGGAGCAAAGCCGCATGTGGGACCGTTTCTGGCGCGCGGACAGCTCGCGCCACTCCGAGGGGACGGGGCTGGGGCTTTCGATCGCCAAATGGATCATCGACCAGCACGGCGGCCGCGCCGAGGTCCGCAGCGCGCCGGGCGAGGGAACCGAGGTCCGGGTGTTTCTCCCCGCGAAAAAATAATTTTGCTTTTTCATTTTTCTTTCATCTTGCCTTGCTATACTCTCACCGTACCCCAGATGAGGGTGCAAAACAGAAAGGAGCAAAAAAGAAAAATGAAAAAGATGAGCATGATTTTGGTTCTCCTCGCGGCCCTTCTGATGGCCGGCAGCGCCCTTGCCCTGACGGATACCGAGGCCGAGACGGCGGCCCGCGCCTATGTGCCCGACGGCGCTTCGTTTCTGAGGAGCGAAATCGATGACGGCATGTATGAGCTCACCTTCCGCGTGGAGGCCACGCAGGAAAAGTATGAAATCCAGGTCAATCCCACCACCGGCGCGGTGACGAAGATCGAAAGCGAGCTCAAGAGCGCCTCGACCGCCAAGTCCACGACGATGACGGCCGAAGCGGTCGCCGTAGCGGTGGAGGCGGTTTATCCCGGCGCCCAGATCATCCGTCAGGATGAGGAAATCGACGACGGGCGCCATGAGATCGAGGTCTTTATCGTGGCCGAGGGCCTTTACGGCACGCTGGATCTCAACGCGGAGAACGGCGCGATCATCGAGCGCGAGCTGTACGTGGGCGAGTACGCGGCGGACGGCATGATGACCGAGGAGGCGGCCCGCGCCCAGATCGCCACGCTCAAGACGGGCGCGGAGATCATCAAAATCAAGCTGGACGAGGACGACGGCCGCTACTTCTGGGAGGGCGATGCCACCCTCAACGGTTCCCGCTATGAATTTGCCATCGACGCCGTCACGGGAACGATGGTCGAGTGGGAGCGCGACTGACGGATCGCAACACGGCGCGCCGCGCCCTTTCGGGGGCGGCGCGCTTTCTTGGCCTTCACAAAAAGTGCAAGAAACCCCAAATAAGCGCTTGACAACGGGGAAGAACCAAGGTATAATATGCCCTGTGCTCTGAACGAGCGTTCGGGGCATGGAAAGCTGACTGGGTGTGGCGCAGTTTGGTAGCGTGCTTGAATGGGGTTCAAGAGGCCGGAGGTTCAAATCCTCTCACCCAGACCAGCAAAGCCCTTGCAGATCGTTGATTTGCAAGGGCTTTTTGTTATGCTCCAAAATCGGAAAGGCGCCTTTTCGCCTTCCTCCCCGTTTGCCGCCGGGGCGCATAAAGCCGCTCCTAAAGGGGCCGCCAAGAGCCTGTGGAATTTGAGACTTGACAAGAGAGGAAAGTTGTACTATCTTCCAGATTAGTTGATATATCATCTTTATTGAGGGGTGAGCCGCTTGGACACGACGCAGCGGAGCATTTCCAAAATCGCCCGATGCGCGGGGAGCTTCACGACCCGGACAATGCGCTGTACGGGGATCGGCGCCTCGGAATTTGATTTGATCTACCTGATCCGGCGGCGGCCGGGCATCACGCAGGCGGAGGTATGCCAGCGGCTGGAGACCGACAAGGGCGCAACGGCGCGGCAGCTGATGCGGCTGGAGGCCAAGGGGTATGTGCGCCGGGAGCCAAATCCCGCGGACCGGAGAAGCCGCCTGCTCTATGCCACCGAAAAGGCCGACGAATTGAAGGATTCCAGGGCGCATCTTGAGGAGCTGTTTTATCAATGGCTCATGGAGCCGCTCACGCCGGGGGAGCGCGAGGAGCTGGCAAGGCTGCTGGCGGCGCTGGAGCCACGGTGCATGGAGGAGCGAAGAAACGGCTTTCCCAACGTCAAGCGCCTGCTGGCGCAGAAGCAGAGGGACGGGGGTGAGCCGGCATGAGGCTCATTCTGCGCTATATGAGGGCCTATTCACGCCGGATAACGCTGTCCATGTTCGTAAAGCTGCTGGGCGCGGTGACGGAATTGATGATCCCCTATATTCTAGAGCATCTGATCGACGAGGTGGTCCCGCTGGGTCAGATGGGGCCGGTGGTGTTCTGGGGCGCGCTGATGATCGTGACCGCGCTGCTTACGCGGCAGCTCAACGTCTGGGCCAATCGTTTTGCGATTGATAACGCGCATAACGTCTCCTACGATATCCGTCAGGACCTCTTTACCAAAACGGCCAACCTCTCGGGCGCCCAGTTTGACGCCTTCGGCCTGCCCAGCCTCATCAGCCGCATGACCAGCGACAGCTATAACGTGCAGTCCTGCGTGCAGGCCCTGCAAACCATGTGCGTGCGCATGCCCATGATGCTTCTGGGCGGCATCGCCGTGACGCTGGTGATGGACGCGGCGCTGTCGGTCATTCTGTGCGTGACCGTGCCCATTCTCATCACCGTGATTCTCTGTGTTTCGTATTACGGCATCCCGCTCTACCGCAAGGTGCAGGAGCGGTTGGATGATGTGGTGCGCATCATGCGCGAGGACATCACCGGGATTAGGGTGGTGAAGGCGCTGTCCAAGACGGAATATGAAAAGGCCCGTTTCGCCCGCAGCAATGACGCCATGACCAAAGCGGACATCAAAGCCAGCACCATCATGGCCATCCCCGGGCCGCTGATGCAGATGTGCCTGAACACCGGGCTTACGCTGGTGGTGTGGCTGGGCGCGGCAAGGGTGGACGGCGGGCTGATTAAGCCCGGCGTGATCCTGGCGTTTCTGACGTATTTCAACATGGTGATGCAGGGGGTCATGGGCATCAATCGCATCTTCATGATGATTAGCAAGGCCACCGCCTCTGCCAACCGCATCGCGCAGGTGCTGGAAACCGGGACCGACCAGCGGGTGCTGTCCCCCGGGGAGGCGAAAAAGCCCGCCGGCGACGAGTTCATCCGCTTTGAGCACGTGAACTTCAGCTATGGAGGCGCCGCCTGCCGGCACTCCCTGGCGGGGGAGGAGCGCGAGCAGTGCCTCTATGACATCAGCTTTGCCCTGAAAAAGGGCGAAAGCCTGGGGATCATCGGCCCCACCGGCTGCGGCAAAACCACCATCATCAACCTGCTCATGCGTTTTTACGATGTGGAGGACGGCGGCGTGTTCGTGGACGGCCGGGACGTGCGGACCTGTGAAAAGGACGAATTGCACCGCAAATTCGGCGTGGCGTTCCAAAACGATATGGTGTTTTACAATACGCTGCGCGAAAACATCCGCTTCGGACGGGATCTGGACGAAGCGGCGCTGATGGGGGCGGTGGAGGACGCGGTCGCCGCCGAGTATATCAGCTCTCTGGAGGAGGGGCTGGACTATCAGGCCGATATCAAGGGCGCCAACCTCTCCGGGGGGCAGAAACAGCGGCTTCTGATTTCCCGTGCGCTGGCGGGCAATCCCGAGATCCTGATTCTGGACGACTCGTCCTCCGCGCTCGACTACAAGACGGACGCCGCTTTGCGAAAGGCCATTTTTGAGCATCACCGCGATTCCACCACCATCATGGTGGCCCAGCGCGTCAGCTCGATTCAGTCCATGACGCACATCCTGGTGATGGACAACGGCCGCTGCATCGGCTACGGGAACCATCAGGAGCTGCTGAAAACCTGTCCTGCCTATCTGGAGATCTATCAGGCCCAGATGGGCGCGCTGGCCTGAGAGGGGAGTGAGCATCATGCCGCCAAGGGGCTTTGGAGGAAAGAAGGAACGGCCAAAGAACGCCAAGGGGACGCTGCTTCGCATCCTCAGATATATCATGAGCTACCGCTATGTGATGCTGGTTTTGCTCGTGTGCACGCTGGCCAGCAATGTCGGAAACCTCCTCGGGCCGTCCTTTGCCGGGAAGGCCATCGGCGCGGCCGTGGGAAAAGGACAGGTCGATTTTGACACGGTCGCCTATTACGCCGGATGCATGCTGGCGGCCTACCTTTTGAGCAACCTCATGTCGTTTCTGGTCAACCTGGGCATGATGCGTATGGGCCGCAAGGTGGCCAACAGGATGCGCCGGGACGTGTTTGCCAAGCTCATGGCCATGCCGGTGCGCTATTTTGACCGCAACCAGGCCGGCGACATCATCAGCCGCGTCTCCTTTGACATCGACGTGGTGACGACCAGCCTCTCGGCCGACCTGATTCAGGTCCTCACCAGCGTGGTTACGGTGGCCGGCTCCTTTCTGATGATGTGCCTGATCTCGCCGGTCATGGTGCTGTGCCTGTGCGTCACCATGCCGCTGGCCATCCTCTTCACCCGGTATATGGGCAAGCGGACGAGGCCGCTCTATGCCAGGCGAAGCGCGGCATACGGCAGGATGAACGGCTATGTGGAGGAGATGTTCTCGGGCCAGAAAACCATTCTGGCCTACGCCTACGAGGACGACGTGTGCCGGGATTTCAGCGCCATCAATCAGGAGGCGGCGGATGCCTACTGCGCGGCTGATACCCTGGGTATGACCACGGGCCCCACGATCAACATGATTAACAACCTCGGCCTGTCGCTCATCGGCATGGTGGGCGCCATCCTCTACCTGCTGGGCGGGGCGGGGATGGAGCAGATTTCCGCCTTTGTGCTCTACTCGCGGAAACTTTGCGGACCCATCAACGAGATCGCCAACATCATCAACGAGATCTACTCCGCGCTGGCCGCGGCCGAGCGGGTATTTGCGCTATTGGACCAGGAGGAGGAGACGGCCGACCTTCCGGGGGCGGAGGCGCTGGAGGAGGTCGAGGGCGAGGTGGAGGCCCGTCATGTGAACTTTGGATACCTGCCGGGCAAGACGGTCCTGCGGGATTTGAACTTCCGGGCGGAGAAGGGAAAGACGATCGCCATCGTGGGGCATACGGGCGCCGGAAAGACCACCATCATCAACCTGCTCATGCGCTTTTATGATGTGGACAGCGGGGAGATCCGCGTCGACGGGCATGAGATCCGCCACCTCACCCGCGACTCCCTGCGCCGGGCCTACGCCATGGTGCTCCAGGACACCTGGGTCTTTGGCGGGACCATCTTTGAAAACATCGCCTACGGCAAGGAGGGGGCAACGCGCGAGGAGGTCGTGGCGGCGGCCAGGGCGGCGCGCATCCACAGCTATATCATGCGCCTTCCCCAGGGATATGACACCGTCATCAGCGAGGACGGCGGAAACATCAGCAAGGGGCAAAAGCAGCTGCTCACCATTGCCCGCGCCATGCTCTACGATACCCAGATGCTTATTTTGGACGAGGCCACCAGCAACGTGGACACCAACACCGAGCAGCAGGTGCAAAGGGCGATGCAGGAACTGATGAAGGGAAAGACCTCCTTTGTCATCGCGCACCGACTCTCCACCATCCAGCATGCCGACAAGATTCTGGTCATGGAGCACGGCGACGTCAGGGAGCAGGGCACGCACGAGGAGCTGATGAAAAAGCGCGGCGTGTACTACCGTCTTTACGCCGCGCAGTTTGAATGACGCCTCATTCAAAGCTCAGGTTGTTGCCATAGGAGAAGCAGGGCCGGTCGTCCCGCCAGTCCACCTTCATCAGATAGCAGTGGCGGTTTGGGTCGTAGAGGGGATCGCCGGTGATTTCATCGTATTGACGGGCGTGGTAGGCCATGATGGTGTTGCCCTCGTCGTCCTGGAAAAAGGAATTGTGCCCCGGCCCGTAGAGCCCTTTCTCTGCGTCGGAGGAAAGCACGGGCTGGGGCAGCTTCCGCCAGGCGTTGGGGTCCAGCAGGTCCGCGCCGCTGTCGGCGCACAAAAGCCCGATGCAGTAACACGCCCCCGTGGCGCTGGCCGAAAAGCTGATGTAGACATGGTCCTTGCCCGGGAGGAAGAAGGGCCCCTCGTTGACCCAGAAGTCGTGCCGCTCCCATCCGTAGGAGGGGGTGGAGAGAAGCACCTGCGGCGTTTTGAGGGTGAGCGGATCGTCCATTTCGGCGATGTAAAGATTGGAGATTTTCTTGTTGATGTTCACCTTTTCCGCCCAGACCGCGTACCGGCGGCCCCCGTGCGAAAAGACGGTCATGTCCAGGGAGAAGTCATTGAAGCTGAAGTCGTCCGCGCGCCGCGGCAGGCCCTCCTCCCGCCAGACGCCCGTGAGCGGGTCGGCGCCATCGCAGCGCAGCACATAGGGCCTGATTTTCCAGACGTCCTGCGCATCGCCGGCCGCAAAATAGAGATACCATGCCCCATCCAGCCAATGCAGCTCCGGCGCCCAGACATGGCAGCTCATCGGGCCCTGGGCATGGCGTTCCCAGACGGTCGTTTCCGGGGCGGAGCGCAAGCCGGCAAGGGTGGGGGAGCGCCGGAGCACGATGCGGTCGTACTGGGGAAGGGAAGCGGTGAAATAGTAGGAGCCGTCGGTGTGGTGCAGGATATAGGAGCCCGCCCGCTGGGGGACGAAGGGGGTATTGCAGGATGTAAGACGGATCTGATCGCTGCGCATGGCTGTCCTCCTCAAAAGCGTATACGTGTACGCATTGATGGGGTGATTATATCATCTAAAATGGAAATACGTCAATCCCAAATGAGAAACGATTTAGACAAGAGGTAAAAAATATGGAAATGTGGGATAAATTTTTAAGATAAAAATATTGCAATTATACAAAATCGCGCATTGCTATTGACAAATTTCAAAAGAATCGGTATGCTTGCAATCAAGAGGTTACACGAGTACGCAAACGGAACGATGTAACTGCAATGAATATGGAGGAGGCGCGTGAAAATGAAAAGGGTACTTTGTCTGATTCTGGTTGCCGTCATGAGCATCGCGGGCGTCGCCGGCGCCGTGGCCGAGGAGAGCAGCCCGATCACCATTCAGTTCTGGAACAGCTTCACCGGCGCCGACGGCGACCTGCTGGTGCAGCTTGTGGACCGCTTCAACGCCGAAAACCAGTGGGGGATCACCATCGAGATGGACATCTCCTCCAGCTTCACCGAGCAGCTCAGCTCCGCGCTGGCCGCCAATGAGGGCCCGGCGCTGGTGCTGTTCTCCACGGCGTTTCGCTTCCAGTACGCCGACTACCTCAAGGACGTGAGCGACATCTTTGAAAAGACCGCGCTCAACCGCGACGACTTCATCCCCTCCTATCTGGACTACTGCTCCGAGGGCGACGCCATGTACCTGGTGCCCTTCCAGATCGTGGGCTATTACCTGATGTGGAACAAGGACCTCTTTACCGAGGCCGGCCTCGACCCCGAAACCCCGCCCCAGAACTGGGACGAATGGCTCGAATATGCCAAGGCCATCACCAACGAGGACAAAAATGTCTACGGCTCCGGCATCTCCTATAACTACGCCTACCAGATCGCCCACATCATCCAGCGCTTCGGCGGCCTGGCCGTCACCAACGAGGACGGCGCCTGGAAGGCCAACTTCGCCGGAAACGAGGGCTACGCCGCGTTCCTCAACATGTACAAGGAAATGATCGACGGCGGCTACAACCCCATCGACGCCGATACCGACCCCACCTTCACCGCCGGCCAGCTCGGCATGACCGTCACCGGCCCCTGGACCACCGGCGGTCTGGACAGCAACGGCATCAACTACGGCATCGCCCTGGTGCCCGAGGGAATGGCCGGCCCCATGAACTCCGTTGAGGTCATCGGCTTTGCGGTCACCAACGTCGTCTCCGAGGAGGAGCAGCTCGCGGCCTACCGCTTCATCGAGTGGTGGAACACCGAGGACGCCGAGGGCAACTCTCCCGCGCTGACCTGGTCGCTGGAAAACGGCTTCCCCAGCTACGCCTTCAGCGTGCAGGAGAAGGAGTCCTACAAGAGCAACGAAAAGCTCGTCGTGACCTCTTCCGCCGATCCTTCGCTGCCTTCCGACTTCATCGTGGATTCCAGCTTCGCCGGGACCAACGAAATTCTCAACGACGTCATCCTGCCCCTGATGTCCTCCATCACCTTTGAGGATATCTCCGTGGAGGACGCGCTTGCCAACGCGCAGGCCGCCGCCGAGGAGATCGTGGCCCGCTACAACTAAGTCACCCCTGCGCCAACTTTCTGCGGGCGGCATTTGCCGCCCGCAATGAATGCTCATGTGCCATAAAGTAACACAACAAATTGATAGACAACCACCTGCTATTCCGTCAACAATCCTACTTAGCGAATGAAAATAGCAAAGCCAGCCGAGCCAGTCAACGGTCAAGATGAACGGCGCATACGCGCCGCCGTTGACAGCCTCGCCCGCCTTTGCTGATAGGTAATCAAGGGGCGACAGCAAGGAGTGCTGCCGCCCCGCGCTATTAAAGTAACACGCAATGATTTGACAGACAGCAGCCCTATTCCGTTAAAAAATTTCTTAGACATAAAGCAAGAAATATGTTATACTAGAAAGTAAATTTTAGAGGAAGGCGGTGAGCAGATGGCGGGAAAAAATAAGTACACTTTTGAGAGTAAAATCCATGTGTACCGAGCGACCAAGCGAATGACCCAGCAGGAACTTGCCGATTTAGTCGGTGTGTCCCGCCAAACCATTATGCAGCTTGAAAGAAACCGTTATAACCCGTCCATGCTTTTGGCGTATAGCATAGCGAAAGTATTTGATGTAACGATTGAAGATTTGTTTGAGTTCCGGGAGGGAGAATAATGCAGAATTTATGCGAACTATTATTTGATAGCCAAATTGCTCTAAGAGGTAATGTCATATTGGGATGTATACTATTAGCTATTTTCATTTTCTATTTTTTCTCTAAAGAAGGTCGTGATGAACGGGGACGAAAAATCATTGCAATCGCGGCTCTATGTTCATTTGTAACGCTTTTTGTTGTTCTCAATATGATACCTTTTTTGGTTACATGGATGATGGATAATGAAATTCGCCTTGCAAATGTAATACAATCCGCTTATACGATAGTCCTTTTAGTTGCGGATATAGCTATATTGATCGCGCGAAAACTAAAATTAAACTAAGAATTGGAACGCACATCCATAAAATCGGATTATTGGGTGTGTGTATTATTTCTTCTTAAAAGTATGAAATACTTGACATGCAGAAAGAAATATGATATATTTTTGGTGTGGCATGAAAGGCCAATCACGATTTTTGTTCAAGGAAAGGAGCGCACAAAATGGCTAAAGAGCGATTTGTAGAAACCTACTCACAAGGAGTAACCAATGTACGGAAAATCATCGTTGATACGGAAACCGGTGTGAATTACCTGCTGATTTCTTCCAACATGACAACCGGTTGCGGCATAGCCGTTCTTGTCGATAAAGATGGAAAGCCCATTGTTACACCTGTTGACGCGGAAAATCAGTAATTTCAATAGAGTGGACAGCCGTGGGGCGACAGCAAAGAGAGTGCTGCCGCCCCACATTATTATCAGAGAGGGGGAATTTCCATGACCGAAGATGAAGCCTACAAAGTGCATATCCAGTACACTTTTAACGCCTTTTGCAAGGTTGTCATTCGTCACGCAGCCATAGATATAATTTTGAAGCTGCGCCGGAGGTGGGAACGGGAAGTTTCCCTTGACTATCTGATGAATGAGAAGTTTGTCCAGCTTTCCGAGCCGGAGCAGCTTGAAGAATATCTTTTTACTGCCTGCGGCCAGACCGCCGTTCTGTACCATGCGGAACTTGCCGCCGCCCTTGCCCGTTTGCCGGAGCAGACACAGGAAGAAATTTTCCGTTACTATTTCCTGCGCCAGCCGCAGCGAGTGATCGGCGTACATATTGGCCGGACACGCAGCACAGCGGGGCGGCATATCCAGCTTGCCTTGCAGCGGCTACGGCGGCTCATGGAGGAAAATCGCTATGAGTAAACTTCTCCCCTATGAAACAATCGTTAAGGCGCATGAGGGCGACCCGGACGCAATCGACACCGTTCTTTCCCACTACGCCGGATATATCCGTTACTTTTCCAAAGTACACGTTGCGGAATATGTGAAGCAGCAGCTAATCGCCGCGCTATTCAAGTTTCGCTTTGACCGA
>CAUDEL010000062.1:0-16091 GCA_958448555.1 uncultured Eubacteriales bacterium | reverse complement strand
TTGCGGGTCTGCGGCCCTCCGAGCCTCCCCAAAGGGTTTTTTGACAGTCTGAGGCTTCGGAGGGCCCACGGGCCCTCCGAAGTCGATTTTCCCGCTATGCTTTGACGGAGCCCTCCGCGAGGCCGGAAACCACAAAGCGCTTCTGGAAAAAGGCAAACGGCAGGATCATGGGCATCTGCGCCAGAATCGAGGCGGCAAAGATCCATTCCCAGCGTGTGGCGTGAGCGCCCTTCAGGGACTGGATCATCACAGGCAATGTAATCTGGCTTTGCACGCCGCCCAGGATGACCTTTGCGGAAAAGAATTCCTCCCAGGTTCCCTGCAGGCAAAAGATGGCCAGCGTGCCGATGGCGGGAAGGGCCAGCGGAAGCATCACCCGGAAAAAGGTGGTCATGTGCCCGCCGCCGTCGATCTTGACGGCTTCCTCCAGTTCCTTGGGCAGCGCGGCCATATGCCCCCGGAGAAAGAACGTATTTCCGCAGATCCCCGTGCCCACATAGAGCAAAATCAGCCCCGCCCTGGTGCCGATCAGGCCGTTTGGGACCGGGCCGATGCCCTGCAGCACCAGAAATTGTGGGATAATGCCCAGAAATCCCGGCAGCATCAGCGTAAAGAGATAGACGCGAAACAGCGCCTCCCGGCCGAAAAAGTCGATCCTGGCGAAGCCGTAGGCCGACAGCGAGGCCACCAGCACCGTAAAGAGCGCCGTCAGCAGCGTGATAACCACGCTGTTGAGCGCCGCCCGAGGCAGGTCGGACTGGGACAGCACATGCTCATAGGCGGCAAACTGAATCTGCGAAGGGAACAGATGCGGCGGGTTGGGCAGCACATAGCTGAACTCCTCAAAAGAGTTGCAGACCATGAACCAGAACGGAAGAACAAAGATAGCCACGCTCAGGATCAAAACGGTCCAAAACGAGATTTTTCCCACGATTTTCATTGCGCCCTGCCACCTTCCGTACGAAACACCCGGTTAAGCACAAGGGTGGTGGTCAGCACCAGAAGGGCCGTAATCATGCCGATGGCCGCGCCCTGACCGAACTCAAAGAGGTTGAAGGATTTGTCGTACAGCAGGTATTGCAGCACACTGGTGGTGCCCCTGGGATTGCCGCTGGTGAGCATCAGCACCTGAATAAACACGCCGAAGGAACCGATTATCATGTTCACCAGCACGTAAAAGGTGGTGCTTTTCAAAAGCGGCACAGTAATTTGCCAGAACTGCTGAGCCCTGCTGGCGCCGTCCAGCATGCTTGCCTCGTAGAGGTCGGTGGGGATACCCTGCAGTCCCGCCAAGTAGATTACCATCGCCCATCCGATATTTTTCCAGATGCCCAGCAGCCAGATCACCAGATTGGCCGTCCAGGTGCGGTTGAGCCAGGAAACATAGTCCGGCAAAATGCCAAACACATCCCGCAGCAGGTAATTGACCAGACCCGCGCCGCCGGCGTTAAACATGTAGGCGAACACGTTGCCCACGATGACCCAGCTGGTAATCACCGGCAGATAGAAGCAGGTACGGAAGAAAAGCTGGCTGCGCCTGAGCGAATTGACCATGACGGCGAAGATCAGGCCAAAGAGCATGATAAACGGCGTGGTGACAAAGGCATAGAGGAAGTTGTTGCGGATGGCCAGAAGCAGCCGGTCGCCGCGCTCGGTGAACAGCGCGACGTAATTGTCAAGCCCCACCCAGGTCATGCTGCGCTGCACGATCTGATAGTTGGAAAAACTGATGCGGATGTTAAAGAGCATGGGATAGAGGATGAACACGCAGGCAAGGACCAGCCCCGGAAGCACAAAGGGCGCGGCGGGAAGCCAGTTTCGCAGCCGCCTGCGCGCAAGCAGCTTTTTTTCATATCGTGCGGCGGCCTCGGGATCATATGCGGCAGGCGTCATGGGCGCTCCCTCCTTTGGAAAAGCACACGGCGCTTCCCCGGCTCACGCCCGCGCCTTTGCAGCGTCGGGCGTGGACCGGGGAAGCGAGGGAAGCCGGCGGCTGTTACTTGGCCAGCTCGATGTCGATTTCGGCGGCGTAGTCGGTGAGGGTGGACTGCACATCCGCGCCCTCAATGAAGATTTCCGTCATGGCGTCCTGCCACAGCTGCTCCACCGTGGAGGCCTGCGGCGTGGGGATGCGGCTCTGCGCGCTTTCCAGCTGCTTCATGTACACGCTCCACTTGGGATCGCCCTGCACGGCCTCGCTGTCCACGCAGGATTTCAGGGTGGGAATCACGCCCACCTTGAGCAGCTCCAGCTGGACCTCCTCGCTGAGCATGAAGGTGACAAACCGGAAGGCGGCGTCCTGCTTCTGGCTGCCGGAGAAGATGACGATGTTTTCGCCGCCCACCACGGAGGCGCTCTTTCCATTCCAGGTGGGAATCAGGGCGGGCACGATGCCGGCCTCCTCGTTGAAGGGCGCCCAGGGGCCCTCAAAGAACATGGCGTATTCGCTGTTGATGCCGTCCCAGGCGTCGGGGGTGCCGTCCACGTCGCGAATGGTGAACACGCCGTCCTGATGAAGCTCAAGCATCGTATTAATGGCTTCTACGCTCTCGGCGCTGTCCAGATAGCCGCTGGCGGTGGTGAAGCCCTCATCCGTCAGCTTGCCGCCAAAGAGCCAGAAGTAGGGATACAGATCCCAGTCGCCCAGGCCGGAAACGTTGAGCTTGTACTGGCCAGGCGCCTTTTCCCTGCACGCCGCCACAAATTCCTCCATGGTGCCGGGAGGCTCGTCAAAGCCAAGCTCCCCGAGGACGCTAAGGTTGACCACGGCGACCTTGCAGTTGGTGTTGAGGGGCAGGCCGTAGTAATGGCCGTTCCACAGGTTGGTGGACAGGGGCGCTTCAAGCACCGCGTCCTTGATGGCGTCGAAGCCCTCGATCTCATCCATGGCCACGATGCCGCCCAGCTTGGCATAGGCGCCGGTTTTGGTAATGTCAACGCGCGCCACATCCGGCACCACGCCAGTGCCAAGCGCCGTCACCAGCATCTGGTTGAAATCGCCGCTCTGACGTACCGCTTCCACCTTGATGTCCGGGTTGGCAGCTTCAAACATGGGGATGATGACCTCGTCGATCACCGGGGTTTCCGCGTCGCCATAGGTATGCCAGAAGGTGATGGTCACCGGCTCCTGCGCATAGGCGGCAGAAAGCGCGCTCAGCGCCATCGTCAGGACCAGCAGCAGAGCAAACAGCTTTTTCATGGAACAACTCCTCCTCAAGATTTTATTCTCTTGCGCCTCGGCGCAGGAATATCATGTTCCAGTAGGCCAACGTGGGCTGAATCAATTCCAGGTAGGTCCCTGCTTCGTCTTCTCCTGCGGTGAAGGCAAGCCGCCGCGGGGCGGGGTCCTCGCCATCCGGCGAAGCCAGATAGACCGCGCCGGCGGGGAAATCCGTATACAGGCGGGTTGACACATTCCTCAGGACACGCGGCGCGGGCTTGGTCTGCTTCTCGTCCCGCCAGCCGTCGTCCGTGCCCGTCAGGTTCAGAAAATGATAGATTTCCGCGCCGTCATCCGCCTTGGCAAAGCACCAGACCGTATCGCTGTTTCCCTCCGCGCTGGCGCGAACGCCCTCCAGCCTCACCCGGCGTTCAACAGGCCGCTGCCCGTCCCGCAGCAGGTTCTCGTAGGCGACCAGAAAATCGTACAGCCGCCGCACGTCCCGCATGAGCTCCTCGCTCATGCGCTTTCGGGTATCGGCCGGGAAATACTCGTCCGAAAGCATGTGGCCGCCATTGCCCAGCTCAATGCGCGCTCCGCCGGAGGCAAATACCACGCAGTCCAGCAGGCGCACGGCGGAAGGGTTAAAGGCGGGCTGCGGATTTCGGTAATTCACATAGGCCGCCACAATCAGCGATTTGCCGCCGCTTCGCGCACAGGCGTCCAGAATGGCCCGGTGTATGCTGTAATAGGTGTCGTAATGCAGGCCGTCGGGCGCCTTGTCCCAGGGCCAGAACTCCGCGTACAGCACATCTACATCGCTGCCGCTGACCTGCTCCAGCCCCTGGGCCCCCACGGGGTTGAAGGCCAGATACCTGGGGGCAATCGCCGCCTTGGCGGCGTTTAAAAACGGGGCGTAGCAATCCTTGACCAGACAGATGGGGTTCCCAAGGCTGTCATATCCCAGAGGGCCGCCCTGTGCCGTTTGCATGGGGCCGTTTTCGCCGATGGTGTCGCCATGCCAGCCGTCAAACGAAAAGGCGTCAAAGACCTTGTTTTCCTGCGCGAAAAGATAGCGCTGCCAGCCTGGATTCAAGGGATTGAAGTATTGCAGCACGCCCACCGGCCCAAGATGCGCATCCATGTCGCAGGTAAAATCCGTCCCGTCCGCCTTGACCAGCCGCCAGGCGGGATCGACGCCCGAGCCGTCGGTGAGGTAGGTCTGGTTGGCGGCGTAAATCATGTTGTACGCCATGCAGGCCATGCCCCTTTCATGCGCCGCCGACAGACAGGCCCGCACCGCGTCGCCGGAAACCGTCCTGCCGGACCAGTCCTTCCACGCGGAGGTATCGTCCGCCACGGGCTGATGATGCCGGTACTGCCAGTCGTAAAACTGCAAGCCGTTGATGTGATAGGGACACAGCGCCGCGACGTTTGCCTGCGCGTCCACGTCCGGGGTAAAATCCCACACGTAGCCGTAACGCGGAAACCGTGTCCAGTCGGAGGAAACGTCAATGGCCGTAAAGGCGTTTTTCAAAAGCGTTTTGTCCGGCCCCAGCGCCTGTACCTCAAGCAGGTACCCCCGGCCGTCCGTTTGCGGAGGATGGAGCGAGAACCGCTCTGCCGCCGCGATCTCCTCCGTCAAAACCGTTTTTTCCAGATGCAAAAGGACCAAACGCAGCCACATGGCTTGGGCAGGCAGATCGTCCACATGTAGCCATACCGTTTCGTTTGGGGCGTACATGCTCTTATCCGTGCGGCATTTCATGGGCGTTTCTCCCTTCGCGCGGCGGTTCTGACGGGAGGCCATGGGCCGTTCCGTCTGTCTGGTTTTTTGGTCGTACCTCTCTGTCCATGGGCAAGAATATCAGATTTTTGATCCAAGTTCCATATGTTATGCGCATAACCAACAAAACAAGGAAAAACAATCCGTCTGTTTTGTTCATAATGACCATGTCTAGCGCAGATCCTTGACGCTTTCGCCCCGGACCACACGGGTGGGCAAAATCAGGGAGACGGGTTCTTCCACCGTCTGATCCAGGATGTCAAACAGCATGCGCAGCGCTGCCTGGGCCTTTTTGGTCACGTTCTGATGCACGGTGGTCAGCCGCGGACGGATGATGCGGGAGAGAATGTTGTCGTCAAAGCCGGTGATCGAAATCTCCTCCGGCACGTGAATTCCGCGATCCAGCAGGTAATCCATGGCTTCCACGGCATAGTAGTCCGAGATGAACAGGCACGCGGTATGCCCCTGCTGCCGCAAGCGCTCCACCAGCCTGTGGTAATCCTCGCTCCTGCGCCTGCGGTCCTTTGAGATGCAAAAATACCGCTCCTGCGTCCATGCGATGCCAGCGGCGCTCAGCGCCTGCTGATGCCCCCGAAGGCGCTGGGCGTCCACGCCCCACAGGGTAGGCTGGTCCCCCACGAGAAGCATGTTGCGGTGCCCCAGCTTCAGCAGGGTTTCCGTCAGCTGGCGCATGCCGCCCAGGTCGTCCAGACCCACGTTGTTGTACTGCTCGCCCTCGTCAAAATAGCAGTCCACAAACACGATGGGCTTGCGGGTGGCCTCAATCAGCTCACGGCACTGGTTGGCCTGCAGGCCCATCACGATCAGGCCCACCGCGTTCCACGTCTGGGAGATGCGATGAATCTCCGCGGCGGTCTGGGCCGCGCGCAGCATGGTGTAATACCCCCGCGCGCGGATGGCGTTTTCCAGCGCCGCGATCATCTCGCTGACAAACGGGTCCTGCAGGGCGAGCTTTTCCTCGCGGTTGGGATAGTTGGTGATGACGCCGACGATCTCGCTGTCGCCCTTGGCCAGCATGCGGGCGCCCATATTGGGGATGTACTGGTATTGCTCCAGCTTTTTGAGGACCTTCTGCGCCGTCTCCGGCGACATTTTCTCCATGTGCCCGTGGATGACGTTGGAAACCGTTGCCGTGGATACGCCCAACGAATTGGCAATTTCTTTAATGGTCATTACGCCGCCCCCTTGTTATGCGCATAACAAAAACAGCATACCAGGTTTTCAGTCACGCTGTCAACACACGCCGTTCCCCCGCTTTTCTCCTCAGCCCGCAACACGCCGCGTCGAGAAATCAAGAATTCGAAAATTACCCCTTGCCAAAACAGGGGAGGTTGTGTATAATATCATCGTTGCCCGTTCGGGGCATGCTGATATAGCTCAGCAGGTAGAGCGCATCCTTGGTAAGGATGAGGTCGCCAGTTCGAATCTGGCTATCAGCTCCACAGAAAACATCCCTGCGAAGTCGTTCGCAGGGATGTTTTTGTTTCAGCGCAGCTCCTGGCCGCCGCCCGCAAGAAACATTTCCGCCATATGAACCGCCGTGGCGCCGTCCGCGACAGCCGTGACGACCTGGCGAAGCGGCTTGGCCCGCACATCGCCCACGGCATACACGCCGGGGATGCTGGTTTCGGTGGTTTCCCCGGCGGCGATGTAGCCGCCCCTGTCCAGATCAAGCTGCTGTGCGACCAGTTCCGTTGCGGGAATCCGGCCCACGCTCACAAACACGCCATCCGCGGCAAGGTCCGTTTCCTCACCGGTCTGAATGTTTTGGAGGCGAACGCCGGTGAGCCTGTCCCCATGCAGGAGCTTTGTCACCACGCTGTTCCAGCGAAATTGGACGTTCTGCGCTTTCATCAGGGGCTCGTGGTACACCTTCGTCGCCCGAAGCGTATCCCTGCGGTGGACGATGATGACCTTTTTTGCAATGCGGCTGAGAAACAGCGCGTCCGCGGCCGCCGAGTTGCCTCCGCCGACGACCACGACGGTCTTTCCCTTATAGAACATGCCGTCGCAGGCCGCGCAGTAGGCAACGCCCCGCCCCACCAGCTCCGCTTCCCCGGGGAGTTCCAGCGTTCTGGGGCCGGCGCCTGTCGCCAGCACGATAGTTTTGCCAAGGAAGGTTCCCTCGCTGGTTTCGACGGCCTTTGGATTGACCCTCAGGTCGAGGCTTCGCACCTGAGCGTTGCATGTCCGCGCGCCGAAGCGCTCCGCCTGCCGCTGCATCTGTCCGGCCAGCTCGTAGCCGCCGATGCCGTCCGCAAAGCCTGGATAGTTGTCGATCTGCTGGGTCAGTGCCATCTGACCGCCCGCGGAGAGCCGTTCGATCACCAGCGTTTCAAGCCCCGCTCTGGCCGCATACAGCGCCGCGGTATAACCGCCGGGCCCTCCGCCGATGACGATCATGTCATAGAGGCGTTTGCCGCTTTCCTTTTTGGGCCTGGGCAGGATGTCCGCCAGAAACGCTTCGATGGCCGCTTTGGACTCCGGCGCGACAAGAGAGCCGGCGGGCTTGCCGTCCACATACAGCCGAAGCGTGGGAATCAGCTCCAGCTCCTCCCAGAGCGTTTCGTCCTGGTCCATATCGACCTTGACCACCTCCAGCGCGCCCGCGTATTCCCCGGCGATCTGTTCATAGGCGGGGCCAATCTTGCGGCAGTGCGGGCACCAGGGGGCCCAGAAATCCACCAGCACGGTCTTATTGCTTTCAATGAGGTCTTTGAGTTCCCTGACGGTTATGTTCTTGGCTACCATGCTGCCAGCTCCTTTTGTTGGATTTGTCTATAGGATACCCCGGCACGGGCTTTCCTTCCGTGATGAGATCACAGATCTTCCGAGCCTCCACTGTGACAACATCACGGAAACGAATCGGGCTTTCGGCTAAAATATGCCCGTAAAACAAACGCAGGGAGGGCGGCAAAATGTCTGCTGTCAATATTACCAAAGCCAATTTTCTCAGCGAAGTCATCCATTGCGACAAACCCGTTCTGATGGACTTCTGGGCGCCCTGGTGCGGCCCGTGCCGCATGGTAGGGCCCGTTGTGGAGGAGATCGCCGCGGAGCGGGCCGACATCAAGGTCTGCAAGGTCAACGTGGACGAGCAGCCCGAGCTCGCCGGGCAGTTCGGCGTGATGAGCATCCCCACGCTGGTAGTCATAAAAAACGGGAAGATCGTCAGGCAGGCTGTCGGAGCCAGGCCCAAGAGCGCCATTGTGGCAATGCTTTGAGGCGCCGCGGGACGCAGGGATGCATATGAAAAAGAACGCCATTGCGTTGTTTCTGCTTCTGAGCCTTTTTGTGACGGGCTGCGCGTCGCCCGGGACAGCCGCTTACCGCCGCGTCTCCATGCAGGAGGCGGTAGACATGATGGCGGATGAGGCCGGTTACATCATTTTAGATGTTCGCACCGCACAGGAATTTGCCTCCGGGCATATTCCAGGCGCAATGCTGCTCCCCAACGAGGACATCGGCACGGAGGAGATTGCTCAGCTTCCCGATAAGAGCCAGCTCATCCTGGTCTACTGCCGCAGCGGAAACCGCTCCAAGCAGGCGGCGGACAAGCTGGTTCAGCTGGGCTACACCAACATCGTTGAATTTGGCGGCATCAACAGTTGGCCCGGCGAAATCGTCGTCGAATAGGTTTCGCATGCTAAAAAACGCCCTGTGGCGAGCGCATTACAGGGCGTTTTGCCGTACGACGGGCAGGCCGTATTTGGGATTCTCCCCGATGTTATGCCTCCTCCGCCAGGCGCCTCAGGGCGCTTTCGTCCGCAATTTCCACCGTGCCGCGGGACAGCCTGACCATGCCCTCGCCTTGGAAGTACCTGAGCATGCGCGTGACAACTTCCCGCGGGTTGCCCATGTGGTTGCCGATGAGCTCATGGGTGATTCTGAGCGTATGGGTGCCCTCGATGGCCGCCTCCTCCAGCAGGAAGGCGGCCAGCCGCTTGTCAAAGCTCTTCCACAGGATCTGCTCGATGAGCCACATCACGTCCGAAAACCTCGCCGCCATGACCTCGCCGGTGAAGTTGGACAGCGGCGCGGATTCCTCCATGACCTGCTTGTAGGTTTCGGCGGGAATCACCCACAGCTCGGTGTCCTTTTGAGCCTGGATGATGATATCAAACTGGATGGAGCGCACCATGCAGGAAGCGGAAAACAGGCACAGGTCGCGCTCAAAAAGCCGGTACAGGGTGATTTCCCGCCCGTCCTCGGACAGCATAAAGGCCCTGAGCTGGCCGCTTTGGACCAGCAAAAGCCCGGTGCAGTCCGCCTGCGCGTTATGAATCACCTCGCCCCTGCGGACGCTGCGGCGAAAGGCCGCGTTTGACAGGGCCGCCTGCTGCCTGGGCAAAAGCTGTCCCCATACGGGGAAAAAGGTTGAAAGCTCCACGCGAGGCCTCCTTGCTCCGTCGGATCGTGGTGCTTCTATTATATAGGGAACCGAAAGAAAACACAATCCGAACAGGAGGAAAACCCGGGCATCGCGCTCTTTTTCATTTTTTTCGCCGTTTTACCGCTGATCGCTGACGGTGGCGTCGCTGTTGCTGCTTTCCAGCGCGGAAAGCGGATCGTAGGGCGCCCCCGAGGCCGTGCCCGCGAGCAGGGCGATATCCACGGCGTTTGCCGGAAGACCCCAGGAATTGCCGGAGAACAGGAACGTCGCCCGATCCACCACATAGCCGCGGGTATTGTATACGACATTGTTCATGATCGTTCCGGAAGATCCGGGATTCAGGTAAGCGGGCTGGCGCAGCGTGTGAAACACATTGTCCCGGACCAGCAAATTGGTCGCGTTTCCCTGCGCCACAAAGCCCCGATTGACCACCCAGGTCGAAGAATCGCCCGACTGATCGGGGCCGTAGATCTGGCAGTTCAACACCTGGTTTCCGTCCCCGCCAAGCTGGATGAATTCGACGGGATAGGGATTGTCGCTGGTCATGGTGAGCCCGTCGAGCGTATCGTCGCCGCCGCTGCATAAAAACGGCACTACCGGGGCTTCAAGCAGAATCACGGCTCCTGCACGGCCCCGGAGGGTTAATCCCGGCGTGCTGATTACCATCTGCCGCGAGACAGGATATATTCCGCGCAGAATGTGGATGACGCTGTCGGGCGGGGCCACCGTCAAAGCTTCCTCAATGGTCTGAAAAGGCGCGGCCCGGCTGCCGTCTCCGTCCGGCGCTGCCTCCGCCTGGACATATAAATCATAGGGATTGGGGCCGCTGCCCCCGGTCGCACCCGTTGGCCCCGTCGGGCCGGTGGCGCCCGTCGCTCCCGTGACCCCTGTGGGACCTGTGGGGCCGGGAAGCCCGGCCTCGCCTGCCGGACCCGTAGGGCCGGGTATGCCGGCCTCGCCCGTAGGCCCCGTTGGGCCGGGAAGCCCAGCCTCGCCCGCCGGACCGGTGGGACCTGTCGGGCCCGCAGCCCCGGTCGCCCCTGTCGGACCCGCAGGGCCGGGCAGGCCTGTCGCACCCGTGGGACCGGTAGGTCCGACAACCGGGCAGGGTTGCTGACAGGGTATGCAGCAGTTGGCGACGCATCTCTTGCTACAAGGACAATTCATGAAGATCCCCCCATTCGCGGCGTTTCCTGCTTATTGTATGTGTCGGGAAATCTTCGCGTTCCGCTTCGTCCCCAGAAAAAACGGTCGGCAGAGGATGCCTGCGCCGTGCTTTTCCACGCAGGATTTGTCCTGGGCCTGCCCTCAGCGTGCGCCGGCGCCGCTCAGGGCCATCCCGGGCAGCTGCGCGATCAATTCCGCATGTTGATCGCGGAAGCGCGGTCGCTCACCTTTCGGGCCGGGACGCCCGCCCAGGTCGTATCGCTTTCCAAAATCGATTTTACCACGACGGCGTTTGCTCCGATCGCCACGCCATCGGCGATCTGTATATTTCCGATGATCTTGGCCCCGGAACCCAGATAGCAGTTTTTCCCGATGCTCGCCGCCTTGTTGATGCCATTTGTCGCGCCGATGGTGACCCCCGGATGGATGCGGCAGTTTTGCCCGACCTTGGCCTTGTTATTGATGACGATCGAGCCGGCATGCGCGATGGAAAGGCCGCCGTCAAACACATTGGGAGGAATGGTCAGGCCAAGGACGACGGCCAGGCGATGGTAGCGCATATACGCCAGGACCATTCTGAATTTGTGCATGACGCCCCCGGGAACATTCAGATAGTATTCATATTTTCTCAGGGCGATTTGAAACTTCCAAATCTCGTCCCCGATGACACGGGGCTTTTTTCTTTCGATGTTCAAAGCCAGCCGGTCCTGCTCCAAATATTCCTTCAGGCTTTCTCTGGAACAGATCATGCGCCTTCCCTCCCTTCGCCTCTTCTGATGCGTTCGTCCTGGCCCGCGTCCCGCAAACGCACGGTCAGGCCGCGGGAATCTCCCCATAATACAGCTTGTCCGCAGGTTCAAAGGGCGCAGCGGTGTCCGCGTTGAGGCGCAGAACATAGTCCTCCGTCTGAAAGGGCTTACCCAGGCTGTTCATCAGGATCGCCTCCCGGTCGGGCGACGTGCCGGTGGCAAAGTACCCCTCGTTCGCCTCGTAAAGGTTCCAGCCCTTGATTTCCCAGACAGGGACCAGCGCATAGTCGCAGCTGAAAACATCCTTTGTCCATTTGCCGCGCTGGATGGCGTCGTTATCCTCCTGGAATGTCTTGACCAGATATACCAGTTCCACCTGATAGACGCTTTTGAGCCTGCCCTGCGCAATCAGCGTGCGGATGCTGTTTTCCACCGCATCCCAGCCCGCCAGGGGCGAATCGTCCGCGAGCGTCCCCACCTCCCGCAGATAGCCCACGAGCACATGGTAATTGTTTTCGTCCATCACGCGGCTTTCATTCTTGGTCACCCAGGGGCTGAAATACCCGTCTGCACGGTAGCGGTGCCCGCTGTCGTCAATCACCCGCACGCCGCGCAGATACTGCGCCAGCTCGATGAGCCAGATGCCTTTTTCCTTGCCCTTTACGGGCTGCGCGGGATCGGCGGCCATCGCGCGAACGCTCACGCCCGTGGATTCATCCGTCGTCTTGACGGACTTCATTTTGCACAGGCCGCTCATGGCGGCCACGCGATTCAGGCGCAGGTCCACGCCGCTATCCCCGCCTGCCTCTGCGTTTAACCGCAGGATCAAATCGAGCGCCTCCTCCAGCGTGAAGTCATTCTCCGGCGGCGTCTCGCCCATGGGCAGAACATAGCGGCCGGTTGCGTCCGTCCGGCCATAGATCAGATGCTTCTCGGACGCTTTTTCGGCATACAGGACGTGGTACTGGTCGTCGTCTTCAAAGCGGAACCGCTGGCTGCGGCACAGCAGCACGGGCAGCGCCTCCGCTTTAGGCAAGATGACGGGCGCGTCCACTGCAACGGTGCCCGTGGCGGTAGAAACCGTCATCTGCAGGCGTTCGGGCGCCTGAGCCCTCAGCTCCGGGAGCGTGAAGGTGTCCCCCTCGGCCAGGGAGGAGGCGCAGACGGACAATACGACCATCAGCGCAAGGAATCCGGCAATTCTTTTTTTCATTTTCGCTTCCTCCGTGTCACATTCATTCGCAGCCTCTCCATCGGATGCCTCCCGGAAACGTTTCAATCGGTTGCATATATTATGATGAAAAAAAGCCGTCCCCGGTTCTCAAAAAGAAAAATTTCTTTGTTCCCGCCGCAACGGCCAAGGCGGTCACAGGAAAGCGCCTGTGCCGACCTTTTCGCATGCGCATCCACTCCCGGAGCATACGCTCCCACAGGAGGGGATGCGTTTTGATATCAGCCTTTTTGTTTTGGATTATCAAGGACTGCCTGTTTCTGCTGGGGTATCTCTCGGGGCGTCAGAGCTTTCTAAAGCCGCTCAGCCCCCAGGAGGAGCGCGAGGCGCTCCTTCGCATGCGCGAGGGCGACGAGACGGCCCGCCAGATGCTGGTGGAGCACAACATGCGCCTGATCGTGCACATTGCGCGAAAGTACAAGGTGCCCGGATGCACCTTCGACGACCTGATCTCCATCGGCTCCGTCGGGCTGATAAAAGCCGTGCGCAGCTACGATATGCGCACGGGCACCTCGCTTTCGACCTACGCGGCGCGATGCATCGAAAACGAGATTCTCATGAGCCTGCGCCAGAGCCGCAAGCAGCAGGCCGACGTCAGCCTGGAGGAGCCCCTGGGCACCGACCGCGACGGCAACACCGTCTCCTTTGCCGACCTGCTGGGCACGCCCCCGGACATGGTGGAGGATGAGGTTCGCCGCCGCGTGACCTTGGACTGCGTGCGCAAAGCCCTACCCCACCTCCCCCAGCGCGAGCGCACCGTCGTCACCCTGCGCTACGGCCTGGAGGACGGCGTCATGCACCCCCAGCACGAAATTGCCGGCATGCTTGGCATCTCGCGTTCCTACGTATCGCGCGTGGAAAAGCACGCCATTGAACTGCTGCGTGAGGAGATTGTACAAAGCGTATAGCAAGGGGGCGGCCGGTGGCCGCCCCTCAGCTTGTCGAAAAAGCTCGCCTGCGGCGATCTTTTCCGACAGAACACGTTTCCCCTGCGCTTTCAGCGCGGCCGGGGAAACGCGCAGGGAGACCTTGCTACGCAAGGCTTCCGAATCCACCGCACATGTCGCTGGATTCGGAATACAGCTCGGAGGGCTGTGGCCCTCCGAACCTCCCTGAAGGGTTTTTTGACAGTCTGGAGGCGGCCGGTGGCCGCCCCTACGCCTTGTCTCTCAGGCCCAGGCGCTCAAAGTATTGACGGTTCTGCCGCACCGCGGCGTCGTCGGGGCGCAGGAGGGCGGCGCGTTCGTTGTAGGCGCAGGCCAGCTCCCGCTGTCCCAGGCGGTCATGGATCACGCAAAGCTGCATCAGGGGAATATAGCCGGTGTGGTCGCGCTGGATGAAGGCGCCGGAGGTTTCATCCTCCTGCGCGTTGAGCGCCGTCTCATACCAGAAGCGCGCGGCACGGAGGTTGCCCGCCTCCAGAAAGCGCTTGCCCAGGGCGCAGGCAACCGGCGGGCGCGGGCGATCCAACGCGAGGCTCCGGCACAGCGCATATGCCGCTCCCGCAGCGTCACCCATGCGCTCCAGGCAGTCCGACAGCCCCGAGCACGCCTCGATGCGATTCTCGATCCAGGCTTTTTCATCATTGATGACGCTCTCCAGCCACCGCGCCGCTTCCTCCGTCCGGCCGGCAGCGGCCAGCTCGCGACCGTAATAAAAGCGCTCGCGCGGGTTGAAACGCCTGCCCCCTGCCAGCAGCTTTTCGTAGATGCGCAGATTGCGTCCCGGCTCGCCGGGATGCAGCTTTTCATGTCTCACCACAAACTCCGCATAACCGATTCGTCCTCGCGGAGCGATGGCCTCATGCACCGCTCCCTCCCAACGAAAGCCCATCCCCGCACGCAGAATCCGCTCCCGGTAATAGGTAAAAGTGGGTTTGCCGTGCGCGTCAAAGGCCACGTGATAAGGCGCCATGACCACGTCAAAGTCATCCAGGCGTTCCTGCTTGAAACGCATCAGGGTTCCGGCGTCCTCTACCACGTCGTCGGCATCCAGCCACATCAGGAACTCCCGGCTGGCATGCGCGAAGGCGGCGTTTCGCGCCGCGGAAAAGTCGTCCTCCCAGACGAAATCAAACACATGCGGCGTATAGCGTCCGGCGATTGCCCGGGTGTCGTCCCGGGAACCCGTGTCGACGATGATGATCTCATCCACCGCGTCCTTTACGCTCTCCAGACAGCGCCCGAGCGTCTCCTCCTCGTCCCGGACAATCATGCACAGGCTGATCTCTGCCATCCAGTTTCTCACCTTCCTCTCCGTTTACACATACGTTATGAAGGGGCGGAGAGATTCTGCCCACTTCATGAGAAAAAGGTGATTGCATGGCCATCTTCAACGCGCCCCGCAGGGGTGCTCCGCCTGACGGTTTTGTCGCCTGCGGGCCGAACACCTTCTCGGCCCCCGTCTCCTGTACAAAGCCTACCTCGCAGTTCCGTCCGTTTGATTCAAACCGTTTCCCCTGCACGTCCTCCTGTTCGTCCTGTTCCTCCTGCTCCTCCTGTCCGCGCGTAGTCTGCACGCCCGGCCCGACCGGTCCCACCGGCCCAACGGGTCCCACCGGCCCTTCCGGCGGTGAAACCGGCCCGACGGGCCCCACCGGCGCGACCGGCGCCACGGGCGCCACGGGCCTTGCGGGCGCGACCGGCGCCACCGGCCCCACGGGTCCCACCGGCCCCACGGGTTCCACCGGGCCTTCCGGCGGCGCGACCGGCGCCACCGGCCCCACGGGTCCCACCGGCCCCACCGGCGCGGAGGGCCTTGCGGGCGCGACGGGCGCCACAGGTGCGACAGGTCCCACCGGCCCCACAGGCCCCACCGGGCCCACAGGGCCCACAGGGCCTACCGGCCCCACCGGAGCGGATGGCGCCGCGGGCGCAGAGGGCCGTGCCGGAACAGATGGCGCCACGGGCGCGACAGGCGCTACGGGCCCCACCGGGCCTACCGGCGCTACTGGTGCGGATGGTGCGACAGGTGCGACCGGCGCCACAGGCGCCGACGGCGCAACGGGCGCGACAGGTCCCACGGGTCCCACCGGGCCCACCGGTCCCACGGGTGCAAATGCTGTCGCAGCGGCCAGTCTGATGGCCGAAAGCGACGCGCCGCAGCAGCTTGCCAGCGCAAACATGCCCATTTCCCTTGCTGCCAACACCATGCTCACGGGAAACGACCTCTCACGCACCGCCCGCACCTCGGAGATCAGCGTCCTCTCGCCCGGTCTGTATGAGATCTACTACCGCGGCGTCGCGCAGGCCACCGGCGCAGGGCTCACCTTCCCCTACACCATCTCCGCCGTCGTGGTCTTCAACGGGGTTCCGCTGGAAAACACCCGTTCGACGCGCACCGTCACCAGCCCCTCGCAGGCCGTCACGCTCAGCCAGAGCGCCTGTACCCTCGTGCGATCCAAAGAAGTGGGGTCGTTCGTGGTGCGCAGCGAGTCCGCGGGCGTGAGCTGGAGCAACGTGGTGGTGGTTGCCGTCAAGCTCACCGACACCGTATGACCAAAAAAGAGCGTTCCGGCTTTGCCGGAACGCTCAGACTGTCAAAAAACCCTTTGGGGAGGCTCGGAGGGCCGCAGACCCGCAACC
>CAUDEL010000061.1:0-16981 GCA_958448555.1 uncultured Eubacteriales bacterium | reverse complement strand
CCGTCCCTGACCGCCCGCTGGTCAGGCAAACGGTGTCATTGAAGCGGGGAACGAGCGCGCCAAAGCTTTGAGGCGCCGCCCGTAATTATGAAGCTACCGTAGCCGCAAGCCCGCCATGGGGCGTGTGGCGAGGGGAATCCCAAAACCATGGATGCGCTCGGAGAAAACCGTGTGGGCATGCTTTCGGACGGGGGTTCGATTCCCCTCACCTCCACCACGCTTCTAGCGAAAAGCCCACAGGTGTAGCAGCTTGTGGGCTGTTTTATCCTGGCCACGATTCCTTAACCATAATTTCTCAATAGCAAACCCGCGCGTCTGCGGATAAAACGCACACTTAGTGTCTTCGGCTTCCGGGAATCCAGGCAGTGTCCCCGCCCTTTTGGGCTGACTTTTTAATCTGCTCATGATAAAAAAAGTTCACGATGATTGGAGGTGCGTCAAGTGGCCGCTTCATACTGTCATCGTTGGTCACATAGTTCAGCCCAATCTCGGCGGCATAGCGTTTCAGTTCTCCGTCCAGAAGCTCCCAATATGTGCGGTTTCCTTTCTGGTAAATCTCTTGATACAGCGGCATAAGCTGCGGATATCTTTCCCTGATATAATCGAGGATGACCGCTTTGTAACTGTCCCGCAGGTTGAGGTTTTCCAGCCAGATCAGGTTGCATTGCCCCTTCGCCCGGTGGATGATGGCTTTTACATCGGTGATGCCGGGGAAAATGGGGGAGATAAAACAGGTGGTGCGGATGCCAGCATCATGGAAGGCTTTCATGGCGGTCAGCCGCCGCTCGATGCTGACGGCATTGTCCATATCGTTTTTGAAGCCCTCATCCAGCGTATTGACCGACCAAGAGACACGGGCGTCCGGGAAGGTTTTGATTAAATCCAGATCCCGCAGCACCAGGTCGCTTTTGGTGGCAATACTGATTTTGACCCCGCTGCCCTTGAACTGCTCCAGCAGCGCACGAGTGCGCCCGAACACTTCTTCTTGGGGCAGATAGGGATCGGTGACAGACCCGATAAACAGCTCTTTCCCGGCATACCGCTCCGGGTGTTTGATCTCAGGCCAGTGTTTCACGTCCAGGAATGTCCCCCAGGGCTCCGGGTGGCAGGTAAACCGTTTCATGAACGAGGCGTAACAGTACCGGCAGGCATGGGTACAGCCCACATAGGGATTCACGGAATAGTCGCTCACCGGCAGATTGGATTTGGTGAGTACGCTTTTTACTTGTATTTCTTGAATGATTGGTTCCATTGAAACCTTCCTCGGATATTCGTTTATTTCCATCTGCCATAGTGCAGTTGTTTATCAAGATTGGCCACATTTTGCTCCAGCACTGTCTCGTTTGGGTCGGCGTAGCCTATCCCGATAAAAAAAGGAATCATATAAGTGGGCGGCACCTTCAATTTCGCTTTTACGATGTCATGTTCTTCATTGAGCGGTATCCGCATAGAGCAGCCCAGCCCCTCCGCAGTTGCCGCCAGAAATATATTCTCAATCACGCACCAGATCGTGGAAAACGGATTCAGTTTGGATACATATTTGCCATTCAGTTCCTTACACTTGAATACAGGGATAACCACATACGGCGCCTCTTTGAGCATCGTATACTGCCGCGGCATCGCATAACCGTACATTTTCTGAGCAAGTGTCGTTGGGTATGGTCTCGGCGTGTTCAGATATTTTTCGGCATCGAACTTGCCAGCAATCTTTTTCGCATATTCAAAGGCGTATTCCTTTTCCTCGTCTATTCTCAGAACAATATAGCTCCAGTTGCGGTTGTGGTTCCAGGTAGGCGCCAGATTGCCCGCCTCTAAAATTCGCTTGATCGCTTCAAAATCCACCTCTTTATCCAGAAACTCCCGAACCGTCCTTCTTTTCTTGATTGCTTCATAAAACTCCATTTACATATCCTCCGTTTCCTGATTGACCAGCCTAGTCAGGTTTTTTGTGAATGTCCGGGACAGGTCGATGAGCTGCCGCTGCTGTTCCGGTGTAAACATGGACATGGCCGTGTCTTCCGCCCAGGTAATGTGGTGAACGATTTTTTCGCAGTAGGCTTGCCCGGCTTCCGTCATCTGAACGAGCTTGTTCCGCTTGTTCTCCGGCATTTCGGTAACCGTCACATAATTCTGCGCAAGCAGGTTTTTGATAATCAGATTGACCGTCTGTTTGGATTGAAATGTCCGCTGACAGATTTCCTTCTGGGTCATGCCGCCCTGATGGTAAAAAGCATCATAAAAGAGGACATTAACCACCAGCAGTGTTTTCATCATCATGCCGTGGTGTTTGGCGTATTCATCATAGAGGGCAAACTGTTCGTCTCGGAACTTGCAATAAAGATAAGCATTTTTCCTATCTTCCTTCGTCATAACCCACCACCTTAGTCCGTTTCTTTACGGTCAAATTTTTGACTATATTGTAGCACATTGACTTTCGGCTTTCAAGTCTCCAAACAAGTTAAAGCTGAGCGAACCCTCTTGGCGCAAAGTGAACCCCCTTACGCCAAAGGGGGTTCACTTATATCACAATTAGGGTCATTTGCCACACTTTGTCTGAGAACTACGGTTTTCAGACTCTTTATTGTCTAATTAAAGAAACATTCCTTTGAAAGCAAAAAAGCAGGGGCTTTCGGCCCCTCCAGGTGAAATCCGAATCCAGCGACATGCGCAGTGGGTTCGGGAGCATTGCGCAGCAAGGTTTCCTTACGCAGCCCGGCGCAGCCGAAGGAGCCGAAGAGAAGCGTGGGCCCTGTGGCGCGGAGGGAAGTGCCAGCCCTGTGGGCTGTTGGGCCGAGGGCCCAAAGCGGCCTGGAGGCGTGAGCAAATACAAGGGCTGCTCGCAGTCAGCGCACAGAACGCCGATATTTGCGAAGAAGTATACGGACGGCGTAAATCTTGTGGAAATGTTTACCGCAGGCGAGCTTTTGACAAGCCGGGGAATGGCGAAGACCTTTCGCCGTTCCCCGGCCGGGCGGTTACTCTGCGAGCGCCGCCTTGGCATATTCAACCGCCTTTTTCAGGGCGGTGGAGGTCATGGTCGCACCGCTGACGGCGTCCACAGCATCCAGGTCATCCTGACCGGCGATCAGGGCATTGATGTAATCGGAGCCAGCCGCGGTCAAGACGCCGCCGACGCCGTCCGTCTCCTGCGCGTCGCGCACAGCGATGGCCGTAATCCGGCCGTTCGCATCGAAGGTAATGTTGGTTTCGATCTCACCGCCGTAGCCCTGCGTAACGACCTCCATGACCTGGCTTCCGTCCTCGTTTTCAGTCCTGGTCACCACGCCCTCAAACAGTTCGCCGTGGATGGCGAGATACACCATGCGCTGGAAGTCGCCGCCAAAGGTGATGGTTGCGCCCGCGATGGCATCGCGGTCCTCGATTTGCGTGCTCGCCTGATTGACGGTGCGGAACATCTCGTATACGTCCTCAAGCGTCATCTGATTGGCGAGGATGTAATCGGTGATGGCGTCAAGCTGCTCGCCGTAGCTGCGTCCGCCGTTGTAGCCAGCAAAGGAGACGCGCTTGGAGCCCTCCACAAACGCCCCGTCCATGTAAAGGCCGTGCAGCGCCAGCAACTCTTTCACCGTCGTTTCGGCGGTCAGCTCCACGCCGGCCTCACGCGCAAGGTAGCCATAAGCGATACAGGCCTTTTCCACCGTCACCTCATGGTCGGGCCGGGCCAGATCGGTAAAGCTCAGGTCCTGAAACTGCGTCTCCTCCGTCAGCGCGTCGCAGGACGCCGTCAGCATGTACTGCGCGTAATAGACATCCCCGTCGGAGTACGCAGGATCATATCCGTAGGCGCTCAGGGTGGCAAGCCGATAGCCGCCCTCCGTCTTTTCCACTGTCGCGTCGGAGATGTTCATCAAATAGCCCATGATGTCCTTTTTGGAGTACTCGTCCTCGGAGCCCTTGTTGCGGATGATGTCAAAGTTCAGGCTGGTAATGATGCCGTCGGTGGTTTCGCCTTCAAAGATGAAGGTGTCGTTTTTGGGTTGGCCCGAGGACGTGGTGCCGACCATCTCGTATTCCGCCGAGAACGTCTCCACCTTCGCTTCCTCCGCGCAGGACACGGCGGTAAAGAGCAGCGCAAGAACCAGAAGAATCAAACCGACCTTTTTCATGACAAAAACCTCCTATGCTTTCCTTTGTCTTTGGTAGTCCATTTGGGAATTCAGCGTCCATTCGCCGCGGCTTCGACCAGCCTGCGCAGGTCCTGCGCATCCGGATGCGAAAGGGCGCTGTCGAAGTTGTCGATCATCGCCTGCGCCCTGGATGCGTGCGCGGGGTCGGAGAGCATCTTTTCATAGCGTTCGCGCACCGACCCGGGCATCTTTCCCTGACACATGTACGTGCCGATCACGGTGTTCCCGCTTCCGAGCCGTTCCTTCACCCGCCGGAGGATCGCTTCAAAATATGCGCTCTCGCCGCCAAAGCCGGCCGTTCCGAAAAGAAACACCTCCTTGCCGCTCATCCGGGCAAGAAAAGTCGCGGTTTGGGCATCGCAGCTCCCCTTGTCGGTCCAGAAGCCGACATAGAGACGCTCTGCCGCCAGCGCTTTGACGTCCGGCGTTCCATAATATACGCAGCCCTCCTGCGGCAGGGCATTTCGGAGGGCCTGCGCCAGCATTTCGGTATTTCCCGTCCGGCTGCTGTAGACAATCGCGTAGCTCACTTCTGCTTCCTCCCCTCATAGATACAATGCACACCTTCGTGGCGCATCATGCCGCCAAGACACTTTTTGTTGCAGCGAACGCAGCGCCGAATCTCCCCCGCTCGATCGGAGATGACCTTTTTCGGCCAGTCCGGGTCGGCGATCAACTGCCGGCTCATCGCCGCGCAGTCGATGCGCCCCGAAGCGAGCTGCTCCTCGACGAAGTCCGGCCGCGTCAGTCCCCCTACCCCGCAGACGGGCAGGCGGGTATATTGACGGACCAGGTCGCAGTAGGGCAGAAAGCATCCCTCCGCCCCAAAGCAGGGATGCGAGGCGGGCGGTATGGTGTCCTCCAGCGAGGAATGATTCGCCAGCGCCACATGGAAGCTGGTGACGCCCGCGCGCTCCAGCGCCGGAACCACTGCCTCAAGCTCCTCGGGCAGCACCCCCGCGTTTCCGTAATGGGGATTTTCCTGCCTGACGGCGAGCTTGAAGTCAATGGGCAGATCGGGCATGCGCAGCCGCACGGCTCGCACCGCCTCCAGCGCGAAGCGGATGCGGTTTTCAAGGGAGCCGCCATAGGCGTCCGTGCGGTGATTAAAGACGGTGGAGGCGAAGCTGCCGCACATCCTGTCCCCATGGATCTGCACCATGTCAAACCCGGCCTTTTTCGCCTGAGCCGCCGCCTCACCGAAAGCCGCGGTAATCTTTTGGATGTTCTTCACCGAAAGGTTGGTGATGTAGGGTCCGACCTCCTGATTGAGCAGCGGCCGCAGCTCCTCCATGCTGATGCGCTTGCTCAGCACCCCCGGAACATATTTGAGCATCGCCTTGAGGTTGGAGTCGCTCTGGTGCAGCTGGGCGCAGACCAGGCAGCCCTCCCGGTGGATCATCTCCGTAATTTCGCAGTAGTCCGCAAATCCCCTGGCGCTGAAAAGGCTCTCTCCAAAGCCGAACCTTCCTACCGGCACGTCCCCCAGAATCATCATCGCGCACCCGCCGGCGGCGATCTGACGAAGCCTCTCCCGGTACGCATCCTTCTTGAGTCCCAGCGTTGTGGGCGCAAAGATGATCCTGTTTTTGAGCTGGATTCCTCCATAATCCACGGGACTTGCGATCGTCTCGTAACTCATTGGGGCTCATCTCCTTTCCGCGCGATTCTATGCAAAAGCTCCAGAAGGGTTTTGCGCTCCGGCTCCGTCAGTTGGCTGAGCTTCTGTTCGTCCCAGTCGTAAAAGAGCTGGTGGCTCACCTCAAATACCTGCCTGCCTGTTTCGGTAAGATGCAGCCGATAGGAACGGCCTTCCTTGTCCTTGGTCAGAAAGCCCTCATCCACCAGCCGGGTGATGCAGCGCTGCGAATGACCCCAGTCCACCCGCAGGGCCTTGGTCATCTCCGAAGGCGTGCAGCCCGGATGCTTTCCAGCGTAAATGATGAAGAACACCAGTCCGTTGTTCAAGCCCAACGGGTGTAGCCTTGCTCCGGCATAGGCGTAGAAGTCCTTGTAGAGCACCGAAAGATAATAGGCCGACGTCTGAAACATCCCGCTCCCCCTTTCTTTTCTTGACATTGTCAATGTATATCCCTTCTTCTTGACTTTGTCAAGTATTTTTTGAAGATTTGTTGGCGCAGGATATTCGGGGGTTGGATGGGCTCATAGATGCGCTGGTCCGGGAAAAGCCGCTGGAGCAGATCCTGCGCTGATGAAGCCGTGCAGAAAAGGCCGGCGCCGTTTTTAAAGGGCACCGGCCTTAGCGTGTCAAAAACCCATTGAAGCGTTTTAGAGGGCCCGCCGATTCTTTCCTCACTTTCCCTGGGGCTGGATCTTGCGCCATTTTTCCGCCGAATGTCCGGCGGGAAAGGTGACGTTGAGGTCATAGGGAGTGGTCTGGTAGACGAAGTAGTTCAGCCAGTTTGAATACAGGAGGTTGGCACAGGAGCGCCAGGTGACGAAAGGCTCCTTCGCGGGGTCGTCATCCGGGAAATAGTTTTGGGGCAACCGAATGTCCACACCGGCTGCGACATCGCGAAGATATTCCTTTTTGAGCGTGTCACGGTCGTATTCGGCGTGGCCCATCAGAAAAATCTGCCGCCCACCGTCGGTCTTGACGGCATAGACGCCGGCCTCCGGGGAGGAGGCGAGGACCTTGAGGCCGGGGACGGCTTCGATGTCCTCGCGCTCCACGGTGGTATTGCGGGAATGAGGGACCCAGAAGCGATCGTCAAAACCCCTGAAAAGGATGAAGTTCGGCTCCTCCACCGTATGTCTGAATACGCCGAAGAGCTTTTGGGGCAGCGGGCGCTTGGGAATCCCGTAGTGATAGTACAGCCCAGCCTGGGCGCCCCAGCAGATATGGAGCGTGGAATGAACATGGGTTTTGCTCCATTCCATAATCTCGCAAAGCTCCGCCCAGTAATCCACCTGCTCAAAGGGAAGATGCTCCACCGGCGCGCCCGTAATCAGCAGACCGTCGAATTTCTTCTCCCTTACGTCGCGGAAGGTCTTGTAGAAAGCCAACATATGCTCCTGCGGCGTATTCTTCGCCACGCGGCCCTCCGGGGCGATCAGCTCCAGCTCGATCTGTAGCGGCGTGTTCCCAAGCACCCGGGCAAACTGGGTCTCCGTATCCACCTTGGTGGGCATCAGGTTAAGCAGCAGAATGTGCAGGGGGCGAATGTCCTGCGTCATGGCGCGGGTCTCCGTCATAACGAAGATGTTTTCCCGGGTGAGGGTTTCCGTGGCCGGGAGCTGATTTGGAATCTTGATGGGCATGCTGGTTCCCCCTTTTCGCTTTTTGTTGCGGTCAGATCGCCTCCAGCGCCTGAGCGATATCGGCGATCAGGTCTTCCTTGCTCTCCAGTCCGCAGCTCATGCGGACCAGCCCGGCGGGAATCCCGGCGGCCTTGAGCTGCTCGTCGGTCATCTGCCGGTGGGTCGAGCTGGCCGGATTCAGGCAGCAGGTCCGGGCATCCGCCACATGCGTCTCAATGGCGGCCAGCCTGAGCGCCTTCATGAAGCTCCCGGCCGCTTCCCGACCGCCCCTGAGCTCAAAGGACACCACGCCGCAGGACCCGTTGGGCAGGTACTTTTGCGCCAGCGCGTAGTAGGCGTCGCCGGGCAGGCCGCAATAGCTCACCCGCTCCACCTTGGGATGCCGCGAGAGGAATTCCGCCACGGCCTGCCCGTTTTCACAGTGGCGCGCCATGCGCACGTGCAGGCTCTCCAGCCCCAGGTTCAGGTAGAAGGCGTTCTGGGGGGACTGGATCGCGCCCAGATCGCGCATCAGCTGCGATGTGCACTTGGTGATAAACGCGCCTTCCCGGCCGAAGCGCTCCGCATAGGTAATGCCGTGATAGCTCTCGTCAGGCGAGCAGAGCCCGGGAAACTTGTCCGCATGGGCCATCCAGTCAAAGGCCCCGCTGTCGACGATGGCGCCGCCCACCGCGACCCCGTGTCCGTCCATGTACTTGGTGGTGGAATGGGTCACGATGTCCGCGCCCCACTGGAAGGGGCGGCAGTTGACAGGGGTTGCGAAGGTGTTGTCCACAATCAGGGGGACGCCATGCTCATGGGCGGCCCTGGCGAATTTCTCGATGTCCAGCACCGTCAGCGCGGGATTGGCAATGGTTTCGCCGAACACCGCCCTGGTGTTGGGCCGGAAGGCCGCCGCCAGCTCCTGCTCGGAGCAATCCGGGCTGACAAACGTGCACGCGATGCCCATCTTGGCCATGGTGACGGAGATCAGGTTGAAGGTGCCGCCATAGATGCTGGAGGAAGAGACGATATGATCCCCGCAGGAGGCGATGTTGAACAGGGCAAAGAAATTCGCCGCCTGGCCCGAGGACGTCAGCATGGCCGCCGTACCGCCCTCCAGGGCGGCGATTTTGGCCGCGACATGGTCGTTGGTGGGATTCTGAAGGCGGGTGTAGAAGTAGCCCGACGCCTCCAGATCAAAGAGCTTTCCCATATCCTCGCTGGTGGCGTATTTGAACGTCGTGGACTGGACGATCGGAATCTGCCTGGGCCCCCCGTTCTCAGGCGCATACCCTCCCTGTACGCAGATGGTCTCGATCCCCTGGCTGCTCATCATGACAATCTCCTTTCCTGATTTCCGCGGCCGCCGTTCGGAATAAAAAACGGCTTTCGTCCCAAAGTTTCCTTTGAGACGAAAGCCGTTGACAGCTTCCGCGGTACCACTCAAATTGCGCGCGTTACGCGCCTCTTTGCAGGCTCCAACAAGCCCTTCGCCGTAACGCGGCGGCACGTGCGGACCTAAAGCGCAATCCCGCGGTTTCAGCCCGCCAGCTCAGGAGCCATAGGCATTGGAAACCTTTCGCCGCCGGCTCGCACCCTCCGCCGGCTCTCTGAAGGCTCCGCGTTTCCGCCCTCTCCGTCATGGCCTTTCGCTTACAAGACATTGTAACAGGGGTTTTGAAAATGTCAAGAAAAAATCTTCTCTCCGCCGCGCCAAAAGCGCCCCGGCCGCCTCAGGCAAAGCGTCGCCGGGCGCTTTTGCGCTTCCCGCCGTCCGCGCGTTTTCGATTTTACCCAGTCTTTACACAAAAGCCAGCCTTTCCTTAACAGGCCTCCCGTATACTTTCACCCGTACAAACAACAAAGGAGGCCAAAAGGTATGAAAAAGGTTGTAGGAATTCTTCTGAGTCTGGCGCTGCTGGCCGGCACGGCCGTCGCGGCCGGCGAATTCGACTATGCGCAGGACATCACCGTGGTCAGCCGCGAGGAAGGAAGCGGCACGCGCGGCGCGTTTATCGAGCTGCTGGGCGTGGAGAAGAAGGACGAAAGCGGCAACAAGATCGACTACACCACCGAGGAAGCCGTTATCACCAACAGCACAAACGTGATGATGACCACCGTCGCCGGCAACGAAGCCGCCATCGGCTATTCCAGCATGGGCTCGCTCAACGGGACCGTCAAGGCGCTCAAGGTGGACGGCGCGGAAGCGACCGTGGAGAACATCAAATCCGGCGCCTATCAGGTGTCCCGTCCCTTCAACATCGCCACCAGGGGCGAGGTGAGCGAAGCCGCGCAGGATTTCATCTCTTACATTCTCTCCGCCGAGGGCCAGGCCGTGGTTTCCGAGAACGGCTACATTCCCCTGGATGACGCCCCCGCCTATGCCGGCAAGCAGGTTTCCGGCAAGATCGTGGTCGCCGGTTCCTCCTCCGTCACGCCGGTGATGGAAAAGCTCAAGGAGGCCTATGCGTCCGTCAATCCCAACGCCGAGATCGAGATCCAGACCAGCGACTCCACCACCGGCATGCAGAGCGCCATCGACGGCGTGTGCGACATCGGCATGGCCTCCCGCGCCCTCAAGGACAGCGAGCTGGAAGCGGGCCTGACCGGCACCACCATCGCCATGGACGGCATTGCCATCATCGTCAACCCCAACAACCCCGTGGACGGCATGACCGCAGCGCAGATCGAGCAGATCTTCACCGGCGAAGTGACCACGTGGGAAGGCTTTCAGAAATAAACCATGAGTGGAAAGTTTAAGGAAACGGCCATGCGGTGCGTGTTCTGCGCAACCGCATGCGCCTGTATACTGGCGGTATTGCTCATCTGTTTCTTCCTGTTCTCCAACGGCCTTCCCTTCTTTGGCAAGGTCAGCCTGTGGGACTTTCTCACGGGAGAAAAGTGGAAGCCCGGCAACAACATCTTCGGAATTCTTCCCATGATCCTGGGCAGCGTGTACGTAACCGGCGGCGCCCTGCTTTTGGGGGCGCCTCTGGGCGTGCTTACCGCTATCTTCCTTGTTCGGTTCTGCCCCGCCAGACTATACCGCGTGCTCAAGCCTGCGGTAGCGCTGCTGGCCGGCATCCCTTCGGTGGTCTACGGCTTTTTCGGGCTGACGGCCATCGTGCCCTTCGTGAAGAATACCTTCGGCGGGGATGGTAACAGCATGCTCACGGCGTGCATCCTGCTGGCGATGATGATTCTGCCCACAATCATTTTGCAGGCCGAATCCGCGATTCGCGCAGTACCCGAAAGCTACTTCGAAGGCAGCCTTGCGCTGGGGGCGACGAGGGAGGCCAGCGTGCTGCGCACGGTGGTTCCCGCCGCCAGAAGCGGTATTCTGGCTGCCATCATCCTGGGCGTGGGGCGCGCCGTGGGCGAGACCATGGCCGTGATGATGGTGGCGGGGAACCAGGCCCGCATGCCCAAGGGTCTTTTGAAGGGCATCCGCACCATGACCGTCAACATCGTCATGGAAATGGGCTACGCGGCGGATCTTCACCGCGAGGCGCTCATTGCCACAGGCGTGGTGCTGTTTGTGTTCATTTTGCTCATTAACGCGCTGTTTTCAGCGCTCAACAGGAGGCAGGTGCAATGATTCGATCCATGCTGCGGCGCGCCGGGCGTTATCCCGGCTCATTCGCCATCCGCCTGCTGTGCGCCGCTGCCGCGCTGATCGTGGCCGCGGCGCTCCTGCTGGTGATCGGCTATATCCTCGTAACCGGTATCCCACATCTCAAGCCCAGCCTGTTTGCGCTGGAATATAACAGCGAGAACGTCAGCCTCCTGCCCGCCCTTTTTAACACCGTCATCATGACGCTTCTGTCCCTGGCCCTGGCGGTGCCGCTGGGTGTGGGCGGCGCGATCTATCTGGCGGAATACGCAAACCGCGCATCCGGGATCGTCAAGGCGGTACGCCTGACCGCCGAAACCCTCGCCGGGATTCCCTCCATCCTCTATGGGCTGTTCGGCATGATGTTCTTTGTCACCTCGCTCAGGTGGAGCTACTCTCTGCTGGCGGGCGGCATGACGCTGGCGGTGATGATCCTTCCCCTGATTCTGCGCACAACCGAGGAGGCGCTGCTCTCCATTCCCGACAGCTACCGCGAGGGCAGCTTCGGCCTTGGCGCGGGGAGGCTGCGCACGGTAACGCACATCGTCCTGCCCCCGGCCATGAGCGGCATCCTGGCGGGCGTCATCCTCTCCATCGGCCGCGTGGTCGGTGAAACAGCCGCTCTGATCTATACCGCCGGAACCGTGGCGGACTGGCCCGAAAACGTGATGAGCTCGGGCCGCACGCTGGCGGTGCACATGTATGTGCTTTCCGGCGAAGGACTGCATGTCAGCGAGGCCTCCGCCACGGCGGTGGTGCTGATGGTGATTGTCGTGGGAATGAACGCCCTGAGCGCTTTTGCGGCCAGGAGACTGACGGGGAGATAAGGCATGGACAAGATCCGAATCGAAAACCTTGATCTGTATTACGACAAATTTCACGCGCTCAAAGGGATTGAGCTGAACATCCCCCGCAACCGCGTCGCGGCATTTATCGGCCCTTCCGGATGCGGAAAGAGCACGCTGCTCAAGACCCTCAACCGAATGAACGATCTGGTGCCCGGCTGCCGCGTCACGGGAAAGGTGCTCCTGGACGGCACGGACGTCCTCACCCCCGGCACGGATGTGAATCTTCTCAGGAAGCGCGTCGGCATGGTCTTTCAAAAGCCCAACCCCTTCCCCATGAGCGTCTATGACAACATCGCCTACGGCCCACGCACGCACGGCATCCACGGCAGGGCCAGGCTGGACGAGGTGGTGGAGCAGTCCCTGAGGCAGGCGGCCATCTGGGACGAGCTCAAGGACCGGCTGCAAAAAAGCGCCATGGCGCTCTCCGGCGGCCAGCAGCAGCGCCTTTGCATCGCCCGGGCGCTGGCCGTGCAGCCCGAGGTGCTGCTCATGGATGAGGCGACCTCCGCGCTCGATCCCATTTCCACCGGAAAAATCGAGGAGCTGGTGGTGGAGCTCAAGGAGCAGTACACCATCGTCATGGTCACCCACAACATGCAGCAGGCGCTGCGCGTCAGCGACCAGACCTCCTTTTTCCTGCTGGGGGAAATCGTGGAGACGGGCCCCACGGAAAAGCTCTTTTCCAATCCCCGCGAAAAGCGCACGGAGGACTATATCACAGGGAGGTTTGGCTGAGATGCGCAGACAGTTTGACGAACAGCTTGAGGAACTGGCCCGGGAGATGATCTCCATGGGCGCGATGATTGAAAGCGCGATCGACAAGGCGAGCGACGCCCTGATGCGCCATGACGTGCGCCTGGCCAAGAGCGTGATGGACAGCGACCGCCTGATCGACCAGAAGGAGCGCGCCATCGAGAGCATGTGCCTTCGCCTTCTGCTCATGCAGCAGCCCATCGCGCGCGATCTGCGCAAGGTCAGCTCCGCCCTGAAAATGATTACCGACATGGAGCGCGTGGGCGATCAGGCGGCGGATATCTGCGAGATCGTCACGATGATGGACGGGCTGGAGGGGCTGGACGATCCCGGGCTGATGCGCGACATGGCCCGGGAGACGGCGGACATGGTGCGCAAGGCCATTGACGCATACGTCGCCAGTGATGTACACTTGGCCAGGGCGGTCATGACGGCGGACGATACGGTGGACGCGCTGTTTATGCGCGTCAAGGCCGAGCTGATCGGGTTTCTCACCCGCGACGCGACCAGAGGGCAGCAGGCGCTGGACATTCTCATGATCGCCAAATATTTTGAGCGCATCGGGGACCATGCCGTCAACATCGGCGAATGGGTGGAATTCTCCGTGACGGGACGCTACAAGGGAGAAGAGCTTCAATGATCTACGTCGTAGAGGACGATCCGGGAATCCGCGAGCTGGAATGTTACGCGCTGAAGCAGGCGGGCTTTGAGGTATGCGGTTTTGAGGAGGGCGGCGCCTTCTGGGCGGCTGTCCGCGCTCATCTCCCCCAGCTTGTCTTGCTGGATGTGATGCTTCCGGGCGAGGACGGCAACCAGCTTCTTATGCGTCTGAAGCAGGACCCCCGCACGCGGTCCGTGCCGGTCATCATGGTCACGGCCAGGGGTGAGGAGATGGACAAGGTCCAAAGCCTGGACGGCGGAGCGGATGACTACATCGTCAAGCCCTTTGGGGTCATGGAGCTTCTCAGCCGGGTGCGCGCGGTGCTGCGCCGCGCCGGGAAGGAGCAGCCCGGCGAGCTGGCCGCGGGCGGCCTGCGCATGGACGTGGAACGTCACCGGGTGTACGCGGACGGGCGCGACGTGACGCTGACGCACATGGAATTTGAACTGCTGCACTATCTGCTGCTCAACCGCGGCATCGCTCTGACGCGCGAGCGGCTCTTGGACGCGGTGTGGGGGATCGACTACGCGGGAGATACCCGCACGGTGGATGTGCACATGCGGACCCTGCGGGTTAAGCTCGGGGAAGCGAGCCGCTGCCTTGAGACGGTCCGCGGCGTGGGATACAGATTGGAGGACACGGATGCGCAAGAGAATCTTTAGGGGGGCGCTGGTTCTGGCTTTGGCCGCGTCACTGCTGACCGGCCTGCTGGCGGCTGTCGTATACTACCGCCAGTCGGGGCGGCAGCTGGAGGATCAGCTCTGGCAGGAGCTGGATATGCTCGCCACCCTCGTGGAGCGCTCCGGGGACGAAGCGTTTGCGACCCTGCAAGCGCTTCGCCTGCCCAACCGCCTGACCTGGGTTTCGGCGGACGGCACGGTGCGCTATGACAACCAAAGCAACCCCGCGGGGATGGAAAATCATCTGGAGCGGGAGGAAATCGTCCAGGCCCGGGAATCGGGCACCGGCTTTGCCCGGCGCTACTCCCACACGCTTCTGGAGGAGCAGCTCTACTGCGCCCGGCAGCTCGCCGGCGGCGGGTATCTGCGCATCGCCGCCACGCAGAGCAGCCTGATGGGCTCGCTGTGGCGCATGAGCTGGGTCCTGCTGGCTGGAATCGCGGTCGTGCTCGCGGCTGCGGCGGTTCTCTCCCGCCTCTGGACGCGGGCGCTGGTGCGGCCCATCAACGAAATCGACCTGGAAGACCCGCTGAAAAACCCCGTTTACGACGAGTTGACCCCCGTGCTTCGCCGCATGGAGGAACAAAAGCGCGGCCTGGAGCGTCAGATGCGGGAGCTCGCCGCCCGCCGCGGTGAGCTGGAGACGATCATCGGACACATGAACGAAGGGCTTCTTATTTTGGATGCGCACCGCCACGTGCTTCTGATGAACGACAGCGCACGCCTCATCCTTCACACCGATCGCGAAGCCGACGGCAAGACGCCCCTTTCGGTATACAACCGCTCGCAGACGCTTCTGGAAACGGTAGAGGCGGCGCTCAGGGACGGCGGCGCCAGCGCGGAGATGGCGGCCGGCGGAAGAGAATACCTGCTCACAGCCAGCGCTGTTCGCCACAACGAGGGCCTTGTGCTGCTTTTGCAGGATGTGACCGAGCGCAACGCCTCGGAAAAAGCCCGCAAACGCTTTACCGCAAATGTCAGCCATGAGCTGCGAACGCCTCTGACCACGATTTCCGGCTACGCGGAGCTGATGCAAAGCGGGATGACCGAGCCCGCAGACATCCCGGTTTTCGCCCGGAAGATCTACAACGAGAGCCGCCGCCTCCTCCAGCTCATCGAGGACATCATGCACCTGAGCAAGCTGGATGAAGGTTTCGTCTCCGGCCGGCTGGACCGCGTGGACCTGCTGGAGGCCGCGAGGGCGGCCGTCGGGGAAAACGCCGAAACCGCCGCCGACCGAAATATCAGCGTGAGCCTCTCTGGCGAAAGCGCCTGGATTCATGCCGACGGAACGCTCCTGGACGAGATGCTGCGCAACGTCATCGAAAACGGGATCAAGTATAACCGCCCGAACGGCGAGGTGCGCGTTGAGGTCGAACGGCTGGACGATGCGGCGCGGGTGCGCGTGAGCGATACCGGCATCGGCATCCCCGCCGAGCACCGCGACAAGGTCTTTGAGCGCTTTTACCGCGTGGACGGAAGCCGCTCCAAGCAGACCGGCGGCACGGGGCTGGGCCTGTCGATTGTCAAGCATGGCGCCGAATACCATCACGCGCGGATCGAGCTGGACAGCGAGGTTGGCCGCGGAACCACGGTCACGCTCACCTTCCCCGCCGCCTTTGAAGATTCCGTGCCAAAAAGGTAAAAAAAGCTGTTTTTAGGCTTGTATTTTTCCGCCGTCTCTGATAAAATACCTAATTGGCACATCCTTGCGCTGCGCATTGGCCGCAGCGCCATATGTCCAAGAGGAGGTGAATGGAATGAATAGGTATGAACTGACCTACATCATCGACACCGCGCTGGAGGAGAACGCCCGCAAAGAGCTGATCGAAAAGTTCTCCGCGCTCATCAAGCAAAACGGCGGCGAGGTCGAAAAGGTGGACGAGACCTGGGGCAAGCGCCGTCTGGCTTATGCCATCAACGACAAGCCCGAGGGCTACTACGTGCTGGTGACCTTCAAGGGCCCCGCCGAACTCCCCCGCGAGATCGAGCGCAACATGGGGATCAGCGAGGATGTCCTGCGTTGCCTCATCATCAAGCTGGAAGAGAAGAAGCACAGCGTCAAGCCGCGCCCCGTGCGTCCCGTGGCGCCCGTGGCCGCGCCTGCGGAGGCGCCCGTTGAGGCCGCTCCCGTCGCGCAGCCTGCTCAGACCCCTGCCGAATAAGGAGGGTGTGAGGGATGAACAAATTAACCATTATTGGCAACCTCACCCGTGACCCTGAGCTGCGTACCACTTCCACGGGCATCAACGTCTGTACGTTTACCGTGGCCGTGAACCGCCGCCAGCGCTCCCAAACCGGCGAAGCCCAGAACGAGGCCGACTTCTTCCGCGTCACCGCCTGGCGTCAGCTGGGCGAGATCTGCCAGAAGTACCTCTCCAAGGGCCGCAAGGTGGCTGTGGTCGGCCCCGTCTCCGTGAGAAGCTATACCGCCAACGATGGCTCCACGCGCTTCTCGCTGGAAGTGACGGCCGATGACGTCGAATTCCTTTCCTCTCGTTCCGACGATGCCGCGGGCTACGCGCCCGCCGCGCCCGCTCAGGCTGCCGCCCCCGCTCCTGCGGCCGGCAAAGGCTTTGAGGAAGTGGACGACGAGGATCTTCCCTTCTGACAAACAGCGGCTTAAACCGGCCGCTTCCCTGATGATGACTCCAAAGGAGGTTTAGCCCATGTCTGAGGATCGTGGTGAAAGAAGGCCTCGTCCCCGTGGACGCAAGCCCCGCCGCAAGGTGTGCAGCTTCTGCGTGGACAAGATCGAATACATCGACTACAAAGATGTGAACCGTCTTCGCCGCTTCGTCAACGAGCGCGGCAAGATCATGCCCCGCCGTATGAGCGGCAACTGCGCCAAGCATCAGCGTCAGCTCTCCGAGGCTATCAAGCGCGCCCGTGCCATCGCCTTGATGCCCTACTCGGTGGAATAATTGACGAAGCGCCGCGCACCTTCTCAGGTGCGCGGCTCAGCTTGTCGAAAAAGTCCGCCCACGGCGGCCTTTTCCGCCAAATGCTTAAGA
>CAUDEL010000060.1:0-17316 GCA_958448555.1 uncultured Eubacteriales bacterium | reverse complement strand
CGCGACGATTGAGGTTGCGGGTCTGTGGCCCTCCGAACCTCCCTGAAGGGTTTTTGACAGTCTGGGGGCCGGGCTTTTGCCCGGACCTTATGTTATGCCTTTTTACGGCGCGCCAGGAAGGGAAAGACCTGCTTCCAGGTCACACCCCGGGCAAGCTGTACGAGATAGCCCGAAAAGAGAAAGAACAGGAAGTTCAGGATGCTGTAATTATCCACAAACAGATAGTGCTCCAGCATGGCCTGCAAAAACAGCGCGGCCGGCAGCGAGATCAGCAGCTTTTGCGCCGGGGCGATCCCGCTGTCGCGGGCAAAGAGAACCCGGAAGGCGGAGGAGATGATGCGCCAGGAGAGCCACAGGGCCATCAGCAATCCGGGCACGCCCGTGAGCATGAGGGTTTGCAGGTAGGCGTTGTGCATGTGGCTATACAGGAAGGCAACATCGGTATTGCGGTTGACCTCGGCCATCATCTCCAGCTCGTCAAAGCCCTTGAACAGCGCCAAAGGGTGCTGGGCGAAGGTGCCCGGAACGGCCGCGTAGGCGCGCGTGCGGCTAAGAAACGTTCCAAACGACAGCAGGGAACGCTGGGAGATGGCCTGCTCGCCGTCCGTGGCGCTGGTGACCATGCGAACCGCCGCCCCGAAGCCGGCCACCGCGACCACCGCCACGATGGCCACCAGGCAGACAACCTCGATGACTCTGCGCCACCTCGCAGGAAGCGGCAGACGCTGGAACCCCACGATCGCCGCGATGACCAGCCCCAGCATGAAGGCAACCATGCCCGTGCGTGAATCCGACAGCGGGAGCGCAATGAAGAAGCCCGCGCCGACGATGGCGGCGGGGATTAGCCGCCAGGGCCTCCAGTGGGCGGCCAGCAGGTAGATGAGCATCATCATGCCGCAGATGCACACGGCGGCGGTAAAGTTGGGATGCTGGCTGAGCACATGTAGCCGGCCATCGCTCATGATGCCGAACTGGCTGTTGAAAAACGGGACGGTGATGACTTCGCCGCGAAAGGCGGCGGCCACCCCAAGCCAGCTGACCGCCGAAAGCGCCAGGGTCAGCACCGCGGCGATGCGGTCCAGGGCGCGCCGTTTGCACGCGTCATCCTGCATGGCGGCGAAGGGAAAGGCCAGCCCATAGGTCGCAAGGAGCGAGACGACGCGGTACTGGTTGTAGTCATATTGCAGGTAGTGATCCCCGTTGAGAACACGCGTAAGGGCATACCAGGCTGCAAAGGCCAGCCCCACCCAATAGACGCGATCGGCGCGGTAATCCCCGCGCAGGAGGCAGATGCCCAGCATGCCAAAGACGAGCGCGGCCATATAGCCCTGCATGATCGCATGCCCACGCTCATAGGTCAACAGATCCAAAAGCATCACCAGCGCCAGGGCGAGCACCGTCAGCCACCGCGCCCGCCACAGCGCCTGCCCGCCAGGCGCGCATACATTGCGTTCCATCCTATCCCTCCCGTCAGGGTATCTCTTCCACAGTATACCATATCCCCACCGCACCGGGCAGCCCCCTAGAGGCGTATGGCACGGAAAAAGAGGCTTGCAAACAGGCCGGCCACCCATAGCACCATCAGGCACCATTTGATGGAGGTGACGGTTGAGGCGAGGCGCACGAGGCCCTCCGGCCGCTTTTGGGGGTAGGCGCGCACGGCGCGGCTGAGCAGCGCGTTTTCCATGAGGTCCGCCGCCGCGCGCATGCAGGCGGCGGCGTCCATGGCGCTGCGCTGGAGGGCAAAGTCGGAGGCGCAGTTGTGCGCCGCCGCCAGCATCACAGCCAGCAGCGAGACGACAAAACCGGCGTCAATGCACCAAAAGCGCAGAAGAAGCGCCCGCCCCTGTGTGCCCAGGCGGTCAAGGCCGTCAAAGAGCTCCTCGGGCAAATAGCGAAAGCGCATATCGGGGCATTGGAAATCCTTATCCAGCGCGCGCAGGCCGGGCATGCTGCGTTCATGCATGAGCCAAAGGCACAGGGCGGCGCCCACAAGCCCTGCCACACCGGCTGCCAGCCACATCACTGAAGCTCCTCCATGTGTACGCCCAGGCGGGTACAGGGCACCCGGCCTGCCAGCAGGTCCGTGATGTGGTGGCGCGCATGGCCGATGATGACGTTGGTGCCGTGCTCCACCGCGCGAAGGGCGAAGGCCAGCTTGGCGCGTGCGCCGTTGGCGCCTGTGCGGCTGGCGCCCGAGCAGTGGCCCATGAGCTCCGTCACCCGCGTGCGCACCTCCATCAGATCGCGGCCGCTGACCAGGCGCACCAGAGTGTCGGGATCATCCCGGTCCAGGTAGATCCCCTCCGTGCTGGTGAGCAGGATGAGGGTTTTGGCGCCTACGAGCTGGGCGACGACCTCGGCGGTTTCGTCGTTGTCCACACACTCCACCACATCCATCCCCACGGCGCGGCGGCTGGCAAGCTCCATCTTGCGCACCTCCTCGTCGCTGACGGGGTCGTTGTAGTTGATGATGGGGATGACCTGCTGCGCGGCGGCGCGCAGCAACATCCGATGGATGTGCTCGCGGCGCATGGGATCGTTGAAATGCGTATGCTCCACCAGCACCTGCCGGATGCCGTACTCCGGGCGGATGAACTGGCGGTAGGTGTTCATCAGGATGGTCTGCCCCTGCGCGGAGTAGTCCACCTTGTCCTGCTCGGTCACGCCCGTGAGCTCATGGCCGGTGCGCTTGAGATAGTCCAGACGGCCGATCTCGGTAGCGCCGCTGGTCACCAGAATCATGCCGGGGCGCAAATCGCCGCCCAGACGCTGAAAAATGTTGTAGTCAATGGCGTTCTCCTCCTTCTGGATGAGCGCCATGCTGCCGATCTTGACCACCAGATCCAGGGTTTCCATGCTGCTTCCTTCCTCTCCCTCAGCCCTCAGGCTGCTGTGTAAGCACATTCATCCACTGACGCTTGCGAAAGTGCGGGATGCCCACCGCCATCTTGACCGCCTCTTCCAGGAAGGTGCATGCGTACACCCATTCCAGCGGCCAGTGAAAAACCAGCGCAGCAAGCCCCGTGCTGGTGACACCCACCAGCCACAGCGTGCCCACGTCCAAAAAGAGGCTGAACAGGGTGTCGCCGCCGGAGCGGAGCACGCCGACGATGTTGATGGTGTTGAAGGCGCGGAACCAGATGGTCATCGCCCCCAGAAGCAGGATAAACTGCGCCTTGTCGCGCACCTCCAGGGACAGGCCGGAAAAGATGTTCACCAGCGGCCAGCGCACCGCGATCAGCACTGCCCCCAGCAGGACGCCCGTAGCCATTGCGCCCGCCATCATCCGCTTGCCGTAGAGATAGGCCCTCTCCCGTTCACCCGCGCCCAGCGCCTTGCCCACGATGATGGCCGTGGCGTTCATCAGCGCGAAGATCGCCACCCACACCAAGTCGTTGATGGTGTTGCACACGCCCATGGTGGCTACCGCTGCGTCTCCCATGCGACCGTAAAACACGCTGTACATGGTGGTCCCGGTGGCCCAGAGGCCCTCGTTGAAGATGACGGGAACCACGGTTTTGCTGAATCTCCCCGTAAACCCCTTCTCCTGGCACAGCCACTCGGAGGGCTTTGCGCCGGCAGGCAGGTGCATGCCGTAGGCAAAGGAGATGTTCATGCCCATGGACACGGCGGCGGAGATGACCGTGGCCAGCGCCGCGCCCCGCACGCCCATGGCCGGGGCACCCAGCTTGCCGAAGATCAGGGCATAGTTGAGCACGGTGTTGGTCAGGATGCTGGCGAATCCTGACAGCATGGGCAGATAGGTCTTTTCCGCCGCCTTGATCGTGGCCGCGTAGACGTTGTCAATGGCCGTAAAGACATAGCCAAACGCCACGATGGACAGGTACTCCACCGCGCGGTCAAAGCTTTCCCCCTGCGGCAGAAACAGCGCGATGAGCTGCCGGGGCATGAGCAGCGACGCGCTCATAAAGACCGCCGCCACGATGAGCACGAACATCATCGTCAGTCCCATGGCCTGCCGCATGCGCCGGATATCCCGCGCGCCCCAGTACTGGCTGAGGAAGATGGCGCCGCCCGTACAGGTGCCGAAGCTGAAGAGATTGAACATGAACGTCACGCGGTTGGCCTGCGTCACGGCGGAATAGGCCGCGTCCCCAAGGCCGCTGACCATCAGGCCGTCCACGATGTGCAAAGAGGCGGTCATCAGCTGCTGAATCACCATGGGCAGCGCAACCACAAACACGTTCCGGGCAAAGGGCCTGTCCCAGCGCAGGCTGTCTGTCAAAAGGCGCAGCGCCCGCCCGGGGAGCGAAACAAAGGTACGGAGCATGGCTGAATCCTTTCCGTGCGATGCGGGATTGCGCAGGCCCCCGGCGGAACGGGCGTGCCCTGCGCGTCTGCTAATGATACCATGACATGGCGAGCAAAGGCAAGAAAAAAGCAGACAAAAAAGGCGCCCGTACGGCCCCGACGGCCATCCGGGCAAAAATTCCTTTTAGAGGAACGGTCACAGCGGCAGGACGTTTCGCCGCACCCGTCTGAGCGTTGCGCTTAGCGCATCTCCGGGGGCTTGTCCAGCTCGTTTGCGTCCAGCGAGGTGCCGCCCATGTCGCCCTGGCACTGCACGCTTGCGCCCAGGCTGTTTTCAAAGCGGTTGCCCAGGATGCGGCAGTAGGGGATATCCCTGAGGTACAGCGCGCAGGAGCCGCTGCCGGAGAAGGCGTTGTTTGCGAGTGTGACCTCGGCGTCTCCGTAGGCCATGACGTCCACCCAGTTGCCCGAAAAGGCGTTATCCACCGCGATGGAGGGCGACACGTCCAGCCGCAGCGCGCAGACCGTATTGTCCGTGAAGGTGCAGTCCACAACCAGCATGTCGTTTTCCTTCTGCACGTTCGCGCCGTTTTCACAGCCGGAGGCGACGCACAGCACAGTACCATCACCGCGAGCGTTATCAGCAGGCCCGTCATTTTCTTCATATTGCTTTCCTTCCCGTTCATTTCAGGGTACAAAAAACGGGAGAGCCCTGCGGGGGCTCTCCCATGGCGGCGTCCTCGCCGGTTTGAAACCTGCCCGGAACCGCGTGCCTCACTCGGCAAACGTCAGGCGGCCCCACAGGCTGGGATTGGTGTTGATATCAAGCGTTCCCGTCCAAGCCATCTGAGGGATGTACTCGGTACCGGGGCAGGGATAGGAGATATCCGTGATCGCGAAGTTAAAGTTGACCGTATCTTGATCCTTGGGTACGAATACGCTAATTTCATCATTGGAAAAGTTAACCCAGGGTATTTCAGCTTCGAAAATAAACCCTGTTTCCGTAGGAGTAGCGGCAACTTCATAACCTTCCAAAACGTTCTCGCCGCCTTCCATTCCTTTGCTCCCGAACCGCGCAGGAGAACAGGTTGATCTGTGGTGTGCCCAGGAAGCCCGCCACAAACTCGTTGGCCGGATGATCGTAGAGAGCGTCGGGCGTGCCCTGTTGCATGATGCGGCCGTCCTTGAGCAGCACGATATGATCGGCCATGGTCATGGCCTCGGTCTGGTCATGGGTGACGTAGATGGTGGTGATGCCAAGCTGGAGCTGGATCTTCTTGAGCTCATAGCGCACCTGGTCGCGCAGCTTGGCATCCAGGTTGCCCAGCGGCTCGTCCAGCAAAAACACCTGCGGGTCGCGCACCAGTGCGCGGCCCAGCGCGACGCGCTGGCGCTGGCCGCCGGAAAGCTCCGCGGGGCGGCGGTCCAGAAGCTGCTCGATGGAAAGCATCCGGGCCATGTAGTCCACACGCTTGTTGATTTCCTCCCTGGGGGCCTTCTTGGTCTTGAGGGCGAAGGACATGTTCTCGCGCACCGTCATGTTGGGGTAGAGCGCGTACTCCTGAAAGACCATGGCGATGTTTCGCTCCTGCGGCGGCACGAACACCTTGCTCTGCCCGCCCGCGCGGGTCATCACGTCCTCGCCGAAGCGGATCTCGCCCTGCTCGGGGTGCAAAAGGCCCGCGATGCAGTGCATGGCCGTGGACTTGCCGCAGCCCGAGGGACCCAGAAAGACGCAGAACTCGCCGTCCCTGACCTCGAGGCTCAGCTTGTCCAGCACGTAGGATTTGCCGCGGTTGTAGGACACACTCATATCCTTGATACTGATGGAAGCCATACGATCACCTTTCTCAAACAGCAGATTGAATCGTCCATATCACGGCCGGAGGGCGAAACGGCCCTCCGGCCCCGGTCTTCCTCAGGCGCCGAAGCTCTCCACATCGATGCCGAACCCGTACTCAAACAGCGGGTCCTCGATGTCCTTGGGCAGATCCTCGCGCTGGCCAAGCACCTGCTCCATGTCGCGGGGAAGCTGGAAGGGGGTCTTGCCGGTGATGGCGGTTTCGCCGTAGAGCGCGTCCACGACGGCCTGCGCGCCGCAGGTCACGCCGGGGCGGTAGGCCAGCATCACACTGTCGGCCAGCTCCACCATCTCCGTCATCACATAGGCGCGGTTCATCAGCACCACCTCGATCACGTTGGCCCCCGCGTCCTTGAGCGCCTAGACCAGATCGACCTGCTCCTGCGGGAATTCCAGCGTTTCCGTGCCCCAGGCGGGCTCATGGGTGCCGCTGGCCTCGCCGATGACGACGATGGCGGTCGTGCCGGCAAGGTCCGCGGGAACCTCGGCCGCCTCGGCGATATAGGTCACGTTTTCGGCGCCCGCCTTGTTCTGGAACGCCTCAAGGATGCTGGTGCCCGCAAGCTCGACCGGGTCCTTGGCCGTCCAGCCGCTGTTGAGCGCGCGCACGTCCCGGGCCAGCTCGCCCGCCACGATCAGCTTCTGACCGGCCAACGGGGCGGCGTTTTCATACTTGAGCAGCGTAAACGACCTCGCGGCGGCCTCCTTGGCGACGGCCCGGTGTTCCTCGCTGCCCAGCACGGCCGCGGCGTTTTCCTCGTCCACATAGGGGTTTTCAAAGATGCCGAGCTGGAACTTGGCGATCAGGATGCGGCGGCAGGCGTCGGTGAGGCGCTCCTCGTCCACGCCCTCCAGCAGCTGCCGGGTGGAGCGCACGCCCGCGCCGCCCAGGATGTCCGCGCCGGCGTTGGCCGCGCCCACGAAGTTGAGGCCCCAGTCGGTCTGGATGATGCCCGTGTAGCCCAGCTCGCCGCGCAGGAGATCCGTCATGACGGCCGCGGGTACGTTGAACTCGGCCGCCATGGTGCCGGCCAGCTCGTTGAGGGCGATGGTGGCAGGCTTGGAGTCGTAGCCGCCCAACACCAGCGCAAAGAGCATCTCGTTCCAGATGGAGGTGCACTGAAAGACAAAGACGGTGATGGTCGCGATCTTGGTGTTGGGCACGACGATCTTTCGGTAGATCTGCCACATGCCGTTTCCGTCGATCATGGCCTGACGGATCAGCGCGTCGGGCACGTCGGCGTAGTAGCCGCGCATCATGACCGTACACATCGGCATGCCGAAGACCGAGTGCACCAGCACCAGGCCCCACACGTTGTCATAGAGGTCCAGGGCGTTGATGGTCTGAAGCAGGGGGATGAGAATCGCCTGGAAGGGGAGGTAGGTGGCCGCCACCAGGGCGATGAAAAAGACGTTGTTGAGCCGAAAACGCCACTTGCTCAGCGCATAGGCGCACACGGAGCCCAGAAAGACCGACCCCGCCGCGCCAAACAGCGTAATCATCAGCGAGATCCCAAGGGGCTGGCCCAGCTCCTCCATGGCGCTGGCATATCCCTCCAGCGTCCACTCGGAGGGCGGGGTGATGGGGGTGGTGGTCATGACCTCGTTGTTGGTCTTGAAGGACGTCATCACCGTGCCCCAGAAGGGGAGCATGTAAAAGACCAGAAAGGCGATCATAATCAGGTAATAGACGACGTGCAGCGCCGTCATGTGCCATTTGGGCCGGATCCTGAGCGTCTGCGCCCGCTGGCCCGCCTTGCTGCGTTCAAGGTTCATTTCGTTTTGCATATCCTCACTTCCTCCTGTTCGTCCAGTACGTCAGCGGCAGAATCAGCACCAGCACCAGCGCCAGCAGGAAGGAGCTGATGGCCGCGGAGTAAGCAAAGCTGTTGCTCTGGAAGGCTTCGTTATACATCCATACCGGCAGCGTCCAGGCCGAGGAGGTGGTGTAGCCCACCAGCGACACGATGAAGTCAAAGGAGCGCAGCGCGTACATGGCCAGAATGGTGATGCAGCTCCCCATGGCGCCCTTGAGCTGGGGAATGACCATCCTGGCGTAGATGCGGGGCATATAGGCGCCGTCGAGCTTGGCGGCGTTGATGATGTTGGTGGGCACGTTTTTGATGGCCGCCAGGAAGATCACCGCCACATAGCCGGAGAACTGCCAGACCATGGCGATGATGATGGAGAGCATGATGGTGTCGTTGGAGGAGGCCCACATCAGGTGGCCCTCCTTCATGGCCGCCGCCACATCCACCCCCAGGATGCGCAGAAAGGAGTTGAGCACGCCGCCGGTGGGGCGGTACATGTAGGCCCACACCGTTCCCGTAACCACGAACGACAGCGCGAAGGGCAAAAGGATCAGCGTGCGAAACAGCGCCGTGCCCCTCAGGCCCTGGTCCATGACCAGCGCAAGCCCCAGGCCCAGCAGCAGGCACAGGGGGATCAGGCAGAACAGCAGCAGCGTGTTTTTCAGCGCCGGGAGGAACTGGGCGCTTGTAAACATGCGCTCGTAGTTGCCAAAGCCGCCCCAGCCGTAGCTGGCCTCGAGGTTGCCCGCCTCCCAGTCGGAGACGGACACCCACAGGTTCCAGCCCAGCGACACGTATACGAAATAGATCAGCAGCGCCGCGGGAATCACCAGCCACACCAGCGGATGGCGCTTGAGAAAGCCGCGCACCGGCGCGATGGTTTTGGGCGAAAAGACGCCCAGCAGCTGGTAGATCGCCACCACCGCCAACACCGCCGCCAGAACGACCCAGAATCCCTCATGGGAAAAGGTCATGTAGCCGACGTTTTCCAGAAACTCCGAAAAGGCTTCCATAGGCAGTGCCTCCGTTCATTTGCTTGAAGAAAACAGGAGCGGGACGGGGGACGCGGCGGCGGAAGCGTGTACGGGGCGCGCCGCGTGATTTCCCTTCTTTTTCCCGCTCCTGTCTCCCGCCGGCCGTTTAATCGTCGTAGCTCAGGCCCCAGCCGTAGTCATACAACGGGTTCTCCAGATCGAAGGAGACGTCGCCTTCCTGATTGTTGACCGACGCCATGTCCCGGGGGAACTGGATGGGGGTCTTGCCGGTGGGGTTGTTCATGCCGTAGAGCGTCTCGGCGATGGCGATGCCGCCCTGCTGGCCGGGGTAATAGGCTTCCAGAATCGCGTTGGTGTTTTCGTCGCACCACGTCAGGATGTAGGGCCGGCCGCCGGTGACAACCGTCACGATGGGCTTGCCGCTGGCCTTGGCGGTCTCCAGGATCTCCTGCTGGCTGGAGGTGATCTCCAGCGTGTCGTAGCCCCACGGCGGATCGTGCTGGTAGCTGGGCTCGCCCACGGAGACGATGATGATGTCCGCGTCCTCGGCCAATTCCGCGATCCGCTCCAGATCCTCGGCCTCATAGACGACCGTGGTGTTTTCGCCGGCGTACTCGGCCACCGCGTCCGCGATGGTCAGCCCCTCCTGCGCGGAGGACCAGCCGCCCACCAGCGAGTCCATGTCGCCGGCGCGCGGGCCGCACACCAGAATGGTCTGCTCGGCGTCGGGGTCCAGGGGCAAAATGCCGTCGTTCTTGAGAAGCGTCATGGCCTTGCGCGCGGCCTCGAGGTTCACCGCCGTGCTTTCCTCGTTGCCCACAAAGGACACCGCGTAGTCCACGTCGCAGTAGGGGTTTTCGAACACGCCCATCTCAAACTTCACCTTGACGATGCGCTTGGCCGCCGCGGTGAGGATCTCCTCGTCGATTTTGCCCTCGCCGGTGTACTGCTCCATCTGGTCGATCAGACGGATGCTCTCGCCGCCGATGCCGTCCACGCGGCTCTCGGTCACGCCGATGAGGATGGCCTCCTCGTCGGAAACCTCCTCGCCCGTCATCGTGCCCAGCGCCTCCTGAATGGCCCAGATCATGCCCCAGTCGGTCTGGATGATGCCCTCAAAGCCCATCTCATCGCGCAGCAGGTCCTGAAGGGTGGCCTTGGAGCCGATGGCGGAGTTTTCCATGTCCAGCGTCAGCGGCACGGAATAGTAGGGCATGATGGAGGCGATGTTGGCCTCCAGCGCCGCGTAGTAGGGCTTGAGGTGCGTTTCCAGCGTCTCCTCGGTGGAGACGATGGGGGAGGTGTCCTTGCCGTCCATCTGCGGGCCGGCGCCGGGGAAGTGCTTCATGCAGGCCACGATGGAGCCGGTGTTGAGCCCCTCGGCGCCGTTCTGAAAGGCGATGACCTGCGCCGTCACCATCTGCGTGACCAGATCGGGGTCCTCGCCGAAGGTCTCCATCACGCGGCCCCAGCGGGGCTCGGAGGCGATGTCGGCCTCGGGGGAGAGGGTCATGCGCACGCCCACGGCGAGATGCTCCTCGCGGGCGATCTCGGCCAGCTTCGTGACCAGCTCCTCGTCACGGGTGGCCGCCAGGGCGAGGTTATGCGGGGTGACGGTGGAGCCGGACACATAGGACAGGCCGTGCACCGAGTCCATGGACACCAGCACCGGCACGCCCAGGCGGGAACCCTCGGCGTACTCCTGGATGATGTTCATGGTGGTGGCCGCCGCCTCCACGCTGCTGAGCTCACGGATGAGCAGCATGCCGATGCCTTCCTCGTTGCACCACTCCTGCAGATAGGACGGGATCTCGCCGTCGGCGCGGGGCAGGAAGGTGGGGTGCTGCATCTGGGCGATTTTCTCGCGCACCGTCATCTGGCTCACCAGATCGTCGGCGCGGGTGTCGGCGTCCAGCCGCCAGTCCTCGTAGACGTCCAGCTCGCCGTTGCCGTTGAGGTCGACAAACTGATAGCCGTCGGCTTCGATGATGGATTTCACATGGGGATTGAGCGCGGGCTGCTCGTAGCGCTGCGCCTCAGCCAGGGCCGCGCCGGCCGTCATGGTGCACGCCAGCGCGGCGGCAGCCGCCAGGGAGAGGGCCCGCCGCCATACGTTCTTAGTCAACAAGGTTCCAGTCTCCTTTCACATCGGCTTCTTTGAGAATGTTAACGATTCGGTTTGCGAAATACTCCGCATCATGCTCCGCCGAGGTGGCAAACTCCTGAATCTGCGTCTGCAGGCTGGTGGAGGCGCTCCAGGGCAGCGCAGTCCCGTGGGTGAAGCTGGGGAAGACGTTGGTGCCTTCCGCGGTCAGCTCGTTTTTGAACTGGAGGGTCAGCTCGTTATAGGTCTCGTCGGAGGTGTCGGTATAGGGGGAGATGGACTCCTTGAGGGTGGAGAAGGCGGTCTGCACCTCGGGGGTGGACATGCTGTAGGCCCAGCGCAGGCCGGCCTCGACGTCGGCGGAGTCGTTGCTGACCACGAAGCCGTCGATGCACATGCCAAACCAGCCCGCCGTCCCGGGGAAGGTGAACACGCCGTAGTCCTCGCCGTAGACCTGGCCCATGCTGGTCATGAGGGGCTGCATCCAGGCGCCCATGATCTGCATGGCATAGGTGCCGGCCACCAGCTGGCCGGAGGTCTCATACCAGTCGCGGCTGGAATGGTCGGGCGCCACGTAGTCCATCAGGCGGGAGTAGGTGGACAGAACGGCGGTGACGTCCTCGACGTCGTAGTTGCCGTTGATGAAGTCCTCATAGATCTGGGGATCGGTGCCCATCATGATATCCTCGAACACCTGACAGGCGGGCCAGCCCTTGCGGTCGCCCAGGTCGATGGGGTATTCGCCGTCGGGCATGGCGGCGGATAGCTGGTCGCAGATGGACCAGAACTCATCCCAGGTGATGTCCTGATGGTCGGGGATCTCCACGCCGTACTTCTCAAAGACGTGGATGTTGTAGAAAATCACGTTGCTCTTGTGGATGCCGATGGGGACGATGTACCTGTTGCCGTCGGAGGCGGTGCACAGGTCCTCCAGGCCGGGCAGCGCGCGGCTGGCGATGTCGGCATAGTCCCAGACCTGGTTGAGGTTGAGCAAAAGCCCCGAGGTCAGGTACGGCTCGATCTCCTGGCCGGGGTGGGCCTGAAAGGTTTCCGGGCTCTTGCCGGCCTGCTGAAGCACCTTGACCTTCATGACCATCGCGCCGCCGGCGCCGCCGGGAATGGCGTTTGACTTGGCGCGGATGTTGGGATAGGAGTCGGAGAAGCCGTCCACGACGCTCTCGATGGCATCCTTCTCGCCGCCCGCCGTCCACCAGTGGTAGACGTTGACGGTGCCGTCGGCCTCCTTTGCCTCAATGATGGCGGGAATATCCATCGTGTCGGCATCCATCTTCTCGTTCCTGGCCGCCAGCGCGCCTGCGGGCAGCAGCCCAAGCGCCAGCACCGCCGAGAGGGCCAGCGCGCCGAATCTCTTGAGAACCATGTCCAGAAAGCCTCCTTTTTTACTCTTCCACAAAGGTCAGCGTCCCCCACAGGCTGGGGTTGGTGTCCACGTCATAGTCGGCAGGGGTGCGGTCGCGGCCGTCGAGGTTGGCGGAGGACTGCATGCGCAGGCTGTGAATACCGGGGCAGGGCAGGTCCACATCCAGGACGGAGAAGTCAAAGCCGATGGTCATGCCGGCTTCGGGAACGAGCTGGGGAATCTGATCGTTGGAGAGGTTGTGCAGGGGGATCTTGCTCTCCAGCACCCAGCCGCCGTACTCCTTGTCGCGCACGGTCACGGCCTCGTAATCGTCAAAAACCAGCTCGTCGCCGTACTCGCCCTGGGTTTCGTAGCCCATGTTGTCGGCGACCATGCTGCGGTCCACATAGTTGAAGAAGTCGTATTCGTCGGTGGACTGCACGATGCGCCAGTCGGTCGCCTCATAGGCGGTGCGGTCGGGGTCGGCGTCGGGGTTGGTGCTGAGGAAAATGATGATGGCGTCCAGCTCATCCAGCGGGAAGCCCTCTCGGTAGACAAAGGGGGTATCGTCCTTGACGCGGGCGCCGATGTAGAGGTTTTCCTCGTCCCACATGGCGTAGATCTCCATGGAGCAGTCCTCGGCGCCGTCCCAGTGCTCGATCTGGTCGATGATCTGGCTTTCGCTGTCAATCGTCAGGCAGCGGCTCAGGTCCCAATCGCTCAGATCGCCGTCAATCACCACGCCGTCGGCCCTGGGCGCTTCCAGGTTCCTGTCGGTATAAGCCAGCGCCGAGCCGGACATACACAGCAACAGGACCAGAACCAGACTCAACCATTTGATAGATACTTTCATTGGGCAATGCCTCCTTATTGGTGTATGATCGTTTTTTCCAGGGGATCGTCCCGCCCTTTTTCAAGTACATTATAAACGTCCCATATCCGCGCGGCACAACAAGATTCTAAACGCGCCATGCAAAAATCCACCTTCGTTGCACTAAATAGCAAAATCCAGCACAAGCGCGGGTAAAATACCGCACAAACCCGCCGCCGGCGCCATGCGTTCTTTTGCCCACCGGGGCAAGTGTGCTATAATGGACGCACATCCTTGCAGCAGGCGGTGCGTCCATGAAACTCAATCTCAAGATGATGCTCCTGTTTTCCGCCATGATGGTGGCGGCGGTTGCCATCCTTTCCTCCTATTCAACGCAGCTCAACATCGACAGCTTTTCCGACCTGTCCAAGCTGCAGTTTGACAGCATCAGCCATACCGTTTCCGAGGCGCTGGACCAGCAGCTCAGCCTGATGGACCTGGTGCTTGAGGAGTTGCTGGACAACGCCTCCTTCATGGCGGCGCTCAATCAGTTCGTCCGCGATGACAGCGAGGACCAGAAGATGGCCACGGCGGCGCGAAACACCGTGCTCCAGCAGCTCTACCGTTCGCCGCTGGTGGAAAACTTCTATCGCGTGAGCTTCTACACCACCGCCGGCAGCTTTGTCACCAGCCGATTTGAAAAGGACGATTACCTGGTCAGCGGAACCGAGCGGGCCAGGGAGGTCATCTGTGCGCTGCCGTGGCTGGCCGGGGTCGATCACGCGCCGACCCAGCGGCATATTCTGACCTCGCACCCGGACTTCCTCTCCGTCAGGCGCGACATGCCGGTGTACGGCATCGTGCGGGCGGCGGCCTACCACGGCAACCCGCTGGGGTATCTGGAGGTCAGCAACGAATTCAGCGAGCTGGAGGCCATCATGGCCATCGCCGATCAGGAGGGGGTGGACGTTCAGGTCCGCTTTGACGACGGCTCCATTCTCTACTCTAACGCCGACGAGCCGCCCGCCTATCCCGCGGACATGCCCCAGGGCGAGATCATCCGCTGGAGCGATCCGAGCACCGGCGTGAACCAGTCGGTGATGCATACCCGCGTGGAATGGCTCAACCTCAGCCTCTTTGTGGCGCAGGACAGCGCCGTCATCGAGGCCAGCATCTCGCGCATCATCCAGACCATCGTGCGAACCGCCATCCTCATCATCGTGCCCACGCTTCTTCTGATCGCCCTGGTTTCCATGCGGCTGACGCAGTCCATCCGCAAGCTGACGCGCAAGGTGCAGCTCTCGCCCATCGAAAGCGCCCCGGGCGACGAAAGCCGCATCCGTCAGGCGCTGTCCACGACCGTCACCTCCACCGGCGACCCGGAGATTCACGAGCTGGAATTGACGTTCAACGATCTCATGCTCAAGCAGCGCGAGAGCACCCGCAACGAGATCGCCATGCGCGAAGGCACGCTCCAGGCCCGGCTGAGCGCCCTGCAAACGCAGATCAACCCGCACTTCGTCTACAACACCCTCAACATCATCAGCGCGAAATCCATGGAGAGCGGCAATTACGACGTCATCGAAATCTGCGATCAGTTCGCCCAGATGCTGCGCTATGCCACCGATACCCGCTCCCGCACGGCCACCATGGCCGAGGAATTGGAGAACGTGCGCTATTATCTGATGCTTTCCAAGGCGCGCTATGAGGAAAACCTCGAATTCACCATCGATGTGCCCAGGGATCTCAGCGGGCTCACCGTGCCCAAGCTCACCCTCCAGCCGCTGGTTGAAAATGCCCTCAACCACGGCTTTAACGGCAGCAATGCGCTTCGGAAGCTCTGGATCATCGGGCATATCTGCGATCAAAAGTTCACCCTGGAGATTCGCGACAACGGCAACGGCTTTTCCCGGGAGATGCTTGCGCGCCTGCGCCGGCAGATCGACGAGGTGGAGACCAACAAGCTGACCATCGACACTAGCAACGGCCATATCGGCCTGGTCAACACCTTCCTGCGCCTGCACTATTACAGCAACGGCACCATGCACATGGCCATCTGCAACGACGACGGGGCGGTGGTGACGCTCACCTTTCCCCTGCCCGACGGCCGGGGCGAGTGAAGACAAAAGGGACGGCATCCCCGCGGGCGCTCCTTTCCGCCGGGGGATGCCGTCAGTCAATGTCTTTGCGGTTGGCGGGGTCATGCCTCAAAGAGGCTTTCCAGCGCATCCGAGATCTCTTTTTCGACGGGCTTTGCCAGGTCGCGGGTTTTTGCGGTTACGGTGATATAAGCCTTGAGCTTGGGCTCGGTCCCCGAGGGCCGGACCACCACCGAGCAATCATCGCTGAGGAAGAACTTCAGCACGTCGGAGCGGGGCAGCCCGCCGACGCCCTGGGCATAGTCAACGCACCTGAGCACGGCCCTGGGCCCCAGGGAGGACAGGCCCTTTCGCAGGCGGGCCATGATGCCCTGCATCCTTTCAAACCCCGCCGCGCCTTCAAAGGCGTAGCTGTGCAGCGTGTTGAGGCAATAGCCGTACTCCCGGTACAGCGCCTCCAGCCGCTCCAGAAGCGAAACGCCCTTGCTTTTGTACCATGCGAACATCTCACAGATCAGCAGCGAGGCGTTCACCGCGTCCTTGTCGCGCACATACCCGCCGGACAGGTAGCCGTAGCTTTCCTCCATGCCGAAGAGATAGTCCGCCTCGCGCCCCGCCTTTTCCAAAAGCCCGATCTGCTCCCCGATGAACTTAAAGCCCGTGAGCACGTTGATCGTCTCCACGCCATAGTGCGATGCCACGCGCTGGGCCATGTCGGTGGTCACGATGGTCTTGACCATGACGGGATGCGGGGGCATGGTGCCGTTGGCAAGCCGCCGGGCGCAGAGGAAGTCGAGCAGCAGGACGCCGGTTTCGTTGCCGCTGAGCAGCGTGTAGCCGCCCCGGGCATCGCGCACCGCGATGCCGACCCGGTCGCAGTCGGGGTCGGTCGCAAGCAGCAGATCGGCGTTCAGGCGGGTGGCGTATTCGATCCCCAGGGACATCGCCTCCCGGACCTCGGGGTTGGGATAGGGACAGGTGGGGAAGCGACCGTCGGGCTTCTCCTGCTCGGCAACCACGGTGATGTTGGAAAAGCCGCTTTCCCTCAAGGCGCGCAGCACGGGCATCCGCCCCGTGCCATTCAAAGGCGAATAGACGATCCGCGCGTCCCGGTCCACGGCCTGGCCACCCAGCACGGACTGCCGCTTGACCGCTTCGATGTAATCGGTGATTACCGCTTCGGGAATCGCGCTGATGAGCCCGCGCGCCCGGCCTTCCTCATAGGGGATCTGACGCACGTGCGCAAAGATATCCAGCTTCTCGATTTCCCTGAGAACGGCGGAGGCCATCTCGGTGGTGATCTGGCAGCCGTCCGCGCCGTATACCTTATAGCCGTTGTATTTGCAGGGGTTGTGGCTGGCGGTGACCATCACGCCCGCGGCGCAGCGCAGGGCGCGGGTTGCGTAGCTCAGGCACGGGGTGGGCATGAGCTGCGAAAAGAGACAGGCATGGATGCCGTTTGCAGAAAAAACACGGCACGCCACCCGGGCAAACAGTTCCGACTTGATCCGGCTGTCAAAGGACACCGCGATCCTTCTTTCCGAAGGCGCGGTGGTTTTCAGGACGTAGTTTGCCAGCCCCTGCGACGCCTTCGCCACGGTATAGACGTTCATGCGGTTGGTGCCCGCACCGATCACCCCGCGCAGCCCTCCGGTGCCGAAGGAGAGGTTTCGGTAAAACGCGTCCTCCACCGCCGCACCGTCCATGGCCTTTAATTCGTCCAGGAGCTCCGCGTCCGCCGTGGCACATTTGAGCCAACGCTGGTATTCTTCATACTGTTCGTTCATCTTTTCCGCCCCTATCAGCATATTTGAGCCGCCCCCCCAAAGCCGCGCGATCCCGCTCATCTGGCATCAGGACCCGCGATCTGGCGACGCATACTTATATTACCACGGCCCGGGCGCTTCAACAAGCTTTCTTCCCCGCTCAAATTCCATCCGTGGCGTGTAGGTTTGTCAAACATATTGGACAGTGAAGGAAGAGAGGACGTCTCTGGGAGC
>CAUDEL010000059.1:0-17831 GCA_958448555.1 uncultured Eubacteriales bacterium | reverse complement strand
CACCCCACCGTAGTGCTCAACTACCTCTACAAGCACACCTCCATGCAGGAGACCTTCGGCGCCAACATGCTCGCCCTGGTGAACGGCGAGCCCAAGGTCCTCTCCCTGCGCGAGATGCTCTATCACTACATCGCCCACCAGAAGGACGTCGTCACCCGCCGCACCAAATACGATCTGGACAAGGCCGAGGCCCGCGCGCACATCTTGGAGGGCCTGCTCAAGGCGCTGGACCACATCGACGAGATCGTCTCCATCATCCGAAGCAGCAGCGACACCTCCGCCGCCCGCACCGCCCTCATGGAGCGCTTCGCCTTTTCCGACAAGCAGGCGCAGGCCATTTTGGACATGCGCCTGGCCCGCCTGACCGGCCTGGAGCGCGACAAGCTGCAAACCGAATACGACGAGCTGGAAAAGAGCATCGCCTACTACAAGAGCCTGCTGGCCGACGAGGGCCTGCTCATGGGCGTCATCAAGCAGGAGATGGGCGAGATTCGCGACAAGTTCGCCGACGAGCGCCGCACGGAGCTGACGGTGATGGAGGGCGAGATCGACATTGAGGACCTCATCCAGTCCGACGACATGGTGGTGACCATGTCGCACTTCGGCTACGTCAAGCGCCTGCCCAAGAGCACCTACCGCGCGCAGCACCGCGGCGGCAAGGGCGTGACGGGCATGGCCACCCGCGAGGAGGACTTCGCCGAGCGCCTCATCATCGTCAACACCCACGAGGAGATCATGTTCTTCACCAACCGCGGCCGCGTCTACAACCTCAAATGCTACCAGATTCCCGAGGCGGGGCGCACCGCGCGCGGCATGGCCATCGTCAACCTCCTGCAGATCGCGGGCGACGAAAAGGTGACCGCCATGATCCCCGTCCCGCGCGGGCTGGAGGAGCATTACCTGGTCATGATGACCAAGAACGGCATGATTAAGCGCACGCCCTACAGCGAGTTTGCCAACCTGCGCAAGGCGGGTCTGATCGCCATCACCCTGCGCGACGACGACGAGCTGTGCGCGGTGGAGCTGACTGACGGCACCATGAGCCTCATCATCGGCAGCCGGCAGGGCCGGGCGCTTCGCATCCACGAAAGCAGCATCCGCGTGATCGGCCGTACCGGCATGGGCGTGCATGCCATGAAGCTGCAGCCGGGCGACGAGCTCATCGACATGAGCCGCCTGGAGGAGGGGCAGCAGATTCTGGCCATCACCACCGGCGGCTACGGCAAGCGCACCGATCCCGAGCAGTACCGCGAGCAGGGCCGCAACGGCATGGGCATCCGCGCCATGGCGCTCACCGACAAGACCGGCGAGCTGGCCGCCCAGCTGGCCGTCAATGAAAACGAGGATATCATGCTCATCACCGACGACGGCACCATCATCCGCATGGCCGTCAGCGACATCCGCGAGAGCGGCCGAAACACCCAGGGCGTGCGCCTCATGCGCCTGAGCGAGGGCGCCAAGATCGTCGCCGTGGCCCGTGCCGAGCAGGAGGAGCCCGACGAAGCCGACGAGGCCGCCTTTGAGGAGGCCGTCGCCAAGATGGCGGACGAGACCGAAACCGTGGTGGACGGCTCGGACGGCGGCGACGAACCGATCTGATCCAATATGACGGAAAAGGCCCTGCGTGCCATGAGGCGCGCAAGGGTCTTTTCGCATCTTCCCAAGATGGCCATTCTGCGGTATAATTTTGCGTGGAGATCATGCCTTTTCCATCCGCAAATGAGGTGTTTCCATGAAGAAGGCTTTTCCCCGGTGGGCGGTGTGTCTGTTTTTTGCCGTCTTTCTGGCGCTGGGGCTTCTGACCGCCGCCGATTACGGGCCCACGTGGGACGAGTCGACTGAGATGGACATCCTGCGCATGAACCTGTGGGAATATGCCCGCGTCCTGAACCTGGACCAAAGCGCCTTTGAGGCACTGGCCGCCCGCGAGGACCCATTGGCCATCGAAACGCTCCGTCCCATCTCCCAGAGCGTCGAGCAGGACCACGGCGCAGCTGTGTTCTATCCGTTCTCTGCCGTGGTGCTGGACCTGTCCCTGAGCGGCGGGACGCGGAGCGCGCTGTGGCATATGGCGTGCTGGGCCGTTTTCACGCTGGGCGGCTTTGCGCTGTATGCGGCGCTTCGCCAGCTTGGGCTTTCGCGGGGCTGGGCGCTGCTGGGGCCCCTGTTTTTGCTGATCTCTCCGCGCTTTTTCGCGCAGGGGCACTTCAACAACAAGGACATCGCCCTGTTTTCCCTGACGCTGTGCGCGCTGTGGCAGGCGCTGGCGCTGGCGAAAAAGCCGGGCCTTTTGCGCGGGCTTTGCTTTGCGCTCTTTGGCGCGCTGGCGGCCAACACCAAGGTGGCCGGGCTGGCGCTGTGGGGGCTGTGCGCGCTGTATGTGCTTGTCCGCCTGCTCATGGAGCGCCGCATGACCCCGCGCGTGTGGGGTGTGGCCGGGGCGACGGCCCTCTCCTTCGGCCTGTTCTACGCGCTGCTTACGCCCGCGATGTGGGCGGACCCGGCGGGCTTTTTTGGCTATCTTCTCTCCAACGCGCTTTCCTTCCAGCGCTGGAACGGCTATGTGCTCTTTCGCGGCAGCGTGTTTGACACCGCTTCGCAGCCTCTGCCCTGGTACTACCTCCCCTACATGATCCTCGCCACCACGCCCCTATGGGCGCTCCTTCTGTGCGCCGTGGGCGCGGCAGTCGCGCTGTGGGGCGGCGCGCGGCGGCTGCAAAGCGGAAGGGCGCAGGGCCTGAGCCTGCTGCTTGCGGCGCTTCTATGGCTTCTGCCGCTAGGCTTTGCCGTCGTCACGCGCACCCGCGTCTATAACGGCTGGCGGCATTTCTATTTCCTCTACGGGCCCATGCTGGCGCTGGCCGTGCTGGGCGCGCACACGCTCTACCGTCGCGCGCGGGGCGCAGCGCGGCGGCTCCTCTGCGCCCTCCTGGGCCTGTGCATGGCCCTGAGCGCCGTGGGGGTCGCAACCCAGCATCCCTACCAGTACGCCTATTATCAGCCGCTGGTGCAGCTTCGCGGCACGGGCTTCAACGAGCTGGACTACTGGAACGTGAGCGCGCGGGACGCGCTGGAGCGCCTTGCCGGGCAGGAGGAAGGGGAGCTGGTCATCGAGCCCGCGGACCTGTGGAGCGCCCACGCGCTGAGCCGCGCCATCGCGGCCCTGCCGGATGAGCTGGCCGGCCGCTTCACCTGTCTTGCGGAAGGCTCGGGGGCGCGCTATGTGCTCTCCAACCCGACCTACGCCTGCTTCAGCGGCTTCGCGCCGGAGGCGGACATGGCCGCTTGCGTAACGCTGCGCGCCTATGGCCAGCCCATTATGACGATTTACGAACGCACCACAAAGGAGGCTGACCGGCCATGACCCTTGAACGCGTCAAATCCGGCGCCGCAGCATTGTTTTTTCTTCTTCTCGCCGTCGTGGGGCTTGTGGCCGGAGGAGATTACGGCCTGCCCTGCGACGAGACCACCGAGCAGGTCATCCTGGAAGAAAACATGCTGGAATACGCCCTGCGCCTTTTCGGGGAGGACAGCGCTCCCGCCCGGTGGTACCTGTCGCGGGGGATCACGCCGGTTTCGCAGAGCATTGAGCGGGACCACGGCCAGTGCGCCTACTACCTGGCCGCCGCGCTGTTGCCCATGCAGGAGGAGGCGCCGGAGCGGGTCATGGTGTTGTGGCACGCCTATACGTGGCTGTGGTTCATGCTGGGTGTGGCCGCCGTGTACGGATTCTGCCGCGAGGCGGGGCTGAGCCGCATCGCCGCCTGCGGCGGGATGCTGCTGCTCTATCTGTGTCCGCGCTTTTTTGCCGAGGGGCATTACAACAGCAAGGACATGGTGCTTATGACGCTGTTTCTGTGCACGCTGTGGCTTGGGCTTCGGCTTTTGAAAAAACCGGGCTTCCTGCGCGGCGCGCTGTTTTCCCTGGCCGGGGCCATGGCCGCCAACACCAAGGTCGTGGGCTTTTTCGTCTGGGGTCTGATGGGCCTTTGCGCGGTGGTGCTGGTCACGGCGCAGCGGGGCTGGAACCGGCGCATGGTCTGCGTGGCCGCCGCGACCGCAGCGCTGTTTGGCGCCTTTTACGCGCTGCTGACCCCGGCCATGTGGAGCGGCCCCATGGATTACCTGCGCTACCTGCTCGTCAACGCCTCAGGCTTCACACGCTGGCCCGGAGTGGTCCTGTTCCGCGGCATGCGCTTCGAGCACGCCGTCAATCCCCTGCCCCGCTACTATCTGATCTGGATGATGCTGGTCACGCTTCCCCTGTACGTGGCGCCGCTGGCGGCGGTGGGGCAGCTCAGCGCGCTTCGCCGCGTATGGCGGCAGCGCGCCGCGGCCCTGCGCGACCCCGTCAGCCTCGCCCTGACCGCCGCCAGCCTGTGCTGGTTTGTGCCGCTTCTCTTCGCGGTGCTCACCCGTCCCCTGGTCTACAACGGCTGGCGGCACTTCTACTTCGTCTACGCCGGCGTGGTGCTGCTCTCGGCGCAGGGGCTTTCGGCGTGCATGGCCTTCCTCCGCCGGCGGACCGGCGAATACGGCATGCACCGGGTCTTCGCGGCGGGCCTGTGCCTGTTCTTCGCCTGGACGGCCTGGGACATCGCCAAGAACCATCCCTATCAGTACGCGTACTATAACCGCCTCGGACATGAGAACGCCCAGGAGGAGATGGAGCTGGACTATTGGGTGGTCAGCACCCGAAACGCCATGCAGCGGCTGCTGACAGAGGCGCGGGACGAGACGCTCCCCCTGCAGATCAGCGCGCGGGATGACATGAGCCTGCTGGGGCTGGAGCGCTCCCACGCCACGCTGTCAAATCAGGAGCGGGAGGCGTTGGAGGTCACGCGGGACGAGAATGCCCCGTATCTGTTTTCCAACACCACCTATGCCGTCATCTATGGCGTGGAGCCGCCGGAGGGCTATCACGTCCTGTTTGCGCTGGAGAGCTACAGCGTCCCCATCGCGACCGTCTATGAGCGCGACTGAGCCGTCACTCCAGTGCCAGTTCCTCCAGCACGCGGTCAAGGGCCGTCTGCCACTTCAAAAAATCCATATGTCCCACATAATGGCTCTCCAGCTCGTCATGCAGCGTCTTGGCGGCGGAGAGCTGCTCTATGGCGCGCTGGATGAGAAGCTCATGGGCGTTGCGGTCAAAGCCCTGCTCCTTCTCCGATGTCTCCTCCATCCAAAACAGCCCCTTTGTGTCCTCCCAGCCGTCGCGATCCGCGTTGTTCCGGCGGCCTGTCAGGAAGGCCACCCCATGCGCCGGAATCAATACATGGCTCACCTGCCTGGGGCAGAGCGGGTCCAGCAGCGCCACCGCGTGCAGGCCGCGTCCGGCGGCTTGCCTGGCGATCTCCTCCATCAGTTCGCCCGCGTTTAGGCCGAAGGGACAATCCACCCTGACGCACCGTTCCATTTCCAGCCCATCCAGCAAATCCACACGCCCCTTGGGCGTATAGGCCGCGCCAAACAGCCGGCGAACGCTGCCGCTCCCACCCCGCAGCGGAAGCGTCTTTGTCCATTCCTGCGCAAGCTCCCGGGCGACGCGCGGGTCCTCCCGGCCCGGGCAAGCCGCCTCCAGCACCTCCTGCGCTGCCCGCAGATAATGATAACAGCGCCTGAAGCGCCCGGAAATCTCAGCCTGCAAGCGCAAGATATCCGCCGCATGGGGTCTGAGCGCCGCCTCATCCAGAAAGTCGCCCAGGCTCACCAGCGTGTCCCGCGCGCCCGGTACGACAGGGTCGTAGACGTGCGGCGCGGTGCCGTCCATCAGCGCGGCTCCGCGCTGCGGCAGGCACACGCCGTCGAGGCTGTCCGGATCGGATGAACAGTGAAAATATTCCACCTCCAGCCCCGCTTTCTGCGCTGCCTCGCCCACGCGGCGCATCAGCGTGCTCTTGCCCACGCCCGGCCCGCCCTTGAGGTAGAACATCCGCCGCCGCGCCGGGGCGGGGAGGATGTCCTCAAAGCGGCTGTAAAACCCCTGAGCTGTGTTTCCTCCCGGAAAATAATGTGTGATTTTCATACGACGCCTCCTTTTGCCAGGTTTCCGAAACAAGGATATGCAAACCGGGTGAAAAAAACGTCCCCGCAGCGCTGCTGCGGGGACGGAAGGGGGCAACGGATTATCTGACCAGCGTGGGCCAGAGCTTCTTGGCGTATTCATACGCCGTGGTGATGGCCGCCTGGTGCTTGGAGTCAGGCGTGGTACCGCTGTGGGTGGTGCTGCCCACGAAATGCACGCACATCATGCCGTAGTAGTTATTGACGGCATAGAAGTACTGCTCGTTGGGGAAGCGGGACTTGGCAAAGCTGTCGGTGCCGTTAAAGCCGTGCGGGAAGCCGTAGATGCTCACCGGATAGACGGTTCCGTTGACGTTGAGCAGCGCGGCGCGGCGGTCCCAGGCGCTTCCGATATTGGTGGCGCCGCCAAACTTGTTTTTGAAGTCCGGCCAGGTATAGTTGACCACATCGCTGTCGCCGTCGGCCTTGATGAGCTCGAGCTGGCTGCTGGTGGGATGGTTGCTGTTGTAGGGGAAGCCGACGATCTCGCACATCACCTGCGTATCGGCCGCGGTGGCGGGCACGCAGTCGGCATGCCTGGAGCCAGACCAGCGGTAGATGCGGAAGACCTTGCCGGTAGCCACATCCATGACCGTGGCATAGCTACCCTTGGGGAAGAGATCGATGCCGGCGTTGTCCCAATCCCAGCTCGCCTTGACAACGGTGTTGACGGTTCCGAAATCCGTTACCGTCACCGAGCCGCCGCCCGTGCTGCCGCCGGTGGAGCCGCCCGTGCCGCCGCTGCTGCCGGTGCCCAGCACCTGCGCGGTCAGAACGGACCAGGTTTCAACGCCACAGTCGCCGTCCACGGTAATCTTGGCCTTGCGCTGGAAATTGCGCACCGCGCTCTCCGTGCCCGAGCCATAGGTGCCGTCCAGGTTGCCCGTATAATAGCCCAGGGAGGAGAGGGCGACCTGCAGGGCATAGACACGGATGTCGCCAACCAGTCCCAGCTCGCGCTTGAGCGAGGAACCCAGGGCGCTGGACCAGAGGGTCTTGACATAGGCGGCGAGGTCCGTGCTGCTGAGGATGCCGCTCTTGACGTCGCTGTAAACGGCGTTATAGCGCTGGTTGTTGTAGTAGAGAGAGCAATATTCCACCCCGCCGGCGGTATAGGTCGTGGTGCTGACCATCTGCAGCACCGTCCCCGCCGCAACCGTAACGCCGCCCGAGGAGGGCATGGTTTCGGTGGTGAACAGCCGGGTATTGGCCGGAAGGCGCACAAAGGTCTTGTCGGTGCTGGGAACCACCGAGGAGCCGCCGCCCGATCCGCCGGTGCCGCCCCCGATGCTGGCGGTGGCGCAGTCGCCGCGCACAAAGCCCACCAGGCCGCTGGAGGTGCGGATGTTATACCACGTGTACCCGGCCGCCGAGGTCGGTTGCGCCAGCAGGTCCACCACGGTTCCCTTGGCCAGCACGGTGCCGGTCTTGTTGCCGTCGGCGGCGTCACGCACGCGGGTGCCGGGCTTAGTGATGGTGACGGTGCCGATAGCCGGGCTGCTGGCGTTTCCGGCGGCGCTGACATAGGTTCCCATCAGCCAGCCGGTCAGGCTGTTGTAGCGGACCTTGAACCAGGTCACGCCGCTTTTCACATAGGTTTCGGTATAGCTGAGGTTGACGCCCTTGGGCACAACGGCCAGCCTGGCCGACGAGGTGGAGGCGTTTTTGCGCAGGTTGACGCTGGCCGTGGTCTTAAGCGTACCGCTGGACGGAGAGGTGCTGCCCGAGCTGGTGGAGCCTGAACCGCTGGAGCTGCCGGAGCTGCTGGAGCCGCCGGAGGTGGTGCCGCCGCCCGTAACGGCGCTGCCGGACGCCAGGGCAAAGAGCACCGGCTGGCTGAGCGGGCCCGCGGAGCCGTCGGGGTCCAGGCCGTTGGCGCGCTGGAACTCCTTCATGGCCGTATTGGTCTTCTCGCCGTAATCGCCGTCCAGCGCTCCGCTGTAATAGCCCAGGCGGCTCAGCGCAAGCTGCACGGCATGCACCCGGATATCGCCCACCAGCCCGTCGCGCTCTCGAAGCGTGCTGTATGCGGTCTGCTTCCACAGCGTGCCGGTGATGTAGCTTTCCACCTCCGCGGAGGTCATGATATCGCCCTGGATATCGGTGCGAAGCACGTTATAGCGCTTGTTGAGATAATACAGGCTATGGTACTGCAACCCGTCGGAGGCCGTGTAATAGTTCTCCGAATAGAGCTGACACACCGTGCCTGCCGTGAGTGTCAGCGACGCCCCGTTGCCATAGGTGTCGCCCTGAAAAATCAGCACCGAGCGCGACAGCTTGATATACGTCGGAGTCGTGCTGCGGCTGAGGCTGGAAGGGCCCGAGCCCACGGAGGATGCCCAGGCCGTGGGAAGCGCGCAAACAAGCAGACACACCGCCAAAACAAGCGCCAACAACGGACGCGGTGCCGCGGCGAATGTCTTTTTTGTCCTATGGTCGTTCCTCATGGTGTACCCTCCGTGTTCCTTAACGGCCTTCGCCGATTCATTTCTGCTTCCATCCAAACGGATGCAGCCCTTTGTATCATGCTTATAATATTACAATTTTATTACGCTGTCAACGCTTTTTTCTTACTTTTTAAGGACTGTTTTTTCAATGATGTAACTTTTTTGTGTGCTTTGCCGCTCACAGCCTTAAAACGCCGCCTCAATGTCCGCCAAAAGCGCGTCCACCTCGGCGCGCGGCGTGGTCACATTGGTGCAAAAGCGCACCGCCTGATGGCCCGCGTCCACGCGCTCCCAGAAGGAGAAGACGTATTTTTCCGCCAGCCTCCCAGCCGCCGCGTCGGGCAGGATGGGAAAGATCTGATTGGCAACGGTATCGCTGTACAGCGCGCAACCGTGCCGCACAAAGGCGGCCTTGAGCTCCTGCGCCATGGCGTTGGCGCGTGCCGCCAGGCGGACGTAGTCGCCGTTTTCCAGCATCGCCTCAAACTGCACGCCCAGCAGCCTCCCCTTGGCCAGCATCCCGCCGCGCTGCTTGATGTGGTAGCGGAAGCAGTCGTTGAGCGCCTCATCGGTCAGCACAATGGCCTCGCCAAAGAGCAGGCCCACCTTGGTGCCGCCGATGGTGAAGGCATCGCACGTGCCAGCCAGGAAGGGCAGGTCCACATCCGGCTGCGCGGCCAGGGCGTAACCCAGGCGCGCGCCGTCCAAAAACAGCCTGATTCCCAGCTCGCGGCAGGTCCGGGAGAGCGCCTCCAGCTCCGTGCGCGTATACAGCGTACCCAGCTCCGTTGGATGGCTGATATAGACCATCGCAGGCCGGACCATATGCTCATGCGTCGCGTCGGCGCGGTGCGCCTCCACGGCCGCGCGCACCTGTCCGGCGCTGATCTTCCCCTCCCGGCCGGGCAGCGCCAGCACCTTGTGGCCCGTGGCCTCCACCGATCCCGTCTCATGCACGTTGATATGGCCCGTATCCGCGCACAGCACACCTTCAAAAGGCCTCAGCCCCGCGGCGATGACCGTCAGGTTCGCCTGGGTTCCGCCCGTAACGAAGTGCACGGCCGCTTCGGGACAGCGGCATTGCTGGCGAATGAGGTCGCGCGCGCGCTCGCAGTGCGGGTCCTCGCCATACCCGGAGGTCTCCTCCCCGTTGGTCCTCACCAGCGCGTCCAAAACAGGCTGCGCCGCGCCGCAGGCATAATCACATTCAAAATGCAGCATAGATCCATTCTCCCTTCGCTTGTCCTGCAAAATATTATCGTACACATCCGCCGCGCGGGTGTCAAGCCTTTCCCGATGCGTCCCGGCATGTTATAATGAAAAACAGCGGCGGTTTTCCGAGCATACAACATGCCGCCGGCTGAGGAGTACAACGCCATGCATGCCAAAGATACCCCCCTGTACGGACTTACGCAGGAGCAGGTCCGCTCCCGGCGCGAGCGCGGCCAAGGCAACGTCATGCCCCGCCAGAAGGAAGGCGGGATAGCCGATATTCTCCGGCGCAACGTCATGACGCTTTTTAACCTGCTCAACCTTGTACTCGCCGGGCTTTTGCTGTGGGTGGGCAGTCATCGCGATATGCTGTTTCTGGGCGTGGTGCTTTCCAACACGCTCATTGGAACCGTTCAGGAGCTGCGTGCCAAGCGCACCCATGACCGGCTCCAGCTTCTCAGCGAGCGCCCGGTGCGCGTGATGCGTGATGGGGAGGAATGTTCCCTCCCGCCCCAGGAGCTGGTCCTGGACGACGTGGTGCTCATCTCCCGGGGGGACCAGATTCCCGCCGACGCGCAGGTCCTCTCCGGGACGGCCGAGGCGGACGAATCGCTGCTGACGGGCGAGAGCGCGCCTGTCTCCAAGGCCGCGGGCGATGCGCTTTATTCCGGCAGCTTTCTGGTCAGCGGGTCCGTGGCGGCGCGGCTGACGGCCGTGGGCGCGGACAGCTACGCCGGGCGGCTTCAGCTCTCCGCGCGCCAGGTGCGCCGCGCCCAGAGCGAGCTGATGCGCGACATGCGCCGCATCATCCGCTGGGTTTCCCTGATTATCGTCCCCCTTGGCGCCGTCATGTTCCTCAGGCAGTATACCGCGCTAAGCCTCAGCCTAGAAGAGGCTGTCACCGGGACGGTCGCATCGGTGCTGGGCATGATCCCCGAGGGGCTGATTTTGCTTACCTCGGTGTCCCTGGCGGCCGGGGTGGTTGCCCTGGGGCGGCGAAACGCGCTGGTCAACGAGCTCTTTGGCATCGAGACGCTGGCCCGCACGGACGTTGTGTGCATGGACAAGACCGGCACCCTGACCAGCGGCGAGATGGTTCTGGAGCAGACGCTGCCTCTGGATGGCGCGTCCGCCGAAGACATCGCTGCGTGCATGGCCGCGTTGCTGCGCGCTTCCACGGACATCACCCCGACCGTCCGGGCGCTCGAGGAAGCGTTTTGCGCCACGGAGGCACCGGATGCGGTATGTTCCATTCCCTTCTCCAGCGCCCGCAAATGGTCGGCGGCACAGTTTGAGGCGCTGGGCAGCGTGGTGCTGGGCGCGCCGGAGCGCCTCCTTCACGGTCCCGTGCTGGAAAAGGCGCAGGCGCTGGCCTCACAGGGCCTGCGCGTGCTCGCCCTGGCCAGATCGGACGCCTCCCTCTCTCTGGAGGAGCTGCCGGACGGCCTCGTCCCCCTGGCGCTGCTTTGCCTGCGTGACGCGCTGCGGCCCAACGTGCAAAAGACGGTCCGCTATTTCGGCGAGCAGGGCGTGACGCTCAAAGTCATCTCCGGGGACAGTCCCTTAACGGTTTCTCACGCCGCCCTGGCGGCCGGTGTGCCCGGCGCGGAGCACATGGTGGACCTCTCCGCCATCGAGGGGGAAAAGGACTACACCGCCCTGTCGCGCGAATACGCGATCTTCGGTCGTGTTTCCCCGCAGGATAAGCGCGGGCTCATCGAAGCCCTGCGCCGGGACGGCCACGGCGTGGCCATGGTGGGCGACGGCGTCAACGACATCCCGGCGCTCAAGGCGGCGGACTGCTCCATCGCCATGGCCGGCGGCAGCGATGCCGCGTGCCGCGTAGCGCAGATCACCCTGCTGGACGGCGACTTCGATGTGATGCCCCGCATCGTCCTGGAGGGCCGCAGGGTCATCAACAACATCACGCGCGCCGCGTCGCTGTTCCTGGTCAAAAACATCTTCAGCCTCATCCTCTCTCTTCTTCTGCTCGCGCTTCCCTACGCCTATCCCTTCGCCCCCATTCAGCTCACCCTCGTCAGCTCCCTGACCATCGGCTTCCCCTCGTTCGTGCTGGCCCTACAGCCCAGCAGTGACCGTGTCAGCGGCAGCTTTCTTCGCAACGTCATCATGCGCGCCCTGCCCGGCGGCGTATGCACCGCGGCCCTCATCATCCCTCTGATGGCCTGCTCCGATACCCTGGGCTTCTCCCGGGACACGGTCAGCACGCTCAGCACGCTGATCGCCGGTTATTCCGGGCTGGTGGTGCTGCTGCTGACCTGCCTGCCCCTCAACCTCCTGCGCGGCGCGCTGGTGGCGGTGATGGCCGCGGCCTTTGCGGGGGCGGTTGGGCTGTTCCCGCGGGTATTTTATCTGTTGCCCGTTTTGGGGAGGCAATGGCTTGTGCTTGCCGCGGCGGCGGTGTTGGCGCCCCTGATTCAGATTGGGCTTGGCGCGCTGGTGCGGCGCGCCCATCGTCCTGCGCACACAGCGCAGCGCAATACACCGCTGTGATCTTCTCCCCCGCGCCGGCCTTTTTGCCGGGCAGACCAAGCCTTCCCGGACGAACAGAGCCCCCGCAAAGCGGGGGCTCAGGCTGCTGACAAAGTGCGGGGTGCAGTGGGATCATCCCCCTGCCGGGGTTTGGGGCAGCGCCCCAAAGCCTTATGCCGCAGCATTTTTCACGAGCGTTGCGAGCGCCCGAAGGGCGCAAGAAACGCGGCTTTCCCCAAAATCAGGGGTTTTTCAACGGTCTGAGCCCCCGCAAAGCGGGGGCTCAAATGTGTCCGGGAACGCCCTTTAGATCCTGGCGCGGCCCGCCTCGACGGCCTTGAGGTTGACGTCGAGCAGATGGGCCTTTTTCTCGCCCAGCCAGTCGCGCAGCGTTTCCACGAGGTTTTCGTCGCTGACCACTTCCGTGACGGCCTGAATGGCGCCGAGCATCACCATGTTGCTCACGCGCCCGTTGCCCAGCTCCTCGGCCACCTCATTGCAGGGGACGGGAATCGTGGTCACGTCGGAGCGCAGCTCCACGCCCTCGATGAGCGAGGCGTTATACAGCAGCGTCCCGCCGGAAGGCATCATGGGCATGAACTTGGTCAGGCTGGGCTTGTTCATCGCCACCAGCACCGGCGGCTCGCTCACCAGCGGGCTCCCGATGGGCTCGTCGCTGACGACCACGGCGCAGTTGGCCTCGCCGCCGCGCATCTCAGGTCCGTAGCTGGGCATCCAGCTCACCTCATAACCCTGCCGCATGGCGGCCTTGGCGATGAGCTGACCGATGAGCAAAACGCCCTGTCCGCCGAAACCGGCAATCAGAAACTGCTTTTCCATCACGCCTGGCCCCCTTCCGTGGTGATATCCTTGTATACGCCCAGCGGGTAGGTGGGCAGCATGTCGCTCTTGAGCCACTCAAACGCCTCCTTGGGCGTCTTGCCCCAGTTGGTGGGGCAGGTGGAGAGGACCTCGACCAGCGTGAAGCCCCGTCCCTCCATCTGAAGCTGGAAGGCCTTCTTGATGGCCGCCTTGGCCTTTTTGATATGCGGGACGTCATGCACGCTCACGCGCTCGATGTAGGCGGGGCCGTTGAGGGTGGAAAGCATCTCGCTCACCCGCACGGGATAACCGCAGTGGCTCACGTCGCGGCCATAGGGGCTGGTGGTGGTCACCTGGCCCGGCAGCGTCGTGGGCGCCATCTGGCCGCCGGTCATGCCGTAGATGGCGTTGTTGACGAAGATGACGGTGATCTTCTCGCCGCGCGTCGCCGCGTGCACGATCTCCGCCGTGCCGATGGAGGCCAGGTCGCCGTCGCCCTGGTAGGTAAAGACGGCCTTTTGGGGCTGGACGCGCTTGATGCCCGTCGCCACGGCGGGCGCACGGCCATGCGCGGCCTCCATCATGTCGCAGTTGAAATAGTCATAGGCAAATACCGCGCAGCCCACGGGCGCGACGCCCACGGCCGTCTCGCCGATGCCCAGCTCGTCCAGCGCTTCGGCCACCAGCCGGTGGATGATGCCGTGCGTGCAGCCGGGGCAGTAATGGAACGGCTTGTCGGTAAGCATGCGGGTCTTTTCAAACACGATGGCCATCACTGATCGCCTCCCTTCGCATCGTGGTCATCCAAGCTGCTTTTGATGGCGTCGATCGCTTTCCCTATGCCCTCGGCCATGAGCGTAGCGCCCTTGGCCAGGCCGTCGGCAGCCTTGCCGGCCATATCGGAGGCCTGCTTTTTAAGGGCCTCGGTCTTTTCCGCAAATTCGGGACTGTTGAGCTTCTCGTCCAGCTTCCGTCCCATCTCGCCAAGCTTTTCGCCCACGCTGCCGATGGCCTGATCGACCTGAGCGGCAAAGCCGGAGGGCTGAGCCATGGCCATGATGCGATCCACCAGCTCCTTGACGGTGGGCACCATGCCGCCGGTGCGTCCGTAGAATTCCACCGGGCGTTCGCCGCCCACGGCCAGGCGCACGTCGTCCACCATCTGGCCCATGCTCATCTCCACGCAGAGATATTTCTGAGCGGTGCGGAGCGTAGCGCGGATGGCGGCCTCCGGGAAGGGCCAGAGGGTGATGGGCCGGATCAGGCCCACGCGCACGCCCTGCTGGCGGCACTTGCGCATGGCGCTGCGCGCGATGCGGCTGGTGGTGCCGTAGGCGACCAGCACGATCTGCGCGTCCTCCACCAGCTCCTCCTGCCAGCGACATTCCGCGGCCTCGATGGCGTCATACTTGGCCTGGAGCTTCTGACAGTGCTTCTCCATGGCCTGCGGGTCGATATAGAGCGAGTTGATGACGGCGCGGGGGCTGTCCGCCGTGGGCGCATGGCCCGTCGCCGCCCAGGTCTTGGGCTTTAGATCGGCCGCGGGCTTACGGTTGCTGGCCTCCTCCATGTCCACCGGCTCCATCATCTGGCCGATGAGGCCGTCGCCCAGGAGCATGACGGGGTTGCGGTAGCGGTCGGCGATGTCGAAGGCCTCCTGCGTCAGCGTCACCGCCTCCTGCACGGAGCTGGGCGCGAGCACGCACATGCGGTAATCGCCATGCCCGCCGCCACGTGTGGCCTGGTAGTAGTCGCTCTGGGCGGGCTGGATGCTGCCCAGGCCCGGGCCGCCGCGCACCATGTTGACGATCACGCAGGGCAGCTCGGCGCCCACGATGTAGCTGATGCCCTCCTGCTTGAGGCTGATTCCGGGCGAGGAGGAGCTGGTCATCACACGCGCGCCGGCGCCGGCCGCGCCGTAGACCATGTTGATGGCCGCGACCTCGCTTTCCGCCTGCAAAAAGCACCCGCCCACCTGGGGCATGCGCCTGGACATATATTCCGGGATCTGATTCTGGGGCGTGATGGGATAGCCGAAAAAGAAGCGGCATCCGGCCTGGATGGCGGCTTCGGCGATCGCCTCGTTGCCCTTTAAGAGCTTTTTCATGGCCTTTCGTTCCTTCCTTGCGCTATTTTTCCACGGTGATGGCCACATCGGGACACATCGTGGCACAGAAAGCACATCCGATGCAGCTTTCCATCTCTTTGCAGTGAGCGGGGTGATAGCCCTTTTTGTTCAGGTGGGATGTATCAAGCTCCATGATGTGCTTGGGGCACGCGCCCACGCAAAGGCCGCAGCCCTTGCACACATCCTCATTCACGGTGACGACCGCCATGCTCTGACCTCCTCCATCCAGCGTACTGGCGTCCCAAAAGGGGACGCGGTTATCCTCTATTATAGACTTCATCCGATTAAAGTCAACCAAAAAACCAGAAACGTACAGTCTCCCGCCTCCCGCGGCGGCTCGCCCGCACCCCTTGCGCCCATCCGTTCCTTTTTTCCGCGGTTTACTTTTGGCGTGGTTTTGTGTACAATGCAGAGGTATCATCACCATGCGGGGAGGACCTGTTATGAAAAACTGTTTCCGCCGGGCCCTGTGCGTACTTGTGGCGCTTGCGCTGTGGATGCCCTCCGCGGCGCTGGCCGACGTCTCCATCACCATCGTAGGCGAGGATGGCGCGCAGGAGACGGTCCAGCCCGCCGCGCAGGAGGACGCGCGCGAAGCCTTTATCGACGGCATTATCGCCCTGGCCAAGGAGAAGTTTGACGAAGCCGGCGGGCGTGCCCAGCGCGCGCAGTACAGCGGCGACATCTATGTGTGCAAGAACTTCACCGTCTATCTCTTCCGGGAGAACTGCGACCGGTTCCGCATGGCGGAGTTCCCCGACACGCCGCTGGTAATTCCCAACAACAAGCCGCGGGAGGAGTGCACCGACTACGTCTACGGCGTGGAATGGGAGGATGTGCCCGCCTCGGAGGGCAACCCCTTCTATGTGGCGGCGAGCTTCCGCTATGACCCGGACAAGAGCGAGGAGGAGAACCGCGAGGATGCGCGGGCCTTCCTGATGCAGGTGCAGCGGGGCGACTACTTTCAGATGGCCGCCAACTATTACTACGGCATCGGCGCCCACAGCATGATCTTCACCGGGGATTACGACGCGGACACCGATTCGGTCATCTGGACGGACAGCAACATGAAGGGCGAGAAGCGCAACGGCGAGCGCTACGGCTACGTGCAATACGACGCGGTCAAGGAGATCGACTGGTTCGTGGACGCCTTCTGCCGCAAGAAGTACGGCGCGACGCTCTACCGCCTGCGCGATGACATCATCTGGGCCGACTGAAGACCCACAGGAAGGAAGGGTTTCCTCATGAAATACGTACTGGTTATCGGCGATGGCATGGCCGACACGCGCCTGAGCCAGCTGGCGGGCAAGACGCCGCTGGAGGCGCTGGCGCTGCCTGCCTTTGACCGCTGCGCGGGGTGCTTTTGCGGCCGCGCGCTCACCGTGCCCCATGGCATGCCGCCAGGCAGTGACACCGCCATCCTCAGCATCTTCGGCTACGCGCCCCAGACCTATTATACGGGCCGCAGCGTCCTGGAAGCCGCGGGCATGGGCGTGAGCCTGCCCGACGGCGCCATCAGCTTCCGCGTCAACCTCTGCGCCGTCCTGCCGGGCGAGGACGGCCGGCTGGTCATCCACAGCCACAACGGCGGCAACATCCATGGCCAGGAAGCCGTCACGCTCATGAACGACCTGCTTGCCGAACCCGGCTTTGCCGCGCTTATGCGGGAGGCGGGGCTGTCCATCACGGTTACGGACACCTTCCGCCACGTGGGCGTGATGGACTCTCAGGCGCGCGATCTGACCAGCGTGCGCCTTACCGAGCCGCACAACGTGCTTGAGCAGCCCATCGATAGGCACTTGCCCCACATGGCGCGGGAAACCGAGGATGCCGCGGCCCGCAAGCTGTGCGAGGACATCCGCGCGCTCATGCTGAGAAGCTACGAGGTCCTGCGCGAGCACCCCGTCAACCTTCGTCGCAGGAGCCTGGGCCTTCTGCCCGCCAACATGATCTGGCCCTGGGGCGCGGCCACGGCCGTGCGCCTGCCGGCCTTCCGCGAAAAGTACGGCCACTGGGGCACGGTGGTAAGCGCTGTGCCGCTGGTGTGGGGCATCGCGGGCCTGGCGGGGCTCAAGACCCCGCATGTGGAGGGTGCAAACGGCGACCTGGACACCAACTACGAAGGCAAGGTGCGCTGCGCGCTGGACGCTTTGGCCTCGGGCGACGATTTTGCCGCCGTGCACATCGAAGCCCCCGACGAGATGGCGCACGCGGGCGACCTGGGCCGCAAGCTGGAGGCCATCCAGAACGTCGAAAGCCGCGTGGTCGCGCCCATCCTGCGCGAGCTGACGGAGCGCGGCGAGGACTTCCGCCTGCTTCTACTCAGCGACCACCCCACGTTGCTCACCACCCGCACGCACGACGGCAGCCCCGTCCCCTATGCCATCTACGACAGCCGGACCGTAGCCGCCGCTCGCGCGGCGGGCAAGCCCGCCCCCGTGCGCAAGTTCTGCGAGGAGGAGCTGGCCTGCGAGCCGGTGCTGATGGACGGCACCGATCTGATAAAGCTGCTGTTTGATCCCGACTGCCGCGAGTAACCATCCGCGGCCAAGGCAAAAGAAACGGGCCCGGCGCCAGGCGCCGGGCCCTCAGACTGTCAAAAAACCCTTCAGGGAGGCTCGGAGGGCCGCAGACCCGCAACCTCAATCGTCGCGGCGGGCGCTGGC
>CAUDEL010000058.1:0-17946 GCA_958448555.1 uncultured Eubacteriales bacterium | reverse complement strand
AAGGCCGAGAGCCTGCGCAAGATGATCCTGGCCATGAGCAAGGACATCCGCGTGGTTATCATCAAGCTGGCGGACCGGCTGCACAACATGAGGACCCTGCGCTTCCAGCCCGAGGAGCGACAAAAGGCGATCGCCCACGAGACGCTGGACATCTACGCACCGCTTGCGCACCGGCTGGGCGTCAACTCCATCAAGCAGGAGCTGGAGGACCTCAGCTTCAAGTACATCGACCCCGACGCCTTCCACGACATCGCCCAGAAGGTGGGCCTGCGCCGCACCGAGCGCGAGGAGAACATCCGCATGGTCATCTCCGAGCTCTCCGAGAAGCTCGACGCGCAGCACATCCACTATGAGATGGACGGGCGGCCCAAGCATCTCTACTCCATTTACAAGAAGATGAAGGGCCAGGGCAAGACCTTCGACCAGATCTACGACCTGATCGCCGTGCGCGTGCTGGTGGACACCGTGCAGGACTGCTACACGGTGCTGGGCATCGTGCACACGCTGTGGAACCAGATCCCCGGCCGCTTCAAGGACTATATCAGCGTGCCCAAGGGCAACATGTACCAGAGCCTGCACACCACCGTGATCGGCGGGCGCAAGATGCCCTTCCCCTTTGAGATTCAGATCCGCACCTGGGAGATGCACCGCGTGGCCGAGTTCGGCGTGGCGGCGCACTGGCGCTACAAGGAGGGCGGCGCGGGCGGCGGCGATTTGGACAACAAGCTCTATTGGCTGCGCCAGATCCTCGACTGGCAGGGCGATACGCGCGACAGCCAGGAGTTTATCGACTCGCTGAAAACCGACCTGTTCAGCGAGGAGGTGCTGCTCTTTACCCCCAAGGGCGACATCGTGAGCATGCAGCGCGGGGCCACGCCCATCGACTTCGCCTACCGCATCCATTCCGGCGTGGGCAACCACTGCGTGGGCGCGAAGGTCAACGGCCGCATCGTGCCGCTGGAAACCGAGCTGGAGACGGGCGACCGGGTGGAGATCATCACCTCGCCCTCCTCCAAGGGCCCGAGCACCGACTGGCTGCGCGTGGTCAAAACCCAGCAGGCCAAGGCCAAGATCCGCCAGTTTCTAAAGCGCGAGCTGCGGGGCGAAAATGTCGTCAAGGGCCGCGACATGCTGGAGAAGGAGGCCAAGCGCCGCGGCGTGGCGCTTCCGTCGCTGACCAAGCCGGAGTACTACGAGGGTATTTTGAAGCGCTACGCCTTCTCCGACCTCAACGATATCTACGGCGCCGTGGGCTATGGCGGCATCGCCAGCGCCTACGTCATCAGCCGCCTTCTGGAGGAGCAGCGAAAGAGCGAGACGCCCGCGCTGCCCAAGGTGCAGGAGGTCTCCCATGAGGAGGCGCAAAGCCATCTGGGCAAGCCCACCCACGGCGTGTACGTCAAGGGCGAAAGCGGCATGCTGGTGCGCTTCGCCCGCTGCTGCAACCCTGTTCCCGGCGACGAGATCATCGGCTATATCACCCGCGGACGCGGCGTGACCGTGCACAAGGCCGACTGCGTCAACGCCACCAACTCCGAGCAGGAGCGCATGGTGGAGGTGAGCTGGGCGGGCGCGAGCGATTTGGCCGAGTTCAACGCCTCCATCAACATCATCGCCTACGATCACGTGAGCCTGCTGGGCGAGCTGGCGCTGTGCATCGGCAACATGGACGTACCCATCGTGGCGGTGTCGGCCAAGCGCGACGAGAAGAAAAAGACCAGCAACATCACCATGGTCATCCAGGTCAAGAGCCGCGAGCAGTTGGACCGGGTCTTTACCCAGCTTCACAAGCGCAGCGACATCATCGAGGTTTACCGCGGGTCCACCTGAGCATACAAAGGGAGATGAAGGGCGATGAACGCAAAACGGCGCTGGTATGCGCTCATGGAGGCCGTCTGTCTGGCGACGGCGGTTCTGTGGTGCCTGACGGCCTTTCAAAACAACCATCCAATCTATCAGCAGATCGGTTCGGACAACGGCATCTTTCTGTGCATGGGCAGGGGCATAGCGGACGGGCTGGTGCCCTATGTGGACATTACGGAAAACAAGGGCCCGCTGTTTTTTCTCATGATGGCCCTGCCGCAGATGCTCGTGGAGGGAACGGCCGGGATCTATGTGCTGGAGGTGCTTACGTTCCTTGGCTGCTGCGTGCTGCTGATGCTCTGCGTGCGCTGGCTGATGGGGGAAAAGCGGCATATCCTGTGCTTTGCGGCAGCGATCATGGTGTTGATGAAAACCTGCGGGCAGAACAACTTCTGTGAGGAATATGACTTTTTCTTCATGCTGCTGGGCTTCGCGGTGTTTGTTCACGCCTGGACGGGACGCAGGCGCGGCGCAGGCGCGCGGGCGTTTGTGCTGGGCGTGGCGGCGGCGGCGGTCGCGCTGATTAAAATCAGCGACATTCCAGGCCTGTGCGTGTCGATCTTGTTTTACTTCATCCATGCCGTTCGCAGCGGCCGGAAGCTATGGAAAGAGGCGCTTGGCTTCGTGGCTGGCGCGGCGGCGGTGACGGTCCCCGTGCTGATATATCTCTGCGCGGTGGGGGCACTGGGCGCGATGCTTCAGGAATATATCCTGAACAACTTCGTACATGTAGCCACGGCAAAGGACGCGGACTTCTGGGAAATACGCGGCTGGCTCATCTTCCATGACAGCTATGGCTGGCTGAGCCTCCAGCCCGTCCTGGGGATGGCCGGCGCCATCGCCCTGCGGCTGGTGATCTACCGCAGGGACGCGCAGCGGATGAAGCGGGAGCGGTTTCTTGCCGTCTATGGGCTGGCGCTGGCGGTGGCAAACCTGCTGTCGGCCTTTGTGGCGGGAACGGGCTTCCATCAGCATTTGCTCATGGGCTCCTGTACCACTTTGATCGCAAGCCTGCTGGCCATCAGCGCCGTGACGGAACTGCTCAACCGCCGTGTGAGCTGGATGAAATGGCCGGAGCTGGCCGCCGCGGCCTGCCTGCTGGCGGCAATCGCGGTGCCTGCCGCGCGGGCCCTGGCCCCGCAGCGGCTCGCCGCCGTCCGCGCGGCGGCCGAGGAGGGCCATGCCGCGCAGTGCGAGCTGCTGCCCTATCTGGAGGGGTATGAAACGGTCTACACCATCGGCATCTCTCCGGACTGGTACTGGCATACGGGGCTTCAGCCCGCCTTCCGCTACTATAACATCATCGGCTTCGTTTCCGACAACGTGGGAAACGGCCTGGAATATGAGTTTGAGGCGTTCCTGGAGCAGGGCGCCGTAGAGGCCCTGATTACCAAGGGAGACATTGAGCGCAGCCGCGGCATTTTGACCAACGATACCATCGAGTATGTCCAAAACAACTATCAGGTGGTTGTGGAGGACAGCTCCGGCCGATGGCTGTGGACGCTGATTTGAACAGGAAAGGGAGAAACGGAAGATGCGAGCGGTGATCCAGCGGGTCCAGGAGGCCGGCGTGAGCGTGGAGGGAGAGATCAAGGGGCAGATCGGCGCGGGATTTCTGGTGCTGATCGGTGTGGAGGAGGGCGACGGCGAGGCCGACCTCAAATACATGGCGGACAAGGTGCCCAACCTGCGCGTTTTTGAGGATGCGCAGGGGAAGATGAACCGCTCGCTGCTGGACGTGGGGGGCGAGGTGCTCGCGGTCAGCCAGTTTACCCTGCTGGCGGATGCCCGGGGCGGGCGTCGGCCCAGCTTTATCGCCGCGGCCCGACCAGAGGTGGCCGATCCCATGTATGAGCGACTGGTGGCCGACTGGCGCTCGCGCGGCATCCGGGTGGAGACGGGTGTGTTCGGCGCGCACATGAAGGTGGCGCTGGTCAACGACGGGCCCGTGACCATTTTGCTGGATTCGCGCAGACGGTTCTAAGAAAGCGGGAAGAAGATGCCTAGGATATATGTAAAATGCCTTCCGGTGGGAGAGTTTCAAGAGAACTGCTATCTGGTAATCAATGAGGATGCGCAGGCGTGCGTGATTGTGGACCCGGGTGCGGAGGGGGAGAGAATCATCCGCGCCGTGGGAAGCCTCAAGCCCGCGGCCGTGCTGCTCACGCATGCGCACTGGGACCACATCGGTGCGGTGGACGCGGTGTGCGGCCATTTTGCCATTCCGCTGTATGTGCATGAAGCCGACGCGCCCAAGCTGACCGACAGCGTGGCGAACGTGGCGCGCCAGTTCGGCTATGAGATGACGGTAGCCACCCGGCCGGTCACGCTACGGGGCGGCGAGACGCTGGCGCTTGCGGGCATGGATATTGCCGTCATGCATACGCCCGGGCACAGCGCGGGCAGCGTGTGCTATCTTCTGCCCGGCGGGCAGGGGGTGCTGACGGGAGACACGCTGTTTGCCCATGGCTACGGCCGGACGGATTTTGCGGACGGCAGCTTTCACGCGCTCAAGGAGTCGCTCAGGGCGCTGTTCCACATATCGCCTAGGCAACCGGCCTACCCGGGCCACGAGGAGACGGGCGAGGTGGGTCGCGCGGAGGGTTGAGGCATGGAGAAGGTACGCATCTCGCTCCACACGCCGCTGGCGGGCTTTGCCAATGACCTGTGCGACGTGCTCAAGCTGTTTTTCGAGGTGGAGGGCTTTTGTCTGGATGGGGAAGGCGAGCCGCTCTGGCACGATTATGAGGAGCAGAGCGGCGAGGCGCGCAGCACGGCGCGCTTCCGCGATCGGAGCTTCTCGCTGTCAAGGCGTCTGCCGGATGCGGCGGATATCCCCGATCCCGCCCGGCTGGCGGTGGCGCTCAAGCGTGTGCGCAAGCGCCTTTGCAAGCTGTCCCTCTATGGGCTGCTCAGGGAGCTGACGGGCGCGCATCCGCCCTGGGGCGCGCTCACCGGGGTCCGGCCCACGCGGCTTCTGTGCCAGGCCATGGAGGAGGGCCGCACCATGGAGGAGGCCCGGCGGCATCTGGAGACGGTCTTTGACGTGACGCCCGAAAAGACGGCGCTGCTGGCGCGCATCGTCCGCGAGCAGCAAAAGCTGCCGCCCCCCGCCGAAAACGAGGCGGACGTCTATGTGTCCATCCCGTTTTGCCGGACGCGCTGCGCCTATTGCTCCTTCCCGGGCGAGGCGCTGGGAAAGGGCGGCAAGGTCGGGCCATACCTGGAGGCGCTTTTGTGGGAGCTGCGCGAGGGCGCGCGGCTGATGGCGCGTTGCGGCCTTTCGCCCCGGGCGCTGTACGTGGGCGGCGGCACGCCCTCGGCGCTGGGCGAGGAGGACTTCGCCCGCCTGATGGACGAGGTGTCGGCGCTCTTTCCCGGGGCGCGGGAGCGCACGGTGGAGGCCGGGCGGCCGGACACCATCACGCGGGGCAAGCTGCTCACGCTTCGCAGGCTCGGCATCGGCCGCATCAGCATCAATCCCCAGACCATGAACGACGAAACCCTCCGCGTCATCGGCCGGGACCACACGGCCCGCCAGACCCGCGAGGCCTTTGCGCTGGCGCGCGAGCTGGGGTTTGCGGACATCAACATGGATGTGATCGCGGGCCTGCCCGGCGAGGATGAGGCGGCGTTCGCCCGCACGATGGAGGCGGTGCGCGCCCTCGCGCCGGACAGCCTGACCGTGCACACGCTGGCCATCAAGCGCTCCAGCCGCCTCAACCTCGAGCACGCGCCCCTGCCCGATGCGGCCGTGGCCGCCGCCATGGTGCGCATGGGCGAGGAGACCGCGGACGCGCTGGGGCTGGTTCCCTATTACCTCTACCGGCAGAAATACATGGCCGGCCAGCAGCAGAATGTGGGCTATGCCCGGCCCGGCGCGGCCTGCCTGTATAACGTGGACATCATGGAGGAAACGGCCTCCATCGTGGCGATGGGCGCGGGAGCCATCAGCAAGCGCGTCTTTCCCGACCGCGAGCTGCGCATCCGGCGCGCGCCCAACGTCAGCAGCGTAAGCGTATATATCGACCGCGTCCGGGAGATGGCGCGGCGAAAGGAAGCACTTTTTATGCAAACGGAGGGAGAACCATGCGAATCCTAGTGGCACTGGACCAGGGCACCACATCCAGCCGCGCCATCGTCTTTGACGAGACGGGGCGCACGCTTGCCTCGCACGCCATCGAGTTCAAGCAGCACTATCCCCAGCCCGGGTGGGTCGAACATGACCCCGACGACATCCTCAATACCCAGGTGGAGGCGCTGAAAAAGGCCGTCAAGATGAGCAAGGTGGATGTGCGCGACATCGCGGCCATCGGCATCACCAACCAGCGCGAAACCACGCTGCTGTGGGAGAAGGACACAGGGCGCTGCGTGCACAACGCCATCGTCTGGCAGTGCCGCCGCACCGCGCCGTATGTGGAACGGCTGGTGCGGGAGGGGCACAGCGAGACGATCCGCAAAAAGACGGGCCTGGTGCCAGACGCCTACTTCAGCGGCACAAAGCTGGCCTATCTGCTGGACACGCTGGACCTGCACGAGCGTGCGCAGCGGGGCGAATTGTGCTTCGGCACGGTGGACACCTTCCTGGCGTGGCATCTGGTGGAGGGCCGCCCGCATGTGACGGACGCGACCAACGCCGGCCGCACCATGCTCTTTAACCTGCATACTCAGACGTGGGACGACGAGCTGCTGGGCATGCTGAACGTCCCCCGCGCGGTGCTGCCGCAGGTGGTGGATTCGGCGCAGGTGATCGGAAACCTCCGGCCGGAGATCCTCGGACGGCCCATTCCCGTGGCGGCCATGGCGGGCGACCAGCACGCCTCGCTGTTCGGACAGGCGTGCTTTGAGCCGGGCATGGTGAAAAACACGTACGGGACCGGCTGCTTCATGCTCATGAACACGGGCGAGGTGCCCGTGGAGAGCCAGAACGGGCTGCTCACTACCATGGCGTGGCGGCTGGACGGCAAGCCGACCTTCGCGCTGGAGGGCAGCGTGTTTATGGGCGGCGCGACGGTGCAGTGGCTGCGCGACGAGATGAAGCTCATCAAGACCGCCGCCGAGAGCGAGCAGATCGCCGAGAGCGTGCCGGACACGGCGGGCGTGTTCCTGGTGCCCGCCTTCACGGGCTTGGGCGCTCCCTACTGGGACATGTACAGCCGCGGGACCATCGTGGGCATGACCCGCGGCACGGGACGGGCGCACATCGTGCGCGCGGCGCTGGAGGCCATCTGTTACCAGAGCTGCGATCTGTTCCGCGCCATGGTGGCCGACCGGGGCCATCACGCGCCCAGGCACATGAACGTGGACGGCGGCGCAAGCGCCAACGGCTTCATGATGCAGTTCCAGGCGGATATTCTGGGCGTGCCGGTGGTCAGGCCGGTGGTGCTGGAGACGACCGCGCTGGGTGCGGCGCTTTTGGCCGGCATCGGCGCGGGCGTGTATGCGGGCAAGGAGGAGGCGGCCGCCATGGTGAGGCCGGACCTCACCTTCCATCCGCGCATGGCGCAGCGCGACCGCGACCTGGCCCTCTACGGATGGCACCGGGCCGTGGAGCGCAGCCGGGGCTGGGTGGAGCCCGAACGGTAAGAAAAGGCGGGGGCCCTGCGGCCCCAGCTTGCTTTTTGGGAGGAAACGAAGATGAAAATTGAGATATCCGAGGCGTTTCCCGATTGGTTCCGTCCCGCGTACCCGGAGGAATTCGAGCTGTTTTCCCATTTTGAGACGACCGCAGCCATCCCCACGGCGCTTTTTGCGATCACCACCTGGAAAAAAGGCGGCAAACCCAACGTTTGCTTCCACGCCTGGAGCTGCTTTCACGGGGATCGGACCGCCTTTTTCGCCGTCATGGGAAACCTCTATCAGCATACGCACACCTATGCCAACATCCTGCGGGACGGCTGCTTCTGCCTGAACTTTCTGCCCGTCGGATGCTACGACCGGCTGGTGGAGACCATCCATCACAACGGCGAGGACGAGGACGAATTCGAGGCCGGCGGCTTCACCCTCGCCCGGGCCCAAAGCGTGCGCGCGCCGGTGATTGCGGAAGCGTTCCTCACGCTGGAATGTACCCTGACGGACGCCAGGGACCTCAGCGGCGCCGGCATCACCGCCATGGTGACCGGGCGGGTCGTGCATGCCTCCGTGGAGGAGAGCTACGCGCAGGGATACGGCAGGCGCTACGGCGAAGAAGGCTTTATGCTGCTGGTTCCCGCGCCGCAGAATCTTCTCTCCGGCGCGCCGGGGCAGTCGGGCATCGCCACGGTCAGGATCGAAAGGCTGGATTGAGCCGGCCGCATATGGGCACCCTGTTAGCGGAGGTGACGGGGATGCTTCCCGAAATGGAACTGTTGCAGTATATTTACAAGACGGCTGATATGGGCTGCCAGGGCATTGACACGGTGGAGGAACACGCGGAAAAGCGCCTGCGCGAAGAGCTCAGGCGCGAGAGGCGGGAATACCAGAACATCCGCGACGAGGCAGACGACCACATCCGGCAGATGGGGGACACGCCGGCCGGGGTGGGGACCATGGCGCGCGTATCGGCCGAATGGATGAGCAAGGGCCAGCTCGCCATGGACGATTCGCGGGGAAAAATCGCGGAGATGATGATTGAGGGCACCACCATGGGCATCGTCAAGACCATCCGGCACCTCAACGACTACCGGGGGCAGGACGGCGACGCCCGCAGGCTGGGGGAGCGTCTGCTGGACACGCAGGAGCAGAACGTCGAGCGGATGAAAGCGTATCTCTGAGGGCCGTCACAGACGCCACAGCCGCTTGAGCTGCGAAAGGCAGCGCACGCTCATGGCCATGTCATCCCCGGGATGGCATGGCTTTTCGTTTGAGAAAATGGTGTCCACCTCCATGCGCGCGGTAGCGGTCAGGCGGATGCCGTCCCGCTCTTCAAAGGCGCGGGGCATCAGGCGGTCCGCGGCCTGGGGAAAGACGCTGTAAAACATCGTCAGATAGGTGCCGAGCAGGTCCTCGTCCTTTGGGGCGGCTGCGACGGAGGGGGCTTTCTGAGGATGAATGGCGCTGAGCAGGGCATCGTCCAGCGCGAGCAGGCCGCGCGCCACCTCCTGCTTGGGATGGCGGCTCTGCACGGGCAGGAGCACGCGCAGGGGGTGTCCGTCCTGCAGGCGGCCAAGGGCCAGGGAGCACAGGCGGGTGAGCTGGTCGTCGCTGAAAATCCTGAGAAGCTGTCCGCCGTTTCCCGCGATGCAAAGCGTCATCTGCCGGGGGAGCAGGGGCGAGAGCGAGCCGTCCTCATACGCGTTGGCCAACATTTCGCCGCAGAGGAAGAACAGGTAGCCGATCTCAAACAAAAGCAGGCTCTCCAGATGGGAAATATAACCTAGGGATCTGGCGGCGGCCATGGCGTCACGGATATCCCCGGCATAAGAGGCAAACAGATCGTCCAGCAGAAGCATGCATTTACGCCGGCCATGCGCCGTGGAGGCCTCGGCCGCAAATGCGTCAGTCACCGCCAGGACGGCGTCCTGCAACGCTTTGGAGCCGGCGCTGAGGTCCTGCTTGAGATCCTGCGCATGCCACTGGGAGAGCGAATCAAAGAGCATCTCCCGGCAGCCCAGCAGAAGGGAATGGGAGACGGCGGCATGGCTCTCCCCGCCCAGCCACAGGCTCAGGTCCGCCGTGCTGCCGCCGATATCGAGCGTGAGATAGCCGCCGCGCGAGCTGACCTCGCTGCGGGAGAGGAAGTATAGGCCGTCCGCCTGGTTTTCCGAGGCATAGCACACGGCGGGACAGCCGGGCGTCAGGGGCAGGCCACACTCGCCGGCTACTTCATGGGCCAGGGCGCGCACCATCTCCAGATAGGCCTCCTGCCGGCCCAGGGGCATGGCGTTCGGCATGGAAACGCGCCAGGAGACCGAGGACGAGCCTCCCAGCCGGGCGCAGAGCGACGCCTGCAGCATGACCTGCTTGAGAAAGAGGCGAAGGCAGCGCAGGGCATAGTCCTCGGCGCTCCATTTCAGGTCGTAGTAGAGCGCGGAGGCGCTCTTTTTCAGCAGGTCCGCCAGCGCGCCGCGGTAGTAGATATGCCCGTCGCAAAGGACCTCGCGCCACAGCTCGGGACGGTCGGAAAACAGGTCCATCAGGCTGTAACAGGTGGCGTGTTCGGGCAGGAGGGCGGGGAGAAACTCGTCCCGCAGCCGCCCGCCGTCATCGGGCAGGGGAGAGAGCAGGGCGCAGAGAAGGGATTGCGGCAGGGCGGCCGGCTGGACGCGGCTGTCCTGGCGGAGCATGACGGTGGTGGAAATGCTGCCGAAGTCCATCGATACGGCGGCCGGCGGCTCATGGCGGATGAGGCGGCGGGGGATGTCGTTGACCAACGCGCCCAGGGAAAGCGCGCCGCGACTGAGGACCACGAAGGCTGGGAAGCGCTCCACGCAGACGTTCTGCCACGCGTGGCCCTCCCCCTGGCGGCGTTCGCCCTGCCGCCAGCCGTCCTGCCCCAGCGCCCATACGCCGATGTCCTGGGGACGGTGCGCGTGGACGAAATAGCGCTGCCAGGCATCGGGGGCCAGGCGGACGTTGGGCCAGACCACGACATAAGGGGCATGGGCCGCGGGGATGAGCAGCGCCGCCCCGGACTGCGCAGAGGAACCTAGGATATATATTCGCCGGAGCGTGACCGAGTTTTCGCTCTCCTGCTCGCCGCGCCGCGCCCGGCGGACAATGCGAAAGGAGGCCTCGATGGCGGTCCCGTCCGCGGAGGGAACAAAGCGCAGGCTCGCCCCGTCCAGCCGCGGCGCGGCGGCCTCATCCGCCTGTGCCGCGTCCATGAGCTGGCGGCAAAGCGCGGCTGAGAGCGGAGGCAGGGCATAGCAGGTCCGCACCCCCAGCGTCACGCGGCAGCAGCCGTTGAGGGCCTCCGTGGCAAAGGGCGGCTGGCCGTCGATGAGCAGGAGAATATCGGAAAACGGCTCGCGGACCGCCGCGCCGTCCGTCAGGCTCAGCGCCTCGGAAAGCAGGGAACAAAGCGCGTCCGAACGACTCTTTAGGGGGTAGGTCAGCTCGAGCGTCACGCCGGGGGCGGCGGGGATCCGCGCCAGCTCCTCCGCCCAGGAGGCGAGCAGGTCCGGCATGCGGCTCCACAGGCCGGGGCGCCCCGCCGTGCTTGCGGCGAGCGATTTCAGCGTTTCCACGGCCCGCTGGCGCCAAGCGGCGTCGTGCTCCCTGAGCAGTGCGATCTCCTGGGACAGCCGCGCCATCGCCGCTTCCTCGCCGGGTGCGCGGGCGGGCTCCAGCAGGCAGAAGGAGGACTGGCAGGCAAAGGCGGCCGATTCCAGCGTCCAGAGGGTGAGGGCGGCGTCGCCTGTGGGTGTCTCCGGCCCCAGCAGCACGCGCAGCAGGGGGTTGGAGGAGGGATCGGCCTGACCGGGGTGAAGCGTTTCCTTTTGAACCGGCGCTGCCTTTTCCTCAAGGCAGTATACCGCCAGCAGGCGCACAAGAAGGTCGTTTAGCGCCGCGGCGTCGCCCTCCTCCAGCCGTGCGCGCCATGCGCCGCGAGCCTGCGCAAGATCGCCGGCAAAGGAGCGCAGCGCGCCGCAGAGGGAGGCCTCGGGATCATAGAGGGGGCTTTGCAGCGAGGATTGCTCGTTGAGCTGGCACAGGAGCTGGAGCCGGGCGGCGAGAAAGGCCGCGTCTCGCTCCGTGATGCTCGGACAGGGATCGGTGAATCGGCGCGCGGCCCGGTCATACCAGGTGACGGCCGGCGGCAGAAGGGCGCTCAGATCGCCCGGGGCGGCGGCGGGGACGATGGCCATGGCGCGGGAGAGCAAAGCAAGCGGCCGGGCGGGCGCGGGGTCCTTCGCGGCGCGAAGGGTATAGACCCATAGCCCGTCGTCGGCCCGTGTGGGCGAAAGCGCGGAGCTGACGGAAGCGCAGAAGGCCGTTTCGCTGTCCGAGAGGCGCACGAGCTCCAAAATGGGCCAGGTATCGTTCCTGGGCCAGGTGTCCCACAGAAGCAGCACCGCCAGCACGCCCCGGTAGTCCAGCAGGGTCTGGTGGGCAAGCGCGCGCTCCGGCGTCAGGCGCAGCAGGCGGCGGAGCTGCTGCTCGGCGCACAGGACGTCGGGGATGGAATAGCTCACGTCGTTTCCGGGCGTCTTTAGAAAGCGCGCCAGGCTTTCCAGCCACTCGCGCGGGCGGCGGTTATGGTCGCACACGATGCCGGGGGCGGTGTGATACCCCGCGTGAAACCCTTCCTCCATCGGCGGCAGAAAGGTCAGATAGGTTGTTTGGCGGTCCTGATCGCCGGGCACGGCGCATCGCTCCTTTCTCCTCAGCCATCCTCCATCACCGCGGTCAGCAGCACGCTTAAAAAGGCGGCCAGCGCGTCATCCGGGCTGTCCGCGCGCGCGCCCGCGCCCAGCCCGCTGATGACCCGGGCCATGTCGCGCCGGTCGGCCGCAGGGCCCGACACCAGCCGGGCCAGCCCCTGCTGCGCCTGCCGGCAGGCTGCCTCGTCCCTGCCCTGGGATGCGAGGAAGGCATGCAGCGCCTCCAGCGTCGCCGCGTGGGCCAGGGCGTTTTCGGGCAGACCGTCCGGGGCGCCGTCCGCTCCCCGCAGGGTGGGCGGGAGCGTGAGCACGACCTGGTAGACCCAGTTGAGATAGAAGGCGAAAAAGCCATACAGGGCGTCCAGACGCCTCCCCAGCCGCTCGCGTGCGGAGAGCGGAGCATGCGCCGCGCGGTGGAAGAAGGCGGCGCAGTAGTTCACGCGGCCCAGCGAACGGCGCCCCTGGCGCAGGTAGGCGGCAAGCGTGGGATAACATTCGGTGACGAAGACGGCGCCGGCCTTGAGCAAAGCGCCGTAGCGGGCGTGATAGAGCGCGCCGTCACTGTCAAAGCTGTCCCAGCCAAAGCGGGGGGTATGGCATTGATAGTAATAGCAGTCGATGTTATGGCTGTCCGCGCCGCGAAAGCCCGTGGCGAAGAAACGCGCCGCGCAGCGCGCCGCCAGCCATTCCAGCATATGCGCGTCGTTTTGCTGGCGCTGGGAGCCAGTGGCGTAGAGCCGGGCCGTGCCGAAGTGCTCGGGCGAAAGCCCCAGAAGGTAGACCGCGTCAAAGATGCCCTCGGCATCCTCCGGCCCGTTGCGCACCATGCCCGCCATGCCGTAGTATTGCAGCGCCGTGCGGGCCTTGTCGAGGAACTCACCGCTGGAGACGGTGATCCCCGAGCCGGCGTCCGCGCCGGGGAGCGGCACATGGTAATAGGGGAGCAGCAGGACGGAGCCCATCACGAAGCGCTCCGTGTCCCCGGCAAACCGGCGGCGCAGGTATTTGCTCAGCGCGGGGATGCCGCTGGCGCCGGTGCCGCCAAAGATGCTCCCGGCCAGGAGCACCTGCACCGTCTCGCCCCGGTCCAGGTCGGAGCGCATGCGGTCCGTCATGGCGTTGAACTCGTCGGGCAGACCCTGCGCGCGGGCTTCCTCCAGGCCGCCCAGCAGCCCGGAAAAGAACAGCACGCCCAGGTCCGGGTGCCCCCGGAAGCCCTCGCTGTATTCCAGGGCCGCCTCGGCGGGCGTAAACAGCGTGCGGGCCAGCAGGCGGTCGGCCTCATGGTTTCGGGTCATCTCCCGGACGGAGGAGGCGCGGAGGCTGAGGTTCATGCTCCAGCGCTCCATGCGCAGCCGCGTATGAAAGCAGGGATGGGAAGGGGAGGCGGGGCCGAAGCTGGCCCGGGCCTCCTCGTAGGCTTCGGCGGCGCGCTTGGCGCGGGTGGTGTTGCCGCAGGAGGCGTCCACGTCCACTGAAAGCAGGTCCAGAACGGGGAGCGGCGCCCCGTCGGCGGCGGAAAAAGCGTCCGCGCAGGCGGCGTAAACGACGGCCTCCAGCACCTTGCTGCCCGTGCCGCCCACCGCGATCACATACCGGCCCATACAGGGTCCTCCCTTCGTTTACAGACGCCTGAAAAAGGCGTGTCTGCCGCTGATGACAGGCGGCGCGGCCAGTCGCGACACGGCGGCGGCGGCCAGGACGTTGAGCGGATAGCAGCCCCAGTAGGCCAGCGCGTCCCAGAGGTTGCGGCCCGGAATCGAGCGCATGCCCGAAAACCAGACCAGGGCGGCGAAGGCGACATTCAGCGCGCACAGCGCCAGCAGCATCAGCCGGTAGGCGCGGATGGCGCGCCGCGTGGCGCGTGCGGGCTGGATGGCGCAGGTCCGCCGCGCGCGCCAGAGAAGCTGGACCGTCAGCGTCAGAAGCCAGGCCGCCAGCGCGCATAGGGTCAGAAAAAGAAACCAGCTTGCTTCACGGGCCTCCAGGGCCGCGCGCAGGGAGGCGGAAGAGGCGGAGACGGGCTCGCACGACCGGGCCAGCGCGTCCAGCCAGTCCACGGGGAACGCAAGGGCGTCCGCCAGAAGCCGCGCCGCGTTGGGCGCCGTGCCCGCCAGCTTGTAGGGGTAGATGAGCCGGAGGGCGGCGGCCTGCCACGCGAGGGGGAGGGCAAAAAACACCAGGTAGCACAGCAGGCATTTGAGCCGGTTGGAATAGCGAATGTGCAGGGAAGTCATGCTCAGCCGCCTCCTTCCGGCGTCCCCGCGGAGACGAACACGTCCAGCACGTAGCGGACGAGGGGAAAGGCATCTCCTGCCGCGGCCGCGCGGCATTGCGAAATCAGCTCGCCGAGCCAGGGGGCACGCATCACCGGCGGAGCGTCGGGAATTTCCAGGCCGTGATAATCGCCTCCGGCCTCGGGCCCCCAGGCATGCTGGAGCCAGCGGGGGATGCTGGAACGGTCGCCGTCATACTGGCGGACCGCCTGGGTGAATTGCTCCCAGGCGGAGACGTCCTCATTGCTCGGGCGCGCGTCCAGCGCCCGGACCCAGGGAACCTCCTCCCATACCACCTGTGTGCCGGGAAGGTCCACGCTCAGCAGCACCCGGTAGCAACCCGGCGTGAGCGAAGCGGCGTCCACCGTCAACCGCAGGCTGGAGCCGTCCCCCTGCGCGGCGACGGAAGCGAGGGTGAAGGGAGAGGCCTTTTCTCCGCTCCGAAACGCCTCGTCCTGACGGGTAAAGACGTACTGCGTATCGCGAAGCGCGATGACCTGCCCTTCTTCTGCCTGCTCCGTGGTGGGCAGGGTATGGTCCAGCAGGAGCGCCGCTTCCACGCCGGCGTAGCCGGAGAGCGCGGTGAGGTCCGCGGCCGCCGTCCCGGAGACGGGCACGGAGACGGTCAGCGTGCTTTTCCCCTCCGCCGGGAGCACGACGGAGGGAAGGCCGCCGCTTTCGGAGACGTCAGCGGAGGCGGACAGGGACGCGCCGTCGCTGGCCTGCGTGACGCAGTCCCATTGCGGACGCTGGATGCGAACCGAGCTCCAGGCGAAGGAAAAAGGCTGCTGGGTGACGGTCTGGCCGCCGGATGCGTAGGTCAGTTGGCCCTCTTCGGGGCCGCGCACGCCCTGCAGCGCCGGGGAGGATTCAAGCGAGGCGTTGAGGCGCCGGGTGTAGCGGTCCACCTGCCCGGGCGTTCCGATCACCAACATTAGAAGCGTTCGCGGCATGGGAAGCGCCGCGTCAGCGCGCTGCGTGTCGTTGTCATAGTTGAGCCGTCCCCAGATGAGCGGCTCGGCAAAATCCGCCGCGGCAAAGGAGGACATCTGCCCCATGTAGTCCAGCGTAAAGGCGTAGAGCTCCACGCAAAGCCCCGCCTCAAACACGCCCCGGCTTTTCAAAAGGGCCGTCACATGGTCCACGGCCGTGCCGTCCACCTCCACCGACGACAGGCGGCGCAGGGTGGCCGGGTCGCAGGTGATGACGGACAGGCGGGAGAGGTCTATATTTCCTAGGGCATACAGCAGCGGCGCGTCGTCATCTCCCGAGGCCACGTAGCCCTCCGTGTCGCCGCCCGCGATGGCCGCGATCTGCGCATCCAGGAGATCGGCCATGCGAGCGGCCAGAGACGGGTTTTCCAGCGCCCCGGCATCCAGGGCGCGGAGCTGGTTGAGCATGGGGGTTCCCAGGGAATAGAACGAGTCGTCCATGTCTTCGGCGGACATGCCGGAGAAGACGGAGGGCATGGGGTCGATGGCATAGGTGAGAAGGTCCCTTGTGACGCTGCGAAGCGTCTGCGCGTCCGTGCCGGCCAGAAGGGAGAGGCTGTCCTCCCCAAGGCGCTCGTTTCCCACGCGCAGCACCCGGACCCGCGAGCCCTCGGCGGCGGACAGCAGGCAGCGCAGCACGCCTTCGTACATGCCCACCTGCGAGCCGAAACGGTAGTGGAAGCCGCCTTCGCGGTACTTGCGGCTGGAATGTGGATAAAGGGTGCCGCCGGTGGTATTGATGCCGCCCATGAGCTGGGAGGCGTCCAGCCACAGGTCCACCAGCTGGGCGTCCGTTTCCTCCTCCTGCGCCGGCGCGGACGCGATCTCGTAGGCGGGCCAGTCCAGCAGGCGCAGGTCGGGCGCAGGGGAATCCGAGGCGGTGAGCGACTGCGGCAGGCTGCATGCGCTCAGCGCGAGCGCGGCGCATAGGGCGAGCGCCAGCATCAGCCGTCTGCCCATGCAAATCCCTCCTTTCGTAACGGACCGATGAGGTCACGAAGCCCCTTTGGGGGCCTTTCCGGCGGCGCGATCCAGCGCGGCCTGCCAGGCGGGGCTGTGGCGGTACATGTTCTCATACAGGCGCAGATACGCCGAAAAGCACCGCCCCGCTTCAAAATCGGCGGCGCGTGCGCGGCAGCTTTCCGCGCTGCGCGGGTTGGAACACAGGCGGCGCACGGCGTCTGCCAGGGCGGAGATATCGCCTAGGGATACAACCTCGCCGACCTCGTCGGTGACGATTTCGGGCATGGCGGTCGCGTCGTAGCACAGAATCTGCGTGCCGCAGGCCAACGCCTCCACCAGCGTCATCCCCATGCTCTCCTCATGGCTGGCGCTGAGGTAGAGGTCGGCGGCGGTGTAGAGCGCGCACAGGTCCCCCGTGTTTCCCGTTCGCCTGACACCCAGCACCGTGCCCTTGGGCAGGGAGGCGATCTGGTATTCGTCCAGCCCGACGGCGGCCACGCAGTATTCGGGCCCCAGCGCCTCGCTCAGCTCGATGAGGTCGTCCAGCCCCTTGCGCTCATCCCATACCGCGGCGGCGCTGAGCACCAGCTTTCGCCCGCCCGCGCGGTCCAGACCGTAGAAGCGGACCACGTCGCGCATGAACTGCTCATCCGCGCAGGGCTGAAAGACACTGAGGTCTATGCCGTTGGGCAGGACGTAGACGGGATAGCTGCCAAGAAAGGAACGCTTGACCTCCTGACGGAGCCATTCGCTGGGGGTGGCCAGAACCATGTGCCTCAACCCCCGGAACAGCTCCCGCTTGTCGCGCCAGTTGCGGGCGCTCTGGTCCAGAAACCAGCTCGCGGGATAGGCGCGCTTGCACACGCACCCGCCGCAGCCACCTTGCCATCGGTCGCAGCCCAGGCGCTCGGAGGGGTCGGCCCGGCGGCGGCGGCCGTCCAGCGGCGCGGCGCCCCGCGCCATGGTGTAGTAGGCGCAGTGCCCGGTGTAGGCCCAGCAGTCATGCAGGGTCCACACCACGGGCAGGTCGTTTTTTTTCAGGTACGCAAACAGCGTGGGAAGGTGCAGGTAATAGCCGTGAAGGTTGTGCAGGTGGACGAGGTCGGGCTTGTACGCCTCCAGCTGGGCGATCAGCCTGCGCGTGGCGTAGCGGCTGAAAAAGCCCGCGCGGTCGGTCAGGCGGGTGAGAGCCAGGTCCAGGAGCGTTTCCGCCTTGCTGCCGATGACATAGCTGGGCACGTCGCCGGGCGCGTGGTCGCGCGAATGGCAGAAAAGCGCCCGATGTCCGGCCTGTATGGCCGTGCGGCACAGCGAAACCGCGATGCGCCCCGTGCTCAGCGAGGCGACGACGTTGATCTGGGCAATGCGCATGCAGCTGCTCCTTTCGTGCACAACGGGAAGGTTGAATATAGTGTATCACGTTCGGCCGGGATTGGAAAGAGCGGGCTTGGGCCGGATGGGACGAAAAAAACCGCCCGCACGAGGCGGGCGGCCAGCGTGTCGAAAAAGCTCGCCTGCGGCGATCTTTTCCGCCAGGACACGTTTCCC
>CAUDEL010000057.1:0-18182 GCA_958448555.1 uncultured Eubacteriales bacterium | reverse complement strand
CGCATCAACCGCCAGCAGCGCCGCCTGGGCGCCAGCTGCGACTGGAGCCGCGAGCGCTTCACCATGGACGAGGGCTGCAACCGCGCCGTGCGCGAGGTGTTTGTCAAGCTCTACGAAAAGGGGCTCATCTACCGCGGCAACCGCATCATCAACTGGTGCCCGGAATGTCAGACCGCGCTTTCGGACGCCGAGGTGGAGTATGAGGAGCAGGCCAGCCATCTGTGGCACATCCGCTATCCCGGCGCGGACGGCGGCGAGGGCGTGGTGGTGGCCACCACGAGGCCGGAAACCATGCTGGGCGACACCGGCGTGGCCGTGAACCCCGACGACGAGCGCTACACGGACCTGGTGGGCAAGAAGGTGATTCTGCCCATCATGAACAAGGAAATCCCCGTGGTGGCCGACAGCTATGTGGACATGGAATTCGGCACCGGCGCGGTGAAGATGACCCCCGCGCACGACCCCAACGACTTTGAGGTGGGCAAGCGCCACAACCTGGAGGTCATCCGCGTGACCAACGACGACGGCACCATGAACGAAAACGCCGGGCGCTTTGAGGGCATGACGGCGCTGGCGTGCCGCGAGGCCGTGGTCGAGCAGCTCAGACAGGAGGGCTACCTGGTCAAGATCGAGGACTACACCCACAACGTGGGCACCTGCTACCGCTGTCACCACACCGTCGATCCCGTGACCAGCACCCAGTGGTTCGTCAAGATGGAACCGCTGGCCAGGCCCGCCATCGAGGCCGTGCGTTCGGGCCGGACGAAGTTCGTGCCGGAGCGCTTTGCCAAGACCTATTTCAACTGGATGGAGAACATCCGCGACTGGTGCATCAGCCGCCAGCTGTGGTGGGGCCACCGCATCCCCGCCTGGTACTGCGACGAATGTGGGGAGACCATCGTGGCGCGCGAGGCGCCCGCGGCCTGCCCCAGGTGCGGCTGCACGCATCTCCATCAGGATGAGGACGTGCTGGACACGTGGTTTTCCTCCGCGCTCTGGCCCTTCTCCACGCTGGGCTGGCCGGAAGAGACCGAGGACCTCAAGTATTTCTATCCCACCAGCATGCTGGTGACGGGCTATGACATCATCTTCTTCTGGGTGGCCCGCATGATCTTCTCGGGCATCGAGCAGATGGGCGACAGCCCGTTTGACACTGTGCTCATCCACGGGCTGGTGCGCGACGCGCTGGGCCGCAAGATGTCCAAGAGCCTTGGAAACGGCGTGGACCCGCTGGAGGTCATCGACAAGTACGGCGCCGACGCGCTGCGCTTCTCCCTGGCCATGGGCGTCAGCCCCGGAAACGACACGCGCTACTCCGACGAGAAGGTGGAAAGCGCCCGCAACTTCGCCAACAAGGTCTGGAACGCCTCGCGCTTCGTGCTGATGAACACGCAGACGCGGGAGGCCATCAACCCGGCGCTTTTGCAGCTGCCCGATCAGTGGATCCTCTCCCGGCTGAACAAGGCCGTGGCCGAGGTCAGCGCCCATATGGAAAGCGGCGACTTCGGCATGGCCGCCAACAAGATCTATGACTTTGCCTGGAGCGAGTTCTGCGACTGGTACATCGAACTGTCCAAGGGCCGCCTCATGGGCGGGGACGAGGCGCAGAAGCAAAACGTCCGCGGCGTGCTGCTCTATGTGCTGGAGGGTCTTATCAAGCTCCTGCATCCCTTCATGCCCTTCCTGACCGAGGAGATCTACCAGCACCTGCCCGGCCATGAGGGCATGCTCATCCTGGCCCGCTGGCCCGAGGTCAGGGCGGAATACGCCTTTGAGACCGAGGAGCGCCAGATGGAGGGCCTCATGGAGATCATCCGCGCCATCCGCAACCTGCGCGCCGAGATGAACGTGCAGGCGGGCAAGCGCACGCATGTGACCCTGATCCCCGAGGCGGGCTGGGAGGCGACGCTCGCCATGGCCGAGCCGTACCTGCAGCGCCTGGCGTACGTCAGCGACGCGGCCGTCGGCGGCAAGGACGCGCTGGCGGGTGAAAAGGTGGTCAGCGCTGTGTGCGCCGCGGGCGAGATCCGCATCCCCCTGGGCGAACTGGTGGATCTGCAAAAGGAGCTCGCGCGGCTGGAAAAGGAAGAGAAGAACCTCGTGGGCGAGATCGCTCGCTCCCAGGGCAAGCTCAATAACCCTGGCTTCCTCTCCAAGGCGCCGGCGCAGCTGGTGGAGCAGGAGCGCGAGAAGCTGAAAACCACCGAGAGCATGCTCGAGTCCCTCAGGTCCCGCATCGCGGACCTCAGGCAGGCGTGATATGGAGCGGACGTTTCATCATGTGCCCGTCCTCTTTGACGAGGTGATGACCTGGATGGCCCCCGGGCCCGGCAAGGTCTATCTGGACGCCACGCTGGGCGGGGGCGGCCACAGCGAGGGGATTTTGCGCCTCTCGGGCGGCACGGCGCGCCTGTACGGCATCGACCGGGACGGCGCGGCCATCGCCGCCGCCTCGGCGCGGCTCGAGGCGTATCCCGGGTTTCAGGCCATTCACGGCAACTTTCACGACGCGAAGGCGCTGCTGGCCGCCGCGGGCGCACCGCCGCTGGACGGGGCGCTGGTGGACCTGGGCGTGAGCAGCCACCAGCTCGACGAGGCCTCGCGCGGCTTCAGCTACCATGAGGACGCGCCGCTGGATATGCGCATGGACCCTTCCCAGGGCCCCACGGCCGCGGAATACCTGGCCGGGATCTCGCAGGAGGCGTTTCGCCGCATCCTCACCGAGTACGGCGAGGAAAAATGGGCTGCGCGCATCGCGCAAATCTTCGTGGAGCGGCGGGCGAAGGCGCCCATCCTCACCACGGGCGATCTGGTGGCCGTGGTGGACGCGGCCATTCCCAAAGCCGTGCGCCGCAGGGACGACGGCCATCCCGCGCGCCGCACGTTTCAGGCCGTGCGCATCGCGCTCAACGACGAGCTGGACCCGCTCAGGCAGGCCCTGCGCGACCTGGTGGACCTGCTGGCGCCCGGCGGGCGGCTGCTGGTCATCACCTTTCACTCGCTGGAGGATCGGATCGTGAAAAACACCTTCCGCGAGCTGCAAAACCCCTGCACCTGCCCGCCCAGGGCCCCCGTGTGCACCTGCGGCAAAAAGCCGCTGGGCCGCGTGCTGGCGGGCGGCGCGGTCAAGCCCTCGGCCGGGGAAACAGCGGCCAATCCCCGCGCGCGCAGCGCCAAGCTGCGCGTGTTTGAAAAGAGGTAAGCCATGCCCACCCTGTATGTAGTGGCCACGCCCATCGGAAACCTGGGCGACATGACGCCCCGCGCCATCGAGACGCTGAGGAACGTGGCGCTGATTGCGGCGGAGGACACGCGCGTGACCCAGAAGCTGCTCAGCGCCTTTGACATCCACACCCCCCTCACAAGCTGCCACGAGCACAACGAGCGCGGCAAGGCCGCGCAGATTGTCCGGCGCATGCTCGAGGAGGACATCGACGTGGCCGTGACCACCGACGCGGGCACGCCCTGCATCTCCGATCCCGGCAGCGCGCTGGTGCGCGCGGCGGTGGAAAGCGGCATCGAGGCGGTAGCCGTGCCGGGCCCGACGGCGATGGCCGCGGCCCTGAGCGTGAGCGGCATGGAGGTGAGCGAGTTCACCTTCTTCGGCTTTCTGCCCCGGCAGAGGGGGGAGCTTTGCGAAAAGCTCATCGACATGGCGCGCAGGTCGCGCATTGCGGTTGTGCATGAATCGCCTCACCGCGTGCGGGACCTCCTTTCCGCCGTGGCCGGGACGCTGCCCCATACCCGCGTGAGCGTGAGCTGCGACCTCACCAAAAAGTATGAGAAGACCCTCCGGGGCCCGGTGGGGGAGGTGCTCGCCGCCATCGAGCAAAACCCGAAGGCCGAAAAGGGCGAGTATTGTCTGGCGCTGGCGTGGGCGGAGGAGGACATCCCCGCGCCCGAGGCGCCCAGAAGCACCCTTTCGCTGGAGGCGCGGATCTTCGACGGGCTGGCGCGGGGGCTGAGCCTGCGGGAGAGCATGGAGGAAGTGACCGCGCAGGGCGAGCGCAAAAACGCCGTATACGCCGCGGGCCTGCGCCTCAAGGAGATGTTAAGAGATGACTGAGCCGCAGCATCCACAGAGACAGGGAAGGGCGGACGGCGTCAGGACGGTTTGGGTGACGGGCGCTTCCAGCGGGCTGGGCCTGGCCACGGCGGAGGCGTTCGCCGGGCGGGGCTGGCTGGTTGTCGCCGGGGCGAGGTCCTTTGCGGACGCGCCGGAAAGAGATGAAACACAGGCCTTCGTCCGGCTCGGGCTGGACGTGACGGATGAGGCGAGCTGCGAGGCGTTTGCCCGGCGGGCGCTGGAGATCAGCCCCCGCGTGGACGCGCTGGTATGCGGCGCGGCGGTGCTGGTGCTGGGCTCGTGCGAGCGCACGTCGCCGGAGGAGTACGCCCGCGTGCTGGACACCAACTTCACCGGCGCGGCGCGCATGGTGCGGCTGGCCTTGCCGCATATGCGGGCGCAGGGCGGCGGGCGCATTGTGCTGTTTTCCTCCATCAACGGGCTTTTGGGCATCCCGTTTCAGAGCGCGTACACGGCCGGCAAGCACGCGCTGGAGGGATACGCGGAATGTCTGGCCATGGAAACCGCCCCCTGGGGCGTCGAGGTATGCCTGGTGGAGCCGGGGGATCACCGCGGCGGAAGCCAGCACACGCGGCTGAACGCCCGGGAGGAAACCGCGGACTCGCCCTATCACGGCGCCTACGAGGCGGCCGTGTCGGCCATCCGCCGCGACGAGGCGGGCGGGCTTTCGCCGCAGCGCCTGGGACAAAGGGTGGTCCGAAACGTTGAGCGGCGGCATATGCGCTTTCGGCTGCGGGTGGCCAAGCCGGACCAGCATCTGGCGGTATGGATGCATACCTTCCTGCCCCCGCGGCTTTTCGGCCGCGTGCTGCGCGCCTATTATACCGGGGGAACGAAGGGCTGACGCGGCGCAAGGCGTTGCGTGGGCGCATGCGGTTATGGTACAATAGCCGCATGCGCGGCCCCGCCGCGTCACGCTTTTACGCAAGGAGGATCGCCCATGCGTCTGATCTCGTGGAACGTCAACGGCCTCAGGGCCTGTCTGACCAAGGGCTTCGCGGACTATTTCGCCCGGAGCGGCGCGGACGCGTTTTGCCTGCAGGAAACCAAGATGCAGCCCGGACAGGCGGACTTTTCGCCCGAGGGCTACGCGCAGTTCTGGAACAGCGCCGAAAAGAAGGGCTATTCCGGCACCGCCGTCTTTACCCGCAGGGAGCCGCTGTCCGTGCGGCTGGGCATCGGCGTGCAGGAGCATGACCATGAGGGCCGCGTCATCGCGCTGGAATACGAGCGCTTCTTCCTGGTGACGGTCTACACGCCCAACAGCCAGCGGGGCCTGACGCGGCTTGATTACCGCATGACCTGGGAGGACGCTTTCGCGGACTACCTGTGCGCGCTGGACAGGCAAAAGCCCGTGGTGGTATGCGGCGACATGAATGTAGCCCATGAGGAAATCGACCTGAAAAACCCGAAAACCAACACCCAGAACGCGGGCTTTACCCCGCAGGAGCGCGAGAAGATGACGGCGCTGCTGAACCGCGGCTTTGTGGACACCTTCCGCCTGCTGCACCCCGACGAGCGAGACCGCTACAGCTGGTGGAGCTACATGCAGCGAAGCCGCGAAAGGAACATCGGGTGGCGCATCGACTATTTCCTGGTGAGCGAGCGCATTGCGCCCAATGTGGCGCTGGCGGATATCGACGATAAGGTGATGGGAAGCGACCATTGCCCCGTGATCCTGGAACTGAAAGGGATGGAATGAGCATGAAGATTCTCTTTGCCTCGGACCTGCACGGCAGCGCCTCGGCGGCGCAGCGGGTGCTTGAGCGCCTGGAGGCCGAGCGGGCGGACCGCTTTTTCCTGCTGGGCGACCTTTTGTATCACGGCCCCCGCAACGACCTGCCGGACCGCTATGAGCCCAAGGAGGTCATCCAGCTTTTAAACGAAAGCCCCATCGCCCCCCTGTGCGTGCGCGGCAACTGCGACGCGGAGGTGGACCAGATGGTGCTGGCGTTTCCCATCATGGCCGACTATGCGCTCCTGCCGCTGGAGGGCGGGCAGTGCGCGTTTGTGACGCACGGCCACCTGTTCAACACCGACTGCCCGCCCCCGCACCGGCCGGGCGACGTGCTCATCCACGGGCACACGCATGTGCACTGCGTCGTCGGGCAGGGGGATTACACCTATATCAACCCCGGCTCCGCCGCGCTGCCCAAGGAGGGACAGCCCAGGAGCTACATGATCTATGAGGACGGCCTGTTCTCCATCCGCGCGCTGGAGACGGGGACGGAGCTGCTTTCCTGGAGGATGGGACAATGACGAGGACGCTTGAGGAAAGCCGGGCCTTCTTCGCCGCCGACCGCTTTGCCATGGAGGCCTGCGGCATCACCATCGACGAGGTCTCGGAGGACGGGGCCAGGTGCTCCATGCCCCTTACCCCCCTGCACCTCAACGCAGGCGGCGTGGCGCAGGGCGGCGCGGTCTACACCCTGTGCGACACCACCTTCGCCGTGGCGGCCAACGCCTGCGGCACCCTTACCGTCAGCCAGTGCGCGGACATGCACTACCTGCGCCCCGGCACGGGCGAAAGGCTCTTTGCCCAGGCAATTTGCGTCAGCGCCGGGCGCTCCACCTGCCTCTACCGGGTGGAGGTCACCGACGGCGCGGGCGCGCTGGTGGCGGTGTGTATGGTCACGGGCTTTCGTAAGGCGCCTGTGAATAAGGCGTGAACATACGAAAAAAGCCTTGCGGCCCAAGGTGTCATCGGGTATAATACAAAAAGCGCTTTATTACTTTATAGGATTGGAGAGAAGTCCCATGCGAAAGCGTGTCATTCTGGTCTTGATGCTGATTCTCGCCCTTGTGGCGGCGAGCAGCTGCTCCCTCATCGTCAAGGACGAGGAGGTGGACAAGCAGACCACCATCATCGAGGTAGCCGGTCAGACCTTCACCAAGGGCGAGGTCAACGAGCAGGTCGAGGCCGTCATGGACTACGAGGAATACCTGTATTATATGTACGGCATCACCTACGACCGCTCCGACGCGAGCAACATCTCGGCGGCGCAGGACAGCGCCATCGAGGCCATGGTGCAGCAGGCCGTGCTGGAGCAGAAGGCGGCCGAACTCGGGCTGGACGTGCTCACTGACGAGGAACAGGCCGAGGTGGAGGAGACGGCCGACAGCACGTATACCATGTATGTCGATAGCGTCAAAAGCGCCTATTTTGCCGATACGGAGCTCACGGGCGAGGAGCTCGACGCTGCGATCCGTGCCGAGATGGACAATCTGGGCTACCCCACCCGCGAGGAGCTTGTCCAGAGCGAGAAGGACGCCACGGTGCTTGAGAAGGTGCGCGCCGAGGCGGTCAAGGACGTCACCGTGAGCGAGGAGGAGCTTGAGACGGCTTATACCACCCACGTGGAGGAGGCCATGACCACCTACGGCAACTCGCCCTCCAGCTACGGCACCGATGTGCAAAACGGCGCCACCATCTACTATGTGCCCGCCGGCTACCGCTACGTCAAGCACATCCTGATTGAGTTCACCGACGAGGACAGCCAGGCCATCAGCGATCTGGAGAGCCAGATTAGCGATAAGCAGACCGAGCTCAGCACCGCCGAAACCTCGCTGGCGGATCTGGGCGAGGACGCCTCCGCCGATGACGAAGCGACCGCGCAGAACCGCGCGACTTTGACCGAAACCGTGGCGGCACGCACCGCCGAGATCGCGGAGCTGGAAACCCAGTTGGACGAAGCGAAGGAAGCGGCCTATGCCGCCATCCAGCCCACGGTGGACGAGGTGCTCTCCAAGCTCGATGAGGGCGAGGACTTCGACGCCCTGATCGCCGAGTATGGCCAGGACCCCGGCATGGAGTCCTCTCCCGCCAAGGAAGACGGCTATCCCGTGAGCGCCGACAGCACCAACTGGGTCACCGAGTTCCGCGACGCGGCCATGGCGCTTGAGAACGTGGGCGACGTGAGCGAGCCGGTGCGCAGCGAGTACGGCATCCACATCATCAAGTATGTGAGCGACGCGGCCGAGGGCGAGGTTGGCCTGGACGCGGTGCGCGAGGCGCTGGAAAGCGAAGTCCTGACCCAGAAGCAGGACGAGGCGTATAACGCCGCCGTCGAAGCCTGGGTGGAGGAAGCGGACGCCAAGATTTACAAGGACCGCATGAACTGAAAACAATGAAAAAGCGGCCCCGGGGCAAACGCCCCGGGGCCGCTTTGCTTACAGCTCCGTTTCCTCCCACAGCGCCTCGCCGGTTCCCAGCCGCAGGGCCGTTTGGAAGCCAGCCTGCCGCGCCAGCGCCGCCGCCTGGGGAAAGGCGTGGGCCAGGTATCGCCGGTCGTGGCAGTCGGAGGTGAGGGTGATGCGCCCGCCCATCTCGCGCCAGGCGCAGAGCAATTCCAGCGTGGGATAGGGCGTGGGCAGATAGCCGCGCGCCATGCCGCCGGTGTTGATCTCCAGAACGCCGCCGCAGGGAAAGGCGCGCTCCAGGGCGCGGAGGGCGAGGCGGCGGTAGGCGGGGTCCGCCTCGTCAAAGAGCGAAAGGCGCGCCGCGTACTTGCGCAGCAGGTCAAAGTGTCCGATGATCTGCGGCCGGTCGCGCAGGAGCGCCTCCTCCTCGATGGCAAAGTAGGCGCGCGCCATGGCCAGCCCGTCGCCATGATAGGTCTCGTCCACGTAGCGCCGGAGCAATGCGGGGTCCCCGTCCACGGCCACAGGCGCGCCGCCGTAGCTTTCGCACAGGTAATGCGCTGAGCCGATCACGTAATCCGCGCGCTCAAGCGCCTCGCGGCGGCAGTCCTCGTGGGCCAGCGCGTCCAGCTCCAGCCCCGCCCACAGGCGCAGGCCGCAGCGCCCCGCGAGGGCGCGAAGCTCCGAAAAATAGCTCGCCTGCGCCTCGGGGGCCATCGAATAATCCGGATCGAAGCCCTGCCGCGCGTGCCCCGAAAAACCCAGGCTCACAAAGCCGAGGCCGCGGGCCGCCTCCACCATCTCGAGAATGGTGTCCGCGCCGTCGCACCAGCGGCTGTGGGTGTGGGCGTTGCTTGCAAAGCTCATTGCATGCGCTCCTGCTTGACCTTCTTGTCAATCACGTGGCGGCGTGCCAGCTCGCGCACCACGTCCTCCAGGGAGATGCCCATCTCCACCATCAGCACCATGGCGTGATAGACCAGATCGCCCAGCTCATAGGTGGTTTCAGCCCTGTCGCCCTTTGCGCCGCCGATGAGCACCTCGGTACATTCCTCGCCGACCTTCTTGAGGATCTTGTCCCGGCCCTTCTCAAAGAGGTAGGTGGTGTAGCTGCCCTCCCTGGGGGAGGTCTTTCGCCCGGCGATGACCTCCATCAGAGCCGCGAGGGAGAAGGGGCGGATGTCCTGATTTTCGTACAGCCCGTTGAAAAAGCAGCTCTCGCTGCCGGTGTGGCAGGCGGGCCCGGCCTTTTTGACCTGCGCTACCAGCGCGTCGCCGTCGCAGTCGGCGGTGAGGGAAACAAGCGTCTGCATGTTCCCGCTGGTCTCGCCCTTGCGCCACAGGCATTGGCGGCTGCGGCTGTAAAAGCAGGTGCGGCCCTCCTCCAGCGTGATTTTGAGGCTTTCACGGCTCATGTAAGCGAGGGTGAGCACCTCGTGGGTCACGTAGTCCTGCACGATCACGGGGATGAGGCCTTTTTCATCGAATTTGAGTTTGGAGACGAGCGCTTCATAATCCATCGTTGCTTTCCTCCACAAGGCGCATGGGGACGCCGTTTTCGTTGAGCCAGCGCTTGAGGGCGCGGATGTCCACCTCACGCGAGTGGAAGATGGAGGCGGCCAGCCCCGCGTCCACGCAGCCAAGCCGGAATACGTCCAGAAAATCCTCGCGGCAGCCGGCGCCGCCGGAGGCGATGATGGGCACGGACACCGCATCGCCCACGGCCCGGAGCATCTCCAGGTCAAAGCCGCGGCGCACGCCGTCGGTGTCGATGGAGTTGACGACCACCTCGCCCGCGCCGCTGTCCACGCCCCGGCGGACCCAGTCGATGGCGTCCAGCCCAGTGTCATCCCGGCCGCCGCGGGCGAAGACGTGGAAGCGGCCGCCCACGCGCTTTAGGTCCATGCTCAGCACCACGCATTGGTCGCCATAGCGCCTGGCCGCCCGGGCGATGAGCGAGGGGTCGCGGATGGCGCCGCTGTTGACGCTGACCTTGTCCGCGCCGCATTTGAGCACGCGGTCAAAGTCGTCCAGGGTATTGATGCTGCCGCCCACGGTGAGGGGGATGAAGACCTCCGCCGCCACGGCGCGCAGCGCGTCCGCGAACAGCGGCCGGCCCTCGGCGCTGGCGGTGATGTCGTAGAAGACCAGCTCGTCCGCGCCGGAATCGTTGTAGAAGCGCGCCAGCGTCACGGGGTCGTCCACGTCGCGCAGGCCCTCGAAGTTGATGCCCTTGACCACCCGGCCGCTACGCACGTCCAGGCAGGGGATGATGCGTTTGGTCAGCATGGTTCCGCCTCCCCCCGTGCGATGGCCAGCGCGCGCTCCAGATTGAGCCTGCCGGTGTAGAGCGCCTTGCCCAGGATGCAGCCGTAGAGGCCCATGTCGCGGAGCGCGGCGATCTCCGATTCAAAGCTCACCCCGCCGGAGGCGATGACCCGAAGGCCCCTGATTTGCGAAAGGCGTTCATAGGCCGCCAGATTCGTGCCCGAGAGCGCGCCGTCGCGGCCGATGTCGGTATAGATGACGGTGGACACGCCCGCGTCCGCGAGTCGGCGGCAGAAGGCGAAGCCGTCCAGCGCGCTCACCTCGCGCCAGCCGCGCGTGGCCACCTTGCCGTCGCGGGCGTCCACGCCCACGGCGATGCGCGCGCCCCAGCGCCCGACCAGGCGCTCGACCAGCGAGAAGTCCTCCACGGCGGCGGTCCCCAGGATGACCCGGTCCGCGCCCAGCGCGAGCGTGGCCTCCACATCGGCCTCGGTGCGCATGCCGCCGCCGACTTCGACCTCCAGCGGCAGCGCGCAAAGCGAAGCGATCGCGGCGCGGTTTTGCGGACTGCCGTCCTTCGCGCCGTCCAGGTCCACGGCATGCAGGCAGGCGGCGCCCGCCCTGACAAAGCCGCGCGCCACCTCCGCGGGGTCATCCGCGTAGACGGTCATGCGGTCATAATCCCCCTGCGTCAGGCGCACGACGCGCCCGCCCCGCAGGTCGATCGCCGGGTAGATCAGCATGCCGCATCCCCCTCTCCCATGGCGAAGGCCCGCAGGATGCGCAGGCCGACCTCGCCGCTCTTTTCCGGGTGAAACTGCGTGCCGCACACGCATCCGCGCCGCACCACGCCGGCCACCGTGACCCCGCCGTAATCGGAGCTTGCGGCGAGCGCCTCGCCGCATCCGGCGGCGTAGAACGAATGGACATAATAGACGAAGTCGCCCTCGCGCACGCCCGAGAGCAGCGGGTCGTCCGGGCGGTCGAGGTGCAGGCTGTTCCAGCCCATGTGCGGCACCTTGGCACCGGGGGCAAGAACGGGGGCAAGCGGACGCACCTCGCCGCAAATCAGGCCCAGGCCCGCGTGCTCGCCGTATTCATGGCTTTTTTCAAAGAGCAGCTGCATGCCAAGGCAGATGCCGATCAGCGGCTTGCCCCGTCCGGCCAGATCGCGCAGCAGCGCATCCAGCCCGAGGGCGCGAAGCTTTTCCGCCGCGTCGCCGAAGGCCCCCACGCCGGGCAAAATGATGCGATCCGCCGCGCGCAGCGCCCTTTCCTCGCGCGTGACCTCACATTCCGCGCCGATATGCCTGAGCGAGCAGGTGAGCGAGTAGAGGTTGCCCACCCCGTAATCCACCACCGCGATCATGGCGCGTTCCCTCCCAGCGTGCCCTTGGTGGAGGGGATTTCCCCCGCGGCGTCGGGGTCGATCTCGCAGGCCTCGCGCAGGGCGCGGGCCACGCCCTTGAAGATGCCCTCGATGACGTGATGCGTGTTCGCGCCCGCCAATAGCCGGATATGGAGCGTAAGGGCCGCCTCGCGCACGAGGGCGAGGAAGAACTCCCCGACCAGCTCGGTATCGAACGTCCCCACCTTCTGGGCGGGCATCGGCGCGTCAAACCCCAGGTAGGCCCGGCCGCTGAGATCCACGGCCACCAGGGCCAGCGTCTCGTCCATGGGCAGGAGACGCTGGCCGTAGCGCCTCACGCCCCGCTTGTCGCCCAGCGCCACATACAGCGCCTGCCCCAGCGCGATGCCGATGTCCTCCACGGTGTGATGGTCGTCCACCTGCGTGTCGCCCGTACATCGCACGCGCAGATCAAAGCGGGCATGGCGCGCAAAGAGCGTGAGCATATGGTCCAGAAAGCCGCAGCCCGTGCGGATGTCGCTCTCTCCCGTGCCGTCGAGGGCCAGGGCAAGGGAAATGTCGGTTTCCGCGGTTTTGCGTTGGATGGTTGCGCTTCTCATGAAATCGTCCTTTCTGAGAGAATGGCGCGCGTTTCCAGCACGAGACGACGCATCTGCTCGCGCGTGCCGATGGAGATGCGCGCATGCTCCCTGAGCGCGGGGTCGTCCCAGCAGCGAATCAGCACGCCGCGCTTTTTAAGCGCCTCATAATACCCGCGCGCGGTCAGCGACGGATGGGCCGCAAAGAGAAAATTGGCGCGGCTGTCCGTCATGGAAAAGCCCAGCGCGCGAAGCTCCGCCGCCGTCTCCTCCCGCTGGCGCACGATGGACTGCACGCAGGATTCAAAGTAGGCCGTGTCGCGCATGGCCTCGATTCCGGCCAGCATGCTCAGGCGGTTGATGTTGTAGGGGTGAAAGCTGCACCTGACGCGGTTGAGGTCCTCGATGACGGGGGCGTTCGCCAGCGCATACCCCAGCCGCGCGCCCGCCAGGGAGCGCGACTTGGAGAAGGTGCGGACGATGAGAAGGTTGGGACAGGATTTGAGCAGCGGCAGCGCGCTCTCGCCCCCGAAGTCCACATACGCCTCGTCCACCAGCACGATTTGGCCCGGGTTGCCGCGCACGATGCGCTCGATTTCCCCGAGCGGCAGGGACAGGCCCGTGGGCGCGTTGGGGTTGGCCAGCACCACCATGCCGCCGGCGCCAAGCAGCGGCTCCACGGGCAGGGTGAAGTCCTCCCGAAGCGGGACGGTGCGCGCGGGCACGCGGAACAGGTTCGCAAACACCCGGTAGAAGCCGTAGCTGACCGCGGGGAAGACGGCGGGATGCGCCGCGTCCGCAAAAGCGAGGAAACTCAGGCCCAGCACCTCGTCCGAGCCGTTGCCGCAGAAGACGTTGTCGGGCGAAACGCCGTACTGCTCGGCGATGGCGCGGCGGAGCGGCAGGGCGGTGGGGTCGGAGTAGAGGTTGAGGCGGGAGACCTCCTCACGGCTGAGCGCGTCCAGCACCCGGGGCGAGGGAGGAAAGGGACTTTCGTTGGTGTTGAGCTTGACGTACCCGCGGTCCCGGGGCTGCTCGCCGGGCACATAGGGGGCAAGGGACGCCAGGGCGGGAATGAGAAAATCGCTCATGGCCGGTCCTCCATGCGCACGGCCACGGCGTTGGCGTGCGCGTCCAGCCCCTCGCGGCGGGCAAAGCGCATCACGTCCGCGGACACCTGCCGCAGCGCGTCGGGGGTATAGTAGAGATAGCTTGAACGGCGGCAGAAATCATCCACGCCCAGGGGGGACGAGTAGCGCGCCGTGCCGCCGGTGGGCAGGGTATGGTTGGGCCCGGCGAGGTAGTCGCCCAGCGGCTCGGGACAGCTTCGTCCCAGAAAGACGCTTCCGGCGTTGCGTACCCGGGGGAGAAGCCCGAAGGGATCGTCCACGCATAGCTCGAGATGCTCCGGGGCGATCTCGTCGGCCAGGCGCGCGGCGGTTTCCAGGCTGTCCACCACGAGGATGCGGCCGTTTTGCTCGATGGAGGCGCGGGCGATTTCCCGGCGCGGGAGAAGCGCGAGCTGGCGCTCCACCTCGGATGCCACCCTGCGCGCCAGCGCCGCGTCGGTCACGGCCAGCCATGCCGAGGAGAGGCGGTCGTGTTCGGCCTGCGAAAGCAGGTCGGCGGCCAGGTGGACGGGATCGCTGTTTGCGTCGGAGACGATCATGATCTCGCTGGGACCAGCGATCATGTCGATGGCGCACAGGCCCCGGGCATAGCAGAGCTGCTTGGCGGTGGCGACGTAGATGTTGCCGGGCCCCACGATCTTGTCCACGCGGGGAACGCTCTGCGTGCCGAAGGCCAGCGCGGCCACGGCCTGCGCGCCGCCCGCGCGCACCACCGTGCGAACGCCCGCAAGCCTGGCCGCGGCCAGAATCGCAGCGGGCACCTTGCCGTCTGGGCCGGGCGGGGTGGCCATGACGATGGTCTCCACCCCGGCGATTTTGGCGGGGATGGCGTCCATCAGGACGCTGGAGGGATAGCGCGCCGTGCCGCCGGGCACGTAGAGCCCGGCGCTGGCCAGCGGCAGCACGCGCTGGCCCACCACCACGCCGGGGCCCGGGGTATCGACAAAGCCGGCGCGCTTTTGCAGCCGGTGAAAGCGCTCGATGTTGCGGGCGGCGAGGCGCAGGGTGTCCAGAAACTCCGGCTCCACCTGCGAGAAGGCCGCCTCCAGCTCCTCCGGGGGCACCAGCAGGCCGTCGGGGCGCGCACCGTCAAATTTCTCGCAACAGTCCAGCACGGCCTCGTCCCCGCGGAGGCGCACATCCTCCAAAATCGCCTCCACCGCCTCCGACACGTCGCGCTTGATTTCCGCGGCGCGGTCCAGCAATGCGGCGGCCGGTTGTCCCTGATATTCGATGATGCGGATCATGGGCGTTCCTCCTTGCGGTCCAGCTCGGAACGGATGCGACTGAGCAGCTCCGTGATGGCCGGCTCCTTGAATTTCATGGCGGCCTTGTTGGCGATCAGGCGCGCGCTGACGGGCAGGATCTGGCGGGTCACTTCGAGGTTGTTCTGCCTGAGGGTCGTCCCCGTTTCCACAATGTCGACGATCACGTCGCTCAGGTGCAGAAGCGGCGCCAGCTCGATAGAGCCGTTGAGTTTGATGACCTCGATCTCGCGGCTCTGGGCGGCATAGAAGCGCTTGGCGATGGCGGGGTATTTCGTGGCCACGCGAAGCGGGCGCTGCCGGTCCTCCCGGAAGCCCACGGGCGCGGCCTCGGCCATGCGGCATTTGCCAAAGCCCAGGTCCAAGAGCTCATAGACGTCATTTCCGCCCTCCAAAAGCACGTCCTTGCCCACCACGCCCACGTCGGCCGCGCCGTGCTCGACGTAGATGGCCACATCCGAGGGCTTGACCAGCAGGTAGCTCATCCCGATCTTTTCGTCGGTCAGCACCAGCCGACGGTCATCCTGCTCCATGGCGGCGCAGTCGTAGCCGGCGGCCTTGAACAGCCGGTAGACCTTGTCGCCAAGACGCCCCTTGGGCAATGCCACATTCAGCATGCGCCGCTCACCTCCTCCAGGGCGCCGTCGCGGTAGCGAAGCGTCTTTCCCGCCCGCAGGCCGGGCGGCGGCGCCTGCGCCGCCAGCACCCGCCGGCCCTGCTCCCTGAGGGCGTCCAGCGCGCGGAGCACGCCGGGCACGCTGTCCTGCGCCGTATAGAGCACCAGCGCGTCCACGTCGTCCCCGGCGGGCCGGGCGATTACGCGCTGCAGCTCGTCCAGATAGAGCGCGAAGCCCAGGCCGTCGCCGGCTTTTCCGAACTTGTGCATGAGATTGTCATAGCGTCCCCCGCTGAGCACCACGCGCGGAGCGCCCTCGACGTATCCCTGGAAAACCAGCCCGTTGTAATAGTCGAGGTCATTTATGATGGAGAAATCCAGCCGTACGTGCGCGCACAGCCCCAGCGCGTCCAGCGCGGCATACAGGCTGGAGAGCTCGCCGATGGCGCGCCTCATCTCCTCGCCCACGGCGATATCCGCCGCGCGGTCGAGCGTTTGGGTAAAGCTGCCGCCCAGGGTGGGCAGGTTGGCAATGCGCTCGGCGTAAAACGGCGGGACCTGCCACTGGGAGAGCACGCGCGCCAGCTCGTGCGCGTTTTTCTGACGGATCAGCCGGCTGGCCTGGCTGCGCTGCGCCCCGTCCAGCCCCGCGCCGGCCAGCAGGCTTGCGGCAAAGCCCATGTGGCTTATGTCCAGCACAAAGCGGGCGCCCGTGAGGCGCAGGCTTTCGATGGCGAGGCGAAGGACCTCGCACGTGCCGTAGAGATCCGCTTCCCCCAAAAGTTCCACGCCCAGCTGCCCGATTTCCGTAAACTCATGGTCGGTGGGGGAGACCCGGTAGACGCTTTCGTGGTAGTACAGCTTCTCCACCTGCCCGCGCTCCGCCCGCGCCCGCTTGACGATGGACAGCGTCACGTCCGGCTTGAGCGCCATCAGACGCCCGTTGGCGTTGGTGAAGCTCAGGACGCTTTCGCTGGGCAGAAAGCTCTTGTTTTCCGAATAGAGCGCGTATTCCTCGAAGCGGCGCATGGGAAAGCGCGTATAGCCACAGCTTTCATACAGGCCGCGCAGGCCGAGCACCAGGCGTTCCTGGGGACTGAGCACATCGGGAACGGACATCAAACCCCTCCTTCCGGCATGGTGCAAAGTATAGCATGCTTTAGCACTTTAGTCAAGCACAGCAAAAAAGAAATCATGCAAGACAGCGGGGAGGCCTGGAAGGAAGAAGCGAACGGATAACGAAGGACGGGGCGGCCCATCAGACCGCCCCATCCACGACGTTTTCAAAACGCCCATCCGCCAACTCAGGCTTCCGGCTCCATCAGGCCGAGGTCGCCGTCCTTGCGCAGGTAGAGCACATTGGTACGGTCGGTCTCTACATTGACGAAGACGAAGAAGCTGTGGCCCAGCAATTCCATTTGCAAAATGGCATCCTCCACGCTCATCGGACGTACCGGGAAAGTCTTGTGACGAACCACCTTGGGGGTCGAGGCGTCCTCGGTGAGGGTTTCGGCGGTCGCCGCGTCGTACTCGAGCTCACCGGGGTTGAAGGCGTCTTCGCGAAGCCGCTTGCCCAGCTTGGTGCGGTGCTTGTGAATCTGGCGTTCCAGCTTGGCCAGCGCCTGGTCGATGCTGACATAGAGGTTGTCGTCGTTGGAAGCCTCGGCGCGAAGCACGACGCCCTCAAAGGGAACGGTGATCTCACAGGTGCGGCGGTTGTTCTTCTCCCGGGTCAAACGCACGAAAATATCGGTGTTGGGGTTAAGATAACGCTCCATCTTGGAGGTTTTCTTCATGACGCGCTCGGTGATGCCGGGGCTGACTACCATGTTTTTGCCGGTGATGGTCGTTTTCATAACTGAAAGCTCCTTATTTGTAATAGGGAAGGAATCAGACGCAGCGGCGCAAGGCCCTTCGTCCATAGCCGGGGAGGAAAAATGTTGCGTGTGCCAATGGAACCACGCTCCTTTCCGAAAGATGACATGGGTACCCTCGCCCGCTGAATGATGTTTTAGAACCCCGCCTTTTCCTTATCCCTTTATTTGTTATTTTGTTCGACATCGCGCGGATGAATTCCTGCCGCGGGGTTGTACGGCTTGCAGCATTTACACTTTCGTCATATTTATAAGCAGGAAGATGTTTTTTATGGAAAGAATATAATCCTTGATTTCCAAAAAAATTTAAAAAAATGTGAACGAATTGGCAGGGTCATACGTCTTATTATATGAAACACCGCGTTTTACTGCGGCGCTCCTGCGGAGGAGAGCGGCCGGCGGCCAGAAAAGAATAGGCATCCAAGGAGGTCGAGAACATGAAGAAACTGAGGAGGCGCCTGATAGCCCTTGCAACGGCGGTGCTGATGCTCTGCGGAATCGCATTGGCCGACTCCCCATGCGATCATCAGTGGAGCGAATGGCGCATGGACGAGACAAACAAAACCCAGGAGGTGCGCAACTGTTTGGCTTGTCAGCAGACAGAAACGCAGCCGCACACGTGGGGCGAGTGGATGGATCAGGGAGACGGCACAGAAAAGCATGAGTGTCTCTCCTGCAAGAAGGTAGAGTTTCGGCAGATCGAGATGCCTGAGGGGACGGAGCCGGAAGGCGGGGACCAGGAGCCGGATGGCGGCCAGCCTGAGGGGACGGAGCCGGAAGGCGGGAACCAGGAGCCGGATGGCGGCCAGCCTGAGGGGACGGAGCCGGAAGGCGGGAATCAGGAGCCGGATGGCG
>CAUDEL010000056.1:0-18361 GCA_958448555.1 uncultured Eubacteriales bacterium | reverse complement strand
ACGTTTTTCCTTATAAAAAACGACCGTTGACTTGTTTTTGTCAACGGTCTGAGGGGCGGGGACCAGATGGTCCCCGCCCCTGCTGTTTCAAGCGTTGCCGGCTTGTGCGCCGTTATTGGGTCACGATCTGCCAGGTGGTGTCAAACCCGTGGGATACCGGGTCGTCCGGGGTGACGGTGCCCATGTGGGCCACGTACTCGCCCAGCTGCGTGGGCACCGGCGCGCGGTCCGCGCCCAGGTACTGGCTGGCGGTCCAGCAGCAGTCGGCTTCGGTCAGGCCCGTGGCCTCCAGGAAGCCGTAGCCGCCGGAGAGGCGGTAGCTGTTGAGGGTCACGCGGATGACGCCGTCCATCTCCAGCAGGTTCTTGCCGTCGATGGCGGCGGCGGTCACGCGCTCGCCCAGGGGCTTGGTCAGGTCGAAGGTGTAGTCGATGCCATAGAAGCTGTCCACGCCGTAGATGGACACGTCCGGCCCCAGCGCGGGCTGGCCGTCCTCGCCAATCACCAGCATGTCGGCCACGGCGCTCATCCAGTTGTAGAGCTGCTGGGGTGTCATGTCGATGGCGCACAGGAGGTTATTGGAGTAGCGGTAGAGCTTGCTAAGCTCCAGGGTGGAGATGGTGTCGCCGTCCTTGGGCACGAAGGAGAGGGTGTTGTCCGCGCCCTTGCCGAACACCGGCGAGGCGATGGAGACGGTCGCGCCCTCGATGCCCTCGCTCTCAAAGGACTGCCACGAGCACCAGATCTGGCCCTTGTGCACGAAGTCAAGCAGATGCGTCTGGCTGAGGACCATGTCGTCGTTGGTCTTGCCCTCGGCCTCGGCGGTCAGGTCGGTCCAGCCGTTGTCGAAGGTGCCCAGCGGCTCGCTGGCCCAGGCGTAGGTGTCGTCATACCAGGGCTGGAGGGCCGCGGCGAGCGTCTCGTCACCCGCGACGGCGCTCAGGGCAAGGTTGACGTTCTGCCGGATGGTAAAGCCCTCGAAGCTGCCGTCCTCGGCGAAGGTGAGGTCAAACACGCTCTTGGTCACATGGGTGCCGCCGCCGTTGACGATGGGCACGGCCTTGCCGTCCGCGTCGGTGAGGGTCTCGATGTTGGCGGTGTGGTCATGGCCGTAGATGACCAGATCGACGCCGCTGGAGCCCTGCACGCCGCTGACCACCTGGGATTCGAGCAGGAAGCCGTCGGTCTCCACGCCGTCGTCGGTGCCCTTGCCGCTGTGCACGCTGACGATCACAATGTCGGCCAGGTCGTTGTCGCGGATCTCGGCCACCCACTTGTTGATCTCAAAGGCCAGCAGGCCGTCGGGGTTGTCAAGGCTTGAGAACTGCATGTTGGGGTAGTTGGTGGCCAGGTCCCAGGTGTGGTTGGCCGCGTTGCTCAGGCCGATGACGGCCACGCGCACGGTCCGGCCGTCGCCGAAGTCGTAGGTCTTGATCGTATAGGGATCGTAGAACGGATCGCCCGCGGCCTTCTCATCGCCGCGGAAGTCCGTGCCGTCCTCGACCAGCACGATGTTGCCGCTGATGACCGCGATGCCGGCCTCGTCGGCGATGCGGGTCTGGGCGTCGCGCCGCTCGGGGGTGAAGTTGAACTCATGGTTGCCCATGACCCATGCGTCATAGCCGATGTAGTCCAGGGCCGTAATCATGGGGTTCTCCTCGTCGGGCCTGAGGTTGATGGCGTACTGCGCCACCAGCGTGCCCTGGATGGTGTCGCCGTTGTCCACCAGCAGCACCTTGTCGCCGAAGGCCTCGCGCTCCTGGAGCACCGCGGAGGCGACGCGCTCCATGGAGGCGGCGTCCTCGGTCTGGGTGGCCACGTCCAGAAGCGTGGCGCGGCCGTGCATGTCGGTGGTGGAGAGCACGGCCAGCTGAAGCGTGCCCAGGTCCTGAAGCGACCAGTCGGAGGAGATCTCCGGGTCGATGGTGCCGGCCAGGGTGATGTAGTTGGCCAGGAGGTTGCGGGCCTGGCCCATGTCCTCGCCCTGCATCATGTCGTACTGGGTGGAGTAGATGATGCGGTCGGGGTCGTTGGGGGTAAAGGAGCAGCCGTGCGCGTTGAGGTAGGCGATGTAGTTGCCGCCGCCGTTGTAGCGGTAGTTGTTGACCACGACGGTGAAGGTATCGTCATCGGCGACCTCCTCGCCCTCGTAGGTCATGGAGGCCACGCGGCTGCCGGGCGCGGCGCTGTAATCCAGGACGTAGGAGAAGCCGTCGCCGTAGATGACGTCGTAGTAGGTCAGGTCCTCTGCGCTCACGAACGGGCCGTTCTCGTCCACCTGGATCTTGGTGGCCGCGAACTCCAGCCACGCGCGCAGCTCCTTGCCGCTCATGGTGATCTGGTAGAACCAGTTTTCGTAGCGGTAGAGGCCGAACATGTCGCCCAGGACGATCTCGCCTTCGGGAATCAGGTTTTCCGCGTCGCCGGAGGTCAGCGGGGCCGAGATGGACAGCTGCGCCGGCGTGTCGTCCGTGGGATCGTCGGGGGTGTTTTCGCCGGTGTTGTCATACGCGCCCCAGATCTGCACGCGGTTGATGAGGTCCATGAAGGCCGAGGGCGCGGTGCCAAGGCCCGCGGCGGGGAAGTCCCCGGTCGCCTCGCCGATGGGCTGGAGCATGTACTCGTTCCAGGCCGCCTCCTCGTAGGGCCTGAGCGCCTCCTCCAGCTCGGCGTCGACGGGGTAGTCCTTCATGTCCACGTTCTCGGCCGTGATGGTGAAGGTATCGTCGCCCTTGTCGTAGGTCACCAGCGCCTGGCCCAGCACGCTGCACTTGGTGTTGGGCGAAACCACCGGCACCGTGTCGCCCGCCGCGTCGGTGATCTCGGTCACGGCGTTGAGGTGCTCATGCCCCGCGAACACCAGGTCGATGGTGTCGGTCTGCTCAATCAGGCTGCGGATGAAGTCCGACTCGGCGTCCGAGTCGATGCCGCTGTGGCTGTAGAGCACGATCAGATCGGAGGCGGCGTCCATCTCCTCCTCGTAGTGCTTGTAGGTGTCGATGACGCCCGCGAAGTAGATGCCCTCCCAGTTGGCCGGCACGTCCCACTTGGGGATGTTGGGATTGCCAATGCCCATCACGGCCACCTTCACGCCGTCATAGTCAAAGACGCGGTAGGGGTCGTAGCCGTTCCAGGTGGCCCAGTCCTTCGTCTCCTCGCCGTTGGTCGCCTCGTCGAGGTAGTTGGCCATGGAAACCCACACCTGATCCTCCTGCTCGGTGGGCTCGGAGGTGAGGTAATCGAGCTGACGCCGGAGGATCTCCAGGCCGTAGTTGAATTCATGATTGCCCGTCACAAACAGGTCGTAGTCCATCATCCGAAGCGCCTTGGCCGCCGGGTCCTCCGCCTGCGGCTGGTAGAAGGCGTAGTAGTAGGTCAGGGGCGTGCCCTGCACCAGGTCGCCGGAATCGCCGAGGAATACGTTGTCGTATTTCTCCCGCATTTCCTCCACATAGGTCGCCACGCGGGTCATGCCCTGCTGGTACTGGCCCGACTGGCCCACGTCCACCGTGTAGTTGGTTGCGTATAGCTGTCCATGAACGTCCGAAGTGCCCAGGAAGAGAATGTCGACGGTGTCGCCGCCCGTTTCCGCAACCGCCCACAGCGGGACGAGCAGGCACAGGGCAAGCAGGATGGCGAGAATTCTTGCGCTTCGATCCTTCATTTTCACGACTCCTTTTCTATTGGTTTTTCGCACGGTCAACGCTGTCTTGATTATACCACAGCGGAAGAAAGAATGGAATATATTTCTACCCTTTTCAAGGCATTTTTTTGAGCAAATATAACAAATTTTTGGATGGTTCCATTCAAAATTTGAATAGATTTTGACGCTTCTGCCCCCTCGCGCAACAGCAAAGCCGGCGGCGGCGCATCCGGCTTTCGCCAGGCACGCCGCCGCCGGCCTTGAAGGGGCTTGGGGTTCAAAGATAGAGATTCATCAGGTCCGCGTCGTAATCGCGGCCGTCGATGCGCAAGAACTTGGGGTACACGCCGATGCGCTCAAAGCCCATCTTCTGGCACAGGGAGATGGCGCTGACGTTGTCGGAGCGCACCTCCAGCTCGATGACCGACACGCCGCCCTGCCGGGCGTGCGCGATGAGGTGGTTGACCATCTGCGTGCCGACGCCGCGGTGCCAGTATTTCTTGCGCACCGTGACCGACAGCGACGCGCGGTGGCGGGCACGCTCGCGGCGCATGCACTTGAGGGCGCCCATGGCGGCCAGCTCATCGCCGATGAAGCCCAGCAGCAGCAGGCTGCGGCCGGTGATGCCCTCGATGTAGCCGCGCTCCTGCTCCACGTTCATGTCCAGCCCCTCGGCGCCGAAGGAGAGGTTGTCCGACTCGCCCGCGATCTGCGCGAGGTAGGAAAGCGTCATTTCGGCATCGTCGGGGGTGGCGGGGCGCACGGTGAGGCGGTCCGCGCCGGTATCGGCGTCGGTGCGGCGGATGAGCTTGCGCTGGATCTTGCCGCTGACGGTCTTGGGCAGCTCGTCCACAAACTCCACGATGCGGGGGTATTTGTAGGGCGCGGTGACCTGCTTGACGTGGTTTTGGAGCTCCTTTTTCAGCGCGTCGGTGGGCTCGTAGCCGCGGTTTTTGACCAGCACCACCGTGGCCTTGACCACCTGCCCGCGGTCGGGGTGCGGAACGGCCGTCACCGCGCACTCCAGCACCGCCGGGTGCGTCAGCAGCGCGCTCTCCACCTCGAAGGGGCCGATGCGGTAGCCGCTGGACTTGATGACGTCGTCGCCGCGGCCGATGAAGTTGAAATAGCCGTCCACATCGCGCCAGGCCATGTCGCCGGTGTGGTACATGCCGTTGTAAAAGACCGCGTCGGTCTGCTCCTGGCTGCGGTAGTAGCCCAGGAACAGGCCCGCCGGATGACCCTTGTCCAGCCGGATGACGATCTCGCCCTCCACGCCGTCGTCCACGTCCTGCCCGTTTTCGTCCACCAGCGCGATGTCGTAGGCGGGCGAGGGACGGCCGGTGCTGCCGGTCTTGGGCTCCATCCACTTGCTGGTCATCAGCAGCGGCGTGGTTTCGCTCTGGCCGAAACCCTCGTGGATCTTCACGCCCGTGAGGCGGAGGAACTGGTCGTAGACCTCGGGGTTGAGCGGCTCGCCCGCGCAGTTGGCCCACTTGAGGGCGCTGAGGTCGTAGGCTGCCAGGTCCTCCTTGATGAGGAAGCGGTACACCGTGGGTGGCGCGCAAAAGCTGGTCACGCGGTGCTTTTCCAGCATTTTGAGCAAATCGGCGGCGATGAAGCGGTCAAAGTCGTACACAAACAGCGTCGCGCCGCAGATCCACTGGCCGTAGAGCTTGCCCCAGCCCGCCTTGGCCCAGCCGGTGTCGGCCACGGCCATGTGGATGGAGTCGTCCCCCACGTTGTGCCAGTAGTAGGCCGTGACCGTCTGCGCGATGGGATAGGTCCAGCTGTGCGCGGCCATCTTGGGCATGCCGGTGGTGCCGCTGGTGAAGTAGATGAGCATGATGTCGTCGTTCTTTGGCAGCTCGGCGGGCTTGTCCCAGCGCTCGGAGGCGGCGGCCAGCTCGGCGTCAAAGTCCAGAAAGCCCGGCTCGCTGCCCAGGGTGAACAGCGCCGTAAGCGTATCGCACTCCGGCGCGGAGGCCAGCACGTGGCCGCGCACCTCCGGCTCCTCCACGCACAGGATGGCGCGGGCGCTGGAGGCCTTGACGCGGTAGACGATGTCCTTTTTCTGAAGCTGCGCCGTGGCGGGGATGAGCACGCAGCCCACCTTGAGCAGTCCCACCGCCGCCACCCAGAACTGCCAGCGGCGCTTGAGCATGAGAATGACGGGATCGCCCTTTTTGAGGCCGTGGGCCTTAAACACGTTGGCCGCCCGGTTGCTCATGCGGCTGATGTCGCCGAAGGTGAAGGTGCGCTCGTGCCCCTTGAGGTCGCACCAGATCAGCGCCCGCTTTTCGGGCGAGATGCGCGCGTACTCGTCCACCACGTCGTAGGCGAAGTGGAAGCGCTCGGGCACGTTGAGCACAAAGTTTTTCTCAAAGTCCTCCTGACTCGTCAGGTCGGTACGGATATATCGGTCAGCCAGCATACGGTTTCAAACTCCTTCGGAACGGGGGGATGCGATCGCCCGGACGCTTACGGGATCACGATGGCCAGAAAATGCACCGCCTCGCCGCCGACGGCCTCCATGGCATGCGGCGTGCGCGAATCATAGTACACGCTGTCGCCGGGATGCAGGACCAAGTCGTTTTTGCCGATCACGATGTGCATGGTGCCGGAGAGGATGTAGTCAAACTCCTGTCCGTCATGGCTGTTGGGGGTCAACGTCTTGTTGTCCTCCGGGTCCACGACCACATACATCGGCTCGATCTTGCGGCCAACGAAATTATAGGCCAGGTTGCGGTAGACATACTGGTCATGACAGCTGGTTTCCTCCTGTCCCCTGCCCGCGCGCGTGACACTGAGCACGTTGAGCCGCGGCGCCTCGCCGGTCAAAAGCTCTGTCATGTCCACATGAAATACCTCGCCGATCTTGACCAGAAAGCTGATGGGCATATCGACCTCGCCGCTTTCATATTTGCGGTACTCGTCGGTGGATACGTTGAGCACTTGCGCCATCTTTTCAACGGTGTAGTCCGAGATCTCTCGAAGGTCCAGAATTCTCATGGCCACTTGCTTCACAGGATCGGACATAACGGGTGCGCCTCCTTCCGGCCCCAATGGGGCACTTTGGCGTATTATAGCACGGAAGCACGGAAAGATGCAAGAAGCGGGACGCACCCTCCGCCCGCCCGCGGAATAGGATGATGCAGACCTGGAAAGTAGGTGATGGACCATGCCCCTCTATGGCAACCGCCCCTGCGGCCGGTGCGGCTGCACGATGTGTCCGGCCTGTACCCTGCGCGGCTTTCCCGTGTGGTTCACCGGAGCCGACGGCCCTACGGGTCCCACCGGCCCCACGGGCCCTGCGGGTCCCACCGGGGCCACCGGCGCGACCGGCGCGACCGGCCCCGAGGGGCCTGCCGGCGAGATCGGCGCGCGCGGCATAAGCGGCATTACCGGGCCCACGGGCCCCACCGGGGCGATTGAAGAAGGAAAGTTCAGCACGGCGAGAAGCGAAACGCGATGGTGATGCGCCCGCCCTCGGACACGCTGATGTGATCCACCAGCGCAATGAGCAGATCCCGCGTCAGCCTGCCCGCGTTGCGCTGGCGCGCGAGGTCGTCCAGGAGCGGGCTTTCCCGCGCGCCGTCCGCGACGTCCGCCCGCCCGTTCCGCAGGGCCTCCAGCGCCTCCTCCAGCGCACGGGCCTGCCGCTCGTAGTCCTCCCGCATGCGGCGGTAGTCCGCAAGGGAGAGCTCGCCGTCCTTCCAGTCCTGGTAGGCGGATTGCTTGTAGCGGTAAATTCTCTCCAGCTCCCGCCGCCTTTGCCCCACAGCGTCCGCCCGCTTTGGTGCGGCCCCCGGCGCAAGCCGGCCGATTTGCTCCACGAGCGCCTCAGGGTCGGCCCTGAGGAAGATCTCAAGCTGGATGGCGCGCAGCACCGCGGCCTCCAGATCCTCGTGCCGGAGGGTGTGCTTGGTGCAGGCCGCCCTGGAGCGGTCCTTGTAGGTGCGGCAATAGTAGTACACCCTGTTTCCGGCCCTGCTGCGGCTCATGGACCTGCCGCAGTCGGCGCACCTGAGAAAGCCGCTGAACAGGTACAGTTCCCCCTGCCGGGGGCCGGTGCGGGTGGCGCGCCTGAGCAGGCGCTGCGCCTTTTCAAACGTCTCCCGGCTGACGACCGGCTCGTGGGTGTTTTCCACGACGTACCACTGCTCCCGGGGGACGGCCTCCTGAACGTGCACCTTGTAGCTTTTCATGCGGAAGCGCCCCTGGACCATGTCCCCGCAGTACATGCGGTTTTGAAGGATGGCGCCTACGGTCATCGCGCACCACAGGGGCCGCCTGGCGGGATCGAGGCTGGGGTTTTGGTATTTGAGCCCCAGGCGCTCGCGCTTGTAGGCCGCGGGGCACAGGACGCCCTGCTCGTTGAGGCGGCGGACGATGGCGTTTTTGCTAAGGCCGTCCAAAAACAGCGAGAAGATCTCGCGCACGACCGCCGCGGCCTCCTCGTCCACCAGCAGGGCGTTTTTGTCGCGGGGGTCCTTGCGGTAGCCGTAGGGCGCGAAGGAGCCGATATGCTCCCCGTTTCGCCGCTTCATGTCAAAGACCTCCCGGACCTTGTCGGAGGTTTCGGCGCAGTGGTTCTCGTTGAGCACGCCCTGGATGGGAACGGCGATGCTGCGCATGGCCCGGGGCTCCCTGTAGCTGTCCAGGGGCTGGTGGAACAGGGAGATGAAGCGCACGCCGTGCCGGGGAAACCAGTCGTCCAGATAGTAGCCCTGATCGCTGTAGTTGCGGAAGGAGCGCGCCAGGTCCTTGACGACGACGCAGTTCACGCGCCCCCGCCTTATGTCCCCCAGCATGCGCTGAAAGCCGCTCCGCTCGTCGTCCGTCGTCCCCGAGACGCCGTCGTCCACGTATTCGTCCACGATGTCGTACTCGTCGCCGTCGCGCAGGCCGGCGATGTGCTCGCGGATCAGCGCGCGCTGGTTGCCCACGCTCTGCGACTCGTCCAGGCCTGCGGCGTCCTCCCTGGAAAGGCGGATATAGACGGCGATTTTCCATACCCTCGTCCCCACCATCGCCACCGCCCCTTCTCACAGCCCGCCTTTTTTTCGCCGCAGGAGGTCGAAAAGCGCATCCTGCAGGCAGGGCCCTTCCTGCGAAAACGCCAGCCGGACGCGGATTTCGCCCACCCGGAAGCGGCAGGGGTCCCCCAGCGCCTCCAGCACATACGCCGCCCGCTCCTCCGGCGGGATGCCGGTGTCCAGCGAAAGCCCCGCCAGGTCCCGCAGCTCCTCCCCGTCCGAGCCCACCCCTCTGATCCCCTTCTCCTCCATGCGTCATGCGCCTCCCCTCCCTGAGCTTTATGCGCCCGCCCCCCGTCCTATGAAAAAAGCCGGCACCCATCGGATGCCGGCCCAGGTTGCCAAAATCCCTTTACGCCGCCGCGGAATCCTTCCCCAGCAGCTTGCGCACGCCCTGCGCCACCACGCTCACGCCCAGCGCCAGGATCAGCACCGCGAACACCATCTGAACGACGGCGCCCCAGGCGGTCAGCACGCTCGCGCCGTCCACCGTGGCGGTGATGCCCGCCATCCACAGATAGGTGCCGTCGGCGATGCCCCTGCCCAGGTTAAGGATGGTCAGGATCAGCGCGGAGAAAGTCACGGCGCTCATGGTGAACAGGGGGATCCAGAGCATGAAGCTCCTGCGCCGGGTGCGTCTGAGAAAGACAGCGCAGGCCAGGAAGGCCAGGGCGGAGAGGAGCTGGTTGGAGGAGCCAAACAGCGGCCAGATGGAGTCATAGCCCACCTCGGTGAGGAAGAAGGCCAGCACGAGGGTGAGGACGGTGGCGAAATACTTGTTGGTCAGAAGCCTGCGCAGGGGGCGCGCGCGCTTTTCGCCTGCGGCATCATCCTGGAAAAGCTCCTGGAAGGACAGCCGTCCCACGCGGGCGACCGAGTCCAGGGAGGTGAGGGCGAAGGCGGAGACGGCGAGGTTGATGAGGGTGAAGACCACGTCCTGAGGCAGGTTCATCACGCTCAGGAAGCCGGCCACGCCGCCGGCAAAGATCTGCGAGGGGGTGGTGTAGCCCAGGGCGGCGGTCTGCTCCGGGGAGGCGAAGGAGGCCACGGCGATGAGGGCGATGACCGCCAGCATGGACTCCATCAGCATGGCGCCGAAGGAGACGGGGAGCATGCTCTTTTCGTTCTTGATCTGCTTGGAGGCCGTGCCGGAGGAGACGAGGGAATGGAAGCCGGACACCGCGCCGCAGGCGATGGTGACAAAGAGGAAGGGAAAGAGGGTCTGGCCGTTGACGGTGAAGCCCGAAAAGGCGGGCAGGTTGACCTGGGGCCGGGCGGCGAACACGCCGATGACGGCGGCCACGATCATGGCGATGAGCAGGTAGCTGTTGAGGTAGTCGCGGGGCTGGAGCACGGCCCAGATGGGGGCTACCGAGGCGATAAAAACGTAGATGAAGACCAGGATATGCCAGTCGTTGAGGCCGATGTACATCGGGAAGCGAAGCCCCAGGGCGATGGCGGCCACCAGCATGAGCAGGGCGGCGGCGGTGTTGCCCCATTTGGGGAGCTTGCCCAGGCGCAGCAGCAGGCCCAGGGCCACGGCCTCGGCGATGAAGATCATGGAGGTGGTGGCGACCGAGCCATTGGCGGGGACCGGGGTCACGGCGCCGCCGGCCGCCGTCCGAAAGCCATTGAAGGTGCCGGCCACGATGTCCACGAAGGCGGCGACCACCAGAATGGAAAACAGCCAGCAGAAGAGCAGAAAGAGCTTTTTGCCCGTCCTGCCGATGTAGGACTCGATGATGTAGCCGATGGTGCGGCCCTTGTTCTTGACCGAGGCGTACATGGCGGCGAAGTCCTGCACCGCGCCGAAAAAGACGCCGCCCAGCAGAATCCACAGCAGCACCGGCACCCAGCCGAACACCGACGCCTGAATCGGCCCGTTGATGGCGGCGGCGCCGGCGATGGAGGCGAACTGGTGGCCGAAGACCACGCCGGTATCGGCGGGCACGTAGTCCACGCCGTCCTCCAGCTCATAGGCGGGGGTCCTGGCCTTGGGGTCGATGCCCCAGGTCCTGGCCAGGTAGCGGCCGTAGAGGAGATAGGCCGCCAGGAGCACCGCGATAGCAAGAATCAGAATGGTCAAACCGTTCATGGAAACAACCTCCTTGGGGATATGCCCCTGTCACCACCGCTTTTCCAGGGTGAGCACGTTCAGCCCGTCGGCATAGTAATAGTCGATCCCGTCGGTGAGCTTTCGCACGATGTAGATGCCCATGCCCCCCTCCTCCCGCTCCTGCGGGGGCAGGGCGATGTCGGGGTCGGGCTTCTGCGTGGGATCGTAGGGGCGGCCGTTATCGGAGAAGCGCAGCCGCGCGTAGCCCTCCCCCGCCTCGCAGCCGAGCGTGACGGCGGTGGCCCCGCTGTAGAAGACGATGTTGGAGAAGATCTCGTCGGTCACCACGTTCATCTGCTGCACCACCCGCCGGGGCGCGCCGTGCTCCTGAAGAACCTCCTCAAAAAAGCCGGTGGCCCGCTCCAGCTGGGCAAGCTCGGGCCGAAGCCCGACCTTGCGCATGCGCGCCTCGCCCAGGTTCCTGACTTCCAGGGCCAGCATGGTGATGTCGTCAAACTGGGGCGCCTGGCCCACAAAGGCGTCGATGTCCGCCCGCAGCCCCTCCAGCAGCTCCTGGCAGCCGGCCTCCTTTCGGCGGTTGAGGGCGCTGAGCATCCGCTGGGTGCCGTAGAGGCGGTTGCCGCCGTCGGTGGCCTCGGGCACGCCGTCGGTATAGACAAACAGGGTGTCGCCGCCGCAGAGGGTGAGCTCGTACTCCCGGTAGCGTGCATGCTCCATGCCGGCCAGCACGAAGCCGTGCTTGTCCCGGAAGAGCTGGAATTCGCCGCCCGCCCGGCGGATGGCCGGGAACTCATGGCCGGCGTTGGCGCACACGAGCCTGCCGGTGGAGATCTCCAGAATCCCCAGCCAGACGGTGACGAACATCTCCGCGTCGTTGTTTTCGCAGAGCTGGTCGTTGACCTTCTCCAAAACCGCCTTGGGCGAGGCGCCGGTCTGCGCGGCGTTTTTGAGAAGGGTCTTGGCGATGACCATGAACATGGCCGCCGGGACGCCCTTGCCCGACACGTCGGCCATCACCAGGGCCAGGTGGTCGTCATCCACCAGGAAAAAGTCGTAGAAGTCGCCCCCGACCTCCTTGGCCGGGGCCATGGAGGCGAAGATGCTGAACTCCTCGCGCTGGGGAAAGGGCGGGAAGATGCAGGGCAGCATGGAGGCCTGGATGCTCCGGGCCACGTCCAGCTCGGCGCCGATGCGCTCCCGCTCGGCCGTGACATGGGTCAGGTCGGCGATGTAGGAGTTGATCTCCTGCTCCATCTGCCGGATGGCGCCGGCGAGGTTTTCGATCTCGTCCCCGGTGTGGATGCTGAGCATGGAGATGGCCGAGCTGCTCTGGTTGCGCTGCTTGTCGGAGACGAAGGAGCCGGTGGCGCCGGCGAGCTGGTTGATGGGCCGCACCACGGCCCGGCTGAACACAAAGACCAGCGTCACGATCAAGACCAGCGTCACCGCCGCCAGCACCGCGGCCAGGCGCAGCAGAAACGCCTGCCGGTCGGCCATGACCTCGTTCATGGAGAAGTCCGCAAAGGCGTTGGCCACCACGTTCCCCCGCGAATCGGTGATGGGCGCGCCGGCGGAGGCCAGCCAGCCGAATTCCTCATAGTTGGTGATGTAGGGCGGGAACTCGTAGACGCCCTGCTCCATCAGCGCCAGATTCTCCGGCTCGATCTCCCCGCAGGTGCCCGGCGGGCAGGCGTCCTCGGTGGAGTCGGCGTCCACGACGTAGATGCCCTGGCCGGTCACGGGGTCCATGTAGGCCACGTAGAGCCACAGCACGCCGTTGTCCTCCTTCAGGGCGTTGAGGGTGGCGAAGGTCTCCCGGTAGGCCTGGCTTTCCACGATCTCGTCAAAGGCGGCATAGTACGCCGCCCACTCGTCCTCGTCAAAGGCGTCGAAGTCCGGGGGCGTGTTTTCCTCCGGGCACAGGCTGCGGTAGATCTCCACCGTCCGCTCCGTCAGCTCCGCCACCGCGCCCCCGTCCACCATCGAGGCCGCGGACCTGGCCGTATTCAGGGTCAGCCGCTCGTAGTGCTCCTCGATGGAGCGGGCGTATGTGTTATAGCTGACAAAGGCGGTGACTCCGGCCACGATCAGGGCCATCACCAGCACGGCCGCCGTCACCTTGATGCGCAGGGACAATCTCATAGCTTCACCTCAAATGCTCACGACCAACGTGTTAAACCCCTGATATTGCCGGTAAAAGAAGCTCCTGGCCTGCTTTTTCACCATCAGCATGCCGATGGCGTCCAAATCCACCGTCCCGTCCTCCCCCAGCTTCTGCGTCGCAAGGGAGAAGGGGTCAAAGCCGGCGGCGTTGTCCCGCACGTGGAGCTGAAACCCGCCGTCCTCGCAGGCGATGAGGGTGAGCTGGATGTAGCCGTCGGGCTGGGAGGCGAAGGCCTTGGAGATGATGACCACCCCGATTTCCTCCACCGTCAGGTCCACCAGGTAGCGCTGCCGGGCGGAGGCGCCCCATTTCTCGCAGAAGGCCCCCACCTGCTCCGAGAGGCCGCCCAGCTCCCCGGTGCTGCTGCGGATCTGCGTTCGCAGCACCCGCTCGGGCGGAAAGGCCTCGGCCCTGTCGGAGCGAAGCCGCCGCCACAGCACGAAGGCGCCCAGGGAGACCGCCTCGGTCACCGGGAAGGTCCACCACAGGCCCTCGGGCCAAAGGACGGCCAGCGCAAGCGTCACCGGCAGCAGCACGGCGCAGCCGCGCAGGGTGGCCAGGACGAAGGCGTCCTTCTCGCGCTCCACGGACTGGTAGTAGGCCTCCAGCAGCACCCCCGCCCCGGCAAAGACGCTGGAGAGGCAGTACAGGCGCAGGGCGACCGCGCCCATGGCCAGGGCCTGCGCCCCCGAGAGGCCGAAGGCGGCGCACACCCACCCGGGAAACAGGCTCACCAGGGCGGCGGCCGTGGCGCCCAGGCCCAGGCCCCAGCCAAGCGCCAGGCGGAGCGAGCGGCCCGCGGCCTCCGGGTTCTTCTCGCCGTGATAGGTGCCGGCCAGGGGCTGGAGCGCCTTGGCCGCGGCGTCGTAGAGGTAGAGGATCAGGTAGGAGGCGTTTTGCACCATGTCAAAGACCGCCACGCCGGTCTGGCCGAAGCAGGCCAGCAGCGTCCGGGTGGCGATGAGCAGAAAGACCAGCTGATAGACGTACTGCACCGAGGAGGACAGGCCGGTGCGCAGGCAGGCGAAGGCCTCGCCCCAGCCGGGGCGGACCCGCCTGAGGCGCAGGGTGCCCTTTTTGCCAAGCAGCCCCGGCAGGTAGGCCGCCGTGGCCGCCGCCGAGCCCGCCACCGTGGCCAGCGCCGCGCCCGCGGTGCCCAGGTTGAGGAAAAGCACCAGCGCCACGTTGAGCCCGATGTCCACCACCGTGCCCGTCAGAAAGCCCGCGCTGGCCCGCTTCTGCTGGCCGTCGGCCCGCAGGTAATAGTTGAGGACATAGTTGAGGAAGATCACCGGCGCGCCCAGGGCGATCAGCCGCACGTAGGCGTCCGTCTGGCGGCGCAGCGCCTCCCCCGCCGCCCCGGCGCCCAGCAGCCTCAAGACCTGACGGGGAAAGAGGTTGACCGCCAGGGCCAGCAGGCAGCTCGCCGCCAGGGCCAGCCACAGCACCCGCAGGAAGCTGTCCACCGCCTCCTCCCGCCTGCCCGCGCCCAGAAGCTGGGCGTAGCGGACGCTGCCGCCGATGCCCAGGCCGTGCATGAAGAGGTTGATGACCATGAACAGCGGCAGGGTCATGCCGATGGCGGCCAGGCCGGTTTCGCCCATCCGCCAGCCCACCACCAGCGCGTCGGCCATGTCGGAGAAGGCCAGGCCCACGGAGGCCCACAGGGAGGGCACAAAGAGGCTTCGGAACATTTTCCCGGTGAAGATGTCCTGATTCATCGCCGCCGCGCCTCCCAAATCCGATGTCTGCCGTCCGGCAGAAAGTGCTCCTTCATGTCCCTCAGGCCCGGCAGGCCCAGGTCCTCCTCGAGGTTGAACCAGCGGTAGCGCTCCGACAGGGAGCGCATCAGCTCCCGCAGGGTAAAGTACGTCAGCCCCTGCACGTCCATGGCGCACTTGCCCACCGCCGCGTCGAAGGTGTCCTCCGTGAGCGCGAAGCCCAGCATGAAGGCGGCCGGGCGCTGCCCCAGATAGACGATGACGCCGTGCAGGCCCAGCGCCTCCCGCTTCTCCAGCGCCCGCAGCGCCACCTGCCGGTCGTCCCCGTCCCAGCCGGAGCGGCCGGCGGTCCAGGCGTCCAGGATGCGCCGGGCGTCGCCGGCGTTCCCGCCGTCCAGGACCTCGGTGCGGGGGTCGCCCTCCCGCTCGATCCTGTTCACGCGCCAGCGCAGGTGGGCAAACCGCCCGCCCTCCATGGCGATGTGCGGCTCCCGGAGGTAGAGATACTCGTCGTCCTCGGGGCGGCGGATCAGCTCCCACTGGCCGGGAAAGCGCTCCGCGAGCCATCCGGCGTCCTGACTTCGCAGATAGCGCAGCCTCGCCCCCGGCTCGTTGGCATGCTCCGCCAGAAAGGCGAGCCTGCCCCTTTCGCTGCCGCAGGGAAAGAGCCACTCGTCCTCTCCCGCGCGGGCGCTGAAATACTCCTCCCCCACGCACAGCTCGAGGCCCAGGGCCTCCTTCCACAGCCACAGCGACGCAAACGCATGGGCCGACAGGGCGTGGCCCTCCAGCCCGCGCAGCCGTTCCACCTCCCGGCGCAGCTTATCCATCGGCATGCAGCTCCCTCACCCGCGGCGCCGCGACCCACCCGCCGTCCACGGGAAAACTCATCCCCGGGCCGGGCCGGTCCGTCACGCGCCCGCCGATGAGCTCGAAGGCGCGCCCGTTCGCCCGGTAGACGCACTCGTAGCCGTAAAAGGCCCGCAGGATGGCGTCGGCCCTCCCGGCGGGCGTCCGGGGCGTCAGGGTCCAGTCCGCCTCGGTGGGACAGGGCCAGTACGTCCCCTCCCCCTGGGGCCGGGCGGCGGACCAGAGGCCGGGCAGCCTGTGCACAAGCTCTCTGACCATGCCCGGCACCGCCCGCTCCACCTGCGCCATGTAGCTCTTTAGCGTGGCGTCCGGAGCCAGCGGGAACGTCTCCTCCAGCAGCACCTCCCCCGTGTCGAAGGTGCGCTCCATCTTGTGCATCGCCACGCCGCCCCGCGTTTCTCCCCGCAGCAGCATCACGGGCATCGGCCACGGCCCGCGGAAGCGGGGCAGGGGCGCGGGGTGGATGTTGACCATGGGAAAGGCGTCCGTGACGGGCAGGCGGTGGTAGTAGCCGGCGCAGAGCAGCAGCTCGCACCCCTGATTCGCCAGCCGCGCCAGGTCCTCCCGCCCCACCGGCTCCAGGCTGACGGGAATGTCGCGCGCCCCGGCCGCCGCCAGGACGCCGGTGTTGAACTCGGTGACGTTGTCGGTCTTGCAGGTAAAGACCCCGAGGACCTCGCAGCCCTCCTCCAGCGCCGTAAGCAGGGCGCACAGGAGCAGGTCGATCCCGACATACGCGATCCTCAGGCTCATTCGATGCTCAGAAAGTCGCTGAAGCCCGTAATATCAAAGATTTCCATCACGATCTGGCTCACGTGGCGCACCGCCATGGACCCCTGCCTGTTCATGGCCTTCTGCGCGCTCAGCAGCACCCTCAGCCCGGCGGAGGAGATGTACTCCAGATCCTGCAAATCCAGCGTCAGCTTTTCAACGCCCTCCAGGCAGCTTTTCAGCTCGGCCTCCAGCGCCGGCGCGGTGGCCGTGTCCAGACGGCCCCGCAGCTTGATCGTCAGGGCGGCCCCGCTGCTTTCCTTGATGATTTCCATGTTGCCTTTCCCTCGCTTCCCGGTCGTTTCAGAACGTCAGGCTGTCCACCTGCTCCAGAAGCTCCGCCAGATGCCTCTTGCACAGGTCGATGGTGGCGCGGCCCGCCTCCGTGTCAAAGCCGCCGCGGCGGATGGTGCGGCGCATGAGGCGGGCATAGCCGATGACCATGGCCTTGCGCTCCACCTCGCGCACCCTTTCGGGGTCCTGGGTGTCCAGATACCTGGCCAGGGCCTTTTTCCAGAACCGGCCGGCCGTCTCGTAGGGGAGCTTGAGGAAGTTTTCCGTCACGCTGTGGTCCAGCTCCCCGAAGGCCACAAAGCCCAGGTACATCGACGCCAGCTCGAAGACGGGATGGCCCACGCAGAGGGTGTCCATGTCGATGATGAGCACCTCGTTGTTCTGCATGACGATGTTGTTGGTGTGGTAGTCCCCGTGGAGCATGGTGTCCCGCTCGGGCACCGCCTCCACCAGCGCCACCAGCTTTTGCGCCTGGTCGGCGGGGAGGTAGTCGCGCAGGAACCGCGCCCAGTCCAGCGCCACGTCCTTCATCGGCGGCATGTCGCCGGGCTTGACGTGGGTGCTGTGCATCTTCTTCATCAGGTCCACGTACAGCTCCACATAGGTGTCCATCCCCGAGGGATCGGCGGCGATGAGCTTGGAGAAGGAGCGGGAGTTAAGCAGCTCAAAGACCGAGCCGTAGCGCTCCCCCACCCGCACCACGTCGTAGGGGATGGCGGTGGGGATGCCCAGGACAAAGGCCTTGCGCGCAAGCTCGCGCTCCCTTTGCACGTCGGGCAGGCAGTCGGCGCTCTGGTAGACCTTCACCACCGTGTCCTTGTCGATGCGGTAGACGATGCCGTTGGCGCCCCGCCCGATGGCCTCGCAGCCCTCGACGGAGATGCTGCGGCGGGCCTTCTCCACCGGCATCATCTCGGTAAAGCCGGTCATCTCCAGGATCTCGTAGACCTCGGCCGAGACGTTGACGAGCCTGAACTCGTTCTCCAGCTTGCGCAGGCGAAGCACCACCCGCAGCCCGGCGCTGGAGATGTAGGCCAGATCCCGAAGGTCCAGCGTCAGCCCGGCGTGGGGGTGCTTTTCCAGCTCCTGCATGATCTCGCTTTCGATGGCCGGGGCGTTGCCGGAGTCGATATGCCCGGACAGGGCGATCACCAGGGTGTCCTTTTCCATGCTCGCGTTCATTGCGGCTTCCTCCTCATTCGCCCACCCCGCGGGGCGGCGGTATCGTCATTCTTCCTCAAAAACCTGCCGGATCAGCCAGTCGTATTCCCGCCAGGCCGCCGTCGCGGCCAGGGGCGAGAGAATCCCGGCGATGGTGCGGTAGTACCAGTGATGCTGCCGCGGGTCCTTCTGATGAAAGGCCTGCCACATCGCCTCTCCCTTCTCCTCCCTGGCCCGGTAAAAGGAGCGCAGGTTGGACAGCTTGTCGCCCAGGGCCACCATGGCCACGCCCGGGTCCCGCGCGTCCCTGAGGCGGGCGATGGCCGCCTCCTTGCGCGCCCGCCAGCTCTCCTCGGGGGGCAGGCCGCGCATCTTGTCCTCGCTCTCCGCCCACACCAGCCCGGCCACCCGCTCGCCGAAGCGGGCCCGGATGTCCTCAAGGTCCACCCCGGCGTCCTCCACCGTGTCATGGAGCACCGCGGCCGCCAGCACCTCCTCGTCCGAGGTCAGGGAGGCGGCCACGGCGGCGGCCTCCATGGCATGCAGGACGGCCGGAAGGCCGTCCCCAAGCTGCTGACAAAGTGCGGGGTGCAGGGGGATCATCCCCCTGCCGGGGTTTGG
>CAUDEL010000055.1:0-19980 GCA_958448555.1 uncultured Eubacteriales bacterium | reverse complement strand
CCGCAGCTTCAAGGTCTACCGCGGCATGGGAAGCCTCGGCGCCATGGCGCAGGCCCACGGCTCCAGCGACCGCTATTTCCAGGAGGCCGACAAAAAGCTCGTGCCCGAGGGCGTGGAGGGCCGCGTGCCTTACAAGGGGCCGCTTGCCGATACGGTCTATCAGCTCGTGGGCGGCCTGCGCTCCAGCATGGGCTATTGCGGGACCCCGACCATCGAGCATCTGCGCAGGGAGGGGCAGTTCATCCGCATCACCGGCGCGGGCCTGCAGGAGAGCCATCCGCACGACATCTCCATCACCAAGGAAAGTCCCAACTACTCCACCAGGGGATAAGCTGGAAAGCGGGCAGCGCGGCACACGGCGCGGGCTGCCTCCGAGTGAAAAGTAATTCAATACACGGAAACGCAGGCCCCAAAGGGCCTGCGTTCAGACCGCTGACAAAACTTTTTCGGGAGGTTTGGAGGGCCCGCAGGTCCTCCAAAGTCAATTCGTATCGCCCGGCTTTGCCGGGCGGGCGGGGAGTTTGCGCCCCTGGGCGCAAACATTTCTTAAGCATTTGGCGGAAAAGGCCGGCGCAGCCGGACTTTTTCGACAAGCTGAACGCAGGCTCCAAAGGGCCTGCGTTTCTGCTGCGCCGAAGCGGCGTCAGTCGCTTTTTTCCAGCGCGATGCACAGGGCGTGGGCGAAGTCCAGCTGATAGGCGCCAACCACGCCTTCCGGCTTTTCCACATCGGGATCATAGGATGGGGAGGATTCATCCCAATGGGGATCGTGCGCCAAAAACGGGGCCAGACAGACGCGCCGGGGTAGCTCGCCCGCGACAGGAACGAGGGAAAGGCAAAAGGAGAAGTCCTGCGCGCCTTCCTTGTCCCAGGTCAGGACATTGCTGAGCACATGTTGCCCGTCGGGGTCGACGAGGAAGAATCCCTGCCGGAGGAGCGTTTCGGCGCCCTCGCCGGAAAGGCAGCCCTCCATCCGGCCGCCTGTGTGCGTCAGATCGAAGCGGCTGATCGTCAGCGTCAGGTTGTCAAACGCATATTCGGCCTGTACGGGACGGACGTGGATGAGCCGGTCCGGGCTCAGCGTCACATCCAGCTCAAGGCTGATTTGCCCGGCCAGCTCGGCCCAGCCCAGCTCCCGGTAGGCCTGGGCGTAGATTTCCGAGCTGGGCCGGTCCGCTGTGGCGTTCAGGTTATACGCTTCGGGGCGGAACAGCTCCAGAGAAACATAGCCGGTTTCATCGGTCACAAGGCAGTCGGAGGCCTCTGACACGTTTATGCCCTCGTAATCGCCGTAATCGACCAGCCGGGGCGAATGGATGGGGCGCCATACGGCGATGTCGATTCTCAGAGATGCCTCCCCTTCGGGAATCCGTGCCGTGGCAAGATCCTTGCCCTGCCCGTCAGACGCATAAAGCGCCTCCGCCTCGTTGTAGACCGAAACGCTCGCGGGAAGCGCAAGGCCGTCCAACGCGCCGCCCAGCAGATAGCCGGCGGTGCCGGCGCCTTCGGTGAACAGCGTGCTCCGCGTAAGCGGACAGCCGTCGAGATACAGGCCGTCCACCGTGTACAGAAGCGTTTCTGCGCTTGGATTGGAAAGGGTGAAGGCGGTGTGCAGGGCGCTCCCGTCGTAGAGAAGCTCATCCACAGCAAGCACGCACAGATCGGAGACCGCGGTCTCATCCGGCGTCTCAATCCGATCCGTCACATCTTGGGGCGCCGCCGTATCGCCATAGAGCTCGCCCGCGATTCTCGACTGCACCAGCGCGTAGGCCAGGCCCAGCATCGTGAGCGTGAGCGCCAGCACGAGAATCAGGGAAACGGACAGTTTCTTTTTCATGGGTCGTTCTCCTTTCACCGCAGTGATGATTCGCCGGGCCAGAAAGGGATTTTCCTCAAGGCCGGAAAGCCGGTGGTCGATGGCGGACTGGAGAAGGCGCTTCATTTCCTGGTCATTCACAGAGATCCCTCCCTTCCAGCAGCGTGCGAAGCTTCTCTCTGGCGCGCTTCAGCCTCCCGGATACCGATGATTGGGAGATGCCCAGCGAAACGGCAATTTCCGTTACGGTCATATCCTGATAGTAATACAGGAGGATAACCTCGCGCAGTTTGCGCGGCAGCTGGATCACCTGCGTGACGAGCGTTTCTTCCTCCTGCGCGAAGGGTTCCGCCGCCTGCGGAAGCAGGTCGGGGATACGGCGCGGGTCGATACGGCGCAGCCGGTGCGCGCGGCGAAGGTCGCAGCAGGTATTCATGGCGATCTTCATCAGCCACGTCTTTTCGCTACATTCTCCGCGGAATGATGCCAAACTCCTGTAGGCCTTGAGAAAGGTCTCCTGCACCGCATCCTCCGCCAGCGCCCTGTCGCGCAGATAGAGAAAGCAGGTGCGAAGGAGCGGCTGCTGGTACAGGAGGACCAGACGTTCCAGTTCATGGCTTGGGTCTCGAGCCTGATCGGGGCCCTTGATGCGGCTCATGCGTTTCCCTCACCTCCTTGCACCTGTATTGACGAAAACAAACACAAATATATCGTATCAGAACAAACATCAAAAAGTTTTTCTATTTTTCATGCGCGCGCCTGTTGCCGCGGGGGGTGGCGCGTGTAAATTTCCGTTTTTCCCCTGCCCAAGCGGGCGCGGGTATGCTATAATGAAAAATGACCCCGGAATATCTGCCGAAAGGAATTTTGCCGATGAGCATGTATCGACGCCTGACCGCTCTTTGTTTATGCCTGCTCCTGCTGACGGGCGCCTTTTCCGCGCTGGCGCAGGAGGAGACCGTGCTGACCGCCGAGCAGGCCGAAGCTGCCGGTATCGAGGTGGAAGGGATTGCGACGGAGGATGAGGCCGAGGCGGCCCAGGCCGACGCGCAGGCGCAGCCCGCGAGCATCGAGGGGCTGACGCCGCTGTACACCACCAAGATCAAGCCGTTTGTGGCCACGGGAAAGGCCATTCGCATGCGCGCCCTGCAGGACACGGAGAGCGAGGCCGTCTGCACCATCGACGCGGGAGAGACGATCACGGTCTATGCGGTCTATCCCTCCTATGTGCTGGCGGAGTACAACGGCTATGTGGGCTATGTCATCCGCACGTGGGTGGATGAGAACATGACGACGCTGGACCCCGAAAACACCCCGCCCTATGGCGTGGTGCTTTCCAAATACGTGGCCACGCTGACCGAAACGGCCAACATCTACGCCGAGCCGTCCCTCAGCGCGGAGGTCAACGACATCCACCCCGGCGCGGGGAGCAAGATTGCCATTTTGGATTTTGTGAACGGCTTTGCCAAGGTGCTGGTGTGGCGCAGCTATGGGTATATCGACGCGCGGGTGCTGACCGATCTGGTGATCGTGGCCCAGGGCGACGAGCCCATGAGCGATGAAACCCCCATCGCCGCGTTTTGCAGCTTCTTTGAGTATAACACGGGCGCCGAGGGAAACGACGGCCGCTGCAAAAACATCGTGCGCAGCTGCGAGTCCATGACGCGCCTGATGCAGCCCGGCGAGAGCCTGGACTTTAACGCCCAGGTGGGCCCCTATAAAAAGAACAACGGCTATTTCCCTGCCCCCGTGCTCATCGACGGGGGAAGCCAGATCGGCTATGGCGGCGGCACCTGCCAGAGCAGCAGCACGCTGTACAACGCCATCCGTCAGGTGCCGGGCATCACGGTGCTCATGCGCCGGCCACACGGCCCGGGCTGCGCGCGTTACCTGCCCATGCACCAGGACGCGGCGGTGGGGACCGATTCGCTCAACCTGGTGTTCCGCAACGACTGCGAATATCCTATCTACGTGCTGGCGGAAAGCACGGGCGAAGGCACCCTGTGCATCCAGATTTTCCGCGCGGACTAAGGGAGGCAAGGGAAAAATGAACATCAGACCGCTGGGCGCCACCGATATTCGCGTAGGCGAAATCGGCATGGGATGCGAGGGCTTCATCGGCAAGACGCGCCAGGAGGTGCGCACGTTTCTGGACGAGATGGAGCGCGCGGGCGCCAACCTGATCGACCTGTATTCCCCCGACCCGGAGATGCGCTCGGCGCTGGGCGAGGCGATGGCCGGCCGCCGGGAAAGCTTTGTGCTTCAGGCGCATCTGTGCACCGCATGGAAGGACGGGCAGTACGAGCGCACGCGGGACATCGGCGAGGTCCGGCGCAGCTTTGAGGATCAGCTTGAGCGGCTGGGAACGTCCTGGGTGGATATCGCGATGATCCACTATGTGGACTCCGAAAGCGACTGGCACGCGGTGGAGACGGGCGAGGTGATGCGCTATGCCCAGTCGCTGGTCAGCGAGGGCCGGGCGCGCGCCGTGGGCCTCTCCAGCCACAACCCCGCGGCGGCGCGGCTGGCGGTGGAGAGCGGCAAGATCGGCGTTTTGATGTTCAGCGTCAATCCCTGCTACGATCTGCTGCCCGCCAACGATGATGTGGAAAGCCTCTGGGCGCCGGACAGCTATGCCAGGCCGCTTATCAACATGGACCCCGAACGCGAAGCGCTCTACGAGGCGTGTCAGCGGCGGGGCGTGGGCATTACGGTGATGAAGGCCTTCGGCGGGGGCGATCTGCTAAGCGGCGAGCTTTCGCCTGCCGGGAAGGCCCTGACGCCCTTTGAATGTCTGCATTATGCGCTCACGCGCCCGGCGGTGGCTTCGGTCCTGTGCGGCGCGCGCACGCTGGAGCAGCTGAAAGACTGCCTTTCCTATGAAAGCGCCGGGCCGGAGGAAAAGGACTATGCGGCGGCGCTGGCGGCTTTGCCCAGGATCAGCTGGCAGGGGCACTGCATGTACTGCGGCCATTGCGCGCCCTGCCCCAGCGGGATTTCCGTGGCGGATGTGACCAGGTTTTTGAACCTGGTGCGCGCTCAGGGCGAGGTCCCGGAAACCGTGCGGGAGCATTACCGGGCGCTTGCCCATCATGCGGGCGAATGTGTGCGGTGCGGCGCGTGTGAAAAGCGCTGTCCCTTCCAGGTGCCCGTCAGGGAGAACATGGCGCGGGCAAGGGAAATTTTCGGCTGCTGAACGAATTGGTCGGGCGCGGGAGCCTTTGATGCCCGCGCTTCTTTACGGTTGTTACATCTGTGGCGGACCGATGGCTCCCGGACGGGAAGAATTCCCTCCGGGAGCTTCGTTTTATTCACAGGGGCGGCTCGCCGCCCAATCCAAGCGAGGAGGTACAGAAGATGAAACGAAGCATCGCCCTTTTGCTGACCGTGCTGCTCACGGTATCGGCATATCCGGCCACAGCGGAGGTGACGGCCTCGGAAACCAACGTCTTTTTTGAGAGCACGGAGATCGTCCCGGCACAGCTGGACAAGGTAACGCAGATTCCGGCGGGGACGGAATATACCGTTTTGCGCACGCTGGACGGAGCGGATGAAAGCCTGGCATGGTCGCAGGCGTGGACGGAGGACTATCGGATGGCACAGATCCGCTACCAGTCCGAAGAAGGAGAGAAAACAGGCTGGATCACCGTGGAGGCAAAGGCGCATCCCCTGGACATGCAGCCGGAGCTCAACGGTGAGTACGGAACGGTCCTCACCGTCCCCAGCCGCGAGATGGGGGGAAGCAGCCTGAGCTTTGCGGCTTCGGACAAAGCCAGGGCGGGACAGTCGAGCTTCACGGGCGCGGGCGCGGGAGACATGGCCGCGGCGGATGCTCTGCGGCTGGCGCTGGATGCCGTGATGGGCAAATATGGCCAGACGGAAGGGCAGCTCCTGCGCTTCAGGGTCTCCTACGGCTACCGCGCGGAGAGCGACTATTTCGAGGGCCCCTACTGGCAGTTTGACCTGGATAACCCCGTCAATGCGCTGGACGCCTACGAGGTCATGGTCCATTCGCACGACGGACATATCATTTACATCTGCGGGCCCGGCGAAGGCAACGGCTGAGCGCCCGACCGACAAGGAAAAGACCGCCACGGCGCCCATCGGCTGCCCGGCGGTCTTTCTCTTGCGGCGTGCATTACGCGTCGGTGTTGGTCTGTGGCTGGGAGATCATCGCGTCACCGCCGCCGGTGAGCGTGCTTCCGAGGTCGAGCACCTGCGTCTGAAGCTCCTCAAAGGTGATTTGCCCGTTGTTGAGGCTTTCTCGCAACTGACCGATCTTTTTGACCATGGCTTCGTCATCGGTCACGTGCACGGCGGTGATGGTCTTGTCCATCGCCTCCACGCGGGATTTCACCATTTCCGTCAGCCTGTCGGTTAAGCCGCCCTGATACTGGGCATCATACGTGATGCCCACCAGCGCGATGTTGCCGGCCACGACGGCCTCCGCGCCCTTAAGCTCGCTGAGCTTCTCCACTTCTTCGCTCACGTCGTCGCTCAGACGCTTGGCGTCTTCCACGGTGTTGACGCCGGCCGGCTCGGGCGTTGCGGCGGGCATGGCGCTGGCCGTCGGCGCCTGCGAGGCCTGCGGCGTCGCTGAGGGCGTCACGCTGGCGCTGGGAGCGGGGCTGGGCAGGGTATCGGCATTGCTGGCGCAAGCGGAGAACAGCGCCAGGCCGAGCAGGGAGATCACCACAAGGGTCCAGGTCTTTTTCAATGCTGTTCGCCTCCTCGCGCCTATTGTGTGCAGGTGCGGGGAGGGCGATGTACGACAAGTCTTCCCAGCGGCGAACCTCAGCCCTGGCGGTCCAGGGAACGGATGCGGCCGCAGATGAGGTTGGTGACGTCCCCGGCGAGTTGGATCAGGCGCGGATCGGTCAGAAGCCCCAGCTTCTGGTCCATTCGGCTGGAAATGGCGCTGATAAGATAGGGAGAGCCGACGAGGGCCTGCTCAATGAGGGTAAAGAGCGGAGCTTCCATGGCGTCGGTAAAGACGCGGGCGGCTCGGATGATACCGCCGTCCACCTTGAGCTTGACCGTCACCTGACCCCAGGGCAGGCGTTCTGAAACGCTGAAGGTATAGGCCACCGCCTCCGGGTAGATCCACTTGGGGTCGGAGAACTGGGCGGTAAGGGCGGAGATGGAGTGCCCGTCCAGGATGCGCTCATCCAGCCAGGCCGGCTGCGCGCCGAAGGCCCGCGCGAAGGACCAGCAGAGGGCCTGCTGGAGCGCATCGACGGTGGCGGCGGGGTTGAGGGAGCTTACGTTGAGGGTATGCGCGGCGAGGTCCGAAAATCCCTGAGTGGCGAGCGAATCGCCCCCGGAGGTGAGGAACTGCTGCATGCGCTCCAGATCGCTGGAGACCAGGATGGTCCCGTGGTGCATGGCCGCCGAGCCGGCCTTGAAATAGGCGTTGGCGCTGAAGCGGCGGCCCTGGGCATACAGGTCGCCCCGGCCCATGGCCTGGCACTGGATGCCGAAGGCGCCCACCGCCATTCCCAGCACGCTGAGCTGACGGCCGATATCAAAGGCCGTTTTTGGAAGAATGAAAGTAAAGCTCAGCCCGCCCCGGTCCTGATAGACCGCGCCCCCGCCGCTCAGGCGCCGGGCGATATGGCCTCCCGCGCTCAGGAAAGGGTCCACGCGACATTCATACAGCGGATTTTGACAGCGGCCGATGGAGATGCACTGATCGTTCTGCCAAAGGTAAAGAATGGCCGTATCCTCCGGAAGCGTGTCCATGAGATGCTTCTCAATGGCCAGGTTGCGGTAGGGATCGCCGCCCCGGGCGATCAGGCAGGCGGTACGTCGGATCATCTGCTTGCACGGCCTTTCTGAGAATGTTCAGTCAAACGCTTTCAAAAAGTATTGTTTCGGCATGAAGGAGCGGTTCTCCTGCGTGTGCGCGGTTTTACCAAAAAAGCGGCACGCGCGGGTCCCGCGCGTGCCGCAAAGCCGGGCCGGGCGGCCCAGGGGACATCAGGTGAGGATCTTGCGGAAGTCGTTGCCGGGGCCCTGCTCGTCATAGACCAGAAACTCGCGGACCGTGAGGGAGACCTGCTTGCCGGCCTCAACGTCCATGCTGTCGTAGGGATCGGCGATGACGCGCAGCTCCTTGCCGCCGCCCAGGTCCACGCGGCAGTCGTTGACGTCGCCCAGGTAGAAGTGGCTCTTGACCGTGCCGCTGAGCGTGCCCTCGCCCGCGGGGGCGTACCTGACATGCTCGGGACGCACGCCCACGATGACGCGGCCCTTCTTGTCCCCCTCGTAGGGCAGGCGCTGGCCGCAGCCGTCCAGCTCGATGCAGTCGGCCTTGACCTCGCCGTCCAGGAACTCGATCTTGCCCACGAAGTCGGCAACGAATGGGTTGGCGGGCTGGGTGTAGATGTCGCGCGGCGCGCCGATCTGCTGGATGACGCCGCGGTTGATGACCACGATGCGGTCGCTCATGGCCATGGCCTCGGTCTGGTCGTGGGTGACGTAGAGAACCGTGATGCCGGATTCGCGTTGGATCTCCTTGATCTCAAAGCGCATGCTCTCGCGCAGCTTGGCGTCCAGGTTGGAAAGCGGCTCGTCCAGAAGCAGAAGGGCGGGCTCGGCCACCAGGGCGCGGGCCAGCGCCACGCGCTGCTGCTGGCCGCCGGAGAGCTGGCTGGGGATGCGCTGCGCATACTGGGTCAGATGCACCATGGAAAGCACGCGATCCACCTTTTTCTGGATGGCGCTCTTATCCAGCTTTTTGATGTGCAGAGGGTAGGCCACGTTGTCAAAGACGGTCATGTGCGGCCAGACGGCATAGCTCTGGAACACCATGCCGATGTCGCGCTTCTCCGGGGGAATGAACACCTTGTCGCTGGAGACGACACGGTCGTCAAATTTCACGCAGCCGCTGGTTGGCTTTTCAAAGCCCGCGATGATGCGAAGCATCGTGGTTTTGCCGCAGCCCGACGGGCCCAGCAGGGTAACGAATTCTCCGTTTTGGAAAACCGCGTCGAAGTCTTCCAAAACCACGGTATTGCCAAAGCTTTTGGTCACGTTCTGAATGGTCACGCTGGACATGGTTCCAACTCCTTTATCGAAAATGCGGGCGCATCAGATGGAGAACTCGCCCTTGGTGAGCTTGTTGAGGATGAAGTTGAGCGCCACGACCACCAGCAAAATGCCAAACGCCATTGCCGAGGCCTGCTGCTGGCTGGTATAGGTCCAGTAGTAATGCAGCATGTAGCCGATAACCTGCGTATCGCGGCTGTAGAGCAGCGTGGACATGGACAGCTCGTAGAAGCAGGGAATAAAGATCAAAAACCAGCCCGCCGCGATGGAGGGGAAGATCAGCGGGACCGTGACCTTGAACATCGTGCGCAGCCACCCGGCGCCCGACGCCTGGGAGCTTTCCTCCAGCGACACGTGGATCTGGCTCATGGCCGAAACCACGGTGCGCATGCCCATCATGAGGTATTTGATGAGGTAGGCGATAATCATGATAGCGGCGGTGTTGTAGAGGTTGATGCCGAACTTGCCGTTCATGGTCATAATTAGGCCCAGGGCGATGACCACGCTGGGCGTGCCGGAGCCCAGGGTGATGAGGAAGTCCGGGATCTTGCGGCCCCTGACCCGCGTGCGCTGCAGGAGGTAGGCCATGGTAAAGGAAATCACGATGCCGATGGTCGCGGCTGCTGCGGCAAAGGTGATGGAGTTAATCAAACTTTCAATGATATCGTCACGGCCGAAGATCTTGGTCCAGTGCATGGTGGTGAAGTTGTTGGCTTCAAACAGCCCCTTGCCAAGATTCTTCTTGACCGAAGTGGTAGCGATGGTGATAAACGGGATGACAATCACGATGATGGAGAACAGGCTGACCAGCGCCGTGGTGACCCAGCGCCAGCGGCCCAGGTCGACGATGTTGGGGCGGGTGGACTTGCCGGACACGGTGATGTACTGCTTGCGCGCGACCACAACGTCGGAGATGTAGAGGATGATGATGGCCATAATCATCAAAAATACCGCCAGACCCGTGGCGTCGTTGATGCCTGCCTGGCCCAGGCCCATGTACTCCACGATGCGGGTTGTCACGGTGTGCACCTTGCCCGGCGCGCCCACAATGGATGGGATGCCGTAGCAGCTGGCCGCGCACACGAACACGAGCAAAGCGCCCGCGATGAGGCTGGGGGTCATCATGGGCAGGGTGATGGTGGCCACCGTCTTGAGCGGCGAGGCGCCGCTGATGCGGGCCGCTTCCTCCAAAGAGGGGTCCATCTTCTCCATGGCGCGGGAGATGGTGATGAAGGCGTAGGGATAGTAGAAGGTGGTCAGCACCCAGATCATGCCGGCGATGGTGTAGATGTTGAGCGGACCGGTGCGGGCGTCAATGTTGAGGAGCCCGCGCAGAAAGACGTTGATGGTACCCGCATTCTGGTTGAGCAGCCGGGTCCACGCCATGGCGCCCAGATAGGGCGGGACCATGTAGGTCAGAACGAACAGGCTGCGGAAAAACTTCTTGCCATACATGTTGGTGCGGCCCACCAGCCACGCCAGCGGAAAAGCCAGCACCGTGCCAAGCACCATGGTGGCCGCGGCGGCGATGAGCGTATTGCAAAGCGCCCCCCAGTTCATTTCGTAGGTATACAGGCGCGTAAATGTCGACAGTGAGAACGTGGATTCCGGGAAGAAGGCCTTATAGAGCATGTAGAGCAGCGGGAATACCTGGAACACCAGCAGAAACGCCACAATGACGAGGATAATCAGCCATTTGACGTCGAAATAAAAGCGCCTTTGCGACAAGGCGGATTTGACGGGCGCGGTTTGTTGTGCCATACTGGACCTCCCCAAGGCATGGATGGATGGGGTACGGGGGCGGGCTCATCCCGCCCCCGTCCAAGGTTTTTGCTTACTCGACGGTCACGTTCTCCTGGAACAGAGCGCGGATGGAGTCGCGCTCGGTGTAGCACTTCTCCCAGTCGACTTCGATGTTGGTGTCCATCAGCTCCTGGGTGGGCTTGCCGTCATAGGGCTCGGTGGGGTAGTCGGTCAGCACGCTGTGCATCCAGCCCTTGACGATATAGCTCTGGCCTTCCTCGGACAGGAGCCAGTCGGTGATGGCCTCGCAGGCCGCCACGTTGTTATTGGCGCTCTTCTCGGGCGCGACGGTCATGACCGTGGAGGGGATGAGGACGTTGCCGTCGTCGGGGATGAACCACTCCAGCGTGGAGCCTTCCTCCTCGCGCTTTTTGAGCACGCTCTCCTCAAGGATCATAACCACCGAGCACTCGCCGGTTTCCAGCTTGGCCAGCGCGGAGGAGCCGCTCTCGATCATCACGTTCTGCTTGCCCAGCGCTACAAAGTAGTCCTCGCCGAACTTGTCCAGCAGGCCCACGATGGTCGCCATGGCGGTGCCGCTGGTCAGCGGATTGGACATGGACAGGGTGTTCTTGAACTGCTCGTCATAGGCAAACGCCTCATAGGAGGTGGGGATCTCCTCCTTGGAGTACATTTCGGGATTGTAGGCAAAGCCCATCGTGCACACGCGCACGCAGTACCAGTAGCCTTCCTCGTCGTAGGGGAAGCGCATGTTGTTGCGGGCTTCGGTCAGGTAGGGATGCAGCCAGCCGCCCTCCTTGAGCTCCAGAGAGTAGGCGGGCTCGGCGACCATGAGCATGTCGCAGCCCAGCTTGCCGCTCTCCATCTCGCCGGCCACCTTGGTTTGCAGGGTGCCCGTGCCGCCCTGGAAGAACTCGATCTCGGCGTTGGGGAACTCAGCCTTGAGCGCGTCGCTCATCATGTCGCAGATATCCTGGTACATGGAGGTGTAGATGATGACTTTGCCGGTGACGTCGGCATTTTCGGCTACCGCGCCGGACATGCCGCACAGCATCAACAGGGCCAAAAGGGTCGCCAGGACTTTTTTCATAGACGGGGTTCCTCCTTGTTTGGTTTTATACTCATCGCCGGCTGCTCCGCCAGCGGATGGTTCCATGACAGGATTATTGCAGAAACGGTCACATCTTGCTCCCTCATTATATCGCAAATCACATCTCATGTAAATAGGCAGAAAAGGACGCGCGGCACTTGCGGCGCTAAGATTGCGGAAAGAACGCCCGGGCGTTCCCCGCGATTGACACCGCCGGGCCGGGAATGATATGATACACGGGATGAAGCTATGCGGGGAGGGCGCGGATATGGCGCAGGACTACAGGATTTGCACGCGGTGCGTGATGGACTCCACCGATCCCGAGCTCACCTTTGACGAGGGCGGGGTCTGCTCCTTCTGCACGCGCTATGAGGAGGTGCGCTCGCAAAGCGGCTACCGCCCCGGCGTGAGCGAAAAGGAGCTGGAGCGCACCGTGCGGGTGATGAAGGAGCGCAGCAAAGACCGCGATTACGACTGCATCCTGGGCCTCTCCGGCGGCGTGGACAGCGCCTACATGCTCTATCTGGCAAGCCGGCTGGGCCTGCGCGTGCTGGCCGTGCACGTGGACAGCGGCTGGAACAGCGAGGTGGCCGTGCGCAACATCGAGAAGATGTGCCAGAAGCTCAACGTGCAGCTTCATACCTATGTGATGGACTGGCCCACGATGAAGGAATTGCAGCGCGCCTATCTGCTCAGCGGCGTGGCCAATCTGGACGTGCCGCAGGACCATCTGTTCTGTGCGGCCATTTATCAGATGGCGCGCAAATACAGGGTCAGATATATTTTAAATGGCAGCAACATCGCCACCGAAGGCGCCTCGGCGCCCTTCAGCCTCCAACATTCCTACCGCGACGCCTGGCACCTCAGGAGCATCTATCGCAAACACGGCCGGGGCAAGAGCCTCAGGAAGTACCCCGTCCTGTCGCTGTGGGAGGCGTGGATGGGCCTGCCGGGCGTCACCAAGATCAACCTCCTCAATTATGTGCCCTACAGCAAAAAGGAAGCCATCGAAACCCTTTCACGCGAATTCGGCTGGGAGTATTACGGCGGCAAGCACTTTGAAAGCCGGTTCACCAAGTACTTCCAGAGCGTCTATCTGCCCCGCAAGTTCGGCTACGACAAGCGCCGGGCGCACCTGAGTTGCCTGGTCCTCAACGGCGAGATGACCCGGGAGGAGGCGCTTTTGGAGCTGGAGAAACCGCCCTATCCTCCCGAGCAGCAAAAGGAGGATGAAAGCTACATCCTCAAGAAGCTGGACATCGACCCCGCCCAGTGGCAGCGTATCCTCAGCGCTCCGCCCACGCCGGACGACGCCTATTTCTCCCAGCAGAAGCTCTTTGATCTTGCGCGGCGCGTGCTGGGGCAGAAGGGGCTGGACCGCATCAAGCAGCGCCGCTACACCGCGAAAGGCTGAACGGGGCCCGGCCCCGAGTAAGGAGATACTGCCGATGACATATGACCCCGTGGTATCCGGGAAAAAAATATGGAAACAGATGCTTGGCGCGCCCGTGCTCATCGCGCTGGCGCTGGTGCTTGTGAGTTCCTTTTTCATGTTCCTGCGCGAGTTTTCCTATGAAAACGCCGATCTTTTCATTCACGCGACGATTGCCAGCGAGTTTGACTTTGCCGACCTGCACTCCATCACCAGCCGCCTGTCCTACCCCCTGTGGCACATCGCCGTCAGCGCGCTCTATCAGCTGGGCATGCCCCTGGGCTATGCCGCCGCAAGCGTATGCGCGCTGTGCAAGGGGATCACCTTCCTGCTGACGTACTGGCTGGTGGGAGCGATGGCGGGCGAGGGGGGCAGCCGTTGGACGGTACTGGGGCTGAGCGCGTTTCTCATGATCGTGACGGGCGTGCTGGTCATGTCGGTTTCCGACGCGGTGTATCGCGGCGTGGGCTCTCCAAACGTCTGGCACAACCCCACCCAGCAGACCGTGACGGCGGCCATGATGCTGGTGATGCCCTGGCTGGCGCACTGCTGGTACGCGTTTGAGCGGCAGGCGGAGGCGGGGAATGAGCGAGTGCTGCTGCCCTGGTGGAAGATTGCGGTGCTGGCGGTGCTGTGCATGGGCAGCGTGGCGTGCAAGCCCACGTTCATGCAGGCGCTGCTGCCCGCCGCGTTTGTGATGTACCTGGCGGAGGTGCTGCGCTGCCCGCGCCAGTGGCGCTACTTCGGACAGATCGTGCTGGCGTTTCTGCCCTCGGTGGGGTATTTCCTGCTGAGCTACCTGTATTATACGGGCGTGGTGGTGGAGTTTACCAGCGGCGTGGAGATCGGCATCACGGCGGAAACGGCCTGGGTGGCCGTGCGTAACACGCTGATGATGTCCGCCTGCCCGCTCATGGCCGTGATCGTCTGCTACCGCAAGGGCATGTTCAAGGACCGGCTGGTGGTGCTGGCGCTGCTCATGACAGCCTTCAGCGTGCTGGAGGCCATGGCCTTCCGCGAGACGGGCATGCGCGAGGGACACGGCAACTTCACCTGGGCGGCCAACAGCAGCTCGTATTTCCTGTGGGTGGTGATGACGGGCGTGTTTCTGCGCACCTTCCCCGCGGATGTCAGGGCGGGCGCGCTGCGAACCGTGCGCGGGCCGGGCTACGCCGCGGTGGGCGGGCTGTTTCTGTGGCACGCGTATTCCTCGGTGTACTACCTGCATTATCTGCTGACCAGCACCAACGCGTTTTGACACGCGGTCCGCGACATGATATAATGACCGCGTCATCATAAGGAAAGGGAGCTGAAAGGATGCGCAAATAAGTCTGCCAAAAACCCGTTCATGCTTTGATGGGCGGGGAAGGTGCAAGCGGGTTCCCGCGCAGGCGGGGACAGCTTTGCCATGGCAGACGGGCGCAGCCGGAAGGCTCCTTTTTTGCTGCGCTCCTTTGTCTTCCCCGCCGGAAAGGAAAAGGTGCGTATGCAGCTGTCCATTCGGGATCTTACATTTGCCTATCCGGGCGCGGAGCCCGTTTTTGAACATCTGAACCTGAATCTCGATACCGGCTGGCGGCTGGGGCTGATCGGCCGGAACGGGCGTGGAAAGACCACGCTGCTTCGCCTGTTGGAGGGACGCCTCCCCTTCCAGGGGACCATCGGCCTGCCGCTGGAGACGGTCTATTATCCCTTTGAGGTGGCCGACGCTTCGCTGCCGGTTCTGGAGGTGCTCAGACAGGCGGCATCGGGGACGCAGGAGTGGCGTATCGTGCGAGAAATAAAACTGCTGGGCGTGAGGGAGGACGCGCTGGAGCGCCCCTTCCAGACGCTGAGCAAGGGGGAACAGACCAAGGCGCTTTTGAGCGCGCTGTTTGCGCGCGAGGACGCCTATCCGCTCATCGACGAGCCGACCAATCACCTGGACCTGCATGGCCGCCGGCTGGTGGCGCAATACCTGCGAAAAAAGGACGGCTTTCTGCTCGTCAGCCATGACCGCGCCTTTCTCAACGGCTGCGTGGACCATGTGCTGGCGCTCAACCGAAGCGACGCCTGGGTGATGCAGGGCGATTACGACGCCTGGCAGGAGCGCTTCGACCGGCAGAACGCCTGGGAGGAAAAGCACAATGAGGATCTCAGGCGCGACATTGCCCGCCTGGAGGAAAGCGCCCGCCGCGCCGCACAGTGGAGCGACCGCTGTGAAAAGGGCAAGTTCCATGTTTCGTCCAGCGAAACGGCGGCGGTGGACCGGGGTTATGTGGGCGCGCGAAGCGCGGCCATGATGAAGCGCGCCACCTCCACGCTGCGGCGCCGTGAGCGCGCCGTGGAGGAGAAACGAGGCCTGCTGGGCAATGTGGAGCGCGTGGGCGAACTGCGTCTCACGGTGCTACGGCATCCCAAGGAGACGCTGGTGCGCGTGGAGGACGGCGCGGTGCGCTATGATGGCCGCACGGTATGCGAGGGAATCCGCTTTGACATCCGCCGGGGCGACCGCGTGGCGCTGACCGGTTCCAACGGGGCGGGTAAAAGCAGCGTGCTCAGGGCTTTGTGCGGCGAAGGCGGAGCGCTGGAGGGAACGGTGAGCGTCGCCGCCGGGCTGGCGGTGTCCTACGTGCCGCAGGATGCGCAAGGGCTTTGCGGCGGCATGCGGGACTTCATCCGCCAAAACGGGCTGGATGAAACGCTGTTCAAGGCGATTCTGCGCAACATGGATATGAGCCGGGAACACTTTGACAGGGATTTGAGCGAACTGAGCCAGGGGCAGAAAAAGAAGCTCCTGCTGGCCCGGAGCCTGTGCACGCCGGCGCATCTCTACATATGGGACGAGCCGCTGAACTACATTGATGTGCTCAGCCGCCGGCAGGTGGAGGACCTCATTCTCCGCTATACGCCCACGCTGCTGGTGGTGGAGCACGACGCGCGCTTTCTGGAAAACGTCTGCACCCGCGAGCCTGTCCGGCTTGAAACGAAGGGGCCGGTCTGCTACAATGGTTGAACACAGGAGGGCGGTATTATGACGGAGGAAGAACGCATCTTTCAAGGGATTCTCTTCAGGCCCGGAGCGCAGGAGCTCCGGGATATCAAGCTGCGCGCGCACAACCTGTGCCTGCGCTACAATCAGACCTTTGAGGACGATGTGCAGACGCGGGAGGAGCTGCTTTCGCAGCTTGTAGGCGCCATGGGCGAGGACAGCTTCATCCAGGGCCCGGTTCAGTTTCATTACGGAACCCATACGACCATCGGCCGGCGGTTTTTCGGCAATTTCAACCTCACCATCCAGGATGACGCGCGGGTGACCATCGGGGACGACGTGAGCTTCGGGCCCAACGTGACCATCGTCACGCCCGTTCATCCGCTTCTGCCCGACGAGCGGCGGAGGATGCGGGACCCGGACGGCAACCCCGCGCACCTGTGCTATGCCCGGCCGGTCGTCATCGGCAACAACGTGTGGCTGGGGGCCAATGTGGTGGTAACCGGCGGCGTGACCATCGGGGACGGATGCGTCATCGGCGCGGGGAGCGTGGTCACGCGCGACATTCCACCCAACTCCCTGGCCGCGGGCGTGCCCTGCCGGGTGATCCGAGAGATCACGGAGCGCGACAGCATGCGCAACCTGCCTCAGATCATGGCCGACTGCGCGCCTTTGGAGAAGTGAAAAAGTCCGGCGGCCGCAGGCCGCCGGGCACAGCTTGTCGAAAAAGTCCGCCCACGGCGGCCTTTTCCGCCAAATGCTTAAGAAATGTTTGCGCCCAGGGGCGCAAACTCCCCGCCCGCCCGGCAAAGCCGGGCGATACGAATCCACTTTGGAGGGCCTGCGGGCCCTCCAAATCTCCCGAAAAGTGTTTGTCAGCAGTCTGATCCCGGCGGCCGCAGGCCGCCGGGACTTTTCTGCATCAGCCCGCCTTTTCGTCGGCGGGCTTGAGCCGGGTGAAGATCATGCGCCCGGCGCTGGTCTGCAAAACGGTGGTGACCACGGCGGTCACGGTCTCCCCCACATAGCGGCGTCCGTTCTCCACCACGATCATGGTGCCGTCGTCCAGGTAGGCGACGCCCTGGCCCGGCTCCTTGCCTTCGCGCACGATCTGCACCGTTAATTCCTCCCCGGCCATGAGCATGGGTTTTAAGGCATTGGCCAGGTCGTTGATGTTGAGCACCCGAAGGCCGGTGACGCCCGCGACCTTGTTGAGGTTGTAGTCGTTGGTGACCACGGTGCCGCCGCCGTCTCGACACAGGCGCAGGAGCTTGACGTCCACCTCGTCCACGTCGGGATAATCGGTCTCATCCACGGTGATGGGGACTTCCTTTTGCAGCTTGCTCAGCACGTCCAGCCCCCGGCGGCCGCGGGCGCGGCGCAGGCTGTCGCCGCTGTCGGCGATGTGGCGAAGCTCCGCCAGGACAAACTGCGGGACGACGATCTCGCCCTCCAGAAAACCGGTCTTGACGATATCCGCCACACGTCCGTCAATGATGACCGAGGTATCGAGGTACTTGCGGGAGGCCGCCGGGATGGAAGCGGCGGCATCGTCCTCGGGGATGAGCAGGTCGGGATCGTCCAGAATCCCCGCTTCGGCGGCGCGGCGCAGGTGACGGCGCACGCGGGGGAGGCGTCCGTCCCGGTAGCGGCGAAAGCCCACGCGCAGGCCGATATACCCCAGCACCACATAGGTCAGGGCGCTGAAGCTGATGGTGATGAGGCTCGCGCCCGCCGAGAGAATCAGCTGGGTGATGAGGGCGGCTACCACCAGCCCCATGATGAGTCCTATGGAGGTCAGCGCGATCTGCTGGGTGGGCATCGCGTCCCACTTGCGTTCGCTGGCCGCGATGAGCTTCATGGTGCGGCCGATGATGACGCTGGAGGAGGCAAAGCATATGGCCGCACCGATGAGACACAGCGCCGCGTAAAGCGCGATGGGCGCGTAGGGAGACGTCATGGGATACCAACGGGAAAGCAGCGGCAGCATCAGCGCGGCCAGCGCCGCCCCGATACCCGCCCCCAGGAGCGTGATGAGAAAACGCATCAGCTTTTCCACGGTCTTATTCTTCATTTTATTATACCCTGCTTTCTGGTTTTCAACAAAGGGGAAATCAGCTCACCACGGCGAGGGCCTGCATCAGCGTGTCCACGCCCGTCATTCGTACGCCGTCCACGGGACGGAGGCGCTTTAGATTCTGCCGGGGCAAAAGGATCTCCGTAAAGCCCAGGCGCACACATTCGGCCACCCGGCGTTCGGCCTGTGCCACGGGGCGGACCTCGCCGCACAGGCCCACTTCGCCCATGACGCTGAGCGTGGGCGAAAGCGTAAAGCCCATCAGGCTGGAAGCCACGGCCACGCACACGGCCAGGTCGGCCGCGGGGTCGCTCAGCGCGAGGCCGCCCGCCACGTTGATGTAGACATCCTGGTCAAACAGCTTCTTGCCGGCGCGCTTCTCCATCACCGCCAGAAGCAGCGCGACGCGGCTGGAGTCCATGCCGCCCACCGTACGCTTGGGCACGGAGTAAAACGACCGGGCCGCGAGGGCCTGCAGGTCGCACAGGATGGGACGGCTGCCCTGAAGGGTGCAGAAGACCACGCTGCCGCTGATCCCCCGCGCCCGCTGGCTGAGCAGGCTTTCGCTGGGGTTGGGCACGGGCACCATGCCCTCGGCGCGCATCTCGAACACCCCCAGCTCGTTGACCGAGCCGAAACGGTTCTTGACCGCGCGAAGCAGGCGGTACTCATGCTGGCGGTCACCCTCGAAGTACAAAACCGCGTCCACCATGTGCTCCAGCACGCGTGGCCCCGCAAGGCTGCCTTCTTTGGTGACATGACCGACGATGAATACCGAGGTGCCCGTTTCTTTGGCAAAGCGCACGATGGCGCCCGCGCTCTGGCGCACCTGGGAAACGCTTCCTGGCGCGCTGGCGCTCTCCTGAGATACCATGGTCTGGATGGAGTCGATCACCAGCACGTCGGGCTGCATGCGGCCGCACTTGTCCAGAACGCTTTCCACGTCGTTTTCGGTAAGGACGTAGAGCGCCTCCTGAGGCACACCGATGCGCGAGGCGCGCATCTTGATCTGATGCGCGCTTTCCTCGCCGCTCACATACAGCACGCGGCACTGCCGGCTGAGGCTTCCGGCCACCTGCAAAAGCAGCGTGCTTTTGCCGATGCCGGGATCGCCGCCGATGAGGATGGCGCTGCCTGGAACCAGACCTCCCCCAAGCACTCGGTCCAGCTCCTCATTGCCTGTGGAGGACCGGGGCATGGCTTTCTCCTGCACCTGGCTGAGCGGCAGGGCTTCGCTTTTCTGGGTGGTCTGGTACCGGGCCGCCTTTTCGGCGGTTTTGCTTGCGGCGGGAACTGTGGGGATGACCTTGCGCTCCTCAAAGGTATTCCATCCGCCGCAGTCCGGGCAGCAGCCCAGCCAGCGCGCGGTTTCATACCCGCAGGAGGCGCAGACATAGCAGGTTTTTTCCTTGGCCAAGGGGACTCTCCTGTTCTGCCGCCCAGGGCGGCATGCGCCTGCCACCACGGGCTTGTCCTCATCATACCTCGCAGATGAGCTTGTCCGCCATGGCAAGTTTGCGGGAAGGCTGTCGAAGGGGCGAAAAAGCGTTCGCCTCCGTTCGGCAAATCAGTGCAAAATAATATACAGATGCAGTATATCATAAAACCCGCCTGGAAGCAGCAGCGAAAAGAGGAATTTACAGCGCGTTCATCACTGGGTTTGAGAATTTCGCAAAAAAATTTAAAAAAAGGTGTTGACACGATCCCGGGTCTGTGGTAATATAGACAAGCTCGCTTAAGAGCAACGAACCTTGAAAACGATACAGAGCAAGGAAAACAA
>CAUDEL010000054.1:0-20418 GCA_958448555.1 uncultured Eubacteriales bacterium | reverse complement strand
CTTGCAAGAGCATATCCTGTGCCGTCATGTCCGTCAAGCCCCCAGTTCCTGTATACCGCATCCGTATAGCACAAAATCTGCCATGAATCAACGCGCCCGCGCATCTTTTTCCGCGCGTGCGCCAAAAGGCGGCCTCGCCGCATGCTTTCGGCCGTTTGGGGCACAATAGCATCACTTCCATGGATGAAGGGATGCGTGCGTATGTCGATCGGAATGGTCCTATTGACCGTAGTGGCGGTCCTGGTATTCTTCGGCGTGGCCCAGCGGGTGCTGGACAAGCTGTATCTGAGCGACCGGGCGGCGCTGGTTTTGATCGCGCTGATGTTTTTCGGTACGCTCATTCCCAATGTGCAGATAGGAAACGTCTCCGTCAGCGTCGGCGGCGCGGTGATTCCCCTGGGGGTGTGCGTCTACCTGCTGGCGCGGGCGGGGACGGCGAAGGAGCGCGTGCGCGCGGTGCTGGGGGCGCTCATCACGGCGGGCGTCATCTATGCGCTTTCGCACTTTCTGCCCGACGAGCCGGAGCGCATGCTGATCGACCCGATGTACCTCTACGGGCTGGCGGGCGGCGTGGTGGCCTACGTGCTGGGGCGCTCGCGGCGCGGCGCGTTCTTCTGCGGCGTGATGGGCGTGATGCTGGCGGATATCGCCGTGGCGGTGGTGAACTGGTCGCGGGGGATTGACCAGCCGCTTGTGCTGGGCGGCGCGGGCGTGTTTGACGCGATGATAATCAGCGGCATTTTGGGCGTGCTGCTTTCCGAGCTGGTGGGCGAGGTGCTGGAGCGCATGGCGCGCGGCACGAATCCCCCGCGGGAGAGCGCCGTGAGCAACCCCGTGCGTCAAAAGGAGAAATGAGCCATGAAAAAAACGCTGTTTTCCGTGCTTTTCACCCTGACGCTGTGTCTGGCGGCCCTGCCCGCCTGGGCGCAGGAGGACGTCTACACCCTGCTTGGGCCGGACGGGCAGGCCGTCACGCAGTACATGGGCGAGTGCGAGGCGGGCGACGAGTACATCAGCGGGGACAACCTGCACTACCGCGTGGTTTCCGTGGACGAGGCGGCCAAAACGGCGCGGCTGGAGCTATTGGGCGAGGCCGACATGCCGGACGTGAGCTGGCTGGAGATGGAGCAGAGCCTTGCCGTCAGCGCCGTTGGCAACAAAAAGATCGCCCTGTACTGCACCCACAGCGACGAAAGCTACATTGAGGGCGACGGCACCGAGAGCGACGAGGAGCGCGGCGGCATCTACGACGTGGCGGCGGCGTTCGGGGAGGGGCTGGAGGAGCTGGGCGTATCCGTCACCCTGAGCGACGCCACCCACCACCCGCACGACGCCGGGGCCTACCGCCGCAGCCGCCAGACCGCGGTGGAGCTGCTCAAGGGGCAGCCCGGCGCCATCTTCGACATCCACCGCGACGGCATCCCGGACCCGGATCAGTACGCCGTGACCATCGGCAATGAAAAGATGAGCAAGGTGCGCCTGCTGGTGGGCAAGGGCAACCAGAACAGGGACGCCAACCTCAGCTTTGCCAAGCAGATCAAGGCCGTGGCCGACAAGATGTACCCCGGCCTCATCAAGGACATCTACATGGGCAAGGGCGCCTACAATCAGGACCTGGCCCCGCGCAGCGTGCTTCTGGAGTTCGGCACGCACACATTGCCCAAGGAGCGGGTGCTGGCCTCCACCGGCCCCATGAGCGAGGTGGTCTACAAGGCGCTCTACGGCGGCGTGACCGGCTCCGCCGGGGCCAGCGACGCCTCCCGCGCCCCCGCCGGGGAAACGGCGGAAGGCGCGGACCAGGACAACACCGGCGCGAGCTGGGCCGTATGGCTCGTTGTGGCGCTGGTGGCGGGGCTGGGGCTGTTCGCCTTCCTGTCCACGGGCGGCCGCGGCGGCATGAGCAAATTCGGCCGCAGCCTGAGCGAGATGACCGGCGGCCTCTTTGGCAAAAAGCCGCCCCGCGAGTGACCCTCGCGGCCTACACGTTTTTCGCTTTCCTTCTTTTCTCAAATGTGCTATAATGGTATCAGGCAAAGTTTTGCACTGTTTGAGCGGAGGATTGCGACCGTGTTTACGCCACGTTTTCACAACGAACAGACCGATTTGCTGATGGACGCTCTTTTGAAGCTGCAAACCCCGGAGGAGGCCTACCGCTTTCTGGAGGACGTTTTGACCGTTCAGGAGCTCAAGAGCATCACCCAGCGGCTGGAGGTGGCCGTGATGCTCCGCCGCAAGGTCACCTATCAGGAGATCGCCCATCAGACCGGCGCGTCCACCGCCACCATCAGCCGCGTCAACCGCGCCCTGCAGTACGGCGCGGACGGCTACACGCTGGTGCTGGACCGGCTCGAGGCACAACAGAAGTGAAGGTTGAGGATCGCATAGCATGAATTTGGAAGGATTGAACCCGCAGCAGCGCAGGGCCGCCGAAACCCTCGAAGGGCCGGTGCTTATTCTCGCGGGCGCGGGCAGCGGCAAGACGCGCGCGCTCACCTACCGCATTGCCAACCTGATCGACCACGGCGTGGCGCCGTGGAACATTCTGGCGATCACCTTTACCAACAAGGCCGCCAAGGAGATGCGTCAGCGCGTGAGCGCCCTGGTGGGTGAACGCGGCGGCGAGGTATGGGTCAGCACCTTCCATGCCATGTGCGCCCGCATTTTGCGGCGGGACATCGAAAAACTGGGCTACACCCGCTCCTTTACCATCTACGACGATGACGACCAGTCCAGCGTGCTCAAGGAGCTGTTCAAGCAGTTCGGTATCGACGACAAATCGCTGACGCTTCGCGAGGTCAAGGCCAAGATCAGCGACGCCAAGGACCGTCTGCTCGGTCCCGACGAGTGGTTTCAGGCCTCCGCGAAGGATTTCCGCAGCCAGCAGATCCACGACCTCTACGACGCCTACGAGCGCCGCCTGCGCCACGGCAACGCCCTCGACTTTGACGACCTGCTGGTGCGCACGCTGGAGTTGTTCGCCGACCATCCGCCCGTTCTGGAAAGCTACCGCGACCGCTTCCGCTATGTGCATGTGGACGAATACCAGGACACCAACTTCGCCCAGTATTCGCTGGTAAAGCTCCTGACCAAGGAAAGCCGCAACCTCTGCGTCGTGGGCGACGACGACCAGAGCATCTACGGCTGGCGCGGCGCGGACATCCGCAACATCCTCGACTTTGAGAAGGACTTCCCCGACGCCACCGTCATCAAGCTCGAACAGAACTACCGCTCCACCGCCAACATCCTCGACGCGGCCAATCAGGTCATCGCCCACAACGAGGGCCGCATGGAAAAGGCCCTGTGGACCGAGCATCCCGCGGGCGAGCCCATCAAGCTCTTCTGCGCCGGGGACGAGCGCGAGGAGGCCGCATGGGTGTGCGACCGCATGCAGCAGATGCAGCTTTCCGGCAAGACCTACGGCGAGATGGCCGTGCTCTACCGCTCCAACGCGCAAAGCCGCGTGCTGGAGGAAATGTTGGTGCGCGCGGGCATCCCCTACCGCATCTACGGGGGCCTTCGCTTCTACGACCGCAAGGAGGTCAAGGACATTGTGGCCTACCTGCGCAGCATCGTCAACCCCGCCGACGACGTGAGCCTGCGCCGCATCATCAACCAGCCCAAGCGCTCCATCGGCGACAGCACCATCGCGGAACTGGTGCGCTACGCCGCCGAGAAGGAAATGCCCCTCTACAGCGCCCTCATGGACGTGCCCGAGACGCTCTCGGCCCGGCCGCGCAAGTGCGTCAGCGAGTTCGGGGACCTCATGAACGAGCTGGTCATGGCCCGCGAGGACATGGGCGTGAGCGAGTTTGTCGGCTACGTCATCGACCGCACCGGCCTCAAGGCCCAGTATGAGCGCGACCTGTCCGACGAGGGCCGGAACCGGCTGGAGAACATCGAGGAGTTTTTGGGCGCGGTTGCCGAATACGAGCAGGGCGCCGAAAGCCCCTCGCTGGAGGACTATCTGGAAAACGTGGCGCTGGTGAGCGATCTGGACAATGCCGAGCTGGGCGGCAAGTCCGTCACGCTCATGACCGTGCACAGCGCCAAGGGGCTGGAATTCCCCATCGTCTTTATCTCCGGGCTGGAGGAGGGCGTCTTCCCCACCGGCCGCAGCCTTCAGGACGACAAGCGCATGGAGGAGGAGCGGAGGCTGTGCTATGTGGCCATCACCCGCGCCCAGAGCCAGCTTTTCCTGAGCTACGCGGCGCAGCGCATGCTCTACAATCAGGTCAACTACAACGCCCCCAGCCGCTTCCTCAAGGAGATTCCCAGCCGTCTGCTGGATGACCGCTGGATCAGCAAGCGCGAGCGCAACTTCCCCGGCGTCATGGAAAGCTACCAGCATCCCACCCCCAAGCGCACGCCGCGCTACGGCGCCGAGGCCGGCCGGGGGCTGGGCGCGGGCAAGAGCGCCCTGGGCATCCCGGGCGTGCAGAAGGGCTTTACGCCCTCGGCCGCAGCCAGCGTGCCCATGAGCGCCGTCGCCGCGCTGTTCAAGGCCGGCGACCGCGTGATGCACCGCAAATTCGGCGAGGGAAACGTGCTGGAGATTCGCGGCAGCGGCAGCGACGCCCGCATCGTGATCGGCTTTGCGGCCTACGGCCAGAAGGAGTTCGTGCTCTCCATCGCCCCGATTGTGAAGGTGAACGACTGACATGGAAAACCAACGCATGCGCGAGCTGGTCGATCAGCTCAACCGCGCCTCCGTCCTCTACTACACCCGCGGTGAAAGCCCCATGAGCGACGCCGAATGGGACGGAAAATACAATGAACTGAGCCAGATGGAAAAGGAGTCGGGCATCGTCTTGCCCGACTCCCCTACTGTGCGCGTGGGCGCGGAGCCGCTGAGCGCCTTTGCCTCGCACCGGCACCTCAGCCGCCTGTGGAGCATGGACAAGGTGCAGAGCAAGGAAGAGCTGCTCAGCTGGCTGGAGCGCACGCAAAAGCTCCACGCCCAGCTGAGCGACGGGCGCGAAACGCCCCTCCCCCCGCTCAAATACGCCGTGGAGTACAAGCTCGACGGCCTGACCATCAACCTCACCTACCGCGGCGGGCAGCTCGTCGAGGCCGCCACGCGCGGCAACGGCGAGGTGGGCGAGGCGATTTTGCCCCAGGTGCGCACCATCCGCTGCGTGCCCCTGTCCATCCCCTATCGGGGGCTTTTGGAGGTGCAGGGCGAGTGCATCATGCGCCTGAGCACGCTGGAAGCCTACAACAAAACCGCCGACGAACCGCTCAAGAACGCCCGCAACGCGGCGGCCGGTGCGCTTCGCAACCTCGATCCCGCCGTGACCGCCCGCAGGAAGCTGGACGCCTTCTTCTATCAGATCGGCACCATCGAAAACCCGCCCTACCATGATCTGGACGGCATGATCGCCTTTTTGCAGGAAAACGGCTTCCCCACCAGCCGTTACGAGGCCCATGCCGACACCTACGAGGAACTGTTGGAGCGCATTGACGCGGTCGAGGCCCAGCGCGAATCGCTGGACTTTCTCATCGACGGCGCGGTGGTCAAGGTGTGCGACCTTGAAACGCGGCAGGCCATGGGCAACACCGAGAAGTTCCCCCGCTGGGCCGTGGCCTACAAGTTCGCCGCCGAGGAAAACACCGCCACGCTGCTCAACGTCACCTGGGAGCTGGGCCGCACGGGCAAGCTCACGCCCCTTGCGCATTTGACCCCCACCGACATCGGCGGCGTGACGGTCAAGCGCGCCACGCTCAACAATTTCGGTGACATCCAGCGAAAGCGCGTCGCCATCGGCTGCGAGGTGTGGATTCGCCGCAGCAACGACGTGATCCCCGAAATCATGGGCCGCGTGGGCGAGGCCGGGCCGGAGGAAACGCCCATCGAGCCGCCCACGGTATGCCCCGCCTGCGGTCAGCCGCTATTGGAGCGGGGGGCGCACCTGTTTTGCATCAACCGCACGAGCTGCAAGCCGCAGGCCGTGGCGCGCCTTGCGCACTTTGCCGGGCGCAACGCCATGGACATCGACACCTTTTCCGAAAAGACCGCCGAGCTGCTCTATGACAGGCTGGGCGTGCGCGACTGCGCCGACCTGTACCATCTGACGGTCAACGACCTTTTGCCGCTGGACGGCTTCCAGCAAAAGCGCGCCGAAAACCTGATCGCCGCGCTGGACAAGAGCCGGCACTGCGCGCTGGATGCGTTTCTCTTCGCCCTGGGCATCCCGAACGTGGGGCGAAAGACCGCGCGCGACCTGGCGCAGCGCTTCGGCTCGCTGGACAAGCTCAAGGCGGCCACAATCGAGGAGCTGACCGCCATCCCGGACGTGGGCGACATCGTGGCGGCCAGCGTGGTGGAGTTTTTCAGCTTCCCGGAGAATCTGGAGATGATCCGCCGCCTGCTGGAGGCGGGCGTCACGCCGCGGCACGAGAGCGACGCGCTCTCCGACGCGCTGGCGGGCAAGACCGTCGTAGTCACGGGCACCCTGCCCACGCTCTCCCGCGATGAGGCCGAGGCGCTCATCGCCCGCCACGGCGGGCGGGCAGCCGGCAGCGTGAGCAAAAAGACCAGCTTCGTGCTCGCGGGCGAAAAGGCCGGAAGCAAGCTGAGCAAGGCCGAAAGCCTGGGCATCCCCGTGATCGACGAGGCGGCCTTCCTCAAAATGCTGGAATAGACCCTATTCCCGATGCGCCACCTCCAGGGGGATGCGCGGCGCGAGGCGGCGCAGGCCCTCCTGAGAAAGCGCGCGTTTCAAATCGTCAAGGCACTTCACCGGCCCGATGGCCTCAAGCATCGGGCCATCTTTTCTTTCGGCAATTTCCATCAGCGCCATCCCGCGCAGCCAGCACAGGATGGACGTTTCAATCCAGTAAAGAAACCGCGTACCCGGGGAAAGCGCCTCCAGCCGCTTCATTTTCAGGTACATCTCCACCCCGTCCAGCACGTCATGCCAGATGTCCACATAGGCAAAGTCGTACCCCTCGCCGCCCATACGGGCGGCGTACTCGTAGGCGTCCGCCTGCACGATATCGACCTTTCCGGGGTTTTCAAAGGCAGGGAGAATGTGCTCCCGGAACAGCGCGATCACCTCCGCGTCCCGCTCGATCACCGTCACCCGCTCCACCTCGGCCCTTCGGGCCGTCATGAACGCATAGTAGCCCAGCCCCAGACCAAACACCGCCACCCTGCCGCTCACGCTTTGGATGTCCGCGGTCATGGTGCTCAGCTCGCTGGGCGTGACCGTCATCCACTCCCGGCCGTCCTCCATGACCACGGGGGTGAGAAAGGGCTCGGTGAAGTACCCTGCCTGCGGCACCTCGCGCCCGTCGGGCATGAGCAGCAGGTCGCCGGAGGCGAAGGCCTCATACGGCTCGATGCGCTTATACCCCAGCGTCCAGCGCCCCCGGCACGCCTGGGGCAGGCGCACAGCCGCATAGTAGGGGTCCTCCCGGCAGGCCGCGGCGTCCAGCTGACGCACCCCCGGCTGAAAATACTGCCGCGCCATCTCCCGCGCCCACGGGTCGCTTTCCAGATCCAGCCCGCAGGCCGAGGCCATCAGCAGCCGGTACGCCTCCTCCCCGCTCACGCCGCACTCGCCGCTGAGAAGCGCCACGTCCTCGCCGCTTACAAAGCGCGGGCTGAGATTCAAATAGCCGCTGAACCATTCCAGCGCGCGCAGGTTGTTTTCCGAGGTCTCCAGCATCGCTTCGAGCTGAGCCGCCTCGCTCCCGGACAGTTCGACGGGCATGGTTTTTCGCCATCCTCTCTCATGCAAAAGGGGGAGGCGCTCCGGCGGCTCCCCGTCTTTCATTTCCGCTCCAGCCCGGAGCGTACCAGATGCGAAAACAGTGGATGCGCCTTGCCCGGACGGCTGATGTATTCGGGATGGTAGACGACCGCCGCATAGAAGGGATGCCCCTCCAGCACAAACGCCTCGGGGTAACCCGCCTCCACGCTCACGCCCGCGAGCCTGAATCCCTTTTGTTCCAGCGCCGGCACATAGGCGGGGTCCACCTCGTAGCGGTTGGCGTGGCGCTCGCGCACCACCTCCGCGCCGTACAGCTCCCTGAGCGTGCCCTGCATGAGCCTCACGCCGCTGCCGCCCATGCGCGTGGCGCCGCGGCTGTCGTTTTGGCAGACGCGGTCCTGCGGGATGCGGACCACGGGATGCGCCGTATGGGGATCGGCCTCGGCGGTGTGCGCGTCGGCGATGCCCAGCAGGCTTCGCGCCGCCTCCACCACCGCAAGCTGCATGCCAAAGCCGATGGCCAGAAACGGCGTTGCGCTTTCCCTGGCATAGCGCGCCGCCGCGATCATCCCGTCCACGCCCCGATCGCCGTAGCCGCCGGGGACGACGATGGCGTCATAGCCGCCCAAAAGGCCGCCGGCGGTTTCGGGCGTGATTTGCCCGGCGTCCACCAGCGAGATCTCGGGCCGCGCGCCGTTTTGCGCGGCCGCGTGCCGCAGGGCCTCGGTCACGGAGAGATAGGCGTCCGGCACGGCGGTGTACTTGCCCACCAGCGCTACCCGCAGCGTTTTGTAGGCGTCTTTCACGCTTTGCACGTATGCGCGCTGGGCGCCGAGGTCCGGCTCGGGATCGGGCAGGCGCAGCTCGGAGAGCACGGCGCGGGCCAGCCCCTCCTTCTCCAGCACCAGCGGAAGCTCGCACAGCGGGTCCACGTCCATGTTCTGGATGACGTTGGCGGTCGTCACGTTGCAAAACAGGGCGATCTTCTCCCTGCCCTCGCCCGTCATGGGCTTTTCCGTGCGGCAGACGATCACGTCCGGCTGGATGCCCGCCGACCTCAGCGCCCGCACGCTGCTCTGGGTGGGCTTGGTCTTGAGCTCGCCCGCGGTGGAGATATAGGGCATGAGCGTCAGGTGGACGTAGCAGCAGTCATGCGGGTCCGTCCGTTCCAGGCGCATCTGGCGGATGGCCTCCAGATAGACCGCCGCCTCCATGTCGCCCACGGTCCCGCCGATCTCCACGATGCTGATCTCCGAACCGGCGCGGATGGCCACGCTTTCGATGGTGCTTTTGATCTCGTTGGCCACATGCGGGATGGCCTGGATGGTGGAGCCGTGGAAGTCGCCCCGCAGCTCGCGCTCCAGCAGCCGCCGGTGGATCTTGCCGGTCGTGCAGCAGCTCTCCCCGCTCAGCGTCACATCCACAAGGCGCTCATAGTTGCCAAGGTCCAGGTCCACCGCGTGCCCGTCGTCGGTGATGAACGCCTCCCCGTGCTCCAGAGGGCTGAGGAACGCGGGCTCGGCGTTATAGTACAGGTCCAGCTTCTCCAGCCCCACGCGGTAGCCGCGCGCCTTGAGCAGGCAGCCCAGGGCCGCCGCCGTGACCCCCTTGCCCAGGGAGGAGGTCACCCCGCCGGTGATAAAGACATATTTCATGCTCCTTGCCTCCAACGATTCGCCTGATTGTACCCCCTGCCGGCCCGCCTCTCAAGCGCCGGGGACGGAGAGGGTGACGATGGCTTGATGCTGGCCGATGTCGGCCTTTGCGGCGCGCAGGAGCGGCATCTGCGCATCCCTGGCCCCCACGAGGCGCAAAAAATCCTCCAGCGGCGCGATAGGCATCTCGGGATCATATTCCGTCCGATAGTGCATGGGCACGGTGACGGTGGGCGCGAGGAGCTTGCGCACCTGCGCGGCCTGCGCCGCGTCGATGGTATAATAGCCGCCCACGGGGAGCATCAGCAGATCAAGCCTTCCGATCCGCTCTGCCAGCGCACGGCCGGGCAGATGCCCCAGATCGCCCGCATGCCCTATGCGCAATCCCTCCGCCTCCACCACGAAAAAGGTGTTGGGCCCTCTCAGCGCGCCGCTCTGCCCGTCGTGAAAGGTGGGGACGCCGAGGATGGACGCACCGCAGGCGCTGTGCGTGCCGGGCGCGTCGATCACCTCCGCCCCCGGCTGGAGCGAGCTCAGGCCGTCGTGGTCGTGATGGTGATGGGAAATCAGGCACAGGTCGGCCCGCACCGAGCGGCGGGGGTATTCATAAAACGAGCCGTAGGGATCAAAGGCGATCACGGCTCCGCTCTCCAGCGCCAGGGTAAAAAAGGAATGTCCGTAGTATTTCAGCAGCATGCAAATCCTCCTATCCGTTTGGGCGGTCCGTGCGCGTGAGCCAGTCCGAAAGCACCTGTCCCGCGCCATAGGCGACGGGTTCGCCCGCGCGCAGGCGGCGCGCGGACTCGCCATGCAGCGGCGATACGAGCCTCAGCAGCGCCTCCGGGGCGCCTGATGCGCGCTTGCAAACGGCGCGCACCTGCTCCATGGGCTGGCGCTCCAGCGGAGTGGGATGCAAAAGCAAGAGCCGGCAAAGGGCGTAGGCGGGGTGGAGCGCCTCGTCCCGGGGGAAGGGCGGCGGCTTGGCGGGCAGGGCAAGCAGCCGCCCGCGCCATGCCTCCCTCGTCCAGTCCAGCCGCCAAAGGCCCGCCGCGCCGTCCTCCGTGCACGTCACGCCCAGCGCGTCCAGGGCCTTTCGCGCCGCTTCGACGCTTTCCGTCCTCCGTGGAAGGTCCGTCACCCACAGCGCATCGTCGGAGGCGCACAGCCGCACAAAGCAGGAGGCGCCCGACGCCTCCCTCAGCGCCTCATACACGGCGCGCTGCGCCCTCGCAAGCTCAGTCATCGCCCTGGCGGATAAGCCGCATCTCCAGATCGTGCACGGCCGCAAAGGCGCCGTTGAGGTCGAGCTGGTAGCTCAGCTGAACCTCTCCCCCGTCCTCCCCCAGGTCGTAGCGCAGGCGCGTGCAGAACACCGCCAGCTCCATGTCGCCATAGGGGGTATGATAGGAGCCCTCATAGCGGCAGCCCATGCGAAAGACCATATCTGTGGCGTATTCACCGTCGCGGCTCATCGTCGCGCCCCCATCGTCGATGGTCATAACCACCCGCTGAGCGGGCATGCTCTCATCCAGCGTCTCCTCGTAGCGGATCACGGCCCGCTCCTCCTCCAGCTCCATTTCGCCGGCGGTGAGCATGGAAATCGTCTCATCTCCCGCAACCCCGTCGCGGTGCGCGGTGGAACGGATGGTGATGAGCACCGGAATCGTCGGCATGGGACAGCGCCCCCTTAACGGTTTGAAAAAAAACTGGTATACTGTAACTATACCATAACGAAAGGGTGGGTTGCAATGCTTTGTGTGGCCGCCTATGCCAAGATCAACTGGACGCTGGATATACTGGGCACGCGCCCGGACGGCTATCATCTCATGGACATGCTGATGCAGACCGTCTCCCTGTGCGACCTGATGTGGCTGGAGGAGGCGCCGGAGGTGACGCTGGAGGCGGCCGGCGCGGAGGGGACAGCGGCCGCGGCGCAAGGCGCGATGAGCAGCGAGCCGGTCCGCTACGACGCCTCCAACCTGGTGTACCGCGCGGCCCTTCTTCTGCGGGAGCGCTGCGGCGTGCGCAGAGGCGTGCGCATGCGTCTGCAAAAGCGCATCCCCTCCGGCGCGGGGATGGGCGGCGGCAGTGCGGACGCGGCGGCGGCGCTCAGGGGCCTCAACACCCTGTGGCGCCTGGGGCTCTCCCGGGAGGAGCTCATGCGTCTGGGCCTGGAGCTGGGCGCGGACGTGCCCTTTCTGCTCACGGGCGGCCTGGCCCGCGTGGGCGGCATCGGCGAGGAGATCGTCCCCCTGCTGCCCGCGCCGCAGGTATGGCTTGTCTTTTTGCAGCCCTGCGGGGGGCTGAGCACGCGCGAGGTCTTTTCCGCCTTTGACGCGCTGGACCCCGCCGCCCTCCGGCGTCCCGACAACGCCGCGGCGCAGGAAGCGCTGCTCGGGGGCAGCCTCCGGGCGTTGGGCGCGGCGATGGGAAACGTGCTGGAGGCCGTGAGCGTCCCGGCCCGCCCGGCGCTTTCGCAGGCCATAGAGGCGCTGGAGGCCGCGGGCGCCGTGCGGGCGATGATGACGGGAAGCGGCTCGGTGGTCTACGGGGTGTTTGAGACCTGCGCCGGGGCGGCCAGGGCGAAAGCGGCGCTGGATCTTCTCGCCGCCCGGTACGGCTGGGGGCGGGTATGGCTTGCGCGCACGCTGCCGCGCGGGGAAAAAAGCGTTGCAATCACCTGACAAACGGGTTATAATGCAAGAAGAGCGCGCCTGCGGAAGGGCGCGGGCCCGCAGGGCAAGAGAACGCAGAGAGAGGGTCGATTTTCATGGCCAACCCCACCTTTACCATCACGATGCAATCCGGCGGCGTCATGACCGGCGAGCTTTACCCCGACATCGCGCCCGAAAGCGTGGGCAACTTCATCTCCCTGGCCAACGGCGGCTTCTACGACGGGCTGATTTTCCACCGCTGCATCCCCGGCTTCATGATCCAGGGCGGCTGCCCCAAGGGCACCGGCACAGGTGGCCCCGGCTACCGCATCAAGGGCGAGTTCGCCCAAAACGGCGTGCCCAATCCGCTCAAGCATACCTACGGCGTGCTGAGCATGGCGCGCAGCATGATGAAGGACAGCGCCGGGTCGCAGTTTTTCATCATGACCAGCGACAGCCCGCATCTGGACGGCGCCTATGCAGCCTTCGGCAAGGTGACGAAGGGCATGGAGGTGGCGGACGGCATCGTGTCCCAGCGCACCGACCGCGCGGATCGGCCGCTTGAGCCGCAGGTGATCGCCTCCATCCGCGTGGAGACCAACGGCGTGGACTATCCCTTTACCAGGCTGTGATGCAACGGGCGGCGCACGGGGGCTTTTTTCACCCTGCGCCGCCCTTTTTTATTCCGAGCGAAAGCGAGCGAACCGCCATGCCTCCCACCCTTCCCGAACTGCTTCTGCCCGCCGGAGACGAGGCCGCCCTGCGCGCCGCCGTGGACTGCGGGGCCGACGCGGTCTATCTGGGCTACCGTGCCTTCGGCGCGCGCGCCAGCGCCGTCAACTTCGACGGCGAGGCGCTGGAGCGGGCCGTGCGCTACGCGCACCTCTATCATGTGCGCGTGCATGTGACGGTCAACACCCTCGTCAAGCCCGGCGAGATGGAGGCGCTTTGCTCGGCGCTGCACGAGATCGCACTGGCGGGCGCGGACGCGGTGATCGTCCAGGACCTGGGCGTGGCCGCGGCGGTGCGGCGCGCGTTTCCCTCGCTGGCCCTGCACGCCTCCACGCAGATGGCGGTGTGCAACGCGGACGGGGCGCGCCTGGCCCGCTCGCTGGGCTTTTCACGGGTGGTGCTGGCGCGCGAATGTGGTCTTGAGGACGTGCGCGAGGTGGCGGCCACGGGGATCGAAACCGAGGTTTTCGTGCACGGCGCGCTGTGCACGGCCGTCAGCGGCCGGTGCCTGATGAGCAGCATGTCCGGCGGGCGAAGCGGCAACCGCGGCCGCTGCGCCCAGCCCTGCCGCCAGTGCTTCCGCCTTGAGGGGCTCGAGGGTCCCCTGCTCTCGCTGCGGGACCTGTGCCTTCTGGATGACCTGCCCGCGGTGTGCGCCTCGGGCGTTCGCTCCCTCAAGGTCGAGGGGCGGCTCAAGAGCGCCGAGTATGTCGCCGTGACTGCCTCGGTCTACCGCCGCGCGCTGGACGCCGTGGCCAGGGGCGATTTCCGCCCCGACCCCGCGCAGCGCGAGCGGCTTTTGCAGATCTTCAACCGCGGCGGCTTTACGCGCGGGCATCTCATGGGCGCCGAGGACGCGGACCTGGTGACGCCGGAGCGCGTGAGCCACGAGGGCGTTGCGCTGGGCGAGGTGCTGTCCGTGCGGGGATCCCTGGCCACGCTGCGCGTGGACCGGGCCCTGGGCGACGGCGACAGCCTTCAGCTTCGCGGCGCGGACGGCCCGTTCGACCTGCGCTACAGCGGCCCGGACGTGCCCGCCGGCAAAACGGCCTCGCTGCGGCTCCGGCCCGATGTGAGGGCGAGGGCCGGCATGGCGGTTTTCCGCCTGGCCGACGCGCGCCAGCTCGCGCAGGCCCGCGCGCACGCGCCGCGCCCCATCCCCGTGAGCATGCTGGCCCGCTTTTCCCTGGGAAGGCCGATGGCGCTGTCCATGAGCGACGGCGAGGTGAGCGTCACCGCAAGCGGCCCCGTGACCGAGGCGGCCAGAAGCCGTCCCTCCGGCCCCGAGGACGCCTGCCGCCAGCTTGAAAAGCTCGGCGGAACCCCCTTTACGCTGGAAAGCGGCGGCCTTCGGGCCGTGGTGGACGAGGGGGTGTTCCTGCCCGTCGGCGCGCTCAACGCCCTGCGTCGGGACGCCGTGGAGCGGCTCGTCGAAGCGCGCATCGCCGCCTTTGCATCCCCCGCCTCTCCCCTGCCGCCCCCCAGACCCTTGTCCCGCCTGTCCGCGCCCGTCGGGGCGGACACGCTGGCTGTGGTCTTTTCGGACCCCGCGCTGGCCGAAGCGCTTTCGGATGCGGGCGCGACGCTTCTTTGCTACGCTCCGCGCACCTTCACCCCGGAGGCGCTGGAGGAGGACCTTGCCCGCCTGCCGCGCGGCGTCTGGCTTCGCCTGCCGCCGCAGATGACCCAGCGCACACAGCAGCGGTGCCTCGCGGTCATCGCCGCGCACGCGGGCCGTCTGGGCGGCCTGATGGCCGAAAGCGTCGGGCAGCTCGGCCTTGCGCTCCCCCTGCCGCTGCTGTGCGGGGAGGGGGTGCCCGCGACCAACCCGGAAGGGGTGGAAACGCTGCGCAGCCTCGGGGTGTGCGGCTTCGTGCTCTGGCCGGAATGGACGTTCTCTGAGCAGCGGGGGCTTCTGCCGCTTTCCCTGCCCGCGCTTGTGAAGGTCTACGGGCGCGAGACGCTCATGCTGCTGAATCACTGTCCCCAGCGGGTGCGCCGCGGGCTTTCCCGCGGGCGCGCGGACTGCGCCCTGTGCGCCCCCGGCGACCTGGCCTGCGCCTCTCCCGCGCCCTGCCTGACCGACCGTCTGGGCTATCGCTTCCCGCTGGCGCGCACGCGCTTTCCCGAGGGCTGCGAGCTGAGCGTCCTGGGCGCGCTGCCCACCGACCTGAGGGCCTATGACGCGCAGCGGCGCGCGCTGGGCGCGGGCATGCTGCTGCACTTCACCGTTGAAACCGCGGACGGGCAAATCTCCCTCACGCGCGCCTACGCGGCGCTGCTGGCGGGGCGGGAAAGCGGGCCCGCGGGCTTTGAGACCACGTCCGGACACTTTGCACGCGGCGTGGAATAAACCGTCTCCCGAAAGGAAGGAGTCCTATGGAACAGGACCGCGCGCTTCGCGTGCTGGAATTTACCAAGATCCGTGAGCGGCTGGCCGCGCATGCGCTGACGGACATGGGCAGGGAAAAATGCCTTGCGCTCAGGCCCTACGACGAGCTTTCGGACGTGCGCCGGGCGCTGGATGAGACCGAGGAGGCCTGCGTGCTGCTCAGCTTTCTGGGCGGGCAGCCGCTGATGGGCTTTCCCGACGTGCGCGAGCAGGTGGCGCTGGCCCAGAAGGGCGCGTGCCTGAGCCCGCGTGCGCTGCTGGACGTGGCCGTCTGCCTGCGCGCGGCGCGCACGGCCCGCGCCGCGCTGGTGCGCGACCGCGAGGACACCCCCATCCTCACCGGCATGGCCAGCCGTCTGGTGGCGCTGGAGGGCGTGGAAAACGACATCTCCGCCGCCATCATGAGCGAGGAGGAGATCGCCGACCGCGCCTCGGCGGAGCTACATCAGATCCGGCGGCAGATCCGCGGCGCCAACGAGCGCATGCGCGACCGCCTGAGCCAGATGATCCGCTCCTCGAGCTTTTCCAAGTACCTGCAGGACAGCATCATCACCATGCGCGGCGACCGCTACTGCATCCCCGTCAAGGCGGAGTGCCGCGCCAATGTGCCGGGCCTTGTGCACGACCAGAGCGCCACGGGGGCCACGCTGTTCATCGAGCCGATGTTCGTGGTGGAGCTGGGCAACGACCTAAAACAGCTCCGCGCCCGCGAGCAGCAGGAGATTGCGCGGATTCTCCAGGCGCTCTCCGACCAGCTTGCGCCCCACGCCGAGAGCATCTTCATGAACATTGAGCTGCTCACGCATCTGGACTTCGCCTTTGCCAAGGGGCTGCTGGCGCGGGAGATGCGCGCCAGCCTGCCAAAGATGAACACGCGCGGCTACCTCAAGATCGTGCGCGGCCGCCATCCGCTCATCGAATCGGACAAGGTCGTGCCCAGCGATCTGTGGCTGGGCGACCAGTTTACCACGCTCATCATCACCGGCCCCAACACCGGCGGCAAGACCGTGACGCTCAAGACCGTGGGCCTGTTTACCCTCATGGCGCAAAGCGGCCTGCACGTGCCCGCGGAGCTGGGGACGGAGCTGAGCGTCTTTGGCCGGGTATACGCCGACATCGGGGACGAGCAGAGCATCGAGCAGTCGCTGAGCACCTTTTCTTCGCACATGACCAACATCGTCGAGATCGTCTCCTGCGTCCGCGACAACGACCTGGTGCTCTTTGACGAGCTGGGCGCGGGCACCGATCCCACCGAGGGCGCGGCCCTGGCCCAGAGCATCCTCTCCAGCCTGCTTGAGCGCAAGGTGCGCACCATGGCCACCACCCATTACAGCGAGCTCAAGGCCTTTGCCCTGAGCACGCCGGGGGTGGAGAACGCCAGCGTGGAGTTCGACGTGGAGTCGCTCAGGCCCACCTACCGCCTCTCCATCGGGATTCCCGGCAAGAGCAACGCCTTTGACATCTCCCGCAAGCTCGGCCTGCCCGAGCGGCTCATCGACGGGGCCAGGGCGCTGCTTTCCAAGGAGGACATCCGCTTTGAGGACGTGATCGCCAACGCCGAGTATCACCGCCAGATTGCCGAGCGCGAGCGGGAAATCGCCGAGGAAACCCGGCGTGAGACGGTGAAATTGCGCGACGAGGCCGAGCGCCTGCGCCGCGAAATCGAGCAGAGCCGCGACAAGAGCCTCAAAAAGGCCAAGGACGAGGCGCGCCGCGTGATGGAAAACGCCCGGCGCGAGGCCGACGGCATCATCCGCGAGCTCAAGGCCATGAAAAAGCAGGCACAGACCCCGGAGCACGAGGTCCAGCGCCTCAAAAAGCGCATGGAGGACGGCATTGACGCCCTCAGCGAGGGCCTGAGCGAAAAGAGCGAGGCCAACTTCACCCCGCCCAAGAGCGTGCGTCCGGGCGACAGTGTGGAGATCGTGCACCTGGGCACGAAGGGCACGGTCCTCTCCCCCGCCGACCGAAACGGCGAGGTGCAGATTCAGGCGGGCATCATTAAGATGAAGGCGCATCTGAGCCAGCTCAAGCTCGTGGAGCCGGACAAGCCCAGGCAGAGCCGGGTGATGAACCGGGTGTCCGCGGTCAGGCCCGCCGTGCCCATGGAGGTGGACGTGCGCGGCATGTCGCTGGACGAAGCCATTGCCGCCGTGGACATCTACCTCGCCGATGCGACGCTGGCCGGGCTCAACGAGGTCAGCATCATCCACGGCAAGGGCACGGGCGTACTGCGCGCAGGCATCCAGCGCCACCTGCGCACGCATATGAACGTAAAGAAGTACCGCGACGGCATGTATGGCGAGGGCGAGCAGGGCGTGACCGTCGTGAGTCTGAAATAACACGCAGAGGAGTGATTTCCCATGTCTGAAAAGCAGCGGATTTTGCTGGTGGACGACGATCCCAACATCAGCCATCTGGTCAGGCTGTATCTGGAGAAGGAAGGCTTTGACGTGACGGAGGCCGCCCGCGGCGACGAGGCGCTGGAGGCGTTCCGGCGCGAGACGCCGGCCCTGGTGCTTCTGGATGTGATGCTGCCCGGCATGGACGGCCTTCAGGTGCTCAAGGAGATCCGAAAGACCAGCAAGGTTCCCGTCATCATGCTCACCGCCCGGGACGAGACGTTCGACAAGGTGCTTGGGCTGGAGCTGGGCGCGGACGATTATGTGACCAAGCCCTTTGAGACCAAGGAGCTGGTGGCGCGCGTAAAGGCCGTATTGCGCCGCGCGCCCGCCGAAAGCCCCGCCGCCCCGGCCGGGGACGCGGACGACACCCTGCGCTTCCCGGGGCTGACGGTGAGCCTGGCCCGCTATGAGGTGACGTACGAGGGCCGCGAGCTGGAGATGCCCCCCAAGGAGCTGGAGGTGCTGTTCTATCTGGCGTCGCACCCCAACATGGTCTTTACCCGCGAGCAGCTTCTCGAACGCGTCTGGGGCTTTGACTTCTTCGGTGACAGCCGCACCGTGGACGTGCACATCAAGCGCCTGAGGGAAAAGCTGCCAGACTGCGAAAAATACGGCTGGGAGATCCACACCGTATGGCGCGTGGGCTACAAATTTGAGTACAAGGCCAACTGACGGTTTCCCGGAGAGGATGACCCCATGTTTCAAACCATGTTTGACCGGCTGCTGGCGCTGTTCATGTGCGTCATCGTGCTGGTCGTGCTCATCAGCGGCGCGTTTTCCATGTTCTCCATCCGCTCGGCCATGGTGGACAGCCGCATGGAGGGCCTTTTGATGCAGGCCCGCGAGATCGCCTTTCTGGCCAGCCGGATAGACGAAAACACCATTGCCGACTACCTCAACATCCAGTCCTCCACCATGGCCTATCTGCAATGGAAGGCGCGGGCCGTCTACGAGGACTACGGCGCCTATATCCTCATCGTGGACCGCAACGGCCGGGTGATGGACAACATGCAGTCCGCCATCGAGGGCAGCGTGGACGCGTTGCAGACGCTGGACGCCGAGGACATGTCCGCCGCGCTTCGCGAGGTGCTCAGCGGCCGGGAGGTGCAGACGCAGATCACCCACGATTCCCAGGGGCCCGTCTTTACCGTGGCTGTGCCCTGGGTTCAGGATGACACGGTGCTGGGCGCGGTGTTCATCCATACCAGCTCGCAGATCATCGAGGCGGAATACCACGGGCTCCTGTTTCAGATCGGCATCGGCTTTGCCTTCGCCGCGCTGGCGGCCATCATCGGCACGGCCTTTTATGCCCGCGGGATCGTGCGGCCGCTGACCGTCATCACCGGCGCGGCCGAGGAAATGAGCCGCGGCAGGCTCAGCGCCCGGGCGCAGGTGACGGGCGTCAACGAGGTACGCCAGCTCGCCGGGGCCTTCAACGTCATGGCCGAGAAGCTCGAGCAGGTGGAGGAAAGCCGCCGCGAGTTCGTCGCCAACGTCAGCCACGAGCTGCGCTCGCCCGTGACCAGCATCCACGGCTTTGTCGAGGGCATGCTCGACGGCACCATTCCCCAGGACGAATACCCGCGTTACCTCAAGATCGTCTTTGACGAAACGAACCGCATGAAGCGGCTGATCGCAGACCTTCTGCAGCTCAGCCGCATGGACAAGGGCGTGGACAAGCTCAACCTCAGCGATTTTGACATAAACGAGCTCATCCGCCGCGTGCTCATCGGACGGATGAACGACATCGAGGAAAAATCGCTCAACGTACAGATCGATTTTTTCACCGAACCGTGCATGGTGCACGCCGACAGCGACCGCATTTCCCAGGTGGTGCACAACATCATCGACAATGCGCTCAAGTTCATCTTTGAGAAAGGGAGCTTGACAATCCGCACTTCCTTGTTGCATGATAATATGGTAGCCATCGTGATCCAAAATGACGGCGAGCCCATCTCGCCGGAGGACCGCGAGCACCTGTTTGAACGTTTTTACAAGGCGGACAAGGCCCATACCTCCGGAAAGGGGACGGGCCTCGGGCTGAGCATCTGCAAACAGATCATGGAACTGCACCGTCAGACCATCGAGGTGCTGCCGCTGGAGAGCGGCGCGGGCTTTCGCTTCACGCTTCAGCTCGCGCGCCGCCAGGAGCCCCCAAAGCTCGAATCGCGCTGAGCCCCGAAAGTCACAAAGGAGGACCGTGGATGGAACGTCACATCTTTTTGGTGGGCATGCCCGGCAGCGGAAAAAGTGCTCTGGGCCGCCGGGTGGCCCAGAAGCTGCAGATCCCCTACCTGGATACGGATGTTTATCTGGCTGAAACCACCGGCATGAACACCGCGCAGCTCTACACCACCTTTGGCGAGCAGGCGTTCCGCGACGGCGAGACGCGCCTTCTGCAGCAGCTTGCCAGCGCCACGCCGGGCATCATCTCCACCGGCGGCGGCGTCTCCCTGCGCGAGGAAAACCGGCGGCTGATGCGAAACCACGGCCTGGTTGTGCTCATCGACCGTCCCATCGACGACATCATGCTCGATATCCGCGCCGAGAAGCGGCCGTTTCTGGCCCAAAAGGGCAGGGAGGAGATCGAGCGCATCTACAACGAGCGCATGCCCATCTACAAAAGCGTCGCCGACGTGGTGATGGACAACGGGAACGGCTTCCACAACGGACTGGCCTCGCTGGAGGAGATCGTGCGGCACTACGCATAAAGGCGTCTGCTTTCCCCGATTCAAAAGAGCCGATCAGGCGAACTGATCGGCTCTCAGACTGTCAAAAAACCCTTCAGGGAGGTTCGGAGGGCCACAGGTCCGCAACCTCAATCGTCGCGGCGGGCGCTGGCCGCGCCCTCCGCTCGTTTCGGTT
>CAUDEL010000053.1:0-20481 GCA_958448555.1 uncultured Eubacteriales bacterium | reverse complement strand
CGGTGCCGGGCGGGCGGGGAGTTTGCGCCCCTGGGCGCAAACATTTCTTAAGCATCTGGCGGAAAAGATCGCCGCAGGCGAGCTTTTTCGACAACCTGAGGCCCGCCCGCGGCGGGCCTGCGCCGTTTCCCCCGAAAAAAAAGCCCCTCCTCTCGCAGATGCCCAAAAAGGCCCTATGATTCAGGGCCTTTTCAAATTGTTTTTCTTTTGTTCAGTTTTGCGAAGCCTGCCGCCTATTCCCGGGTGGGATCAATGCCCAGAATGTCGTCGGCGCTGATGTGATAAAACCCGCACAGCGTCACCAGATGACGCAAGGGCAGCTCGTTGATTCCGTTTTCATAACGCGAGTACACCTGCTGTGTGGTTCCAAGCACGAGCGCAACGTCCGACTGTTTCAGATCCTGCCTTTCCCGAAGTTCGCGCAGCTTTTCGTAATACGGCTTCATTGGCATGCACCTCTTGTGGAAGAAGATCATCGCGCGACTTTTTCTACCATTATTATACGCAATAATCTTCCTGTGCGCAAGCCCATCTACTGGTAAATGGTATTTTTGTCAGGACCTGGGCAAAATGATGACCTGAACGCCGGGGAGGCGATGGGAGAAGGTTTCGGCGATGCCCGACGCGCGCTCGCCGCCGCCCATGACGATGACGCCGGCATTGCAGCCGGAGGCGTAATCGGCGATGGCCTCCAGAGGGGAGGAAGAGGTCAGGACGCACATTTCTGCGCCGACCTCGCCCGAGAGGGCGTAGAGGTAGTCCAGGGCGCGGGCGTTGATGGCGGGCTCGCCGATGGGAGCGGCGTCGGGGTTGGCCACATGGAGGACGCGCAGGGAGGAGTCCCTGGCGCGCGCGATCTCCGCGCCCTGATGGATGAGCCGGTCGCAGGCATGCTGCGGGGTGACGAGGACCAGCACGGGCTGCGCCATGGAAAACGCCTTCCTTTCAGAGGCCGCGGCAGTCAGTCGGGGCGGATGTCCGCGACCATGTTGTCGTTGCTCAGCACCCGCACGCGCGAGCCGATGGGCATGGACGGGCGGGGCTTTTCGTCGTCGTAGTAGTAGAGGCGGTCGTCCTCTGGCTCGCCGGAGCCGAGGTTCATCATCAGCGCGTGGCACCACAGGCCGTCGCGCTCGCTCAGGCCCTCGGCAAAGGAGGTCAGCACGCCGACGGTCTCGCGCAGCCGCCCGGTGCGCATGCGGCGGACGTGGCGCAGGTAGTCGCGGGCGGGCTTAACCCACACGCCGTTGAGAAAGAGGAAATAGGCCCCGCCCAGGATGGTGAGAGCGGTGGTGAGGATCCACAGCGTGTCGCTTCGGGCGATCCTGCCCGCCACGAACACCGCGACCGCCGCCACAAGCGCCAGGGCGGCGGGGAAAATGGCCAGGAAGCCTCGCTTTTTCAAAAGCGCGAGGGCCTCGGCCTCGTCCTGGGAGGTGTACACGCGCGCCGCCTCCTTATTTCCTGTCCGGCAGGTGCTGCATGAGCTTGATGGTGACAAAGAACAGCGCCAGCACCACAAACACGCCCAGCAGGCCGAACACCGTCGTAATGAGTCCCTTGGAAAGAAGCGTCATAACCGTCCCTCCTTTACCACACGCCGCCCAGCAGCATGCTCACCAGGGAAATCACCATGCCGCCCGCCACGATGGAGCCCAGCTGGCCCGAGACGTTGGCGCTGATGGACTGCATGAGGATGAAGTTGTAGGGGTCCTCCTCCTTGGCCATCTTCTGGATGACGCGGGCGCTCATGGGGAAGGCGGAGATGCCGGCCGCGCCGACCATGGGGTTGATCTTCTTTTTGCGAAACACGTTGAGCAGCTTTGCAAACAGCACGCCGCCGGCGGTGTCAAAGACGAAGGCGAACAGGCCCAGGGCGAGGATGAGGAGCGTGTCGGCCCTGAGGAACTTGTCGGCGACCATGGTGCCGCCGATGGTGATGCCAAGGAGAATCGTCACCAGGCTGGCCAGCTCGTTCTGGGCGGTGCGGCTGAGGCGGTCGAGCACGCCGCACTCGCGGATGAGGTTGCCAAACATCAGGCTTCCCACCAGCGGGGCGCTCATGGGCACGATGATGCCCGCGACCGCGGTCACGATGATGGGGAAGAGGATCAGCGCCAGCTTGCTTGCGCGCTCCTCGTTGTAGTCCATGCGGATCATGCGCTCCTTCTTGGTGGTGAGGGCGCGGATGACCGGGGGCTGGATGACGGGGACCAGCGACATGTAGCTGTAGGCCGCCACGCTGATGGGGGCCATGTAGTCCTTGAGGTCAAAGTGGTTGGCCACGTAGAGGGTGGTGGGGCCGTCGGCGGCGCCGATGATGCCGATGGCGCTCGCCAGCCTCAGGATCAGGCTCTCGTCGCCCGCCGTCTGGGGCAGCACCACGGGGATGAGCAGGAGCGACACAAGAAAGGTGGCGAAGATGCCAAACTGCGCCGCCGCGCCGAAGAAGATCATCGAGGGGTCCTTCAAAAGGGGCGAGAAGTCGATCATCGCGCCCACGGCGATGAAGATGAGGATGGGAAACAGCTCGTTTGCGATGCCGGCGTTAAACAGCACCGTCAGAAAGCCGCCCTCGCCCAGCACGCTGGCCGCCAGCTCGCCGCCGCCGGCGGAGAGCACGGGCGGCAGGTTGGCCAGAATGGCGCCAAAGCCGATGGGCAAAAGCAGCGCCGGCTCGTAGTCCTTTTTGATCGCCAGATAGATCAGCACCCCGGCGATGACGAACATCACCAGCGTTTTGAGCCCTTCCACGGAAAACAGATACGTGACGCCAGAAAACAGTTCTCCCAGGATCTGTCCGATGTCCAAGGCGGTTCCTCCCTTTTGTCGCTTTTCCTTCATGCTTCGCCTGACTGCGAATCGGTATCTATTATACCACCGCGCCACCCCAAAGTCAAAGCATCGCGCCCCAAAACCGCTTTTGCGGCGTGATATGCCTCTCCCCGCCCGTCAAAAAAAAACGCCGGGCCGTTTCGTGCCCGGCGGCAGTTTGTCGAAAAAGTCCGCCTGCGGCGGCCTTTTCCGCCAGATGCTTAAGAAATGTTTGCGCCAAGGGCGCAAACTCCCCGCCCGCCCGGCACCGGAGGGAAGCGTCAGCCCTGTGGGCTGTTGCCACCGAAGGTGGCAAAGCGACCCGAAGGTGGGGAGCGAAACGAGCAGAGGGTGCGGGTAGCACCCTCTGTGAAGATTGAGCGACCGGGGAAAGCCGGGCGATACGAATTGACTTTGGAGGGCCTGCGGGCCCTCCAAACCTCCCGAAAGGTTTTTTTGACAGTCTGCCGCCGGGCCGTTTCGTGCCCGGCGGTTCAGGTTGTCGAAAAAGTCCGCCTGCGGCGGCATGTTTTCGCCCCGCGCGCTCACGCCCGCGCCGCGGCGCCCCGGCGGGCGCGCAGCCAGGTTCCCAGCGTGTCGCACATGGCCGTGAGGGAGATGAGGTAGATGGCGGCAAAGCTGATAAGCATGTTCCAGCTCAGCGGCACGTGCGTCTCAAAGGGCGTGCCGAAGGGCAGCAGCACGAAGATGAGGCCAAAGAGCGCCATGTACCAGCCGCCCAGCTTTCCCCCGCCGCCCTGGCAGACGCACAGGACCAGCGGCAGGGCCATGTACACCGCCATGTACTCGGCGCTCCAGCCCGGCACGAGGATGAACAGGCTCACCATCAGCAGGCACCTGAGCCACAGCCGCTTCTCCAGGACGATGCACGCCAGCTCCGCCGCGGCCAGCAGCGCCGCCAGCACCTTGCCCACGGCCAGCGCCGCGGCGCCGTCCCAGCCAAACTCCGCCGCCAGATACCCCGCGGCGCTGGGCAGGCTGGTGAGGTAGTCGTCGCGCAGCATGCCGTGGATCTCCTGGTGGTTGAGAAAGAACTGCCTCAGGCCCGCAAGCCCGCCAAACCACAGGAACGGCACGAAGAACAGCGCCACGCCGTATATCACCAGCCGCGCCGCCTCGCGCCAGCGCCGCTCAAAGAGGTAGAGCAGCCCGAAGATGCACGGATAGACCTTGAACCCCGCGGCCACCGCGATGAGCAGCAGCGCCAGCTCGCGCTCCCAGGGGCGCTCGCTGTCGCGCAGGGCAAAGGCCCACAGGATCATCACCATCACGTTCAGGGCGCTGTTGCCCCGCTCGATGGTGTAGACCGTCACGCCGCTGAGCAGCAGGCACACGCACAGGGCCAGCGGCTCGCCCGGGCGGAAGCCGCCCGGGCGCCAGCGCCTGAAGATGCGCTCCACGGCGCCCAGCATCAGCATGCAGCTCAGGGCCGTGATGGCCATGTAGACCATGACCTCAAAGGGGTAGATGGCACGGGTGATGCAGACGTTGATGAGGTAGTACACCGTGTAGGCCAGCGGCGGGAAGGAGGCCCAGCAGCTGTCGAAGTACGGCCCGCCCTCGTGGGTGGGATAGTGGAGGTTGTTGACGAAATCGCCGATCAGGTTTCCCCCGCCGTCAAAGACGAACGCCTCCAGCCCCGCGCCGCGCCGCAGCGCGAGGTAGAGGGCCGAGAGGAGCATGCTCAGCAAAACGATCCCATAGAAGATGCGCTTTTGCGCCCCCTTCATCGCTTCTCCCCCCTGCCGCCGCGTCAGTAGGCGGTCTTTTGTTCGATTTCCGTGTACGCCTCAAACAGCTCAAGGCAGTCGTCGCGCTCGAACTCCGTTACCTCCAGCAGATCCGCCCTGCCCGCCAGGTACTCGTAGAACAGGTCGTCGCGAAAGCCGATCTCGGCCGAGTCCTCGCGGGTGCAGCCGAAGTAGACGGTTTCGATGTTGGCCCAGAGGGTCGCGCCCAGGCACATGGGGCAGGGCTCGGCGGTGGTGTAGAGCACGCAGCCGGAGAGGTCGAAGGAGCCCAGGTTTTTGCAGGCGTCGCGGATGGCCTCCATCTCGCCGTGGCAGGTGGGGTCGTTGTTGACGACGACGCGGTTGTGGCCGGAGCCGACGATCTCGCCGTCCCTGACGATCACCGTGCCGAACGGGCCTCCGTCGCCGGCCTCGATGCCGGCATAGGCCTCCTCGAGGGCCGCCTCCATGAATCGCGCCTCCGGCTCGGCCGCGGCGACGCCCGCCAGCAGCGTCAGCGCCAGCAGCAGGGGAAGAAACCGTTTCATACATCCATCCTCCTTTTTATTTGGTCCATTTTTTCATGCTCACCGTCTGCGGGGCGATGCCCGGCATCATGGTGACGCTTCGGTTCTTGATGACGTTGAGCACCAGGCCGATACCGGCCATGTTGGTGACGAGGTTGCTGCCGCCGTAGCTGAGGAAGGGCAGCGGGATGCCGGTGACGGGCATGAGGCCGGTGGTCATGCCCACGTTTTCAAAGACGTGGAACAGCATCATGCCCATGACGCCGATGATGACCATCTGGCCGAAGCGGTCCATGGTGTAGCGGGCGAGGTAGAGCATGCGCAGGATGATGAGCAGGTAGGTCAGGATGACCAGCGCGCAGCCCGTGAAGCCGAAGGCCTCGCCGATGGTGGAGAAGATGAAGTCCGTCCAGTCCTCGGGGACGTAGTCGAGCTGGCTGAAGGCGCCCTGGACGAAGATGCCGCGGCCGCTCAGCCCGCCGGAGCCGATGGCGATTTTGGAGTTCGTCACCTGATACACGGCGTTTTCGTCCACCAGCGTGGGGTCAATGAAGCTGAGGATGCGCTCGAGGCGGTAGTTGTCCGAGCCGGTGGCCATGAGGTAGGCGTAGAGCAGGGCCAGGGCCATGATGCCGAAGGCGACGATGCCGCCCATGAGCCTCAGGCGCATGCCGCCAAAAAACATCATCACCCCGAACAGGAAGATCATCACCAGCACGCTTCCCATCTCGCCCTGCAAAAGCGTCAGCGCCCACGGGACGCCCATCAGCACGGCGACGCGCACAGCGCCGCGCAGGCTGCCCATGGGGTCGGTTTCGGTTTCGAGGTACTTGGCGGTGACGATGATGCAGGCGAGCTTAACGAACTCGGAGGGCTGGATGGTATATCCCCAGAGGATGTCGATCCAGGCCTTGACGCCGGCGGCCTGGCCGCCGAGGGCGACGATGAGCAGGCCGCAGGCGACGTAGTAAAAGAGCATGGAGCGGCGGCGGATGAACTCGTAGGGGAAGTAGGTAATCACGCCGACGACCACGGGGGAGATCAGGAAAAAGATGGCCTGACGCATGCCGTAGTAGGAGGCGACGATGTAGTTAAGCAGCGTGCCCTCGGTTTCCGAGGAGGTGGAGAAGGTCGCCACCGACACGCACAGCACGCCGAAGGCCGCCAGCCCGAAGGTCAGCAGCGCCAGCGGGAAGTCGAAGTGGGCGCGCGAGCGGCGCGATTCGTTGAGCATCATGCCCGGCCTTCACCTCCTCAGGCGCCCAGGCCGCGGCCAAAGGGCCAGGGCCTGCGGCGAAGGAGCGGGGGCATGGGCACAAACTCGCCCAGGAAGCGCTGGGTCACGCGCTCCATGGCCTCCCGGGCCGGGCCGTCGAAGTCCATGAAGCTCTCGTGCCTGCCCGCGGCGCGCAGCACGCGGCCGTCGTCCGGCACGTAGCCCAGCAGCGGCAAATCCAGGGTGGAGGCGACCGTCTGGGGGCTGTACATCTCGCCGCGCGCGACGAGCTTGGGCTGGACGCGGTTGACCAGCAGCATGGGGCGCGGGAGGCCGGCGTCCTGAACCAGGGCGACGGCGCGCTCGGCGTCGCGGATGGACAGGTCGTCGGGGGTGGCGACCACCAGCGCGTGGTCGGAGGCGCGAAGGAGAGCCCGCACGCCCTCGCCCACGCCGGCGGGGGCGTCCAGGAGGACGTAGGCCATGCGCTTTTTGAGCTTTTTGACGATGCGCGCCACGTCCTCGCCGTCCCAGTCGCCCGCCTGGTCCATCTGGGAGGCGGGCAGAAGCCAGAGGGCGTCGTTGGCGGCGTGGCGGATGAGGGCGTATTTGAGCTTGCAGTCCCTGCGGGCCACGTCCAGGGCGTCATAGACGACCTTGTTGTGTACGTTGAGAAGCATGTCCAGGCTGCGAAGCCCCATGTCCCCGTCCACCAGGCAGCATTGGAGCTTATGCCGGGCGAGGGCGGCGCCCAGCGCCGCCACGACCGTGCTCTTGCCCACGCCGCCCTTGCCGGAAAGGATGGTCCAGGCCTGACTCATGGTGAATCACTCTCCCTCCCGCGTCACGGGGCGAGCTGGTTGCCGCCCGGGAAGACGGTGTTTTCGGTGCTGCGAAGGGTCTTTTGGTCCATGTACCAGCCCACGAACTCGCGGGCGGCCATGCTGGCCTCGCCGCCGCTGAAGCCGCTGGGGATGAAGACGACGACGGCGATCTCCGGCTGCGTGGTGGTGACGGGCACGCCGTTCACCTTCTCGCTCTCGTAGGGGGCGAGCATGACGAACCAGGCGTTGTTCTCCAGGTCGATGGTGGTGACCTCGGCGGTTCCCGTTTTCGCGCAGACCATGTTTTTGTACTTCCAGCTGCCAAAGTACTTGGCGGCGGTACCGCTCTCGTCCACAACGCCCTTCATGCCTTCGAGGATGTAGGGCAGATATTCCTCCGCGCCCTCGAACTCGTTAAAGAGGCTGGGGGTGCGCTGGCTGACGATGTCGCCCTCGGGGGAGGTGATGGAATCGACGAGCATGAGGTTGTAGACCTTGCCGCCGTTGCCCAGGGCCGCGACGTAGCGGCTGACGGCGGCGGGGGTAACGACGGTGATGGACTGGCCGATGGCGACCTGGACGGTCTGGGAGGGGCCCCACTTGATGTCGTTGAGGTAGTTGTAGGTGTCGCCGATGATGCTCTGGGTGTAGACCATCTCGCGGGTCATGTTGAGCTCCTCCATGAGGATGGGGCGCATGTAGAGCAGCCAGTCGCCCTGCGCGGTGTTGACGGCCATGTCCATCAGGCGCTTGACGCAGCGGTCGAGGCGCTCGTCGTCGTAGGTGATGTTGCGGCTGGCGCCCTCGTTGCGCAGGTGGCGCTTGATGGAGTTGAAGGCGATGATGGGGATGGCGGTGTCCTGATAGGCCTCGCCCATGGCCTTGTCGGGGTCGTAGAGGCTGGTCTGGCAGCCCACGACGCTGCGCTGCTCGCCGGGCAGGTCCACGCCGGTCTTGCTGGTGAGGCCAAACTCGCTGGCATACTGGTACAGGCGCGTCTCGCCCAGGCGGTAGCCCAGGGTATAGAAGAAGTAGTTGCAGCTGTTGGAGAGGCCCTCGATGATGGTCTGGCTCTGGTGCTTGTAGCGCTGTCCCTCGCTGATCCAGCACTTGGGCGCCTGGCTTTCGACGTTGGTGACCAGCATGAAGCGGCCCTCGTCGTTGATGGTCTCATTGACAAACAGCTCGCCCTCCAGCATGGCGCCCAGGGCCGAGACCATCTTGAAGATGGAGCCTGGGGTGCCGCGGGCGTGGATGTTGTAGTTCATCAGGACGTTGCGGCTGTCGGAGAGGATGGCGCGGCTTTCGGGGCCGGCGGCGACGAGGGCGTTTAGGTCAAAGGTGGGATAGTTGGCCATGGCCAGCACGCGGCCCTCCATGTCGATGACCATCATGGCGGCGCGCTCGGCCAGGGAGAGGGGGTACTGGTCCCAGGAGCGGCTGAGGATGTCCTCGCGGTTTTGCTCGAGCCAGGTGGCGTTCATCAGCTTCTTTTCCTGCACCTCGCGGGTGGAGGCGACGTTTTCGGCCAGGGCGCGCTCGGCCTGCTGCTGATAGCTGGCGATGATGGTGAGCTTGACGTTGTTGCCGTCCTCGGGCTCGGTGTAGCTCAGCTCGCGGGTGATCTTGCCCACGCTGTTGCGCTCGACCTCGCGGTAGCCCTGGCGCAGGTCGCTGTTCTGGGTCAGCCAGTCCTCCATGGAGGCCTCGATGCCGTCGCGGCCGATGGTGTCGGAGTACTTGTAGCCCTTCTCCTGAAGTTCCAGCCACTTCTCCGTGGAGGGGATCGCGCCCATGTAGCCGATGACCTGCGAGCCCAGCGTGCCGCGCGGGTAGACGCGCTTGGTGCCCATGGCGATCTCCATGCCCGGCAGCGTCATGGACTGCGTCTCGATCTCGATGACGGTTTCGTAGGGCACGTCCTCGGCGATGACGATAGGCTGGGAGTTAAAGAGGTTCATCTGCATTTCGCTGTAGACGGCCATGACCTTGAGCATGGTTTCCTCCTCCAGCACCATGTCCTCGACGTACGTCGCCGGGTCGGAGCTGGCGGCCTTGCGCTGGTCGGCCTCCTCCTGGGAGTTGGCGATCTTGTAGCGCTTTTTGAGCTGGTTGAGGCACCTCTCTGGGGTGGGATAGCCGGTGGCGGACATGTAGTTGTTGCTTCGCCACTGGTTTTCGCGGGTCTGAAGCACCGAGTCGCTCACGCCGCTGCCGAAGTTGAAGACCCACTCGCCCGTCTCCTCGTCGCGCACGATGGCGGGGTCGACGTCCAGCTCGTTTCCGTTTTTCTCGATGATGGCGACGGTCTCCACGATGCTCTCGGTCAGCTCGCGGTACTGGGCGGCGGAGTTCTGGCTGGCGTCGCGGTAAAAGGTGACGTTGTAGATGTCGTCGTCGCGGGCGAGGATGACGGCGTCGGCGTCGGTAATCATGCCGCGGCTGCCGCGCAGGGTGATGGTCTTGGTGCGGCTGCTCTCGGCGTCGGAGAGATACGTTTCGCTCTCGACCACCTGTATGCGAAACACGCCCGAAAGCAGATAGGCGAACATGCCCAGGGTAATGAGCAGGAAGGCCAGATAGCGCCCTCCCAGGTTGTAGCCCTGGCGGTCCCTGGGTTGCCTGACGCGCCTTGGCACGGAAAATCACCTCCGTTTCGGTCTTACCTGGCCTTGGCCAGCCTGTAGGTGCCAAGCCAGTATCGGATGGGGAACTGGATGGCGGCCGCGACGGCCGCGGTGTAGAGAACGTCGATGAGCGCGCGGCCCAGATGGCCCGCGTCCAGGGTGACGCCGGAGAGGTAGATGTAGATGAGGTTGACGCCCTCAAAGACCAGGGTGCTCAAAGCGGCGCAAAGGGGCGTGCGGATGTGGGGGTTGAGCTGGCGGGCGCGGCGGCCGGCGGTGCGCTCCTCCTCGAGCCTTCGCTCGCTCTTGTCGGAGAAGGCCAGGGCGCCGAGCATGCAGCACACGGGGTAGAGGATGAGGGTGAGGTAGTCCAGCATCGGCAGCATGATCTCCAGGAGATAGCCGACGGCGAGGGACATCATGAAGGTGTACTTGCGGCCCAGGGCGACCGTGGCCACGGCGATGATGGCCAGGGCCAGGGAGGGCGCGATATCGGCGATGGAGAGGTACTCGGCGACGTTGGCCTGCAAAAGGTAGGCCAGGAGCGTGAGCAGGGAGACCTTGACGAGTTTGCTTAGCACCTTCAGTCCTCCTCCACCGACAGATCCAGCGGCGGCGGCGTGGGGCTGGGCGTGGCCGTCGGCGGCAGGGTAAATCCGTAGCTCACGTCCGTGGCCGCCGCGTCGGGCACCTGGTACTCGTAGCTCTCGCCGGGCGCGGGGGTGGCCTGCGTGGGCGTGGGGGTGATGAGCGTCTCCTCGCCGTCCTCGCCGGCGGTGACCGTGGGGCCGGGCGTGAGGGTGGGGGTGGGGGTGGGCGCGAGCTGGTAGAACTCGCTGCCGATCTGAATGGTGGGCACGGGCTTGGGCGAATCCAGGGGGGTGAAGCTGATCTCGTCGTTGCTGCTGGCGCGCTCCTCCACGGCCTGGGCGGTGGGCTGGTAGCGCAGGACGATCACATACTCGACGTGCTGAAAGTCCGCCTGCGGCTCGATGACCACGTACTGCTTGTTGCTTTCCATCCCGCGGGTGCTCTCGCGCACGGTGCCGATGGGGATGCCCTTGGGGAAGGAGCGGCCGTCGCTTAAGTCCCCCACGCCGCTGGTGACGACCACGTCGCCGGGGCGGGGGAGGTTGTCCTCGGGCAGGTAGTACATGCGGCAAAGGGGCGTGCCGTCCACGCCGAGGGTGCCGCGCACGGTGCCCTGGTCGCGGGAGGACTGGATGAGGGCGGCGATGGAGGCCTCGCTGTCGATGATGGTGCGCACGGTGGCCTTGGTGGCGGTGACGTTGTAGGTGTAGCCGACCATGGCGCCGTCCATGGTGACGGCCATGAAGTCCTCCACGCCGTCGTTGGAGCCCTTGTTGATGGTGAAGACGGAGAAGTAGTTGCCGCTCTCGCGGCCGATGACGGTGGCGACGAGGGGGTTGAGGCTCTCGTTGGCGGCGATCTCGTCGTAGAGGTTTTCGTAGACCGTGAGCTTGTGCTGCAATTCCTCGGCGAGCATGGCGTCGTAGACGAGCTGCTCGTTTTCGGTCTTGAGGGCGTTGTACTCCAGCTCGATGCGCGACCTGAGCTTGAGCGTGTAGAGGTAGTCCACCACCCAGTCCACCACCGAGGAAAAGCCGGTCTGAATGGGGGTCATGACCGCGGCCACGCCCTCCTCGGGCACGGCGAGGACGTCGTAGCCCGTGATGAGGCGCAGCAGATGCGTCGCCGCCAGCAGCAGCAGCGCGACCACCAGCCCCACGATCAAAACGCGCCTGAGCGCGCGGCGGAGCCTGGAATCCCTGGAACGCTTGCGCTCGGTCTTGGGTACCTTAAGCTTCATGCCCGTCCTCCCGTCAGAATGGCTTTAAGAAGCTGGTGCGGCCCAGATGCTCCAAAAGCTCGTAGTTTTCGATGATGTTGCCAAGGCCCAGGGCGGCGCAGTCCATGGGCTCCTTGGAGAGAAGCACCGGGATGCCCAGCTCGCTTGCGATGAGCTGGTCCATGCCGTAGAGGAGCGACCCGCCGCCGGTGAGGTAGATGCCGTTGTGCATGATGTCGGCGGCCAGCTCGGGGGGCGTTCGCTCCAGGACCCACTTGATGGCGCCCAGGATGGCCAGGCACGGCTCGCGCAGGGCCTCGTAGATCTGGGTGGAGGTGATCTCGGTGGTCTGAGGCAGGTTGGTGACCATGTCGCGGCCGCGGATGCGCGCCCGGCGCTCGTCGCGCAGGGGAAGGGCGGCGCCCAGGTCGAGCTTGACCTCCTCCGCGGTGCGGTCGCCGATCAGGATGTTGAACTCGCGCTTGATGAAGTCCGTGATCGCCTCGTCCATCTTCACCCCGCCCACGCGCACGGAGTGGCTGATGACCACGCCGCCCAGGGAGATGACGGCGGCGTCGGTGGTGCCGCCGCCGATGTCCACGACCATGCAGCCGTTGGGGTCAAAGACGGGCAGGCCGCTGCCCAGGGCGGCGGCGAAGGGCTTTTCGACCAGATAGACCTTGCGGCTTCCGGCGTACTTGGCGGCCTCGCCCACGGCGCGGCGCTCGATGGCGGAGATGGAGCAGGGGTAGCTGAGAAACAGCCGCGGCTTGACCAGATAGCTCGAGCCGATGGCCTTGCGCATGAAATACTGGATCATGATCTCCGTCATGTCAAAATCCGTGATGACGCCCTCGCGCATGGGCCTGACGGCCATCACGCCCTCGGTGGTGCGGCCCAGCATGATCTTGGCGTCGTCGCCCACGGCGCGCACCTTGCGCTCGCCCACGGCGTCCACGACCACGATGGTCGGCTCGCTAATCATGATCCCCTTGTGCTTGACGTAAACCAGCGTGTTGCTGGTGCCCAGGTCCACGCCCAGGTCGTGCGCCACAAAACCCATCTATTTCTTCTCCCCATATCTGTCGTCTTCGCCGTCCCAGGTTTCCAGCCACTGGGGCTTTTGGAAGGGGATCTTGAAGCCCGCCTGCCAAAACAGCTGCGTGAGGGTGGACAGCGGCAGGCCCATGACGTTGGTGTGGCTGCCGTTGATCTGGCTGATAAAGAGGCTGGCCATGCCCTGCAGGGCATAGGCGCCGGCCTTGCCCATGGGCTCGCCGGTGGCGACGTAGCGGCGGATGGTCTCCTCCTTGAGCCTGAGGAAGAACACGCGCGTGATGTCGCACTCGTAAAACTCCCTGCCCTCCGGGGAGCGCAGGCACACGCCGGTAAAGACGTAGTGGTGGCGGCCGCTGAGCATCTTGAGCATGCGCACGGCGTCCTCCTCGTCCCTGGGCTTGCCCAGGTAGATCTTGCCGACCTTGACCATGGTGTCGGCGCCCAGGACCCAGCGGCCGGGGTTTCGGAAGCTGACCATGAAGGCCTTTTTCTTGGCCATGTCCAGGGCGCGGAACTGGCCGCTGCCCTCCGCGAAAAACTCGGTCATGCCCGAGGGAATCACCTCGAAGGGAATCCCGTACATCTCCAGCATGGCCTTTCGCCTGGCCGACCCCGACGCCAGGATGATCTTCTCTTCCACCGCCGACCGCTCCTCCCTGACCGATGAAGTGAGTAGGTTACAACAGCTTATTATAGCACAGTTTCCTTCCGCTGGGAAGCGTGCGGACGCTTTTGGCCCGCGAAGCCTTTGTAACAAAACCGCGAATCAGGCCCTCTCTTGACAAAGCGGCGCGGCGCGGCTATGATAAAGAACGATTCCAACCAACGTGAGGGGAGAGAAACGGCGATGTCGGCTCTGACCATGGACAAGCTCGTCGCCCTTTGCAAGGGGCGCGGCTTCATCTACCCGGGCAGCGAGATCTACGGCGGCCTGGCCAACAGCTGGGACTACGGCCCGCTGGGCGTGGAGCTCAAAAACAACGTCAAGCGCGCCTGGTGGCAGAAGTTTGTACAGGAGAACAAATACAACGTGGGCCTGGACGCGGCGATCCTGATGAACCGCGAGGTCTGGGTGGCCAGCGGCCACGTGGGCGGCTTCAACGATCCGCTGATGGACTGCCGCGCGTGCAAGGCGCGCTTCCGGGCCGACAAGCTGATCGAGGATTTCACTCAGGGCGCGGAGACGGGCGACGGCTGGACCAACGCGGAGCTGGAGGCCTACATCAACGAGCATGACATCGTCTGCCCGGTGTGCGGCAAGAAGGACTTCACCGGCATCCGCCAGTTCAACCTCATGTTCAAGACCCACGCGGGCGTGACCGAGAACGCGACCAACGAGATCTACCTGCGCCCCGAGACCGCGCAGGGCATCTTCGTAAACTTCCAGTCCGTCATGCGCGCCACGCGCAAGAAGCTCCCCGCCGGCATCGCGCAGATCGGCAAGTCCTTCCGCAACGAGATCACCCCGGGCAACTTCATCTTCCGCGTGCGCGAGTTCGAGCAGATGGAGCTGGAGTTCTTCTGCAAGCCCGGCGAGGACCTCGAGTGGTTTGGTTACTGGCGCGCCTTCTGCCGCGACTGGCTACTCAGCCTGGGCCTCAAGGAGGAAAACCTGCGCCTTCGCGACCACGAGCCCGAAAAGCTCGCCTTCTATTCCAAGGCGACGACGGACTTTGAATACCTCTTCCCCTTCGGCTGGGGCGAACTGTGGGGCGTGGCCGACCGCACCGACTACGACCTCACCCGCCATCAGGAGCACTCGGGCAAGAGCATGGAGTACCTCGACCCCGTGACCAACGAAAAGTACGTGCCCTACTGCATCGAGCCGTCCCTGGGCGTGGACCGGATGCTCCTGGCCTTCCTGTGCGACGCCTACGACGAGGAGACCCTCGAGGGCGGCGACGTGCGCACGGTGCTTCACCTGCACCCGGCGCTGGCGCCCTACAAGTGCGCGGTGCTGCCCCTGCAAAAAAACAAGCTCGGCGGCCTGGCCACCGAGATCTACGAAAAGCTCTCCAAACACTTCATGGTCGATTACGACGAGACCGGCTCCATCGGCAAGCGCTACCGCCGCCAGGACGAGGTCGGCACGCCCCTTTGCGTGACGGTCGATTTCGACACCGTCGAGGACGGCACCGTCACCGTGCGCGACCGCGACACCATGACCCAGGTCCGCGTCAAGGCGGACGACCTGCCCGCCTTCATCGGCGAACGCCTCTCGTTCTGATTCCCCCCGCTTCCCATCGCCCGCCTCCCCCACCGGGAAGGCGGGCTCAGCTTGTCGAAAAAGTCCGCCTGCGGCGGCCTTTTCCGCCAGAAGCTTAAGAAATGTTTGCGCCCAGGGGCGCAAACTCCCCGCCCGCCCGGCACCGGAGGGAAGCGTCAGCCCTGTGGCGCGGAGGGAAGCGCCAGCCCTGTGGGCTGTTGCCACCGAAGGTGGCAAAGCGACCCGGAGGTGGGGAGCGAAACGAGCAGAGGGTGCGGGTAGCACCCTCTGTGAAGATTGAGCGACCGGGGAAAGCCGGGCGATACGAATTCACTTTGGAGGACCTACGGGTCCTCCAAACCTCCCCAAATGGGTTATTTGACAGTCTGCGCCCGCCTCCCCCACCGGGAAGGCGGGCTTTCTTCGTCCTTCCCGCGCCCCGAAAAAAATTTCTTTTCATTGATAAAAAGGATTTCTTTGACAGAAAAAATTTTTTTCGTCCCTCGGCAAGCATAAAGGGGCCCGCGCCCTCCGGCACGGCCCCCTTTTTTTCCGCTTCGCGCCCACCGCTCGCGCCATGGGTGCGGTCTGCCCCGGCCAGCTGCGCGCCAGCGTTTCGAGTGTCCAGAGGACACAAGAAACGCGCCTCGCCGCACCGCCCCGCTCGCCATCCCGGAGCCAACCGCCCGCACCAGCCGTCGGGAGGCTTGGAGGGGCCCGCAGGCCCCTCCAAGTGAAATCCGAATCCAGCGACATGCGCGGTGGATTCGGCAGCCTTGCGTCAGCAAGGCTACCTTACGCCGCTTCCCGCCCGGGAGCCCTCCGAAGGAGGGCGAGAGGGAAGCGGCGCAACCCGGCGGAAAAGATCGGCTGGCGCCGATCTTTTCCGCCGCAGCGCTACGCGCTGAACTGCGCCTGATAGATCTCCCGGTAGAACCCGCCCTTTTCCATCAGCGCCTCGTGCGTGCCCTGCTCGACGATGTCGCCGTCCCGCATGACCAGAATCAGGTCCGCGTTTCGGATGGTGGAAAGCCGGTGCGCGATCACAAAGCTCGTGCGGCCCTTCATGCTCTCGTCCATGCCCTTCTGGATGCGCTCCTCGGTGCGCGTGTCCACGGAGCTGGTCGCCTCGTCCAGGATCATGATTTTCGGGTCGGCCAGAATGGCGCGGGCGATGGTGAGCAGCTGCTTCTGGCCCTGGGAGATGTTGCTGCTCTCCTCGTTGACGACCATCCCGTAGCCGCCGGGCTGGGTGAGGATGAAGTGATGCGCGTGCGCGGCGCGGGCGGCGGCCTCGACCTCGGCGTCGGAGGCGTCCAGGCGGCCGTAGCGGATGTTGTCGGCGAGGGTGCCCTCAAACAGCCACGTGTCCTGAAGCACCATGCCAAAGAGGCGGCGCAGGTCGTCGCGGTCAAAGTCGCGGACGTCGCGGCCGTCCACGAGGATGCGCCCGCCGCTCACGTCGTAGAAGCGCATGAGGAGCTTGACGATGGTGCTCTTGCCCGCGCCGGTGGGGCCGACGATGGCGATCTTCTGCCCCGGCAGGATGTGGGCGCTGAAATCGCGGATGATGACCTTCTCGGGCGTGTAGCCGAAGCGCACGTGGTCGAAGGTGACCTCGCCGCGGATGCCCTCCGTGGAGGCGGGGTGCGCGGGCGCGGGCTCCTCCTCCTCCTCGTCCAGAAACGCAAAGACGCGCTCGGCGGCGGCCATGGCGCTTTGCAGGATGTTGAAGATCTGCGCGATCTGGGAGACGGGCTGGTTAAAGCTGCGCACGTACTGGATGAAGCTCTGGATGTCGCCGACGGTGATGAGGCCGGAGGCGGCGTAGCCGCTGCCCAGGACGACGGCGGCGACGTAGCCGAGGTTGCCGATGAGGGCGGTGATGGGCTGCATCAGGCCGCTTAAAAACTGGGACTTCCAGGCCGAGCGGTAGAGGTTTTCGTTGACCGAGGCAAAGGCGCGCTCGGCGCTCTCCTGCGCGCCGAAGGCCTTGACGACCACGTGCCCGGCGTACATCTCCTCCACCTGTCCGTTGAGCTCGCCCATGTAGCGCTGCTGGTCCACGAAGTACGTCTGGCTCTTTTTGACCACCAGGCCCATGAGGATGCCGCTCAGGGGCAAGATGCACAGGGCGGCGAGCGTCATCTGCCAGCTGATGGAGAGCATCATCACCAGCACGCCCACGGCGGTGGTCAGGGAGCTGACGATCTGCGAAAGGCTCTGGTTGAGGCCCTGGCCCATGGTATCGACGTCGTTGGTGACGCGGCTGAGCACGTCGCCGAAGGTGACGCGGTCGAAATAGCGCATGGGCAGGCGGTGGACCTTGGCGGCCAGGCGGCCGCGGAGGGCGTAGCTGAGCTCCTGGCTCACGCCGGTCATGATGAAGTGCTGGGCAAAGCTGAGGGCGGCGCTGAGCACATACAGGCCCAGAAGCCACACAAGCATCCCGCCGATGCGGCGGTAGTCGATGCCCGGCCCGCCGCCGAGGCTGCTCATCAGCCCGGTGAAGATCTGCGTCGTCACCTCGCCCATCTTCCTGGGGCCGATGATGGAAAAGGCCGCGCTGCCCACGCCCAGCGCCGCCACGGCGATCAGGCTCAGGCGCCAGCGCCCCATCTCCCGAAGCAGGCGGCGCATGGTGCCGGAAAAATCCCTGGCCCGCTCGCCCGCGCCCATGCCGCGCGGGCCGCCCATGGCCCTGCGGGGACGGTTATTTCGTTCCATGCGCCAATTCCTCCTTTGAAAGCTGGCTCACGGCGATCTGCCGGTAGACCTCACATTCCTCCATGAGGCGGGCATGGGTTCCGCGCCCGGCCAGGCGTCCCTCGTCGAGCACGAGGATCTCGTCGGCGTGCATCACCGTGGCGATGCGCTGGGCGACCACGATCACCGCCGCGTCCGCCGCCTCGCGTGCCAGGGCGCGGCGCACGGCGGCGTCGGTCCTGAAGTCCAGGGCGGAGAAGCTGTCGTCAAAGAGGTAGATTTCGGGCTTTCTGGCCACGGCGCGGGCGATGGAGAGGCGCTGCTTCTGCCCGCCGGAGACGTTGGCGCCGCCCTGGGCGATCTGGCTGTCGTAGCCGCCCTCGCGCTCGAGGATGAAATCCCCGGCCTGCGCCACCTGCGCGGCGCGCTCCACCCGCTCCGCCTCCATGCCCCCGGAGCCGAAGGCGATGTTTTCCCGGACCGTGCCACTAAAGAGCACGGCCTTCTGCGGCACGTAGCCGATGCGCGCGCGCAGGCCCTCCAGGTCCGCGCTGCGCACGTCCACGCCGTCCACCACGACCCGCCCGCCGGTGACGTCGTAAAAGCGCGGGATGAGGCTGAGCAGCGTGCTCTTGCCCGAGCCCGTGCCGCCCAGAATGGCGGTGGTGCGGCCCGGCCGCGCGGTGAAGGAGATGTGGCTGAGCGTGTCCTCGTCCGCGCCGGGATAGCGGAAGCTCACGTCCTCAAAGCGCACGGTTCCGGCCTGCGCGGGGTCGAAGGGCGCGGGGGACTGGGGGCTTTTCACGGAGGGCTGGGTATCCAGCACCTCCTGGATGCGTTTGGCCGACACGCTGGCGCGCGGCAGCATGACGCTGATGAGGGAGATCATGAGGAAGGCCGCGATGATCTGCATCGTGTACTGGATGAAGGCCATCATGTCGCCCACCTGCATGCGGCCCTGGCTGATGCTGCCCGCGCCCACCCAGAGGATGAGCACGCACACGCCGTTCATGGCCAGCATCATCATGGGCATCATGCCGCCCATGAGGCGGCCGACGAAGCGCTGGGTTTTGCGAAGCGCGCCGGAGGCCTGGTCAAAGCGCTCCTGCTCGCGCCCCTGGGTCACGAAGGCGCGGATGACCGAAAGGCCGGTGAGCGTCTCGCGCATGACCAGGTTGACCCGGTCGATCTCAACCTGCATGCGCTTGAAGCGCGGCAGGCCCAGCGCGAAGAGCACGCCCACCACCGCCAGCACCAGCCCCACGCCCACGGCGATGACCCAGGCCATGGAGGCGTTGGTTTCAAGCGCCCGCACCACGCCGCCCACGCCCAGAATGGGCGCGTAGATGGCGATGCGAAGGAGCAGCACCATGACGTTTTGCACCTGCTGGATGTCGTTGGTGGAGCGCGTGATGAGCGAGGCGGTGGAAAAGCCGTCCATCTCCTTTTGTCCAAAGCCCATCACCCGCTCGTAGACCCTCTGCCTCAGGTCCCGGCCCATCCCGGCCGCCGCCCGGCTGCCCAGATACCCCACCGCGGCCGCCGCGCCCGCGCCGGCCAGGGCGATGAGGAGCATCATCGCGCCGTATTTGAAGATCGCGCGGCGCTGCATGCCGCGCAAATCCATGCCCAGCGCGGCGTATTCGGCCCCCGCGGCCGCGATGGCCGCCTGGCGCGCGCCGCTGCCCGCCTGCGCCCCGTACAATCCCGAAAAGGCGTCCTCCAGCGGCCCGGGGTCCGCGCCGAGCACCAGCACGGGCTCCGCCCGCTCCGTCACGCCCAGCCGGGAGAGCGCCGCCTCGTCCGCCGGGACGTAGGCCGCCCGCACCCGCGATGCGTCCCCGCTGTCCATGCCCGAGAGCATCTCCTCCAGCGCGCTCTCGCGCACCGCCTCGGGCACCGGGCTTTCCACGCCCTCCTGCTGGATGCCCACGTCCACGATCGCCGCCGTGTACGTCGGCAGCCACAATTCGCACGCCGCCTGCGCCGCCAGCAGCGCCACCACCGCCGCCAGCATCCAGGCGTAGCGGCGCATGTGGATCATCATTTTCAGCACCCGCCGTCCTCCTTCCCCGCGCCCAGGTTCTCCGTCATCCGCTCGCACAGCGACCCCAGCAGCGCCCGCTCCTGCGCCGTCAGGCCGCGCAGCGCCTCCCGGCTCACCCGGTCCAGAAGGTCGCTAAGCCGCCGCGCCTCCGCCCTTCCCGCCTCCGTCAGCGCGATCACGTTGGCCCGCCGGTTGTCCTCGTTTCGCCGCCGCGCCACGTAGCCCAGCTTCTCCAGCCGCGCCGCCGACACCGCCACCGTCGCCGCCGTCACCTTCAGCGCCCGCGCGACCTCCGCCTGGCTCATCTCCCCGCCGCGCGCCAGCACGCCCAGCACCGGGGCCTGCCGCGGCTGGGCGCCGATTTCGCCGCCCATCTCGCCCCGCGCCCTTTCAAAATACAGCCGCACCGTCGAAAGCATGCGCAGCATCAGCTTTGTTTCCTCCTCCAAGGCTTCTCCCTCCCGCCCGGCCTTTGTTAGCCGGCTAACACAGTATGGGCATTGTACCCTTCCCCGCCATCCAAGTCAAGCGCCCCGGGCGATATTCACAATTTGTTCACGCAAAAAAAGACGCCTTTCCAAGGCGTCACAGCTTGTCGAAAAAGCTCGCCTGCGGCGATCTTTTCCGCCAGGACACGTTTCCCCTGCGCCTGCGGCGCGGCCGGGGAAACGTGCAAGGAAACCTTGCTGCGCAAGGCTTCCGAATCCACCGCACATGTCGCTGGATTCGGATTTCATTCGGAGGGCCGCGGCCCTCCGAGCCTCCCCAAAGGGTTTTTTGACAGGCTGAGACGCCTTAAAAAAGACGTCACAGCGTGTCGAAAAACCCATCTGGGAGGCTTGGAGGGCCCGCAGGTCCGCAACCTCAATCATCGCGGCGGGCGCTGGCCGCGCC
>CAUDEL010000052.1:0-20652 GCA_958448555.1 uncultured Eubacteriales bacterium | reverse complement strand
CAGAGACGTCCTCTCTTCCTTCACTGTCCAATATGTTTGACAAACCTACATTTTTTCATCCGGGCCCAAAAGGGGCGCGGGGCGGATGAGGAGTCGGGGGAGCTCGAACTGCCGCCGCAGGTCCTCGTAGGGCGTCTGCGGCGGGGCGAAGAGCCAGAGCTTTTTGAGCGCTTCATCCTCCACGATCACAGGCATGCGGTCGTGGTAGGGGCGCATCTGCGCATCAGCCTCGCGGGTGAGGATGGCGAAGCCGTCAAAGCCGCCGGCCTCAAAACCGCCCAGAAACTCGCCGTAGACGCCCGCGAGGTACATCAGCCCCCTCTCCAGCGCGCCCTGGGAGCGGAAGGCGTATTTCTCCCGCGTCTTGGCCCCGGAGGGGGTGCGCCGCCACTCGTAAAACCCCGACACGGGCACCAGGCAGCGGCGCTCGCGCACGGCCCGCTGAAACATGGGCGTGTAACCGGCCTTTTCCGAGCGGCTGTTGATGACCACGCCGCGTCCACCGCCGCGCGGAAAGCCCCAGCGCATGGGGCGCACGACCGCCCGGCCCCCGTCGGAAAGGATGACGGGGGCGAGCTGGGTGGGGAAGATCTCGCCCGTGTGCACCTGTGCGGCCAGGGGATGGCCGCTTTCCAGCAGGGCGCGCAGGAGGTTCAAAAGCCGCGCGCTCTGCTCCCCGTCCTCGTCCAGAAAGTAGCGCCCGCACATGCCCCTTACGCCTCCGCGAGCTGCCGGGCCAGGGCGACGAGGGCGTCGCGGCTCTCGGGGGTCAGGGCGGAGCGGATGGTGGGCACGGGCTCGAGAATGCGGACGTTCTTCATGGAACCGAGGATCTCGCGCATCTGCTTACCTGCCGCCGGCGCCCAGGTGCCGTTCTCCACCAGCGCGACGGCGCGGTCCTGCAGGGCGTGGGCCTTGAGGTCCAAAAGCAGCGTTTCCATGGCGGGGAAGACACTGAGGTTATAGGTGGCCGAGAGCAGGGCGAGCTTTCCGAAGCGGAAGGCGTCGCTGAGAATGTAGGAGGGATGGGTGACGGAGACGTCGTAGACGGCCACATGCTTTACCCCCGCGTCGCGCAGGGCCATGGCGAAGACCTCGGCGGCGTTTTCGGTGTGGCCGTAGACGGAGGCATAGGCGACCAGCACGCCGTCCTCCTCGGGCCGGTAGGTGCTCCAGCGCTGGTATTTTTCCACAAACCAGGCGATGTTGTCGCGCCACACCGGCCCGTGCAGCGGGCAGATCATGGCGATGTCCAGCGCGGCGGCCTTCCTGAGCAGCGCCTGCACGGGGGCGCCGTACTTGCCCACGATGTTGGTGTAGTAGCGCCGGGCGTCGTCCAGCCAGTCGCGGGCGAAGTCCACCTCGTCGGCAAAGAGGAAGCCGCTCACTGCGCCGAAGGTGCCGAAGGCGTCGGCGGAAAAGAGGATGCGGTCGGTCTCGTCCCAGGTGACCATGACCTCGGGCCAATGGACCATGGGCGCCATGAAAAAGCGAAGGCTGTGGCGGCCGGTGACGAGCTGCGCGCCCTCGGCCACGGCGTGCAGGCGGTCCCGCAGGCCCTCGCCGAAGAACTGCGCGGCCATCTGCGCGGCCTTGGCGCTGAGCATGACCTGCGCGCCGGGATGGCGCTGACAGACCTGGGCCAGCGTGGCGGCATGGTCGGGCTCCATGTGGTTGACCACGATGTAGTTAAGCGGCCGGCCGCCCAGCGCGGCGTCGAGGTTTTCAAAGAACACGCCGCTGACGGCCTTGTCCACCGTGTCCACCAGGACCGTCTTCTCGTCCAGAAGCAGGTAGCTGTTATAGCTCACACCCCGGGGGATGGGGAAGATGTTTTCAAACAGGTTCAGCCGGCGGTCATTTGCGCCCACCCAGAGAAGATCGGGGGCGACCTTTGCGATACAATCCATGACGAATCCTCCTTCGCTTGCGTGCCGGGGCACGGGTACGAGGCTATTATACCACGAAACGCGCGATTTTGAAGCAAATTTCCATGGCCTCTTGACACGGGAGGCACGGCGTGCTATCATGCAGCCGTAAACCCAACATAGATGGCTTCTTCGGGGCAGGGTGAAATTCCCTACTGGCGGTACAGTCCGCGAAGGAGGCGCTCAGGCGCCTCCCCGACCCGGTGCAACTCCGGGACCAACGGTGAACGGCCTTTCGGCCAAAGTCCGGATACGAGAAGAGCAGCCTGCCGCCTTTTTGGTGCGGTTGCCCCTGATGCGAAAAAGCCATCGGGGGCAATTTCACTTCAAGGAGGCATTTCCCATGACCAACGCAAAGCGCAAACCCTTCCTTAGCACCCGCGAGCTGGCCACCGTGGCCATTCTCGCCGCCATCTCCGCGGTCCTGTTCATGATCGAGATCCCCGTCGTGCTCTTCTACAAGCTCGACCTCAGCCACCTGCCCGTCCTCCTGGGCACCTTCGCCATGGGCCCGGTGCAGGGCACGCTGATTCTGCTGGTCAAGAGCCTGCTGGGCCTTCTGCACTCCTCCTCGCAGGGCGTGGGCGAGCTGGCGGATTTCCTGATGGGCTTTGCCATGCTCCTGCCCGCGGGGCTGATCTACCAGCATAACAAGACCCGCAAGGGCGCGCTCATCGGCATGGCGGTTGGCACGGTCGTGGCCACCATCGTAGCGGTTCTGAGCAACCTCTACATCATGATCCCCTTCTACGGCACGGCCTACGGCATGCCGGTGGAAGCCATCGTGGGCATGGGCACGGCCATCATCCCCGCGGTGGACAGCGCGCTCAAGTTTGTGCTGCTCATCACCGCGCCCTTCAACCTGCTCAAGTGGGTGCTCATCAGCGCCCTCACGGGGCTGATGTACAAGCCGCTTTCGCCCATCCTGCACGGGCGCAAGCGCGCAAAGACGGAGGCGAAAGCGAATTGAACCTGCAAAGCCACAGCGCCGGGGAAACCCGGCGCATCGGCGCGTCGTTGGCCCGTCAGCTAAGGGCCAACGACGTTGTGCTGCTTTTGGGCGATATGGGCGCGGGCAAGAGCGAGCTCACGCGCGGCATCGCGCGCGGGCTGGGGGTCACGGGATACGTGACCAGCCCCACCTTTACCATTTTGCAGGTCCATGAGGAGGGGCGGCTGCCCCTGTATCACTTTGACTGGTACCGCCTGGAAAGCGCGGAGGAGCTCTACGAGCTGGCCATGGACGAGTACCTGCAAAACGGCGGCGTGGCGGTCGTGGAGTGGCCTTCGCGTGCGCCGGAGGCGATCCCGGCGTGCCGTCTGGAGGTGGAGATCACCGCCCTGGGCGACACGGACCGGGCGCTTTGCTTTACCCCCGTGGGGGGCTTTCGGGAACTGGATTGGAAAGGATTGATTCCATGAACCTGCTGGCGGTGGATACCTCGGGCCCCGTGGCGGGCGTAGCCGTGCTCAGGGATGGCGAGGTAGCCTACGAGGGCGCGGCTGTCAACCGCCTGACGCACTCGGTCAACCTCATGCCCATGATCGAGGAGGCCCTGAGCCGCGCCGGGCTGGACATCGGCCAGATCGACCTGTACGCCGCGGTCACGGGACCGGGGTCGTTTACGGGCGTGCGCATCGGGGTCAGCGCCATCAAGGGCATGGCCCACGGCGCGGGCAAGCGCTGCGTGGGCGTGGACGCGCTGGAGGCGCTGGCCGCGGGCGTGTGTCTGACCGACGCGCTGATCTGTCCCATTCAGGACGCGCGGGCGGGGCAGGTGTATGGCGCGGCGTTCCTTGCGGGCATGCCGCCCGTTCGCGCGCTTCCCAACATGGCCGAGGCGCTGCCCGCCTATCTGGACCGGGCGCTGGCCGTGGCGGGGGAGCGGCGGCTGTGCTTCGTGGGCGACGGGGTGGAAAGGTACGCGGACGCCATCCTGGAGCGCCTGGGAGAGCGGGCGGTCATCGCGCCGCCGCACCTGCGTTTCCTGCGCCCGGCCGGCGTGGCGGCGCTGGCGCAGCTGAGGCGGGAGGAGAGCGTGGACTATCTCTCCCTCATGCCCGTCTATCTGCGTGCGCCGCAGGCTGAGCGCGAGCGTGCCCGGCGGCTGGGAGGCGGAGCATGAGCGTCCTGTATCGCCGCATGACGCTTGCCGACGTGCCTCAGGTCCACGCCATCGAGGAGTGCACCTTCGCCACGCCCTGGTCGCAGCAGAGCTTCGTGGACGAGATGACCACCAACAAGTGCGCCCGCTACCTCGTGGCCGAGGAGGACGGACGGGTCATCGCCTATGCGGGGGCGTGGATGATCTTCGAGGAGGGGCACATCACCAACATCGCCGTGGATGCCCCCTGCCGGGGCCGGGGCGTGGGCACGGGTGTCACACGGGCGTTGATGCAGTACGCCGCCAACCTGGGCGTTGAGTACCTCACGCTCGAGGTGCGAAGGAGCAACCTGGCCGCGCAGAGGATGTACAGGTCGCTGGGGTTTCTGGAGGTGGGCGTGCGCAAGCGCTACTATGAGGACAACGGCGAGGACGCCTATCTCATGGTCTGTCAGGACATGCCGCCGGTGGAAGCGGATTTTTCGGAGGAATAAACGCCCGTGGCGCAAGCCAGAAGTATTTCCGAAAGGGAAATTTCTGGTTTTTTATTTTGCCATGAACCCTTTTCCTTTTTTCGTTGTCTTAATAGATGCCTGGGCAATGAAACACAGACCATCTTGGGGAGGAGATACCGTGAATACGCAGACCTTTCTGGAGGAAGCGGGCAAGCTGGAAAGGCTATTGTACTGCGTGGCCTGGTCGATGCTGTCCAACACGGACGACTGCGCAGACGCCGTGCAGGAGACGCTGATGCGGGCCTGGCAAAGCCGCGATACGCTTCGCAACCTTCGTAGCTTCCGGCCGTGGATCACCCGCATCATGGTCAACACCTGCAACACCATGCTTCGCAAACGCACCGACCAGCGCTGGGTGCCGCTCGAGGAGGACATGGCCGTGCTGGACCCGCCGCAGGACGGCGGCTTTGACCTGGACGAGACGCTGGGCCGTCTGTCCCCCGAACACCGGGCCGTGGTGGTGCTCCATTACGTGGAGGGTTACAAGGTGCGCGAGATCGCCCAGATGCTCGGCATCCCCGCAGGCACGGTCAAAACCCGGCTGATGATGGCGCGGGTGCACATTCGCAGAAATCTGGTTCATTCTCCGCTGGAAGAAGGAGGACTCAGTCATGAGAAAGCGTGAGTACGCCGAGGCGGTGGAGCGCTGTATTCCCCAGACGCCCCCGGTCTTTCACCAGGCCATGAGGCAGACGCTGGACGCCATCGCGGCCCAGGCGCCCGCCGGAGAAAAGACCGCAAAAGCCCGGCCCGTCCTTTCCGGGCGTCGCGCGCTGGCGTTTGCGCTGGCGGCGCTGCTGCTCATCGCCACCGCGGCGGTGGCCGCGACCCATTGGAACCTCTTTGACGCCCTGAGCTTTCTGACCGGCGCCAATCCTACCAACGCCGATCTGGTGATGCGGGGCAACCTGTATCAGACCACGATTAACAACGTGGAGATCACCGTGCGCGAGGCGGGCTACGACGGGCGGATGCTGCTGATTCAGTACGCCTACCGCATGCTGGACGTGGACACGCCGCTGGGCCTGTACCGGGAGGAATTCGCCGACTATCCCGAGGACCAGCGCGAGGGTATTCTGGAAAAGGATGAGATCCTCCTCTACGAGCACAACGTGGGCTGGTGGATCGACCATCTCTGGATTGACGGGCAGTGCGTGGATATGCCGGAAAACTCCGGCAGCGTCATCACCGCAACGCCCAATCCCGGCGAAATCGTGCAGACGGAATACTGGCGGCTGGACAACGAGGGCGTGAAGCTGTCGGGCACGGTGGAGATCTCCCTGCCCATCGGCGAGCGCCAGCCGCTGGAGGAGTACATGCGGGCGGAACACCCCGAAAAGTACGACGCGGACGGAAACCTGCTCCTGCCGGAGAAGGGCATCGTCACCTTTGCGCTGGACACGGACGACATCCTCTCCAACGTGCGCTATGAATATCCAAACCTCCCCACGGAAGCCGAAACCGTGACCGCGCGGGCCACGGAGGTTTGCTACTCCCCGCTGATGACCTACATCACCCTTGAGCTGGAGGCCGCGCCCGGCGCCGTGGAGGCCTATCAGGCGGAAAACGGCAAGGGATACTATGACGAGGACGGCAACCTGCTTTGGGAGTACAGCGCCATGGACGTGTTCGGAGACTGGATTTACAGCCTGCGGCTGGTGGACGGCGAGGGCGCGGAGCTGTTTCCGGGCCATTACGGCAACAACGGCTACGGCGACGAGTGGGCCGAGTTCCTCTACCCGTGTATCGAGGAGATTCCACAGGAGCTGTATCTGGCGCCCTTTGTGGACGGCAGGGCGGATCTGACGCAGGCGGTGAAGGTGAAATAACCGGTTCAGGCTCTACAGGACAAATTTGGCGGCGCGCGATGACCCGTATCGCGCGCCGCCTTTTTATCCGAAATCGTGCCGCGTGCCGCAGCCGCTCCCGATGCGCTCAAAGACCCGCACGATTTTTTCAATGCGCCGGAAACATTCCGGGTCCTCCAGATCATCCCGCTCCAAAATTACTATTGTTCAATAGTATAGTCAATACTATCAAACGAGCGTAGGTTAGCCTGTGCATGAGGTGATCGCATGCGCTATCCCCGTTTGAAGGACCTTCGGGAGGATCATGAGCTGATGCAAAAACAGGTGGCGGCCGCGCTGGGAATTGACCAGCGCGTTTACAGCAACTATGAAACCGGCAAGCGCGAGATTCCCGTGCATCATCTGGCGGCGCTGGCGGATCTCTACCACACCAGCACGGATTATCTGCTGGGGCGCACGTCCTGCCCGCAGCCTTATCCCCTCAAAAAAGAAACGCCCCGGTAGGTTGCCGGGGCGTTTTCGTCATCAAAAGCAAAAGCCGTGCGGACAGTTCGCACGGCATTGCTTTTCGATGCAAGGGGCAGCCTTACTGGGCCTTGGCAAGCTGCTTCGCCAGACGGGCCTTCTTGCGGCTCGCGGTGTTCTTGTGCACAATTCCCTTGGCGGCGGCTTTATCAATAGCGGAGGTGGTGAGGCTGTACTGCGCCGCGGCGGTGGCGGGGGCAGTGGCGATCTCCGTCTCAAACTTCTTGATGGCGGTCTTGACCTTCGACTTCACCATACGGTTCCGAAGGTTCTTGGTTTCGCTGACCTTCACGCGCTTGATAGCGGACTTGATGTTCGGCAACGTGTTTCACCTCCTTGGGTCCTAAAATCGCAAGGATGATTGTACCATGCTTTGGGGAAAAATGCAATACCCGCGGCGGGATTTTCTTTCACAGGGGCAAAAGGCCCGCCAGGAACGCCACCGCGCAGGCCGCGGCGGCCACGGTCAGAAGCCCTTTTTCCATCCAGCCCAGCGCCAGCGCCGCCAGCGTGCCGGCCAGCGCCGAAAACCAGTTGCCCGTGGCGGAAAAGACCGCGGGGAAGGTCATCGCGCCCAGGACCGCGTAGGGGACGTAGTAGAGAAAGGACTGGAGAAAGACGCTGCGCACGCGGCCGCGGATGGCGGCCAGCGGCAGCATGCGGATGAGGTACGTCACCCCGGCCATGACGGCCAGATAGATCAGAAAACGGGACCAGTCCATCAGCGCGCCTCCTGCTGCGCCGCGTCGGGCGCCTGTTGTTCCTCAAAGGGGCGGGGCATGAGCCAGGCGCCCAGGGCCGAGGCGGCCACGGCGCAGACGATGATGCGAAAGCCGCTGGAGATGAAGCCCAGCGCGGGCCACAGCGAGATCAGGCAGCTCAGGCCCACGGCGATGAGCACCACCGCCCGCACCTCGCGCAGGCGGCGGAAGGGAGGCAGGACGATGGCGATGAACATGCCGTAGATGGCGATGCCCAGCGCGTCCGTCACGGCCGCGGGCAGGATCCCGCCCGCCAGCGCGCCCAGAAGCGTGCCCAGCACCCAGCCCAGGAAGGGGCCGTTGGTCAGGCCGTAGAGGTAGGCGCGGCCCACGGCGCCCGGCTGCTGGGAGGCGACGACAAAGACCTCGTCGGTGTTGCAAAAGGACAGCAGCAGGCGGTGGGGGAGCGTCATGCTCCCGTCGAGCTTCTGGCTCAGGCTCAGGCTCATCAGCGCGTAGCGCAGGTTGATGGTGAGCTGCGTCAGCGCCATCTCCGCAAGCCCGCCGCCCGCGGCCATGAGCTGGAGGCCCGCGAGCTGCCCGGCGCTGGTGACGTTGAAAAACGAGATCATGACCGCCTGCAGGGGCGTGAGCCCCAGCGACGTGGCCTGGATGCCGAAGGCGAAGGACACCGACAGATACCCCAGGGCGATGGGCAGGCCGTGGCGCAGGCCTCTTTTGTAATCGGCAAGCATGTAGTTCCCTCCCTTATGGGCGCCGGCGGAAGGCGTCAAGGATGACGTTGAGCCCCAGAAGGCTCACAAGCCAGCTCAGCGGCGAGCACCCGCAGCCGCGCCGCGGCTCCGGGCGCCTGCGCCCGCGGCGGCCCAGCACGAGCAGCGCCAGCAGCGCCAGCACGATCCACCCGCCCGCGCTCATGCCCGTCTCGGCATGACGGCGGCTGTCGCGGTCCGTCTGATAGTCCCGGCTGGCGTCGCCGATGGCGTCCATGACCTCGTCCCACAATTCGGACCCGGCGGTTGGCGCGGGCGTGGCCGCAACGGCCCCGAACAGACCGTCCATGGCGATCTCCGCGCCCGTCTGCTTGGTCAGCAGCGCCTGAAAGGCACGGCAGAAGTCGCCCAGCGCCTCGTCGTAGCGCTGGGAGGCGAAGAGGCCGGCAAAGCCGGAGGAGGTGTAGAGCAGGTTGTCGGTGCTCTTGAAGCCCAGGACGGCGGTTGCGCCGTCTCCCATCACGGCCGCGAAGGCGTCCTCGCCCGCCGCGCCGCACAGCAGAATGTCGTCATCCCCCAGCTCCCAGGCGGAAAACAGCGCCTCGGCGTAGGCACGGGCGTCCAGCCCGTCCAGAAAGTGGACCAGCGCCACCTGCAGGCGAAGGCCCGTCTCCGCCTCCACCTCCGAGGCGTAGGCGGAAAAGTCCGCCGCGGTCTGCGTGCTGAGCACGTCCGCGGCGTCGGTCACGGCGCCGGCGTGGGCGGGCAGGCGCGGCAGGGCGGAGGCGGGCAGGACCGCCAGCGCCGCGAGCAGGCAGAGAATCAGGCAGAACCTTCGTTTCAAACGCATCGTCCCGCCCCCCTTACTCATACGCTTCGCAGGGCGTCACGCCCAGCAGCCGCGCCAGCGCGCCGGTGAGGGGCGCGTCCAGCAGGGCGTTGAATTCCCTAGCGGCGCGGTTGTAGGTTTCGGCCGCGGCGCTGCTGCCCAGGCTTTGAAAGTCGGCCTCCAGCATCTCCAGGTAGCGCCGGTCGCGCTCACTGTCTTGAAAGCCGGGCGCGGCTTCCAGCTTATGGGCGAGCGCGGAGAAGGCGGCCTGAAGCGCCTCGTCCGCCGCCCGGCTCTCCGCGGGGCCGGAGGCGTCCAACAGGGCGTCCGAGGCCTCGCCAAGCGCAAGCACTGTCCCGTCATCCGCCGCCAGGTGGCGGCGGGCGACCACGCACAGGTTCAGGCCGTCCGCGGCGCGATAGGAGAGCACGTCCCTGAGGCCGTTGGCCTCCTCCCACAGCGCCTCCACCTCCCGGCGCTCGTCCGCGTACCCGCGCAGGGTGCCGTAGACCAGCCCGAAGGCGACGAGCGCAAGCGCGGCGAGGATGCAGGCGCCCAGCGGCAAGCGGTGTTTCATAGGTCATCCTTTCCCGGGGCTCAGCGCCTGAGCTCCAGAAGCTTTTCCTTAAGCTGGCCCTCCATGGCCGCAAGCTGCTTTTCGGCCTCCGCGCGCTGGGCGCGGCCCTCGTCCTGAATCTTCATGACCTCGCTGATGCTGTCGATGAGGCTCTGGTTGGTCTGGGCGAGGGTTTGAAGATCGAGGATGCCGCGCTCGGCCTCCCGTGCGGTCTCCACCGTGCCGGTCTTGAGCGCCTCGGCGTTTTTGAGCAGCAGCTCGTTGGTCATGTCCGTCACGGCGCGCTGGGCCTTGAGCGCCTCCTGGCTGCGGTGCAGGCCTAAAGCGATGAGGATCTGGCTCTTCCACAGCGGCAGGGTGTTGGCCAGGGTGCTTTGGATGCGCTCGACCAGCAGGCTGTCGTTGTTTTGCAGAAGACGGATCTGCGGGGCGGCCTGCAGGGCCACCTGACGGGTGAGCTTGAGGTCGTGCAGCTTCTTTTCAAAGCGGTCGCAGTTGGCGGCCATGTCGTTGGCGCGCTGGGCGTCCATGGGGTCGCCGGTACGCGCGGCCTGCTCCCTGAGCTCGGCCAGGGTGGTTGAGCGTACCTCCTCCAGCCGCTTTTCCCCCGCGAGGATGTACATGGACAGCTCGCGGAAGTACTCGGTGTTCATGTCGTAGAGGTGGTTGAACATGCTGATGTCCTTGAGGAGCTGCACCTGGTAGCCCTCCAGGGAGGAGGCGATGGCGTCGACGTTGACCTCGACCTTGTCGTACTTGGTCTTGAGGTCGCTGACGGCCTTTTTGGCGTTCCAGAAAAGCCCGCCAAGCCCCTTGGGTTTTTCGGCACCGTCCTCAAAGCCCTTGATCTCGTTGACGAGCCTGACCAGCATCTCGCCGACTTCGCCGGTATCGTTGGTGCGCACGGCGGACAGGGCGCTGTCGCTGAACTCGGCGATCTTCTTTTGCGCCTCCGCGCCGTAGAGCAGCACATGGTCGGCGTTGGAAAGGTCGATTTTGGCCGCAAACTCGTCGACGGCCCGGCGCTCGGCGTCGCTGAGCGGCGCTGTGTCCGGCGCGGGGGCCTGGACGGGCTGCGCGGGGGCGGACGCCTGGGCGGCGCCCAGGTCGGGATCGAGCGTGAGGGAGGGAACCTGCGGATTGTGTTGGGTCATGCGATCAGCCTCCTGATGGAATCTGGGAATGTTCAGGGCCGGGACGATCGCGCACGGGCGGCGCGCGCCGCCTCGGCGTCGATGCGGGCGGCCTCGCGCGCCTGCGCCGCGGCGCGCTCCAAATCGCTTTCGGTCAGTCCGTCGCGCTTTAGCATCTGCTCGAGCACGTCGATGTCGGTCGTCAGGTCCAGCACGTCGTCGCGGTAGAGGTTATCCAGCATCCGCTGGCATCCCTGGAGAACCACGTCCAGCGCGTCGGAGATGCGCCTGCGCGCCTCCTGCGCCTCCCGGCCCGTGACCCCGCGCTCGTCAAGGGTGCGAAGGCCGCGGACCATCTTGAGGGTGGTGGGAAGGTAGTAATCCATGAATTTCCTGATCTGCGGGGCGCGGGCGGGCTTGTCGTAGACGGCGCGGAACACCTCCGCCACCAGGTTCTCCAGCTTCTCCAGCTTTTCGGAAAGCGATGCGTCGGGGATGCGGTCGTTTTCCTCCCGGATCTGCGCGATCATCTCCCGGCCCTTTTCCAAAAGCGCGTCCACCTCGGGGTCGCCGGTCTGGCCCTGCACCTTTTGCAGGCTCTCGCTCTCCCGGGAGGGAGTGCTCAGGTCCAGCCCCTGCGCCATCACGCGCACGACCGCGCCGCCAAAGAGGCTCAGCGCGAAGGCGAGGGCGAAGGCCCCCGGCGTATGCGGGCGAAAGATCAGGGAAAACAGCGCGAACACCGCCCCGAAGGCGATGATGCCCGCGCCCAGTCCCTTGCGTTTTGCGGCGGGTTTTCGTTTGCTCATGCGGCATGGCTCCTTTGGCTGCGCGCTGGATGCGCTGCAACGCAAGCATTATATCATAAAACGGCGGAGCTGAAAAGAAAGCGGGCGGCAAAGCCCGTGGGGAAACGCTGAGGGACGCATTAGAATTTGCTGAGAGCGGCCTTCCAAAAAAACATGCAAAAAACATGCGCAATCCTCTTGACAAGTTGCTGCGGCTGTCGTATCATACACGCAATCAAACCGTTGAGGGAGAGGAGTACCCGCCACAGGGCGCGGCAAAGGGAGCCGTGAGAAGTGAGACCACGGCGCGCGGCAGGGCGGCGAATGGACTTCCGAGGGCGGCGGCGAAAGCCCGTTTGGGCCGTAGCCGGCGACGGGACCCGCACCCGTTATCCGGGCGGCGCGTATGATGGTACGCGAAGGATGAGCCCGCCTCCGGCGGGGAAATTGAGTGGCACCGCGGAATGACCGCCTCAAGCAACCTATGTTGCTTGGGGCGTTTTTCATTTCCACCACAATCAGGAAAGGATGGATGAACCATGATGAAAAAGCTGACCGCGATCGTACTGACTTTGGCCCTGTGCCTGAGCGCCCTTGCGCTGGCCACGGCGGAAGAGAAGACCTACACCATCGGCATCGCGCAGTTCGCCGAGCACTCCAGCCTGGACAACTGCCGCGAGGGCTTCATCCAGGGCCTGGCCGAGATGGGCTATGTGGAGGGCGAAAACGTGACCTTCATCGTCCAAAACGCGCAGGCCGACATGGGTTTGTGCCAGCAGATCGCCCAGCAGATGGCGCAGGAGTGCGATCTGGTGTGCGCCATCGCCACGCCCATGGCGCAGGCGGCCTTCAACGCCTGCATGGACAGCGGCAAGCCCGTCATCTACACCGCCGTGAGCGATCCCGTGGCCGCGATGCTGGCCGACGGGGAAGGCAAAAGCGACTACAACGTGACGGGCACCTGCGACCTGCTGCCCGTGGAGGCGCAGCTCAAGCTCATCCGCTCCTTCCTGCCCGACGCCAGGAAGATCGGCATCCTCTACACCACCAGCGAGACCAACTCCGAGAGCCAGCTCAAGCTCTATGAGTCTTTGGCCGGGGAGTACGGCTTTGAGATCGTCTCCACGGGCATCTCCACCGGCGCGGACATCTCCCTGGCGTGCGACAGCCTGCTTGCGCAGGTGGACTGCCTGACCAACCTGACGGACAACACCGTGGTCAGCTATCTGGCCGTGGTGCTGGACAAGGCCAACGCCCTGGGCAAGCCGGTCTTTGGCAGCGAGATCGAGCAGGTCAAGAACGGCTGCATCGCCTCCGAGGGCGTCGAATATGTCTCCCTGGGCCAGCAGACGGGCCGCATGGCCGCCCAGGTGCTCGAGGGCGCCTTCGGCGGGGACATCCCCTTTGCCAGCAGCGAGGGCGGCGACATGTGCTACAACCCCGACGTGGCCGCGGCGCTGGGCGTGACGATTCCCGAGGCGGACCTGGCGCGCGGCATTGACGTGACGGCCGAATAATACGCGCCGCCCGGACCCCGTAGGGGCCGGGCGGCCAGGCTGCTGACAAAGTGCGGGGTGCAGGGGGATCATCCCCCTGCCGGGGTTTGGGGCAGCGCCCCAAAGCCTTATGCCGCAGCATTTTTCACGAGCGTTGCGAGCGCCCGAAGGGCGCAAGAAACGCGGCTCTCCCCAAAATCAGGGGTTTTTCAACGGTCTGGCCGCCCGGCCCCCGTAGGGGCCGGGCGGCGAAGCGAACCAAAGCGAACGGAGGCCGGTTCCATGGGCATCTTCATCGGTATTCTGGAGGAGGGGCTGATCTACGCCCTCCTGGCGCTGGGCGTGCTCATCACCTACCGCATCCTGGATTTCCCGGACCTGACGGTGGACTCGTCCTTTCCCCTGGGCGCGGCGGTCAGCGCCATCCTGACGGTCAACGGCATGCATCCCGTGCTCACGCTCCTCATGGCCACGCTGGCCGGCGCGGCGGCGGGGCTGGTCACGGGGCTGATCCATGTCAAGTGCCGCGTGCGCGACCTGCTCAGCGGCATCATCACCATGACGGGGCTGTATTCCGTCAACCTGCGCATCGCGGGGCGGGCCAACCTGCCGTTTTTCAACATGGACACCATCTTTGACAACGCATTGGTGGACAGCCTGCCCGCGGCGCTCGCGCCCTGGTCCAAGGTGCTGGTGGTGCTGGTGATCGTGCTGGTGGTCAAGGTGCTTCTGGACCTGTTCATGAACACCAAGGCGGGCTTCCTGCTCCGCGCCGAGGGCGACAACCCCGCCGTGGTTTCCACCCTTGCGCGCGACGGCGGGCTGGTCAAGATCGAGGGCCTCGTCATCGCAAACGCGCTGGTCGCCCTCTCCGGCGCGGTGATGGCGCAGAAGAACCGCGTCTTTGAAATTTCCATGGGCACGGGCGCCATCGTCTTTGGCCTGGCGGCGGTCATCATCGGCACCAACATCTTCAAAAACCGCCAGAAGGTCAACTCCTCCACCGCCGCCATCGCCGGAAGCCTCATCTATAAGGCGTGCGTGGCCCTGGCGCTGTCTTTGGGCCTGGTCCCCCAGGACCTCAAGCTCGTGACCGCCGCGCTGTTCCTCATCATTCTGGTGCTGGGCGGCATCCGCAGGAAGAAGGTGAAGTTCGATGCTTGAGCTGCGCGACGTAAGCAAGGTCTACGCTCCCGGCACGGTCAACGAAAACTGCCTGTTTCGGCATTTCAGCCTCACGATCCCCGACGGCCAGTTCGTCAGCGTCGTCGGCTCCAACGGCAGCGGCAAGACCAGCCTGCTCAACCTCGTCTGCGGCTCCATCCCCGTGGACGAGGGCAGCATCTTCATGGGCGGGCGCGACATCACCCGCATGAGCGAGCATAGGCGCTACCGCAACATCGGCCGCGTCTATCAAAACCCCGCCATGGGCACCTGCGGCACGATGACGCTGCTTGAAAACATGGCCATGGCCGACAACAAAAACCGGCCCTACAACATCACCCCCGGCATCAACCGCCGCCGCGTTTCCTATTATAAGGAGCTGCTCAGCTCCCTGGGGCTGGGGCTGGAGGACAAGCTCAACATCCCCGTCGGCTCGCTCTCCGGCGGGCAGAGGCAGGCGCTGGCGCTGCTGATGAGCACGCTGACGCCCATCGAGTTTCTCATCCTGGACGAGCACACCGCCGCCCTGGACCCCAAGACCGCCGAGGTCATCATGCAGCTCACCGGCCGGCTGGTGCGCGAAAAGGGCTTGACCACCCTCATGGTCACCCACAACCTGCGCTACGCCCTGGAATACGGCGACCGCCTTCTCATGCTCCACGAGGGCCGCGCGGTGCTGGACAAGTGCGGCGGGGAAAAGCAGGCGCTACAGCTTTCGGACGTGCTGGGGCTGTTTAACCAGATCAGCGTCGAGTGCGGCAACTGAGCCCTAGGGCAGCACCAGCACCTTGGTGCGGTAGGGCAGGTGCGTCCAGAGCCAGTAGGCGTTGACGCCATGGTCCTCATCCGTGCGCCAGTCCACGCGCACGCAGCCCTCCGAGGCGCGCTGGCCAAGCTGGGCGGCCTGGGCGGAGAAGTCCGCCATGCCGTCCGCACGCTGGGTATAGCCCACCTGATGAAGCAGGTTCCCGCCGTCGATGCGGATGGGATAATCGCAGCGAAAGCCGTTGCTGTCAAAGCTGACCAGGCGGTCGGTGGTGAGAAACGCGCCTGCGCGCGTCTCCCGAAACGCCTTCCCGGGGGCCTTGAGCCCCGTGCTTACGCGCGCCCGTCCCACGGGCGCGCCGTTTTCGTATACGGTGAGCGTCTGGGCGGCCTTGTCGATCACCACGCCGTAGCGCGTGGAGGGCAGGACCATTTTGAGCTTCCCGGTGGGCACATAGCCCTCCACGGGAAAGCCGTCCTCATGCCGCCAGGCGCGCACCAGCGTATAGCGCCTGCCCACCTTAAGCACCTCCACCGCCTGCGACTGCCCGTGGACCTGTCCCGCGGAGCCGCTTTGGGGATCGGCCTTCAGATAGAGGTTCTGGTGCTCCTCCGCGCCGATGTCCACCACCGCCACGGGGGCGAGGATGGCCTGCCACAGGCTTTCGTCGTCCCTGAGGTCCGGCAGCAGCGGACCCGTGGGGGCCAGTTCGGGCACGGGTTCGGCGCCGCCATGCACCTCCAGGGCAAAGACGAACGCATCCTCCTCACGGCCTTCCAGGCAGGCGCGCATCCAGCAGCGGCCCTCGGGCGCCTTGCGGCCACCGCTTTCCCCGTTCCAGGCGATGCGGAAGCGTCCGCTGCCCTCCAGCTTCTTGCGGATGGAGGCAAAGCGCCGGGTGAGCGCCTCGTCCGTGTAGCACTCCAGACGCACCACGCCCGCGCCCGTGACCGCGCAGTCCACAAACCACGGCTCCGTGCGCCGGTGGTAGAAGGTTTGCGCGCTGGGCAGGGCGTAGATGAGCGCCGCGGCGGGCCTCCCCACCGTGACAAAGGCGTGCGCCACGCTCCGCCGCCCGTCCTTTCGCGCCAGCTCGCACAGCAGGTGGTAGCGCCCCTCGCGCAGCGGCATGCCGCCGTAGGAGGTCGCGTCCCACGCAATGGCGCTTTCGCCCTCGGGCACGGGCAGGTCCTCGCACAGAGGAAGCTGCGGTCCGGCGTCGTTCCACACCCGCACGCTCAAGCGTCCCGCGCAGGGCGTCTGAAGCGTGAGCGCCGTCTCCTCCAGCGGGCGAAGCGCCCCGGGCGCAAGCAGCGAAAGCTCCGCGGCCCGCGCGCGGCAGAAAAGCAGCGCCGAGAAAAGCAACAATCCGAGAACCGCCTTTTTCATCCCAAAACCCCCGTTTCCTGATCCTATCCGTATAGACGGCGGAAAGGGGCATGGGGTTTTTGCGAAGGCAGCTTTTTTTGCGGCGCATAGTTTTGAGACATATGGGAAAGCCTTCCTCACAGACGGACGCTTTGGGGAGGGCTTTTGCATGCGGCAAAATCCGGGACGGAAAGAGCTGGCGCTGGAATTTCTCGCGGCGCTTGTGACGTTTGCGCTGTTTTTCGCCTTTGCGCGCGCCGGGGCGGCCGTGGTGGCCTGGGGCGACAAGGGCGCTCAGGTGACGCTGATTCAGCAGAAGCTCAAGCAATACGGCTATTTCAGCGCGGCCGTGGACGGCGTCTTCGGCAAGCAGACCTACGACGCGGTGGTCTGGTTCCAGCGCAACAACGGCCTGAAGGTGGACGGCGCGGTGGGCGAGAGCACGGCGGCGGCGCTTGGCATCACGCTCTCGGGCACCGTGGCCGCCGCGGGCTACAATGAGAGTGAAACCTATCTGCTGGGCCGCCTGGTCCACGGGGAGGCGCGCGGGGAGCCCTATGTGGGCAAGGTGGCCGTGGCGGCGGTGGTGCTCAACCGCGTCAAGAGCCCGGCGTTTCCCAACACCATCAGCGGCGTCATCTATCAGGCCGGAGCCTTCGACGCCGTAGCCGACGGCCAGATCAACCTCACCCCCGACGAGGACAGCCTGCGCGCCGCCCGCGACGCCCTCAACGGCTGGGACCCCACCGGCGGCTGCCTGTACTACTACAACCCCGTGACCGCCACCAACAGCTGGATCTGGTCGCGCACAGTGCAGCTGAGCATCGGCAAACACAATTTCGCCATTTGAGCGGGAGGCGCGCATGCGGCTGAAGCATCATATCATCCTTTACACGTTTTTGGGCGCCGCGGTTCTGATCGCCATCTTCCTGACGCTGGACTTTGGCACGCGGGCCCAGCGAAGCGCGCAGGCCCTGGAGGACACCTACGCCCAGCGGGTGCTGGAGACGCAGGAGCACTTGCAAGCCATCGGCCTCAAGCTGTCCAAGGCCCCCGCGGCCGGGGAGGCGCGCACGCAGGTGGAGCTGCTCGCCGGCATCAGCCGGCAGGCGGACAGCGTGGTGAGCGGCCTGGCGGCTTTGCCGCTGAGCCATGTGGCCATGAGCGACACGCTCAAGTTTTGCAACCAGCTTTCGGAATACGCCATGGTCCTGGCGCTGTCGGTGGCCTCGGGCCAGGCGCTCACGCAGGAGGAGATCGACCGGCTGGGCGAGCTGGAGAGCCAGTGCGCGCTGCTGCTGGGTCAGTTTGCGACCGCGCGGGAGACGATGGTGGCCGAGAGCCTGCGCCTGAGCGTCGAGCCCGGCGTGTTCTACGCGCAGGCGGAGGCGGTCCGCCGGCCGCTGGAGCAGGTGGCCGATCCCGACAACGGCATGGACTATCCCAGCATGATCTATGACGGCGCCTTTTCCGACGCCCGCCACTACGGCCAGCCCAAGGCGCTGGGTGAGGAGCGCATCGACGCGCGGCAGGCGGTGGAAATCGCCCGGGTCTTCGTGGGCGAGGAGCGCGTGGCGCGCGCGGAGACGGGGCCGGAGAGCGGGGGCACGCTGGCCAGCTACGGCGTGACGCTCACGCTCAACGACGGCCTGGTGCTCAACGCCGAGGTGACGCGGCAGGGCGGGAAGATGCTGTGGATCATGCCCGAGCACGCGGCCTTCGGCGGCGGGCTGACGCTGGAGGAGAGCGCGGAGGCGGCGCGTACGTTCCTTGAGCAGCGCGGCTATGGCGAGATGGAGGCCAACCACTATCAGGTCTACGACGGCATGGCGGTCATCAACTTCGTGCCCGTGCAGGATGGGGCGCTGCTCTATCCCGATCTGGTCAAGGTGCAGGTGCGCATGGACACTGGCGAGCTGGTCGGCCTGGAAGCCAACAACTACCTCATGAACCACACCGTGCGCGAGACCCTCACCCCCGCCCTCACCGCCCAGGAGGCGCTGGAGCGGGTGAGCGGCCGCCTGGAGGCGCGCCAGCCCCGCCTGTGCGTGATCCCCTGCCTGGGCGGCGAACGCCTGTGCTACGAGATCCCCGGCCGCTATGAGGAGCGCGAATACCGCGTCTACATCGACGCGCTCACGGGCGAGGAGGCGGAGGTGCTCGTGATCGTGGACAGCGCGGCCGGAGTCATGGCGGCGTGAGGACGAGCCCATAAAAAATCCCGGCATGCCTGATGCCGGGATTTGATGCTTAGGAGAAGCCCCCGAGGGGCATTTTTGACTCCCTGCAAATCCCCGAAAATCCTTGATTTTACTGGCTTTTCCGGGGTTTCGTTGTTAATAAATTCTCGTCCGAAACCTGCTAATTTTTCGTGGTTTTTTTCCTTCCTTTTAGCAGGGTATTAGCAAATGAAAAGAAATATGGGAAACATCATTGAGTTAATCTGTAGCCCATAAATCACAGGAAACGCATTTGAAGTTTATTTTCCTCGAAATTGAGGTCAATAGACGGCGGGTAGAAATATTCATAATTTTGATGTATAATGGAGAATCAAGAGTAAGACAAACCGGAATTTTCTGTTAAGTTAAAGGCGGATATTTTGTCCGTCTTTTTCTATTGACAAACAATAGGTAATGTGTTACCTTTATAAAAGTAATATATTACCTATCGGAGGATGAAATGAATATAAAAGAAGTAATTAACAGTGACAAAGTTGATTTTACCGGAATCACATCATCTTATTTTTTGCTCGGTTTATTGAGTGCATTTGAAAATAGATTTCAAGCAATAGCAGATAGTACGATGAAGGAAATTAGTTGGAAACAGTTTTTTGCTGTTATCTGTATCAATATGTGTAAAGAAAAGCCAACGGTAAAGGAACTCGCAGAGATAATGGGTAGTTCCCATCAGAATGTAAAACAAATTTTATTGAAACTGGAGAAGAAAGGTTTTGTCAGTATTACGGTAGATGAAAGCGACAAGAGAAAACAGCGCATTGAACTTACTGATTATTGCAGAGAGTTTTGTGAAAAAAATGATGAGATGACTATGAGCATTATGAAGAAAATGTTTGAGGGAGTTTCAGAGGAGCAATTACAGATAACGATACAGACCATTATACAGATTGAAGATAATTTAAAGGAGATTCGAGATTATGAGTAGAGGTATTATTTTGTATCAATCAAAATATGGAGCAACTAAAAAGTATGCTGATTGGTTAGTTGAAGAGACCGGGTATGATTGTATTGAGACAAAAAATGCTAAAATTGCAGATTTGCATAATTATGATGTAATCATTTTAGGTGGTGGTGTTTATGCTTCTGGTATTGCAGGATTACAATTCATAAAGAAAAATATAGGTCAGTTAGCAGATAAGAAGGTAGCTGTGTTTGCAGTAGGTGCTTCTCCATATGACGAGAAGGCAATAATGCAGATAAGAGAAATGCATTTCAAAGATGAACTCTGTAATATATCATTGTTCTATTGTAGAGGAGCATGGGATGAAGAGAAAATGAAGTTTACGGATAGAACGCTTTGCAAGATGTTACAGAAAGCAGTTGCAAAACAAAATTCGGAAGAATATGAACCTTGGCAAAAAGCATTGATGTGTGCAGTTGGTCAAAAATGCGATTGGACAGATAAATCATATTTAGAACCATTGTTGAAGCATATTGAAGAATAATAATCTTGGAGGTCTATATGAAAAAGTATGTGTTTGCATTTCTTATTTGGGTTATGATAATACCCATAGCAATATTAAATGGGGGATTTCGAGAATATGTGCTTGTTAAGTTTGGGGGATTAGCACGTCCGTTAAGTGGCATCATATTAAGTGTTTGTATTTTTATTGTTGCCTATCTGTTAGTACCTAAAATCAAGAACTGTGTGAAACGAGATTATATTTTCTTTGGTGTGATGTGGTTTATACTGACGAATTTATTTGATTTGTCAGCATATATCAAAGAGGGAGAAGGATTTGCAGGATTGTTGCAATCATATAATATTTTTACAGGAAATACATGGTTGTTGGTAGTATTAACAGCATTATTTGCACCAACGATTGTCATGCAAATAAAAGAAAAGAAGTAAGGCTAAAATTCCAGTTTGTCGGAGTGACGGTATATAATCAAAGACCGCTTACATAGTGTAGGCGGTCTCTTTTCGTGTTCAGATATATTTGATTTTGAACTTTCTTTTCTTGGCTGAAAGCACCTT
>CAUDEL010000051.1:0-20975 GCA_958448555.1 uncultured Eubacteriales bacterium | reverse complement strand
TCCGGCATCAACGACGGCTACAACGCCGGCATGGCCGTGCATTACAGCGGCACCGTGGGCGCGGCCATGGAGGGCGCGCTCAATCACCTGCCCGCCATTGCGACCTCCATCCACCACAGGGCGGATCAGGCCATGACCGAGCACCTGGCCGACTATACCATCCGCATGGCCGAGCGCTACGTCCAGGCCGGACCGCCGCCGCATGTGGTGCTCAACATCAACGCGCCCTGCGTCGCGCCCGGCGAGCTCAAGCCCGCCGTATACGCGCCGCTGGACAGGGGCAACTTCATCGACGGATACGAACGCCGCCAGTCGCCCCGGGCCGGCATCTATTTCTGGCTCCTGGACGGCTCCAATACCGAGCCGCCCGCGGAAGGCACGGACCTTCACTATTTACGGCTCGGACATATCACGCTGACGCTGATGGGCGATCCCCTGTGCCTGGAAACGTCCGTTTGGGACGGGCTGGGCATCGGCTGATACAGGAAGGACTTGATCCCGTGCAGGACACCCGTGAACTGATCGACCGGCTCAACCTGGGCACAAAGCCGCTGAGCAAGGGCCACAGGCGCATTGCCGAATACATCGCCCAGCATTACGACAAGGCGGTCTTCATGACCGCGGGCGCGCTGGGCCGAGAATGTGGCGTGAGCGAGAGCACGGTGGTGCGCTTCGCCGCCGCCATGGGCTACGAGGGCTATCCCCAGCTCCGCGAACGCCTGCGCGGGCTGGTCAGCCAGCGCCTGACCAGCGAGCAGCGCTTTGCCATCGCCTCGGGCATCGAGCAGGGCGACGTGCTGGCCACGGTCCTGAAAAACGATGCGCACAACATCCGAAAGACCGTCGAGGCCCTGTCCCAGAAGGACTTTGACGACGTGGCGCGGCGCCTTCTGGACGCGCGGCGCATCTATGTGATGGGGCTTCGGTCCGCGGCGCCGCTGGCGCAGTTCATGTACCACTATCTTCATCAGATCTTCGACGGGGTGGCGCTGGTGAGCAACACCACCGGCGACGTCTTTGAGGAGATTGCCCGCATCGGGCGAAGCGACGTGCTGGTGGGCATCAGCTTCCCGCGCTACTCCACCCGCACGGTGGAGTGCATGCGCTTTGCCAGGAAGAACGGCGCGCAGGTGGTGGGCATCACCGACAGCGAGATGTCGCCCCTGTATGCAGAGGCGGACGTATGCCTGTGCGCCTGCACCGACATGGCCAGCTTTGTGGACAGCCTGGCCGCGCCGCTCTCGGTCATCAACGCGCTCATCGTCAGCGTCGGGCTGAACCGGCGCGAGGAGCTGGGCGCGCATTTCAAACGGCTGGAGGGGATATGGAACGCGCACAGCGTCTATATCGACAGGCAAGATGAATGAAATTGCGGTAATCGGCGGCGGGGCCGCCGGGATGATGGCGGCCGTGACGGCGGCCGAGGCGGGCGCGCGGGTAACGCTTCTGGAGCGCAACGAGAAGCTGGGCAAGAAGGTCTATATCACCGGCAAGGGACGCTGCAACCTGACCAACGCCTGCGGCCGGGACGAATTTTTGCAAAACGTGGTGCGCAACCCCCGCTTTCTCTACAGCGCCCTGGATGCGCTTTCGCCCGCGGCGCTGATGGAGACGATGGAGCGCTGGGGCTGCCCGGTGGTGGTCGAGCGGGGCAACCGCGTCTTTCCCGCCAGCCAGAAGGCCAGCGACGTGACCCGCGCCTTTGAGCGGCAGCTTCGCCGCCTGGGCGTTCAGGTGCGGCTGAACACGCGCGTGAGCGGAATCGATATGCGAAGCGGCCGGGTGGCGGGTGTGAGGCTCATGGGCGGTAAAAGCGTGCCCTGCGGCGCCGCCATCGTGTGCACGGGCGGCGCGAGCTATCCCTCCACCGGTTCCACGGGCGACGGCTGGGTATGGCTGGAGGAATGTGGCCACACGATCGCCCCGGCCCTTCCCTCGCTGGTGGGGCTGGAGAGCCCCGCGCAATGGGTGCGGGCGCTTGCGGGGCTGTCGCTCAGGAACGTGCGCCTGACCCTGTCCAGGGGTAAAAAACGGCTATACAGCGAGTTGGGCGAGATGCTCTTTACGCACTTGGGCGTGAGCGGGCCGCTGGTCCTGAGCGCCTCGGCCTACCTCACGGGCCTTCCGGCGCGGGAGATGACGCTGGCGGTGGACCTTAAGCCCGGTCTCAGCGACGCGCAGCTTGACGCGCGCATCCTGCGCGACGTGGCCGCCGCGCCCAGAAAGCAGCTCGGCCATGTGCTCTGTGGGCTTCTGCCCGCCCGCCTGGCCGAAGCGGTGGCGCAGGTTTGCGGCCTGGACCCCAGCAAGCCCGCCGGCACGCTTTCCCGCCAGGAGCGGATGCGTCTGGAGGAAACCCTCCGGGCGCTGAACATCCCGCTTTCGGGCACGCGCGGGCTGGAGGAGGCCATCGTCACGCGCGGGGGCGTGAGCGTGAGGGAGCTGGACCCCTCGACCATGCAAAGCCGCCTCGTGCCGGGCCTCTACGCCGCGGGCGAGGCCGTGGACGTGGACGCGCTCACCGGCGGCTTCAACCTGCACATCGCCTTTTCCACCGGCTTTCTGGCCGGGCGCGCCGCCGCGGCGCAAACCCTTGATGCTTTGGAGTAATGCACATGCAGTTTATCGTTTTGGACCTGGAATGGAACCAGCCGACCAGCTACCAGAGCGCGGCCTACCGCCGCGTGGGGGACCGGCTGCTCTTTGAGGTGATCCAGTTTGGCGCGGCCAAGCTGGACGAGCGGCTTGAGATCGTGGACACCGTTTCCATGCCGGTCAGGCCAACGCACTATCAGACCATCCATCCCCGCGTGCGGCGCATGACGGGGCTGACGCAGGAAGTGCTCGCCGACGCCCCCGCCTTTCCCGAAGCGTTCGAGTCGTTTATGGACTGGTGCGGGGAGGACTGCGCCTTTGTGACCTGGGGGTGCGACGACGTGAGCGTCCTTCAGCAGAATGTGGACTTTTTCCGCGTCGAGCGCCCTCTGCCCAAGATGTATGATCTGCAACGGCTCTATGCCGCGGCGGCGGGCAAGAGCGGGCAGACCGCGCTCAAGACCGCCATGGAGGCGCTGGGCGTGGAGGTGGACGAGGAGCGCAGCTTTCACAACGCCATGCACGACGCATACTATACCGCGCGCGTGCTGCAAAAGCTCCCCGTGCCCCTGGACGTGCTCAACTACGAGCAGCAGCCGCGCAAATTGTGTCACAACGACCGCCGCAGCCGCTTCCGCGTGACCGACCTGGTGCCCTCCGTGCGCGAGGCGCTGGAGGGCGAGGCGCTTGCGGCGCCCAAGTGCCCCACCTGCGGCCAGCCCACCAGGCGCCAGACGGCGCTCATCCCCCAGGCGGCGGGCAAGTATGTGGCGCTGAGCCGCTGCCAGCAGCACGGCCTGATGTTTGTCAAGGTGCGCTTTTCGCAGCTCCCCGACGGCCAGAAGGGCATGCACCTGAGCGTGCTGCCCGCCAACCGCCAGACGCGGGCCTACGTGCATACCAAGGAGCTGCAGTACCAATACCGCCTCAAGCGCGGAGATTTTGAGAATGTGGACGTGGAGGACCTTTCCCAAGCCTATTTGAGCAACATGCCCTTTGAGGACGCCTGAGGGAGAAAGGGGGCGCGGAGATGGCCGGTGAAGCCATGATCCGGGTGACGGTCGGGGAGCGCACGGGGACGTTTGCCCCCGGCACAACCGTGAGCGGGGCGGTCAATGCCCTGATGGAGGAGGAGCAGGCGCGGCGCGTGTTGTGCGTCATGCGGGGCGGCGTGTGCGTGGAGCTGGCCGAGCCGCTGACGCAGGACTGCACCCTCGAGCCGCTGACGTATCAGGACGAGGAGGGGCGGCGCGTGTATGAGCGCTCGCTTCGCTTCCTTTTCCTGCTCAGCCTCAAGCGCCTCTATCCCGAAAAACGGGTGCGCATGCTCAATTCCGTGGGGTACGGCCTCTATATCCGCCTGCTGGAAGGCGAAATCGGGCACGAGATGACGCGCGCCATCGAGGAGGACATGCGCGAGCTGGTGCGGCAGGACCTGCCCTTCCAGAAGGAGGAGTGGACGCGCGAGGAGGCCATCGCCCATTTTGAGAAGGAGGGTTGGGAGGACAAGGCGCAGCTTTTGCGCTACCGGCCCCGCAAGACCATCACGATGTACCGCATCGGACCGCTGTGCGAGTATTTCTACGGGGCGATGCTCCCCTCCACGGGACGGGTGCACGCCTTCGCGCTCAAGCCGCACTTTCCCGGGCTGGTGCTCCTGGCGCCCTCGCCGGCCAATCCCGACGTCCCGGCACCCTATGTTTCCCGCGCCCGCTTTCTGCGCGCGCTGGCTACCTCCCAGCGCTGGTGCGGCATCCTGGGCGCGGAGAACGCCGCGGACGTCAACCGCATGATCCGCGAGGGACGCCTGCGCGAGTTCATCCGCACCAACGAGGCGCTGCATGACAAGTCCATCGCCGGCATCGCCGATGAGATCGTGCGCCGTGGGGCGCGCGTCATCATGATCTTCGGCCCTTCCTCCAGCGGCAAGACCACCTTTGCCAATCGCCTTGCCGTGCATCTGCGCGTGCTGGGGCAAAGGCCGCACCTGGTGTCGCTGGACGACTTCTACCGCGACCGCTGCGACATCCCTCTGGAGGAGGATGGCAAGCCGGATCTGGAGCATGTGGACGCGCTGGACGTGCCGCTGCTCACAAGTTGCCTGGAGGAGCTGCTCAGCGGGCATACAGTATGGATGCCGCGTTTCGACTTCAAAACCGGCAGCCGGAAAAAGGAAAGCTATGAGATGACCCTCGGCCCCGGCGAACAGCTTCTGCTGGAGGGCATCCACGGGATGAACGACCGCATCATCTCCGAGGTGCCCGAGCAGCTCACCTTCGGCATCTATGTCGGCGTCCTGGGCTGCGTCAACCTCGACAACCACAACCGTGTGCGCACCACCGACGTGCGCCTTTTGCGGCGCATTGTTCGCGACATGCGCTTTCGCAGCACCTCGCCCATCCAGACCATCGACATGTGGCCCAAGGTACGCGCGGGAGAGGAACGCTGGATCTTTCCCAACATGGAAAAGGCCGACGTGATGTTCAACACCTCCCTGCACTACGAGCTTCCCGTGCTCAAGACCATGGCCTATGAGCTGCTGCTTACCATCCCCGCCAGCGCGCCGGAGCACCTGGCGGCGCGCCGGCTGCTCAAGGTCCTGCATTACTTCCTCCCCGTGGACGGCGATGTGATGGGGGAGATTCCGCCGCTGAGCATCCTGAGGGAATTCATCGGGGAATGTTCGTTTTATGACATGCATTGACAGGCGGCGGGGGATATAGTATAAATAAGTGTTGCCTGTTGCCGGACATGCAGATGGAAGGATGTTAGCCCGTGGAGATCGTAACGGCAGTCATTGAAGTCGTGATGGGCGTAATGAGCGCCTGGCTGGTTTTAATGCTGTTCTACCAGTTGGTCATCAGCTTCTTTGGCTTCAAGCGCAATACCAAAAATTATCAGGACCACGATCCGAAGCTGCGCTTTCTGGTGCTGGTTCCCGCCCACAACGAGGAGGCGGTGATCGCGGATATCATCGATAACCTGGAGCATATGGAGTATCCGCGGGAACTGTATGATTTCTATATTTTGGCCGACAACTGTACCGACGGGACCGTGGAGGTCGCCCGGCGCATGGGCGCCAACGTTCTGGAAAGCCACAAGGAAGGCCCGGACGCGCCCACGGGCAAGCCCATCGTCCTGCAAAAGGCCCTCAATGCGCTGGAGGGCTATGAGGACCGCTACGATATGGTCATGTTCTTTGACGCCGACAACCTGGTGGACCCCAACATGTTTCTGGAGGTCAACAGCCAGTATCTCTCGGCCGAAGGCAAGGCCGACATCATCCAATGCTACCTGGGCTGCAAAAACCGAAAGGGCCTGGTGGCCATGTTCTATTACATGACCTACACCATCACCAACCGGTTTTTTCAGTACGCCAAAAGCCGCCTGGGCCTCAACAGCGTCATCGGAGGCACGGGCTTTGCCGTCTCCGCGGCCTACCTGCACCGGCGCGGCGGCTGGACGGCCATGTCGCTCACCGAGGATTTTGAACTGCAGATCGAGGCGACCTGCGACGGAAAGCGCATCCTGTGGAACAACAACGTGCGCATCTACGACGAAAAGCCTACGCGCTTTTATGCCAGCTTCCGCCAGCGCACGCGCTGGGCGCAGGGCCACTGGTTCGTGGCGTTCAAAAACACGGGCCGGCTGTTTCGGGCGCTGCTGCAGCGACGCATCGGCTTTGGCGAATTCTTTTCCACATTTCTCTATATGTACAGCCTCACGCCCTATGTGGTGCTGGTGATCCAGCTTGCGCTGGGGCTTTTGATGGAATTGTTCAAGCTGGCGGGCTGGATCGACAGCGCGCCCGTGCACGCCACCATGGAGAGCTGGCTGACGCTCAACTGGCCCGGAATCGTGCTGTTCTTCTATTCGTTCATCTTTCTGTTCTACATGGGCGAATGGCTGGACAATCATAAGCGAGTAAACCTCAGGATTCTTCTGCCCATGCTCTGGAGTATGCTCATCAACACCATGCTGGCGGGCTGGGCGCAGGTGGTGGGGCTTGTGAAGCACCGCCAGCAGACCACCTGGGTCAAGACCGAGCACTCCATCAATCATCTGGAGGACATGACCGTACGTTTGGAGGATGTGGGCCTGGCCGGCGCGCAGCCGGATCAGGAGCGCAAGGAGGACGGGATCAGGGCATGACCGCCTGGGAGGGGGATGTCATGGGGAACGCGGCCGTAAGCGTGATCGTGCCGGTCTACAATGCGGAAAAGACCCTTCCGGCCTGCCTGGAAAGCATCCTGGGACAGAGCTTTGAGGATATGGAAGTGCTGGCCGTGGACGACGGCAGCATGGACGGGAGCCTTCGCGTGCTCAGGGATTTCGCCGCGCGGGACCCGCGTGTGCGCGTCTTTTCGCAGAGGAACAGCGGTGTGGCGGCTGCGCGCAACCTCGCCATCGACAACGCGTCGGGCGACTATTTGCAGTTTGTGGACAGCGACGACCGCCTCCCTGCGGACGCCACCGAGCGGATGGTGGAGGCGATCAGGAGCCGGGAATGTGATCTGGTGATCGCGCCCTATACCGAGGTGATCGGCCTTATCCGTCAGAAGCGGGGTTTTCTGGATCGGGATATGCTTCTCAGCCAGCGCCAGTTTCTCGGCCGGATGGCCGAGCATCCCAACAGCTTTTTTTATGCCGTGATGTGGAACAAGCTCTACCGCCGCGACGTGATTGCCAAAAATGCCATCCGTTGCGACGGCCGCCTGCCCTGGGGCGAGGATTTCGCCTTCAACACCGAATACTATCGCTGGTGTTGCCGCGTGGCCGTGCTCGCCGACCCCGTCTATGATTACGTCCGCAACCCCGGCGGGCTGGCGCTGTCCACCTCGCGCCAGGTGATGATCCATCCCTGCTATGGCATCAGGGTCAAGATCTGGCTCTACCGCTACTATGTGCGCCTTTTCCGGCAGGTGGGGCTGTACGAGGAATACCGCCATATCCTGCCGCAGTACCTTTTCAAGGTCACGCTGAACAACTGATCCGGCCCCAAAACGCCGGGCGGTAGGGACTTGCGGCCGGCGCGCGGGACCATGCATACGAGCCTCCGCTTTCCAGCCGGAGCTCTTTTTTTGTATGCAAACCGACGGCGGCACGTTTCGTCCCTCCGGGGCGGACGGGAAATTTTTTTTGCACGCGGGTGGCGCTTTCCCTGATCCGCTGTGTCTAATAGGTGAAAGGTGGTGAGGCCGCCGTGGAGGCTGTCAAGGGCCCTGACAGCAAGGAAGCGAGAATCGAGCGCATGGTCAACCTGTACCAGCTTCCCTTGCTTCGCCTTTGCATCATGTACCTGCGCGACGAGGAGCAGGCGAAGGACGCGGTGCAGGAGACGTTCATCAAAGCCTATCGGAATCTGGACGGATTCCGGGGCGACGCATCCGAAAAAACCTGGCTGACGCGCATTGCGATCAACACCTGCAAAAACATGCGCAGGTCGGGATGGTTCAGATATGTCGACCATTCGGTAACCCTGGACATGGTTGCCGGACGATCCGCGTCGGCAAGCCATGAGGACGAGGAAATCACGACCGAGATTCTGAACCTGCCCATCAAGCTGCGCGAGGTCGCGCTGCTGTGCTGGCTGCAGGGAACGACCTGCGACGAGGCCGCCGGGATGCTGGGAATCTCCCGGCAGGCTGTCGGCAGCCGTTTGAACCGCGCAAGAAAAAAGCTGCGCTCTGCCTTGGAAGGAAGTGACGTTCATGACCCTGCATGAAGAACGGGAACGGGTTCAGAGGGCGGTCGAACATTCGCTTGCCGGTGTGAAGAGCGATCCGTGGCTGGCGCAGCGGGTTCTTGCGAAAGCGAAAGGAGAGGAGCCTGTGAAGAAGGTATCTGCCGCGTTCATCGTGGTGATCGTGCTGATGCTTGTGACAATGGCCGTGGGCCTGGCCGCCGGAACGGGCCTGCTGGACTATCTTTTCCGCGGAAGCGCAAAGCCGGCCGCCCGGCAGCGGGAGCTTGTGCAAAGCGTGAACGCGGAACATTCGGCAAAGGGCGTATCGGTAACGGTGACGGAAGCCCTCGCGAGCGGCGACAAGCTTTCCATGGCGTTTTCGATCATGGCGGATCGGCCCGTCTGGGCGCATCTGCTGGGCGTTGCCGTGGATGGCGAGGATGCGCTCCCGCAGGACACCAACGTGCTCAACCGATTTGTGGGGAATCCCCTGAGCGAGGGGAGCAGAAGCGTATCCGGCGGCCTGACCTGCGTCCTGAGCCAGCCGCTTCCGCCTGATGCGCATGTGAAGGTCAGGCTGGCGCTGCTGGTTCCGGGCGGCGAAATCGTGCATAAAAGCGACTTCCCCAGCGAAGAAGAGCTCCACGAGGCGATTGGGCGGGGCAAGGTATTTCTCACCGGCGACCATGGCGAGTTCCAGGTGGAATACGACCGCGTTGCCGCGCGAAACGACCCCGGACAGAACGCCGTTTATGCGCAGCTTGAACCCTACTATGCCCTGGAACGCGCGCTGACCGCCGAGGAGACGCGGGAGATGAAGCGCCTTGAATCCATGATGTACACCGTGGCGGATTTGTATGTTCATTATGGAAACATGGTGTTGCTGGACGATTTCACGATTGATTTCGCCCTGAGCGGGGATAGGGAAAACGCCATCCCGCTGTGCAGGGCGGAATCGGACGGCACGCCCGTTCACTACGGCGTGAGGGTCGAGCAGGCGTTCATCGACGTCATGGGCTTTACCCTGCGGGCCAGGCTGTACCCGGTCGGCGGCGGCTGGACGGAGGGGCGGATCGAGCAGGCGGCGTCCGCCTTTGCCTTCTACGATGAGCGGAGGGAGCCCCTGCGGTTTCAGGACACGTGGGTGGAAAAGGACAGCGGCGGCTGGCAGACCGACGAGCTGGGAAACCGCTACACCGAGATCCATTATCGGATGCCCGCGCTGGAAAGCCTGCCCGCCCTGGTGTATGCCGTCCCTGAGGGAACGGGCGCAGATGCGGGGCCACTTTGGGAGGATGCCGTCGTGCTGACGCCCGGCGGCACGGCGGATCTGAAGGAAGAAGCCCGATAGGGGCCGCAACAGGGAAGGGCCCGTCAAGGCGGTTGCGCTTTGACGGGCCCTTCTCTTGGCTTGTTGTGACGCTGATGCGGCGGCGCGCCTTACTCTGCGACGGGCTCGCAGGCGTTCATGCGGATTAGCGCCACGTCCTGCAGCTCCGAGGCTTCCTGCCGGTCGTTTTCGCGCTTGGACAGGCGCTCGACGTTCGTCAGCAGCCATACGCCGCCGTTCCAGGTGAACAGCTGCTCTCCAAAGCCGCTCTCCTGACGCGGCTCAGCCTCCCAGATCCCGGTCACCCGGCCGTTGGGGTCCACCTGTGTGAAGCGTACGCGCATGTACGTTTTTTCCAGCCAGTAGCGGCAAAAGACGTAGCCGCCGTCCACCGGGGTGAAGTCCGGGCCCAGGTCGGCAGGCATGGGACGCTCCCACAAAAGCGAGCCGTTTTCGTCCAGACACAGGATGCGCATCTGCGCGGTTTCGCCGGTGCCGGAAGCCTGCAGGCTCCAACTGAAGATCAGGCTGCCGTCCTCGAGCAGGAACGGACAGGCGAAAACCCCTTGGGCATATTCATCCGGCGAAAAGCACCAGCGTTCGTTCCCCTCCGCGTCGATGTATGCCACGGCGGCGCGGCGCTGCGCGCCTCGTCTGGTGCCCACGATGATCTGACCGTCCCCGGTTGCCAGCACCGAATCGGTGCTTTTGCCGATGAAGGCGATCTCCTGCTCGGGCGGCAGGCTGTGCAGCCCGCTTTCGTTGGCAAACACGGAGCCCGTGTCGGTGATCGTGAAGAGATAGCCGTCCGCGCAGCGGTCGCCCGGAAGCTCGAAGGGCGGCTCCGCGGGAAGCGGCGTCTCGCCCGCCGGCTCGCCGTCCTGCGTGAAGTAGCGGATCGCCACCTCCTCGGTCACCTGGCTGGGGCTGTTGTAGTACAATACGGAGATGCGCCCGTCCGGCAGCACCTGCGGCACCACGTAGCGGGTGGTGCCCTCCGCGCTGTCGATCACCTCCCAGGCGATGCTCATGTCCGGGTTGAGGCACAAAAGCCAGGCCCGCGTCTGCCGGCTGGCCGTGCCTGCCTGCCCGGCCCGCGAGGGGTGGGTGTAGCCGTTGAGCAGCAGGCAGCCGTTGGGAAGCGGGGTCGCGTTATAAACCATATCCTGTCCTTCGCCGCCGAAGTACCAGGTGTCGGCGGTCTGCTCGTCCGCCAGGGCGGCGGGACAGAGCAGCAGCATCAGCATCAGGGCCGCCAGAAAGCGCCCCATATGGCGTTTGAAAGCTCCGTTCATTCGATTTTCCCTCCTGTGTTGATCTGTCTGTTTCCTGCCGTCAATAACATACTACACCATGTCTTATAAAATGTCAACCGCTTGTTACAAGTAAGAATTTTTGAGGCAGGGGGTTGACAGCCTGTAAGACGTCGTGTATTATAAGACTGTCTGTAATACATGCCGTCTTACGAAAACGCAAAGGGGGAAACCCAAATGAAATCACAGCGTTTGCCCGATACCGAATTTGAGATCATGACCTATATCTGGGACCGCGAGCCGCCCGTGACGACCGTCATGGTCATGGAGGCGCTCGGGCGGGAGCGCGGATGGAAGATCCAGACCGTGGTCACGCTCTTTGCCCGCCTGACCGAGCGCGGCTTCCTGCGAGCGGAACGGGGGAGCGGGCGCGAGCGGGCGTTTTATCCCCTCATCACGCGGGAGGAATACCTGCGGATGGAAACGGAGAATTTCGTGGAACGGTATCACCGAAACAGCTTTAAGAGCCTGCTGACCGCGCTGGAAAGCGAGCGCCTGAGCGAGAGTGACCTGGACGAGCTGAGCCGGTGGCTGGAGCGGCAGAAGGGGGGCGAGCGGGGATGAAGAGCTGGTTTTTGACGATGGCGTGCACGGGCGCCGGCCTTTCAGTGCTGGCGCTGGCCTATCTGGCGCTTCTTCCGCTGCTCAGGCGGCGCTACGGCCCCCGCGGGCTGTACCGCGTATGGCTGGTGCTGCTGGTGGGGCTATTGATTCCCTTCGGCCTGCTTGCGCCCCGCCCTCTGATGACGGTAACGCTGCCGCAGGCGCTGGCGCGCCCCGCTGTGACGCAGAGCGCCGCGCCGGTCTACGCCGTGCCTGAGACGGCCGAAATGCAGCCGGCGCAGCCCCTCCGCGCGGAGACGGGCGTAACGGCTCCTGCTCCGCGGTCCGCGCCGGTGGACTGGCTCTCGGTGCTGGGCTACGCATGGCTCGCGGGCGCCGCGGCGGTGCTGGCGCTGGCCACGGTGAGCCATGTGCGCTTTGCGCGCACCGTGCGCCGCTGGCGCACGCCCTGCAGGGCCGGGGACTACGCCGCCACGCTGGAAGCCTGCCTCGCGGACATGAACATTCGCCGCCGGGTGGAGCTCTGCCTGTGCCCTACGGTGTCCAGCCCCATGCTCATGGGCCTGGTGCATCCCGTGATTCTCCTGCCCGACGAGGAGCTCACCGCGGACGAGCTGGCGCTGGTGCTCAGGCATGAGCTGACCCATCTGAGGCGCGGCGATCTCCTGGTCAAGGCCGCGCTGGTGCTGGCCTACGCCCTGCACTGGTACAACCCCGTCATCTGGGCGGCGGGACGCTCGCTGTGCTTCTATCAGGAGGCGTCCTGCGACAGCCATGTGACGGCCCGCGCGGACGCGGAGGAGCGCCGCTTCTATTCCGAGACCATCCTGCGCGTCATCCGCCGGCAGGCGCGCGCCAGGACGGCCCTGTGCACGTCCTTCTACGGCGGCCGCAACGGCATGAAGCGCCGCATCTGGTCCATCATGGAGGGCCGCCGCCGCACTGGCGCGGCGCTGTGTGCCTGCGCCCTGGCCCTGACCGTTCTGTGTGGCGGCGCGCTGGCCATGATCGAGAACGACGCTGCGACTGAGCGAACGAACGCATGGGTGCATGCCGTTCAGGGAAACGGAACCATCCTCCTATCGGCGCCAAGCGCCAACGATTACAACGTTCCCATGGGCATTTACCTCAACGGCACGCCCGTCACCATCGTCGAGGTATGCGAAAGCAGCGCCCTCCCGGCCTGGAACTGCGAGGAGGGGCAGCCCAACTGGGCCTGCGTCCTCATCGCCGGGGACGGGGAAACCTCCGGCATCATGGGCTGGGTGCCGCTGCGCGACCTGGTCTATGAAAAGCCCCTGGACGCGCTTCCCACAGCCGCTCTCGCCGCTGGCGAGGAAACCGGCTACACCACCCTTTACACCCTCAACACCCGCGAGTCCGATATATCCCTCCTGGCTCGCGACGGAACCGACGTCACGGTCCTGGGCCAGCTCGATACCTGGCTTCATGTCACGCTCGACGATCAGGGCATGTTCATGCTCCTGGACGACGCCGCGCTTTCCGATTCGGCCGAGGGGCTGCTCTACGACCTGCTGCCCGACCGCTTCGACAGCATGACGCGCGTCCAGTACGACAACAGCCGCAACTATTCGCGTCTGCTGGAGGCCATGCAGGACAAATACGCGGGCGCAGCCCTGGAATTCTGGTCGCTGGAGGACAAGGCATGGTATGGCCAGCTTGAGGAGCAGTACCTGGGCAGCCACGACCATTACTACATTTTGCCCGGCGAAGGCGACCTGCCGCTTGAGCAGGCCCAGCAAATCGTGCTGGACGCCTATGCCAAGGCCCTTGGCCGAGACAGCGTTTCCGCCGATGAGGTGGACCTCTATCCCGGCTTTTACCGCCAGGGCTACACGGAGCCCGTTTACTGGAGCTTCTACCTCTGCTTCAAAGACACCCATGAGGTCCTTTGGCGGGTCGAGCTTGACGGCAAGACCGGCGAGATTCTCAACGCTACCTCCCCCCGTTCGCCCGAGCCCAACGGCTGACCAGGGGGGGCCGCTGCCGCCCCCTGCCCGCCGCGAAGATTGCGGTTGCGCAACTGTGGACCCTCCAAACCTTTCGGTAAGGGTTTGTTAGCAGTCAGGGTATGCGGCGGGCTGCGGGGCGGCAGAGACGGGTTTGTTGCACAAGGCCAGGAGAAATAAAGAGAAGAAGCATGGAAACCGGCGTCACGGAGAGCCAAAGGGCTGAACTTCTGTTTCCCATCCCCCAATCCCTGCTGATGAGCCGACAAGGAAGCGGCATGCAGAACACGAGGGCATCATGACCCTGGCCAAAACCATGGGGAAAGCAATGCCCGCTTCCATTCTCCACGCATGTCAATCCTCCCAGGTCAACAAGTCGGGACAATCGAAGGAATGGCTTTTCCCCTTCTTCCATGGATCGATCAACTCTCCGGTTTGGGCGTTGACCATAACATATCCCCAGTTTGCGGGGATGGTATCATATTGCGTCTTTTTCTTCGGTTTTTCCGAAGTCGCATCGGGGAACAATTCTCCTTCGGCCACCCAGGTCGGCATGAGCGTGTAGGCATAGGGACCCTCATTCTGCCAGATGATATAACCAAGCCGTAAGCTCGAAATGCTTCTGAGTTTTCCTTCTCCGATCAGATTTTCGTAGGTATTCTTGACTTGCTGAAAGCTGCATAAGGGGACGTCCTGCGCAATCACTTCTCTCTCCTGCACCAGATAAAACTGCAAACTGCGATAGAGCTCGTCGATTCCAAAGCGTTTGTAGCCCTGCGTAATGGCGATTGCGCCATACATCAACTGCTTCCCTTTGCTATTTGTACCCGCGTATTGCGCAAAACTCTGGGCAGCGCAACCCAGGACGGGGATGTCACGGATGATCTGATCGAAATACACCATCAGCGTGGCCTCCGACTGAGGAAGCGGATCTCCGCTGTAGGTGTCGTTTTGGCGATCATATTTCATGTCTCCCTGATAGGCCCTGAGCCAATGGGGCATGAGTTTGATCTGCGCTTCCGGGAAATACGTTTTCCCGGCCTCCTCCAATAGCGCCTGTGCGTCCGCTACCGTGGTTGGATTGTTATATGCATAGGGCTTGTCGGTTTCAAATTCCGTGATTTGCCGGATGATTGAATATTGATTGTAGCCATCGGAAATAGCCGCTTCGGGATGTTCCCGTTGCGCCGCTCGCAGAACGCCGCTATCCGGGTAATCAACCCGAAGAATCCCGTCACTTCTCCATTCTTCCACATGGTTGCTGACCGTTGATGCCTCTGCGTTTCCCTGATCTCCCGTCATCGGCAGCGGATCGGCGTACACAACAGGAAAACGCTCGGCGTCCGGGAGCAGGATCTCCAGGTCAACTTCAATGGTACGCCCGTGGGAAGCATAGGTCTCATGCCAGCCTTCCTGACAGCTTTCGCGCAGTTCCGAAAGCGTTCTTTTGTCCTCTGCCTGCGCAGTTGCGTAAAGGAACACGATCAAGACCGTTGCCAGTATACAGCCGGCGCAAGAAAATCTTTTTTTCTTCATGGGTTGTCCCCGCCTTTCTTTATGCGTTTGTCTCAGAGATACGGTTACCATATGGGAATATGAGAAAGGGGCGTGTTGCAAAATGGCCGTCTGCAACGCGCCCTTGTTGCCGTCGGAGGGGGGCGGGGATCACCCCCTGGGGACGCGGGGATGGCGTTTGACGATTGACCAATCCGGCGGAGGGGGGGTCCAGGGGATCACCCCCTGGGGACGCGAGGACGGCGTTTGACGATTGACCAATCCGGCGGAGGGGGGGTCCAGGGGGTCACCCCCTGGGGGATAGGGAGAGGACGTTTTCGATCCCGCCGGCGTAGCAGAACATGTCCACGGGCTGACAGCGCTCGAAGCGGTAGCCGCCGTCCGCGAGCAGGCGCACGTCGCGCGCCTGGGTGGGGACATGGCAGCTCACGTAGACCACACGGCGGGGACGGGCTGCGAGCACGGCCTCAATAACGGCGGGCTCCACGCCCTTGCGGGGCGGATCGAGGAGGATCACGTCCGGGCGCAGGCCGCCGGCAACAAGCCGGGGCAGGAGGTCTTCGACGGCGGCGGTATGAAATTCGGCGTTGGTGACGGCGTTGCGCCGGGCATTGCGGCGGGCGCCCTCCACGGCCTGCTGCACGATCTCGATGCCGATGACGCGCGCGGCGCGGCGCGCCATGCAAAGGGAGAGGGTACCGGCCCCGGCATAGGCGTCCACGGCTACGTCGCCGGGCGCGAGGGCGGCAAAATCGATCGCGGTCTGGTACAGCCGCTCGGTCTGGGCGGGATTGACCTGAAAAAAGGACAGGGGCGGCATCTCAAAGCTAAGCCCCAGCAAAGTTTCAAAGATGGCGTCCTCGCCGTAAAGGCGATGGCTTTCGCGGCCGAGGATCAGGTTGTTTTTTTCGCCGTTCACGCTTACGTGCAGGGAGCAAAAACCGGGCGCGCGCTCGCAAAGCAGCGCCGTGAGCCGTGGCACGCCGGGCAGGCGTGCCCGCGTGGCAGTGAGCACCACCATGAGGTCGCCCGCGCGGGAGACGCGCGTGACCACATGGCGCAGGAGGCCGTGGCCGGTAAGCTCGTCATAGGGAGCGACGCGCTCCGTGCGAATCCATTCCGTGACGGCGGAGATGACGCCGGAGAGGCCGCCCATGGCCACCGGGCAGTCGTCGATGGGCACGATCTGATGGCTGCGGCGGCGGTAGAAGCCCAAAAGCGGCGCGTCGGAGGTGCCGCCCACGGGCAGGGCGGTCTTGTTGCGGCAGCGCCAGGGATCGTCCGCGCCCAGGACGGGCGGCACGTCCTCCCGGGAGAGCGCAAGGCCGCCGATGCGCGTGAGGTAGTCGAAGACCTGTGCGCGCTTGGCGGCGAGGGTCGCCTCGTAGCGCATGTGCTGACCGCCGCATCCGCCGCAGCGGTCATAGACGGGGCAGGGCGGCGCCACGCGGTCAGGGGAGGCAGAGCGCACCTCCATGAGCCGGCCGAAGGCATAGCGCGGCTGCACCTTGACGCACAGCACATCCGCCTCCTCCCCGGGCAGGACGCCGGGCACAAAGACGGGCATGCCCTCGTGCGGGCAGACGCCCTCCAGCTCGCTGCCCAGACGTTCGCAGCGCAGGCGCAGAAGCTGATTTTTCTGGATCATAGGCCCTCCCGCACGCCCAGGGGCATGGAAGCGCGGCGCTCCAGCCACAATTCCAGCAGCGAAAGCGCGACGGCGCCTTCCACCACGGGCACGGCGCGCACCGCCACGCAGGGATCGTGCCTGCCGCGAACGGCGAGGGTCCGCGGCGCCTTTTTGGAAAGGGAGACGGTCTGCTGCTCCAGGCTGATGGACGGCGTGGGCCTGAACGCGGCGCGCACGATGACGGGCATGCCGTTTGAGATGCCGCCCAGCAGGCCGCCCGCGCTGTTGCGCACGGTCGTCACGCGCCCCTGGGAGAGGGCATAGGGGTCGTTGTATTCGCTTCCGCGCATGGCGGCGGCGTGGAAGCCGGCGCCGAATTCAACGCCCTTGACGGCGGGAATGGAAAAGAGCTGAGCGGCCATGACGGCCTCCACGCCCTCAAAAAACGGCGCGCCGAGGCCCGCGGGAACGCCCGTCGCGGCGCACTCCACCACGCCGCCCAGCGAATCGCCCGCGGCACGGGCCTCCACGATGGCGGCGTACATGCGGCTTCCGGCCTCGGGGTCCAACGTGGGCACGGGCCGGGCATGGCAGCGAGAAAGCGCGTCCATGTCCGGGAGCAGCGGATCGAGCGCGTTATCGCGTTCCGAACCGATGGCGAGGACATGCGCGGCCACGCGCACGCCCTCACGCGCCAGGAGCTGAAGGGCGACGCCGCCGGCGAAGGCATAGGGCAAGGTGAGACGGCCGCTGTGATGGCCGCTGCCGCGCAGGTCGTCAAAGCCGGCGCTGCGCACGCAGGCGGGGTAGTCGGCATGGCCGGGACGGGGGCGGTCGGGCAGGAAGCCATAGTCCGCGCTGTGGGTATCGGCGTTTTCAAAGAGCGCCGTGAGGGGCTGGCCGGTGGTGAAGCCGTCCAGCAGGCCGCTTATCACGCGCGGGATATCGCTTTCGCGCCTTGCGGTGGCGATGGCGCTGCCGCGCGAGGCGCGGCGCTGCAAAAAGTCGCCCAGCGCTTCCAGATCCAGCGCGAGGCCGGCGGGCAGGCCGTCCAGCGTCACACCCACGGCGGGGCCGTGGCTCTCCCCGAAGATTTCCACGGAGAGCATGCGTCCGATGCGGCTGCTCATTTGGCGATCCCTCCCAGCTGACGGTAGGTATCCAGGAAGCCGGGCCAGGATTTGGAGATGCACTCCGCGCCCGTGACGGTGATGGGGCCGTCCGCGATGAGCGCGGCGGCGGCCAGCAGCATGACCATGCGGTGATCGCCGCGGGCATCGGCGGTGAAGCCGCCGCGCAGGCGTGCGGGACCGCGCACGGTCAGGGTGTCGCCGTCGGGGCTGACAGCCGCCTCTGCGCCCAGCAGCGTCAGCAGCTCCCTGGTGGCCAGCAGGCGGTCGCACTCCTTGAGGCGAAGCCGGCTCACGCCCGTTAGAACCGACTGGCCGCGCGCCTGCGTGCAGGTGAGCGCCAGGATGGGCGCGAGGTCCGGGATGTCGGAGCAGTCGATGTGGGCGGGCATCAGCCCCGCGTGCGACGGGCTGGCGGCGTACCACTCGCCGCCGATCTGGCGGATGCGAAGGCCCATCTGCCCGAGCACCTCCACCACCCGCGCGTCGCCCTGCAGGCCGTCGCGGGACAGGTTGGGCAGCATCACGCCCCCGCCCATGGCGTCAACGCACAGGAGCACCGCGGCCTGGGACCAGTCGCCCGACACGTCCACGGAGGCGGGCGAGGGCGAGGCGGCGGGCAGGAGTGAGAAAACGCCCTCCTCCCGCTCGGCAAAGGAGACGCCGAACCGCTCCATGAGGCGAAGCGTCATGTCCAGATAGGGGCGGCTGACGATGGGGCCCGTCACGGTGAGCGTGCCGGGCGCAGGCGCGCCGGCGTCATCCGTGGCATGGGCGAGGGCGATGAGCAGGCCGGATGCGAACTGGCTGGAGCGGGAGCCGTCCACTTCCCAGCGGCCGGCGGGCAGAAAGCCGCTGATTTCGACCGTGGCCAATCCGTCCTCCCCGGCGGGGGTGCGGACCATCCGGCCTTCGGCCTGCGCTATCAGCGGTTCAAAGGCATCCAGCGGACGCCTGAAAAGCCCGGGCTCCATGCGAAAGCGCACCGCCTGCCCCCGGACGAGGAAGGCGGGAATCAGCATGCGAAGCGCCGCGGCGCAGGCCCGCACATGACATTCGACCGCCGGCGTCCCCCTGACGGGCGGCGGGGCGGGCGTAACCCAGAGCGCGCCGTCCCTGACGCATACCCCGGCGCCCAGGGCGCGCACACCGTCGATCATGGCCAGGGTATCGTCGCAAAGCGGGGTAGAAAAGCCGTTCAGGCGACATTCGCCGTGCCCGAGCGCAGCCAGGAGCAGCGCCCGGTGCGCCTCGCTCTTGGCGGGAGGAACCACCGCGCTTCCATGCAGGCGCGCGGGATGGAAGGTGATGGACGACATGGAAAGAAAGCCCCCTCACAATGCGGAAAGCATGAGTCCAAACAGAAGAATGATGCGTTTTTTATTATAGCATACGCGCCTTCAAAAACAACGAACAAAAGGGGGCGGGCCCAAAAAAAACCACGAAAAAACGCATGGCCTCAGCACAGGTATCCCAAGCTGCGCAGCACAAACACCCACAGGAAGACGGTGAGGATGGAAAAGACGGTGGTAAAGACGACCTGACCACCCGCAAGGTCGCCGTTTCCGCCCATCTGCTGGGCCATGGGAAAGCTGGAGACGGAGGTGGGCGAGGCATAGACGGCGATCAGCGCGGCCAGGGAGACATCGCGGATGCCCAGGGCGATCGCCAGGCTCAGGAAGATGAGCGGGACGCCGATCAGCCGGCCCGTGACGCTGATGACGAGCAGCTTGCCGTTGGCGCGCGCCTTGCCGAAGTCCAGCGAGGCGCCCAGAATGAACAGCGCCAGCGGCGTGGCGATGGAGCCGAGGTTTCGCAGGGGCGTTTCGATCATCGTGGGGAGGGGAATCTGGAAATACCACAGCAAAAAGCCCGCCAGCGTTGCGATGATGAGCGGGTTGAGAAGCACGCCCTTCAGGATGCGCAGGGGATGCGTGCGCTCACCGGCAAAGACCATCAGCGCGATGGTGGACAGGACGTTGAACACGGGCACCACCACGGCCACCATGATGACCGCGATGGAGGTATCCGCATTGGGATACATCATGGACACCAGCGGGATGCCGAAGATGGCGTAGTTGCTGCGCGCGATGCCCTGAATGAGCACGCCGCAGGAGGCGCGGTCATGGCACAGGCGCGGCGTGACAAAAAACAGCACGCCAAAACAGCTCAGCGTGGTTACAAACGCATACAGCAGGGTCCTGCCGTCAAAGGACGCGCCCAGCTTCGTGTCGACGATGTTGAAGCACAAAAGCAGGGGCAGGAAGATCTTGAAGACGCAGGCGTTGATTTGCCGGGCGGCGGACTCGCCAATGATTCCCAGACGGCGCGCGGCAAAGCCTATGGCCATCATGCCCAGCAGGGGGAAAACCGTGTTGAGAGAAAAGAGCAGATCATCCATGGGCGGATGCCACCTCCCGCGGCTCAGACAGAGGGAAAGGCGCTCAGACCCAGCAGAAGCTGTCCCATGTAATAGACTCCAAGGCTTGCGAAATGGCAGGAGGCGGGACGGCCGAGCGTCAGGTTATGGCACAGGGTCATATCGGAGAGGACGAACAAAACGGCGCCCAGCGCCGCCAGGGTGGAGCGCCGCGACGGGGCCAGCAGGGGAAGCGGCAGGCTGAAAGCCAGCAGCGCCGCCAGCGCGACCGCGTAGACCAGCACGCCCGCCATCAGATGCGGCTTGGGAATGTGGGAGCGGTAGCCCAGCGCGAAGCGCCACAGCCCGGCAAGTGCGAGGAGAAAAACCGTGAGGCACCACCAGCTCAGCACCCGGTACTGGCTCAGGGCCGCTACGTAGATCATATGTCCCAGAAAAAACAGGGCGCCGCCGACTTCAAAGCGAAGCTCCAGCACCACGTCCGCCGCCGTGCACACGCACAGACCGACAAAAATCAGCAGCCCGTAGCGGTCCGGCGCCGCCGCCGCAAAATACCCGAAGGCGGCAAACACGGCGGCCAGCGCCGTGGGAACAGCCTTGCAAAGAAGCGAGAGCCCCTTCTTCCCCCGCGCCTTGGCAAGAAAATTCGCGGGCATCAACGCCAGCCAGGTCAGTGCGATATACAAAAGCACATAGCCCATGCCCCTCACCTGCGCGTTCTCATCGTTTTCGTTGCTGGCTCTATCATACGCCTTTTGCCCCGGGGTGTCAATGCGCCGACAGGCATGAAAAAACGGCGGCCGTCTGGCCGCCGCAGCGTGTCGAAAAAGCTCGCCTGCGGCGATCTTTTCCGCCAGGACAC
>CAUDEL010000050.1:0-21545 GCA_958448555.1 uncultured Eubacteriales bacterium | reverse complement strand
TGCGTTTCCTGCGCCGTCCCCGCGTTCCGGCCTGAGGCCGGGGGCACTCCGCCGGCCTGAGGCCGAAGGGCACTCCGCCGGGGAGGCTTGCGTTTCCTGCGCCGTCCCCGCGTTCCGGCCTGAGGCCGGGGGCACTCCGCCGGAGGGCTGACGTTTCCTGCGCCGTCCCCGCGTTCCGGGGTTTATCCTATTTATGAAGGGAGGGAAGCTGCATGGAAAGCGGTTTGTCAAGCCAGCTTGCGACCGCGCTGCCGCCCAGCAGCATCGACGCCGAGCGTTCGGTTCTGGGCGCCATGATGCAGGATTCCGGCGCGGCGACCCTCGCCTTTGAGACCCTGCTGCCCTCGGACTTCTATTCCGCGGAGCACCGCGAGATCTTTGAGGCCATGCGCGCCCTGCACATCGCGGGCAGCCCCGTGGACCTCATGACCGTGGGCAACGAGCTCACCCGCCGCGGCTCGCTGGAGGGGGTGGGCGGCGCGCCCTATCTGCTCCAGGCCGTGCGCTTTGTGCCCACGACCGCAAACACGCGCACCTACATCGAGATCGTCCAGGAGAAGTCCACCCTGCGCCGGCTCATCTCGGCCGCCCAGCAGATCCAGCAGCAGTGCTACGCGCAGGCCGAGTCGCTGCAGGAGGTTTTGCACAACGCCGAGCGCCTCATCTTTGACATCGTCATGAGGCGCGCCGGGGCCGAGACGCTGGTGCCGCTCAACAAGGTGCTCATGTCCACCTTCGACCAAATCGAGGAGCTCAGCCGCCTCAAGGGGCGGCTGGCGGGGGTCCCGACGGGGCTGTACGATCTGGACCGCATGCTCACCTGCCTGCACGGGGGCGAGCTGGTGCTGGTGGGCGCCCGCCCCGCGATGGGCAAGACGTCCATGGCGCTGGGCGTGACGCAGTTCGCGGCCTGCAAGGCCCGGCGCTGCGTGGCGGTGTTCAGCATGGAGATGCCCAGCGAGCAGATCGGCCTGCGCCTTTTGTGCTCTGCGGCCAGCATCAACATGCAGCGCGTGCGCAGCGGCATGCTCTCCGACGACGAGTGGGTCAAGATCGGGGACACCATCAACGACCTCTCCGCCTGCCGCGTCTACATCGACGATACGCCCGGCCTCACGCCCTCGCAGCTTCGCAGCCGCTGCCGCAGGCTGATGATGGAGCAGGGCCTGGACCTCGTCGTGATCGACTACCTGGGCCTGATGGGCACGGACAAGCGGGTGGAGAACCGCCAGCTCGAGGTCAGCGAGATCAGCCGCCAGCTCAAGTCCATCGCCCTGGAGCTGAAGATCCCCGTTCTGGCCTGCGCCCAGCTCAGCCGCGCGCCCGCCGCGCGCACCGACAAGCGCCCCATGCTCAGCGACCTGCGCGACTCCGGCAGCATCGAGCAGGACGCGGACGTGGTGCTGTTTCTGCACCGCGAGGGCTATTATGCCTCCGCCGCGGCCGAGGACGGCCCCAAGCCAGACGACAACGCGGGCGAGATCATCATCGCCAAGCAGCGCAACGGCCCCGTGGGCGTGGTCAACGTCGAGTGGCAGGCGGAGTTCGCCCGCTACACCAACCTTCCGGGCACCCGCGTGGCCATGTACATGGACATTGATGCGTAAAGGAGCGTTTCCATGCCCCAGCCAAACGTTTGCGATCTTCTCAAGGACCAGCGCTTTGAAGGCTTTCTGCTGGTGCGTTCCTCCGACCAGCGCACCGGCGGCAACGGCGCGAAATATCTGGACCTGAACCTGGCCGACCGCACCGGCGAGGTCAACGCCAAGGTCTGGGACGGCAACGTCCCCCCGCCCCCGCCCGGGAGCGTGGTCAAGGTGCGCGGCGGTACTTTGGAATACAACGGCCGCCTCCAGCTTCGCGTCGAGCGCATCCGCGCCATGGCGCCCACGGACGAGGTCGACCTCTCGGCCCTCACGCCCTGCGCGCCGGAGACGTCCGAAAGCATGCTGCGCGAGCTCAACGAAGCCGTGGACGCCTTCCAAAGCCAGCCCCTGCGCGACCTCACCCGCGAGCTCCTGCGCCGCTTTGACGAAAAGCTGCGCTACTATCCCGCGGCCCAGCGCATCCACCACGCCGAGCGCGGCGGGCTTTTGCATCACACCACGGGCATGCTGCGCACAGCCCGGGCCGTGGCGCAGGTCTATCCCTGGCTCAATACCGACCTGCTCTATGCCGGCGTCATCCTCCACGACCTGTGCAAGACCGAGGAGATGATTTCCGACAACATGGGCGTGGTGCGCGACTACAGCGCCGAGGGGCTTTTGCTGGGCCATCTGGTGCTGGGCGTGACGCGCGTGCAGGAGGCGGCCAACGACCTGGGCATCTCCGGCGAGCCGGTGCTTTTGCTCCAGCACATGCTTTTGAGCCACCACGGCGAGGCCGAGTACGGCAGCCCGCGCAAGCCCATGTTCCCCGAGGCGGAGGTGCTGCACTGGGTGGACCTGCTCGACGCCCGCATGAACGAGATGCACACCGCCGTCTCCAAGGTCCGCCCCGGCGTCTTTTCCGAGAAGATCTGGTCGCTGGACCGCCGCCTCTACCACGCCGATTATGACGCGCTGAACCCGGAAGCGTCCAAAGGTTGACGGATAGGCTTCAAAAATGTTACAATACCATGACAAATGAATATCTCCCCCGCAGTTGATCGTCTCTTTTCTGGACAGATGCGGCGCCCGACGCCGTTTTGGAGGGAAAGTCATGAAACGCCTTTGGAAGCCCATGCTCTGCATGCTGCTGGCCGTCCTCATGCTCAGCAGCTGCTCCGGCCAGCCCTCAACCACCGAACAGTTCCCGGAGGTCACGCAGGCCCTGGGACCTGCCACCGCCACCCCGGTGCCCACCGCGCCGCCGAGCTCGGACGTCACCTCCGAGACGGGGAGCGTATCGCAGCCCGGCATCGCCGACGCCGCGCCGCAAAGCATCTTTGACACCAACCCCTACGACGTGGCGCTGGACGAGGGCTATACCGAGCAGGACGCCCTAAATGAGGAAAACTACATCGATCCCGAGCTGGACGACGGGAGCGACCTCTACGTTCCCACGCCCACGGGCACGGTCTACCCCTACGCGGGCAGCACCCCGATCCCGCTGGACCCCATCGACATGCCCACGCCCACGCCCCGTCCGTCGCTGAGCTTCACCTACGGCACCTACAGCGCGGCGTCCGTCGGCGTCAGCTTCGAGGGCCCCGCAGGCTGGCTGGTGGATGAGAGCCAGGCCCAGACCTTCATCCTGCGCGAGCCGGAAGCCCAGATCAAGGACGGCCAGCAGTGCATCATCACCATCACCTCCCAGGCCGTCACCTCCAACTACACCCAGAGCGACCTGGAAACGCTGGTAAAGGACCGTCTGGACGTGATCGGCGGCGGCAGCGACATCTCCTCCTTCAAGCCCAGCTACACCGCCACCCGCTACATGATGGGCAGCCTGGGCGTCTATGCCAACTACACCGCCACCCGTTCCGACGGCGTGGAAATCGGCGGCCGCATCCAGTATGTCTGCATCGACCGCACGCTCTACGGCCTGGAGATTCTCTTCCCCGCCGGCTTCCGCGAGGACTTCATCGACGTGTTCGGCAAGATCCGCGGTAGCATGAAAAGCGCAACCTGATCCCCTGGGCCGGGCGCGGAGCTTCCCGTGTCCGGCCTGTTGATTTGACCCGGCGCGTGAGATGTGCTATAATATTTAACCGCATACGGCACGAAAGGTGGCGCGCCCCGGCGGGCGCCGTCCACCCTCAAACGATACAGAAAGGCTGATACGATGTCCGGACACAGCAAATGGGCTAACATCAAAGTCAAGAAGGGCAAGACGGACGCCCTGCGCGGCAAGATTTTCACCAAGATCGGGCGTGAAATCGCCATCGCGGTGCGCGAGGGCGGCAGCAACCCGGAGAGCAACTCCAAGCTGCGCGACGTGATCGCCAAGGCCAAGAGCAACAACATGCCCAACGACAACATCCAGCGCTCCATCAAAAAGGCCGCGGGCGAGCTGGGCAACGTCGATTACGAGGAGATCACCTACGAGGGCTATGCCCCCGGCGGCGTCGCGGTCATCGTGGAAACCATCACCGACAGCCGCAACCGCACCGCCAGCGACGTGCGTCACTGCTTTGCCAAGAACGGCGGCTCGCTGGGCGTGAGCGGAAGCGTCAGCTTCATGTTTGACAAAAAGGGCGTGCTGGTCATTGAGCGCACCCCCGATTCCGATGAGGACGAGATGATGATGACGGCGCTGGACGCCGGGGCCGAGGACATGCAGACCATGGACGACGCCTTCGAAGTCACCACCGACCCCAACGACTTCTCCGCCGTGCGCGAGAAGCTGGAGGCGCAGGGGCTGAGCTTCCTGAGCGCCGAGGTGCAGATGATTCCCCAGAACACCGTCGTCCCCGCCGACGAGGACACCCTGCAAAAGGTGCAAAAGCTCCTGGAGATGCTCGAGGACAACGACGATGTGCAAAACGTATGGCATAACGCCGAGCTGCCCGAGGAGCCGGACGAAGAGTAACACGTGAATAAACCTGAGGCCCGCGGTTCGATGGACCGCGGGCCTTTCATCATGCCTTCTTCTGTCCCGGAGCCAGCATCGCGGCCCAGAGCACGGGCACGAGATAATACAGCGACAGGACGTAGCGAATCAGCGCTACCGGGCCCAGCAGGCAGGTCAACCAGATGGCCAGGCCGAAAAGGAAGCCTGCCGACACTCCGCGCTGTCCCCGCCGCAGCGCCAGCGCCAGCCCCACAATGGCCAGCCAGACAAACAGCGCCGGATCGGAGAGCAGCCGCACGCCGGGGAGTCCCAGAAAGGTGAGCGTGTCGTTGTAGTGCTCATACGGCGCGCGCAGCCACGGCAGGAAGGCGTGTTCCTCGATGGGCATGAGGTCCATCTGCACCACGCCCACCTCCAGATAGGAGCGCATCTGGGCGCCCGGAAGAAGATAGGGAAGGTTCTGGATGAGAAACGCCTCCAGATACGGCACGGGATAGCGCAGGCCAAGCCTTGCCCACAGGCCCAGCAGCTGCGCGAGGTTCTCCTCCAGCGCGTCGTAGCTGACGGCCCATTTCAGCGGGTCCGCCAGCGTAGCGTCATAGATTTGCCCCGGGTCGCCCTCGCCATAGAGCGTTTCGATCAGCGCTTGGTCCTGCTCGTCCAGGGCGTCGGGCTGCTCGCGCAGCGTGCGGCCGATCTGTTGCAGCGGTATGGAGAGCATCTCCACGGGACCCTCGCTCTCGGCCTCGGTCGTGCGGATGAGCCAGGCGTTGGCCGCCAGATAGACCGCCACGCAGCCTACGCACAGCGCCAGCACGCGCAGCCGCCTGGAGCGGGCCAGGATGAGCAGAAAGGGCAGGAGCAGCACAAACGCATAGACGCCGTTGTTGCGAAAGAGCATCATCAGGGCCGCCGTGAGCACGAAGCCCGCGATGCGAAGCGGCGAGCGCAGCAGGCGAAAGCCCTCGCGCCACAGGTCGCAGAGCTGAATCCCCAGCAGCAGCGCAAGGCCCGCAAACAGCACGTCCTTGTGTGCGCACATAGGCCAGAGCGAATAGAAGGGGAAGGCCGCAAAGGCCGCCAGCAGCACCATCCGCGCCCACATCGGCGCGCCGCGGCGCCTGAGCCATGCGAGGGCGCACGATAGCATCCCCGCCAGCAGCACCACCTGGGCCACGCAGTACAGCGCCAGCCCGACCGCCGCCGAGCCCTCCGCGCTGTGGTCGATGCCCAGCGTCATCAGCCAGCCCAGCATCAGCGTATGCAGCAGCGGATGATGGGTGTTGTGCATGCCGTCAAAATAGTTATAAAACTGCGTGACGTTATCGGCGTTAAAAAAGCCGGGCCAAAACGCCAGCCATACCGGGACCCAGCAGGCCAGCAGCACGGCAAAGGCCAGATACCCGCTTCCCAGCACCCGTTTCCACACCGGCTCCGGGCCCTGCGGGCAGGGGCGCGCCATCAGGCTCTCCGCCCGCCTCAGCGCCAGCACGAGCACCGCGCCATAGGCCACCGCCAGCGGCACGGCCGTAATCAGCCCATCCAGCGCTTTCAGCCATCCGGCGGTAAGTTCTCCCTCCGCCTGCAGCGCCTCCCCCACCACCGTTATCAGGGAAAACAGCGCGCCCAGTCCATAGCTGATCCCGTTGAGCTGCCGGTCGCGGCAGGAAAACGCGCGGCGGATGAGCAGATACAGCCCCGCCGCCAGCGCCAGGCTCACCGCGTGGCTCGCAATCGCCGTGCTCTGCGCATCCAGCCCCAGGGCGCGCGGCAGGCGCCAGACGCACAGGACCGCCAGAATGAGCGCAGCGGCGCTCTCCCCTGCCCGGCTCTTTTGTATTTTCAACTGTCTCATCCTTTACTCCACCACGTCAAAGCTCTGGCTCTCCAGGAATTCGCTGAAGATCTTGCGGCTGTACTCAAAATCCACCTGCCGCGTCGCCATGCCCGCATAGGTGATGGGCTCCATGGCCTCGTCGGGCGGCATCTGGATGCCCTCGGGCTCCACGCCGCGAAGCTCCATGGCGTACCCCACGGCTTCCAGCAGGTCAGCCATGCTCATGTTGGTGGTCACGATGTTCTCCGACACGCTGGTCAAAAGCTGCAACGCGTCATCCAGCGACGCCTCGGCGTATTTGCCCGCCAGGGTGGTCAGCACCGTGCGGATGCGGCGGGTACGGCCGGAATCGCCGTCGCCGCCCACCTTGCGGATGCGCATGTAGATCACCGCCGCGTGCCCGCCGAACAGGTAGGTCCCCGCCTTGTCCATGCTGGGGGTGGTCGCGTCGCGCGCGATGCGGTAGCGGTTGAGGTAGTCCGCCTCCGCGTCGGTCACGGTGATGTAGACGCCGCCCATGGCGTCAATGATGGTCTGGACGTTGTCCATGCTGAAGATGATGTATTTGTCCACCTTCGCGCCAAAGTGCGTGCTGACGATCTCGCACAGCGCTTCCGGGCCGTAATTCTTGGCGATGTAGGTGAAGCGCCCGATGCCCCCGTCCGGCCGCTTGATGAGCATCTCGCGCGAGAACGTGGTCAAAAGCACGCGCTTTGCGTCCACATCCAGCGTCACCATCAGCACGCCGTCGGTATTGCCCAGGTTGTTGGCGTTGCCCTGCCAGTTGTCCACGCAGGCCATAAGGTAATGATACTGCCCGGAGCGCGGCTCGGGGAGCGAGTCATAGTCCAGGGGGTAGATCTCCCGCGGCGTGGCCGCCAGCGCGGACGTTCCCGTCCCCATCAACAGCAGGGCCACCATAAGCCAGCACACAATCCGCTTTGCCATCAGCGCCTCCTTCGGCCGTCCAGGGCGGCCTGTCGCTTTTCATTCGGATGAAAAAACCCCGTACGGGGGGATGCGGGCCCTGCCCGCAAAACCCACCATACAAGGTATACGCGCTCGGCCGGAAAAACCCTGCTTTTTCCGGCCAAAATGTTACATGATTGTTAACGCTCGCTGAGCATCTCCAGCAGCTTGTTGCTGCGATTGAGGAAAGCCGTCACCTCGTCCTTTTCCAGCGGACGGGTGCTCATGCGGGCCAGGTCGTAGAGCTGGGCGGCCATAAGGTCGCGCTTCTCGCCCTCCTCAGCCGCCAAAAGCCCCTGGATAACGGGGTTGGAGGCGTTGAGCACCAGGGTGTGCGTCTCGGGCAGCTTAAAGTCCTGGCCGTAGATGCGGCTCATCTCACTGAAGCGGCGGCCCTGCTCCTCCTGGGTGAGCATGGCGGGCAGGCTCTCATCCTTGAGCGCCGAGAGCTTCACCGTCAGGTCCTCCTTGCCGGTGGCCTTGCGGAAGATTTCGGCAAGCGCCTTTTCGCCCTCCTCGCTGCGCTTTTTCTCCTCCTCGCTCATCTCCTTCTGGAAGGTCTGGCTGTCGGCGTCCACCCGCGCGAAGGTCAGCCCCTCCACACCCGCGGAATACTCCATGAAGCTGAGGAAGTTAAGGTCGATGAGCGCGTCCATCACCACCACGTCGATGCCCTCGGCGTCATACATGGCCACGCTCGCGCTCTGGCGGGTGGGGTCGTTGGTATAGATGACCTTCTTGCCGCCGAGCTTGCCCTCATTCTTGGACAGGTATTCGCTCAGGGTCAGGTACTCACCCTTCGTGGTCTTGTACAGAAGCGTGTCCTTGACCTGGTCGAAGAACTTGCTGTCGCGCATGCAGCCGTACTTGACGAAGGGATGGATGTCGTCCCAGTACTTCTGATAGTTGTCGCGCTCGGTGTTGAACAGCCCGGTCAGCTTGTCCGCCACCTTGCGGGTGATGTAGGCGGAGAGCTTTTTGACATAGCCGTCGTTTTGCAGGAAGCTGCGGCTGACGTTGAGCGGCAGGTCGGGGCAGTCGATGACGCCCTTGAGGAGCATGAGAAACTCCGGGATGACCTCCTTGATGTTGTCGGCCACGAACACCTGGCCGCTGAAGAGCTTGATCTCGCCCTCGCGGGTGCCAAAGTCGTTGGTCAGCTTGGGGAAGTAGAGGATGCCCTTGAGGTTGAAGGGGTAGTCCACGTTGAGATGGACGTAGAACAGGGGATCGTCAAAGGTGTGGAACACGTCGCGGTAGAACTTTTTGTATTCCTCGTCCGTGCAGTCCTTGGGGGCCTTGAGCCACAGGGCGGGCGTGTCGTTCATCAGCTCCGGCCCCCTGGGCTCCTTGGGCTCCTCGCCCTCCTTGGGTTCTTCCTCCTTGCGCTTTACGTCAAAGTAGACCGGCGTGGCCATGAAGCCGCAATAGCGCCTGAGCACCTCGCGCACGCGGTACTCCTGCAAAAAGTCCTTCTCTTCCTCGCTGATGTGCAAAATCACGTCCGTTCCGCGCGCGGCCCGGCTGCCGTCCTCCATGGCAAAGGACATACCGTCCTCGCTGGTCCAGCGCACCGGGGCTGCGCCCTCCGCGCCGCTGAGGGTGTCGATGGTCACGCGGTCGGCCACCATGAACGCCGAGTAGAAGCCCAGGCCGAAATGCCCGATGATGCCGCCCTTGTCGTCCCCCTCATAGTTCTTCAAAAACTCTTCCGCGCCCGAAAACGCCACCTGGTTGATGTATTTCTCCACTTCCTCGGCCGTCATGCCGATGCCGTTGTCGCTGAAGCGCAACTCTCCCTTCTCCGTGTCCAGCGTCACCGTTACCCGGTAATCCTCCTCCTGTCCGGGATGAAGCATCTTTTCTTTCGTAATGGCATCGCAGCCATTGGATACCATCTCGCGGATAAAAATATCCTTGTCGGAATACAGCCACCGCTTGATGATCGGCATGATGTTCTGCGCGTGGATGGAAATGTTGCCCTGTTGATTGGTCATGGCTTTGCCTCCTGAAAAACCGGCCCGTCCGCCGGGCTGAAATGCTGTTTTGCAAAACGCTTTGCGCCTTGCAGCCCTTATTGTAGCAGAGCGGATGGGAAAAAGCAACAAAAAATTAGCACTCATCTAAAATGAGTGCTAACAAACTCCCGTACCCGGGTATCTTCCGCCGCCGGGCGGCCTACGGTGGCAAAGCGTTCGGCCTGGGCCTCATCGACGGCCCTGAGCAGCCTGGCCGCACAGGCCGTCAATCCTTCCTGGTAGAGCTGCTGCGCGCGCCTGCGCAGAAAAACAAATTCGACCGGGTCCTGCTTCGTCATGGCGATCCCTCCCCGTATGTATGGACAAATCCTGTCAAGAGTTATCATCCGTCATCAGCATACGCGAGGATTCCCGCTTTTGCAAGGTCTGTCTTTGTCGAACGCTGTCAAACCCGGCATTTCCACGCAGTTTTTTGGAATCCAAATGGGAAGGAGCAAAAAAAGCGGCGTTTTTTCCCGATTTTGGCTTGAAAATTGCAGGTCATTTCTGTATACTTAATACAATTACGAAAGGAAGTTCTTCTCCTTGAAACGAAACATCGGTTTGCTTCTGGTGCTTGTTTTTGTGTTCCTCTTCTCAACAGGCGCGTTCGCGGACGACCTGCAGTTCGCCAGCAGCCGCGAGGTCGCCGCCGCGCTCGACGAAGCGGGCCTCATCTACGCGCAGTCGGGCAGCACCGCCTCCTGCGACGCCCTCCTCATCAACTATACGCCCTCCGCCGCGACGCAGCTTTCGAAGATCCCCGTCATCCTCATGATCTATGAAGGCAGCGCCGCCGTTTTAAGCCTCGCCATCACCGACATCGACAATTCGGACATGCTCGCCCTCTATGAGGCCCTTGAAGGCATCAACGATTCCGTCTCCTTTGTCCGCTTTCTCTATGATGCGGCGAACAACCGCATCTATTCCCAGGTGGACATCCCCTATCTGGAGGACGCGGACTTCGGCAGGATGGTGGAGCGCTATGCTTACATCACCGCCCTGGTGATCGACCAGCATTACGAAGAGCTGGCGGCTCTGAAAAAGTAAGCGGCCTGTGAAGGAGGAAATAACGCCATGAAAAAACTGTTTTGCGCGCTGTGCTGCGCGATGCTGCTGCTTCCTGCCATGACCTGTGCCCTGGCCGGGGAGCTTTCCACCGCCACGTCTCTCAAGGCCTACCTGCCCACCGCCGGCTGGGACGACTACACGGCCACCGACACCGACGGCGACGGCTTTGACGATGAGATCATGATTTCCTACAACGCCAACGGCCAGACCGACTCGGACACCATCGACATCTACTGTCAGTGTCTCGACGGCGTCGGCCGCGTGATCTGCCGCCTGTGCGATGTGCCGAAGGACGCCGACCCGCTGAAGGTCTACGAGCAGATCAATGAATTCAATTTTAACCTCAACCTGGGCCGCTGGCTGTACAACGAGGAAGGCGGCTATGTGTACTATACTCAGGAAGTCTACCTTGTGGACGAGGACAGCTTCGGCGCCTATGCCCTTGCCTTCATGGAACGGGCCGCCTCCTACGTGTACTCCTTCTACGGCCGCTTCACCTCGGCCATCCAGTAACCCTCCCGAACAAAAGAGCGTCCATGCCCGCAGCCCGGGCATGGACGCTCTGGTTTGTCCAAAAACGGTTTGGGAGCGGCAGGCCCGGCCTATCGGTTTCCGCCGTCCCTGCGCCATCTCCAGCCCAGCGCCGCCAGAGCGGCGAGGCTGGCCAGCATCAGCGCCAGCCACAGGCCCGTCCGGCTTTCGTCCCCCGTCCGGGGCGGCTGGTCCGCCTCGCGCACGCGCAGGGTAAAGACCGGGCTATGGGCCGTGCCGTGGGCATTGGTGGCGACGCAGCGGTAGGTGAAGCCATCGTGCTCCAGTTTCACGGCTCTGGTGGTGTAGATAGGGTCCGTCGCGCCGGGAATCCGCCTGTACCCTTGTCCGTCATGGCGGTTGACGAACCATTGGTAGGTGACCGCGCCCTCGGCTTCCACGATCTTCACGCCATGTTCTCCGGGCACAACGACGACCTCCTGCGGCCCGTCCGGGAAGATGAACACCGGCGCCTCGCCCGGGATCTTCTCCCACAGCGCGGTCAGGGTGACGTCGCCGGTCAGGGAGAACGTGCCGCCCGGGCCATACTCCACTTCGTTCAGCCTCCACCCCTTGAAGCGGTAGCCCCGCTGGGCCGTAAAGCGGCAGGGAGGAAGCGGGTAGGTGCCGGCCGGAATCTCGACGGGGCTCATCGTCCCACTTCCGCCGTTTGGCTCAAAGGTGATGGTGCACATCGCGGGTTCGGCGACGGAGACATGGATGACATAGCGCTCCGTCGTCACGCCGTCCTCCGCGGTTACGGTGAAGGTCCAGGTCGCGCCGCCGTCCGTGCTCACGGGCTCGCCCGCGACTGCCCCCGCGGCGGGCGTGACGCTGACCTTCCGCGGGTCCGTGGGCAGAGGGGTGCCCTCCGGCAGCACCACCGTGATCTCCGTGCCCAGGATCGTGCCCGTCGTTCCGTCCACCGCCACCGCCCGGACGCCCGCGTCTGCCGAGAGCCACCGGGCGTAAACCGTGGCGTCAGCGGTAAAGACGGTGTCCGTGGTCACCTCCGCGCCGCCCTCCGTGCGCCAGCCGGCAAACGTATGGCCACCGCGGACGGGCACGGGCAGGGACGCCAGCCTGCCGCCCACGGTCCTGGCGCCAGAGGGTTCGGACAGCTCGCCGCCGTTGGCGTCGAAGGTGATCGTGTATTCCGGCTCGGAGGTCTTGAAGCTCGTCTGGGCGACCCGGGAATCCGTATGTCCGCTCAGTTCGGCCACCAGATACCACGTGTAGTCCGTCTCGGGGGTCAGCCCCGTCAGGGGGATGCAGACCTGCCCGGCCGCGTCGGCCGTCACGAAAGTCCCGCCCGCCTTGATGGCGGCCGCATCCGGCGCGGCGGCGCCGGAGAGATAATACACCTTCGCGCCCGCCGCGGTTTCGGCGGTGATCTCGGCCGTGCTTTCAGTCACGTTGGAAACGCTGACGTTTCGCAGGGTGAGCAGGGGCGGGCCCGAGGTAATCACATCAAACACATAGGCGGTATTGACCGTTCTTTGCGGGTCGGAGGCAATGGCCGTGCTGGCTGATTTGTAAAACAGCTTCCATTGTCCGCCGGATTTGGGCACGCTGTAGCCGTATATCTCAACCAGATAATATCCGTCCCCGTAATCCTCCCGGGAGTATTTCTGCTGCCAGGTTCTTTCATCCTCCGGGCCGTCGATGGAGATGGTATTGGTTACCCCCGGCTTATCCCACAGGTTGTACCGGCCGAATCCCTCCTCCTTCATCCTCGGCCCCTGGCTGCCGCCCTTCCACACATCCGTCCACTGATATTCAAACTTCACCTTCACGTCTGCGTCGGGCGCCGTCTCGATGGGGTGGGACACCCTGACGCCTATGGTGTGCTCCCGGTCGTTGGTAAGGCTCAGCTGGAGCGTCGAGCTCTCCGAGGCCCGCGTTTCGCCGTCCACGATGAATTCCACGGTGGGATTCATCAGCACCTCCCGGACCTCGAGGAAGAATTCGTCCCCGGCGGGCCTGAGCACGGTATTGGGGGTCAGAAGCGCGTCGTTGTACGCCCAGCCGCCGATATAGCCCGTGGGGACGCCCGTGATTTCCGCCTTCGGAAGCGTGTAATTCTCCTCCACGCTCCACCGGCCGTCCGTTTTGCACACATTCACGGCCTGTCCGTAGAGCTTGGGCTCTGTCCGGGCGTCCCCGTAATGCAAGAGAAATTCATAGGTGATGGCGTTCCTGTAGCTTGACAGGCCGCTTGCCCGAAACGTGTTCTTGGCCTCCGCGTTCCGAAAGACGACCAGCCTTTTCCCCAGCCCATGATTGTTTCCCCTGAACGCGCGGCCGTCATAGGCGGAGGCGTCGTCCGTCTCCACGGTGATGGTGGTAATGGGGTCCGTGTGGTGAAACGCCTCGCTTCCCACATAGGTGACCGAAGCCGGAATGGTCACGGCCGTGCCGGCAGGCAGGCCCGTACAGTTGTAGAAGCTCTGTCTTCCGATCACTTCCAGTTGCTTTGGAAGCTCAAACGTCGCCTGAGGATCTCCCCCCGCCGTGCGCACGAATTTCAGCCCCGAGCAGCTACGAAACACGCTTCCCGCGTCTTTGCTTCCGATTGATTTTAACGTCTCGGGTAGGATGACGCCCTCGATGCCCGTGCAGCCGCTAAAGGCGCTCTTCCCGAGCGTTTCTATTTTTGTCCGGGACAGGTCCAAAACGCCGGTCAGCGCCGTGCAGGACATGGCCGCCTGATTGTTGATCGTCTTGAGATTGACGGCCTGGGAAAAATCAACGGCCGCCAGATTATACCGCCCCAGATCGTCGTTATAGGTAACCGCCCCATATCTCTTCTTGTCGGAGGAATAGCTGTCCCTCAGGCCGTCGTTGGCGATCGCGGTGACATCGGAAGGAATCGTCACCGACACCGATACCGTCTCCCTGTCTGGATTGTTTTCTTGAAACCAATTCTTCGATATTCCATAATACGTTCCCGCTACAATGACCATCCCCTCTTGGGGCACCGTCAGCACACCCGCGGGCGCCTGTGCCTGAGCGGCAAGCGGCGCCGCGCACGCCAGCAGGCACAGCATCAAAAGGAAACGCATGATTTTCTTTTTCATCAGTAGACAAATCCTCCTTCTTTATGTATTTTTTAAAAGCCCCCAATACAAAAAGCGCATTTCACCCATCCTGCAAATGGGTAAAATGCGCCTATACAGCTCGGGCCAGGAAATTTATTCTTTTATTGGTTTCACTATTGATATTCTCCCGTTCTTTTGATACGATACCATCAGATGACACAATCGGTCCAAAGCCAACGTTGATTCTCCGGCTTCTGCTAGAAACCGAGGTGCAGTTATGCGTACCTGTTTTTTCTCTCCATGCGGTATTCTGGGCCTATCCCATGGACAAGAGCCTGGAATGTAGCGCGCTAAGCTGCGAGCCGGGCACCGCGAAGGACTGCATGCTGGGCGTTTTGGAGGACGACGGCTTCACCATCTATCCCGCGGCCGGCACGTGCCGCTGTCTGACCGGCTGGCCACGCGCCACGAGGCGTCGGTGCCGGTTTCGCAGGTCTTCGGCGTGCCGGCGATGCCCCACGAGAATTTCCGCACAGTCGTCATCACGGCCGGCAACTTCGGCCGCGACGCGGACACCATCGCCGCCATCCGCGGCGCGGTGCTGGGCGGCATGTACGGATGCAGGACCATTCCCGCCCGCTGGGCCGAAAAGGCCCGCTAGCCCAGCGTCACCTTCCCATGGCCAGGGGAATCGACCTGCTGGAGATCGCCGGCAAGCTGTGCGAGCTGGCGTGATAAGGAGATGGATGCCATGACGGCGCCCAACATCAGGCTCATTGCAACCGACCTGGACGGGACCTTTCTGGGAGAGGACTCCCGTCCGCTTCCCCAAAACGCGCAGGCCTTCCGGCGCGCTCAGGAGATGGGAATTCACGTCTGCATCGCCAGCGGAAGGCTCGCCAACGTCTGCAGCCGCATGGCCCGCGAGATGGGCCTGGGCGGCTGTCACATCATCGGCATGAACGGCGCGCAGATGCTCCTCTCCCCCTTTGGCCCGCCGGTCATCAGCCGCTTCTTTCCCGACGCGGTGCGCGACAGGTGCCTTTCCGTCATTGCCGCGCATGGCTGCTCCTACAATCTATACACCTATTCAGGCGTTTACACCAACCAGCGCTTCACCCCGGAGCAGAGGGAACATTTCCTCTCCGGCTTTTCCGGCTGCGGCGTAAGCGTCGTCATCGGCCCGGACGCGGCCGCCCGGGCCCTCTCCCTGCCCTGCGTCAAGCTGCTCATGAAGCCGGGAAGGGACACGGCCGCCTACGAGCGGGCCCGCCTCGCGCTGGCCGCCATTCCCGGCGTCGCTCTCACCTCCTCCTTCGCCGGCGCCACGGAGATCGTGCGCGATGACGTGAGCAAGGCTGCGGCCATCGGGGAGCTTGCCCGGCGCCTTGGCATCGACATGGATGAGGTCATGGCCTTCGGCGACTACGACAACGACGTGGAGATGCTTACCGCCTGCGGCCTGGGCGTCGCCATGGAAAACGGCTCGCCCGCCGCCCTGCGCGCCGCGCGCCTGGTGACGCGCCCCAATGTGGCGGCGGGCGTGGCCTGCGCCGTCAACGCGCTCCTTGACGGAAAGCTCGACCTGCTGTCCCCCGGCGGCGAGCTGACCGTGGAGATGCGGCTTCCGCCCGAGGCGCAGCTCGCCGAGCAGCCGCGGCATCCTGCGCGAGGCGCTCACCATTCTGGAGGCCCGCGGCTACATCAGCCGCACGCCCGACGAGCGGGAGGCCGCCGAGAGATAAACCCGTCCAGGGGGGATGACGCATGAGCATTACCATCGCCGACGTGATGAAGCTGCCCTCGATGCGGGGCGCGGAGGTCCTGGGCGGAAAAAAGGGGCTGTACCGCATCGTCACGTCCATCTCGGTGCTGGAATACGCCCAGGTCAACGCCACGCAGACCGAGCTGCTCTCCAACATCGACTTTGTGGGTAATGAGCTGGCCATCACCGGTTTTCTCAACAACCCCGACGACGTCGAACTGCAATGCGCAAACATCCGTCGCATGGCGGCGGTGGGCGAGGTCGGGCTGATCCTGTTCTATGTGGGCGTTGTGATGAAGGATGTGGACCAGCAGCTCATCGACGTGGCCGACGCGCTGGACTTCGCCCTCATCTGCATGCCCCGGGGGCAGCTCAACCAGCGCTACAGCGAGGTCATCTGCGAGGTGATGGAGCTGATCCACCGCGACCAGATGAGCGGGGCCAACCTGGTGGTGGAGCTGCTGGAGCGGGCGGGCAGCCTGCCGGCGCACCAGCGCACGGTGGACAGCCTGCTTCGCATGCTTGCCGACCGCCTGCGCGCCTCGGTGGTGCTGATGGACTCGGCGCGGCGCGTGCTCAACGAGGCCGCCTGGCCGCGCTCCTTCGATCCATCCATGATGCAGGCGCTCACCGACGCGGAGTTTCCCACGGCCTCGCGCTGGCTCAGGCATGAGGCGCTGGGCGTGAGCATCTACCGCGACGCCATCCAGACGCAGGACGGCCGCGCCATGGACCTGCTGATCTTCCGGGAGGGCGGGGCGCTGGACCTCGCGCTCACGCGGCAGGCGGTGGAGGCCGTGCAGCTCGCCGTGACGATCTGGGCGGGTAACCATGACCGCGTCGTCATCGGCGAGCTGGTGCGCGCCATTTTGCAGGACGAGCCGCTCAAGATGCGCCGTCTGGCCGACATCTTCCATGTGGACATCGCTTCGCTCAACTCCATGTGGCTGCTCAGCCCCGACCGGGCCGCGGACCGCGAGCGCCTCTCGGAGCTGACCGGGTCGTTCTGCCGGGATACGCAGGCCTATTCCCCCACCGCCATCGCGGACATGTATGACGGCGCGCTGGTGCTGTTCATGACCGGCCCCGCCAGCCTGCGCGACGTGGAGGCGCTCACCGAGACGCTCCTGCACGAGCTGGACGCGCGCGGCGTGCAGGCCACCCTCACCCGCTGCCATGCCCTGAACACCACCACGCGCGTGCGCGAGGCGTTTTTGAGCCATCAGGCCGCGCTCCCGGCCGCAAGGCGCATCTTCCCGGACCGGCGGGTGTTTCTGCTGGAGCAGATCGTCTTTGCCCAGCGCTGCCGGGAGCTGGTGGAGCGCGGAGAGCTGGCCGTGGAGCAGGCGCTGCAAAGCCTCGGCGGCCTGCGAAGCCTCGGGGACGCGGCTACGCTGATGGACACGCTGGAATGTTTTTTGCTGGACGCGGACATGAGCGTGACCCGGACGGCCGAGAAGCTCTTTGTCCACAAGAACACCGTCAAATACCGCCTTGGCCGCATCGCCGACCGGCTGGGCTTCGTGCCAGGCGGCTTTCCCGAAACCATGCCGTTGGTTACGGCCTGCGCGCTCAGCCGTCTGCTGAGCCAGGAGTAATCCTTGGCCCGCGGTCTTTGTCCTTTTGGACAAAGACCGCTTTCTTTTTTTCTGCCTTGCAGATAAATACTTTCACGCCAGAAATGCGTATGATGGCTATATTCCATTTTGCTTTATCCGGGCATCATCAAGAAGGAGTGGTACCTATGAATGAGAAAAACACAGGCTTTGAGGTCCGGGCGGACCAGCGGCAAAGCTGGCTGAGCATCGCCATGGTATGGGCCGGCGGCATGATCTGCGTGCCCTGTCTGATGATCGGCGGCGTGCTGGTCGGCGGCGGGCTGAGCTTTGCTGAAATCGTCCTGTCTGTTCTCCTGGGCTATGGCATGATCTGCGCCTATATGATCTTCATCGGCATGCAGGCGTGCGACACGGGGCTGCCGGTGTCGGTCATGGCCTCAGGCTCGCTGGGCGAAAAGGGCGCGCGCTTCATCATCAGCACCATTCTGGCGCTGGCGTGCGTGGGCTGGTTTGGCATCCAGTCGGCGGTGTGCGGCAGCGCGTTTGCCACCATGGGCGCAAACATGCTGGGCCTTGAGAGCGCAAGCCCCGCGGCGGTCACGATCTGTTCGATCGTCTGGGGCGGCATCATGCTCCTCACCGCGTGCCTGGGCTTCAAGGGCCTCAAGTGGCTCAACTACATCGCCGTGCCCGCGCTGGTCGTCGTCTGCCTCTACGGCATCATCGCCAGCATGGTCCAAAACGACGGCGGCGCGCTCATCGCGGCCTACAACCCGCCGGTCTCCAGCGGCCTTGTGTTCGGCATGAGCATGGTGGTGGCCTCCTTCGCGCTGGGCGGGGTAATCTCGGCCGACTACTGCCGCTTTGCCAGAAACCGCGGCGACGTGGTCAAGTCCTCCCTTGTGGGCGTCATCCCAGCCGGCCTGTTCATGCTGCTCACCGGCGGCGTGATGAGCATCGTCACCGGCCAGTACGACATCTCCGCCATCCTCGCCAGCCTCGGCGTGCCCTTCTTCGGCCTGATCGCGCTGGTGCTGGCCACCTGGACCACCAACGTGACCAACGCCTACTCCGGCGGCCTGGCGCTGTCCAACCTGCTGGGCTTTGACGAGAGCAAGTTCAAGCTCACCACCGGCATCGCCGGCGGCATCGGCACGCTCCTGGCGGCCTTCGGCCTGCTGAGCAAGTTCGAGGCGTTCCTCAGCCTCATGTCCGCGCTCCTGCCGCCGCTGGCCGGCGTCATTATCGCCAGCTACTGGATCATTGGCAAGGGCCACAAGGAACGCTTCGTCCTGCGCGACGGCGTCTATGGGCCCGGCCTGGCCGCCTACCTCGTGGGCGCGTTCGTGGCCTGCCTCACGGGCGGCACCTTCGCTTCCTTCCCCGCCCTGGCATGGCTCAACGTCCCCTTCTTTGTGGGTCCTGTCAACGGCATCGTGGTGTCGCTGGTCCTCTATACGCTGTTTGCGAAGCTGAAAAAATAAGCGCGAGGTGAATCGCTTTGAGAAAGATCGGAATTCCCCAGATTGAGGACATCGCCCTGGGCGCCGCTCTGCTGGGCGCGGGCGGCGGCGGCGATCCCTATGTGGGCAAGCTCATGGCCATGGGCGCGGTGCGCGAATGTGGCGAAGTGACCCTCATCGACCCCGACGAGGTGTCCGATGACGCGCTGATTATGCCCATCGCCATGATGGGCGCGCCCACGGTGCTGTGCGAAAAGGGCGTGGGCGGAACGGAATACCGCCGCATCTTTGAGATGGTCGAACGCTATTTCGGCCGCAAGGTGTATGCTACCATGCCCATGGAGGCCGGCGGCGTCAACTCCATGCTGCCCATCGCCGCAGCGGCGCGGCTGGGCCTGCCCATGGTGGACTGCGACGGCATGGGCCGCGCGTTCCCCGAATTGCAGATGGTGACCTTCACCATCGGCGGCGTCTCGGCCACGCCCATGGCGCTGACCGACGAAAAGGGCAACAGCGTGATCTTTGAGACCATCACCAACAAATGGACCGAGGAGCTGGCCCGCTCCGTGACCATGAGCTGCGGCGGGAGCGTGACGTGCTCTTTGTACGTCATGGACGGAAAGACGATGAAAGACTTCTCCGTCAAGGGCATCGTCACCCGCAGCGAGCAGCTTGGCAGGGCCATCCGCACCGTTAAAAACGCCGCGGACGCGACCCCCGAGGAGAGCTTCCTGCGCTTTTCCGAGGGCATCCGCCTCTTTCGCGGCAAGATCTGCGACGTGCTGCGCACCACCGACGGCAAGTTCAACTTCGGCAAGGTTCAGCTCGAGGGGATCGGCGACTGCAAGGGCCATCGGGGCGAGGTCGTATTCCAGAACGAGAATCTCTGCGCCAGCGTGGACGGCCAGATCCTGGCCACCGCCCCGGATCTGATCTGCCTGGTGGACACCGAGACCTTCATCCCCGTGACCACCGAGGCGCTGAAGTACGGAAAGCGCGTGCTGGTCGTGGGGCTTAAATGCTATCCCATGTGGCGCACACCCGAGGGCATCGCGCTGGTCGGTCCGCGCTACTTTGGCATCGACGCCGACTACATCCCCGTGGAGGAGCGCGTGAAGGGAGGAAACGGGCATGTATAAGCTGGGTATCGACGTAGGCGGCACCAACACCGACGCCGTCCTCATCGACGGCGACCTCAACGTTGTCGCCGAAGTCAAAAACCCCACCACCGCCAACGTCTTTGACGGCATCATGGGCGCGGTGAGGCAGCTGCTGGAGCAGACGCAGGTGGACCGCAGCCAGATCCGCCAGGCCATGCTGGGCACCACCCAGTGCACCAACGCCATCGTCGAGCGCAAGAACCTCGCCCGCATCGGCCTGCTTCGCATCGGCGCGCCCGCGACGCTGGGCGTGCCCCCCATGGCGGACTGGGCCGACGACATCCGCTTCATCTGCGAAAAGAGCGCGGTCATCGGCGGCGGCTTCGAGTACGACGGCAAGCAGCTCGCCCCGCTGGACGAGGAGGCCGCCCGGGCGTTTTTCGCTTCGCTCGTGGGCCGCGTGGAGTCCGTGGCCATCTCCTGCGTGTTCTCGCCCGTGCGCAATGACCATGAGCTGCGCGCCGCCGAGATCTGCCGCGAGGTCATGGGCCCGGACGTGCACATCTCCATCTCCAGCGAGATCGGCAGCATGGGCCTGGTGGAGCGCGAGAACGCGACCATTCTCAATGCCGCCCTCTACAAGGTGGCCGAGCGCTTCACCGAGGGCTTTGCCTACAGCCTGGCTCAGGAGGGCGTGACCAACGCCGACGTCTATCTCTCCCAGAACGACGGCACCCTCATGACCATGGACTACGCCCGCCGCTACCCCATCCTGACCGTGGCCTGCGGCCCCACCAACTCCATCCGCGGTGCCAGCTACCTCAGCCACCTGGACAACGCCATCGTCATCGACGTCGGCGGCACCACCACTGACCTGGGTGTGATCCAAAGCGGCTTCCCCCGCGAATCCGGCGTAGCCGTCACCATCGGCGGCGTGCGTACCAACTTCCGCATGCCCGACGTATACTCCATCGGCCTGGGCGGTGGCTCCATCGTGCGCGAGCGCGCCGATGGCTCTGTGACCGTCGGCCCCGACAGCGTGGGCTATGAAATCACCCGCAAGGCGCTGGTCTTCGGCGGCGACACCCTCACCGCCACCGACGTGGCCGTGCGCCTGGGCATGGCCGACGTGGGCGACGCCTCCAGGGTCGCGCACATTCCTGAGGACCTGGCCCGCAAGGCCCTGGCGGCCATCCGCGAGCTGGTGGAGGACAGCATCGACATCATGAAGGTCTCCAGCGACGACCTCGACGTCATCCTCGTCGGCGGCGGCTCCATCATCCTGCCCGAAAACCTCGCCGGCGCAAAGAGCGTGACCAAGCCTGGCTTCTTCGGCACCGCCAACGCCATCGGCTCGGCCATCTCCAAGGTGAGCGGCACCTACGAGGCCCTCATCAACTACGACGAGCTGCCCCGCGACCAGGCCCTCGCCAAGGCCCGCGCCGAAGCCGTCGAAATGGCCGTCCAGGCCGGCGCCATCCGAGACACGGTGGAGATCATCGAGGTCGAGGACATCCCCCTGGCCTACTACGCCGGCAACACCTGCCGCGTCAAGGCCAAGGCCGCCGGCGAGCTCAGCTCCCGGTAATTCCCGAAAGCACGAAACCCGAGGCCGCCGCAGAAATCCTGCGGCGGCCTCAGTTTGTCGAAAAAGTCCGCCCACGGCGGCCTTTTCCGCCAAATGCTTAAGAAATGTT
>CAUDEL010000049.1:0-21826 GCA_958448555.1 uncultured Eubacteriales bacterium | reverse complement strand
CTGATGGGTGATTCGACAGCGCTTGCCTCAGCAATTGTGCGGTGCTGCCCTAATTCAAACAAGGTTCTCAGCGCGGACCGCATCGCCTGCGACGGTTCTTTGCGCGTCACGCTGGCGCTGACGGCAGCGCCGGATATTCTCACCAATCCCACCGATATCGTGCTGGCGCTTGACCGCTCCGGCAGCATGGCGGGCACTCCGCTGGCCAATGTCAAGCTGGGCGCCAGGAGCTTTATCGACATCATCGAAAAGGCGACGGACGGCTCAGGGCAGATCGGCTCGGGAAGCCGCATCGGCATCGTCAGCTTCGCCAGCACGGCAACCGCCGACACGCAGCTCATCACCTCTGTCGACGCGCTCAAGGCCGCTGTGGACGCGCTGAGCGCGGGCGGAAATACCAACCATGCCGACGCCTTCAGCAAGGCGATGCAGCTGTTTGATCCGGCTTCCGGCAACGCGCGGGTCATCGTGATGTTCACCGACGGCAACACCACCACCGGCGCGCCGCCCGCCCCCGTGGCCGCGGCGGCCAGGGCGCAGGGCATCGTGATCTACTGCATCGGCCTGATCGGCTCCGACGGCCTGGATGTCCAGGCGCTCAACGAATGGGCCACCGATCCAGACGCGTCCCACGTGGCGATAACGCCCGATGCGGCGGATCTGGAAGCGCTGTTTGCGGAGCTCGCGGCCAACATCTCCAAGCCGGGCGCCACCGACATCGTCATCGATGAGGTCCTCAACCCCGACTTCGTCATCACCAGCCTGCCCTCTCCCAGCCGTGGCACGGCCGAGCAGCTGGACGCCCATTCCATCAAATGGACCATCCCCGCCCTGGGCGTAACGGCGGGAGAGAGCGCCTCCCTGGAGTTCTTTGTCCGTCATGTCTCCCAGGAGCCGGGCGAAAAGCTGGTCAACGCCTCCATCACCTATTCCGACGCGGAAGGCAACGTGGTGATCTTCCCCAAACCCAAGGTCATGGTCGATTGCGACGTGGTCGTCCAGCCCGATCCCTGCCCCGTCCCTGTGGAACTGAAGGCCGAGGGCTGCGCGGACTCGGTCGTTGTGGACATGGGGGACGTCTCGCTCTCGTCTCAGGGGCGGATTCTTCAGCTGGATGTGACGGTCAAAAACGTCTGTCCCGGAAAGCGCGTGGCGCTGGCCGCCATTTTGACCGAAGTGGACGAAAACGGCATGGAGCATCAGCGTGGCATGAAGGTGATGACCCTTCCCGCGCACGATCAGCCCTCCTGCCGGGACGTGCTGGTCAAATGCATCAAGTTCGTGGTCCCGGAGGATCTGGACGTGTCGGGCGGCTCGCCCACCTCCCTGTGCAATCCGCGCAGTTTCAAGGCGCGCTTTCTGGCCAACGCGATCGACACCGACTACCGCTGCTGTGAGGGCGTCCTCACCGATTGACGCAAAAGGCCCGTCGCTTTTACAAGCGGCGGGTACATATGAGAGGCCTCAGGCATGGCCCGTGCGGGAGGCGCTCTGCGTCGGAACGTCGATGCGCACCTGCGCGACGCTGCGGCCCACGCTGACCTCCATGCGCGCCTCCAGGCCCGCGTCCCGCATCTGCTCCACCACGCCGCGGATGGCGTTGACATACAGGCGGTAGTCGCGGATGAGCGGCTTGATATGCCTTCCGCCCGCCATGGGCACGGGCATGCGGGAGAGCACGTCGCTCACCAGCCGCTCCGTATCGGGCACGCTCAGCCCCTCGTCGATGACATGCCTGAGCACGCGAAGCCGGCCCTGCACGCCCGGCACCCGCAGGAGCGCCTGCGCATATCCCTCGCACAGCCCGTGCGCGCACAGCATCGCCGCCACCTCGTCGCCCAGGTTAATCAGACGCAGCTTTTTGCGGATGGTCGCAGGCGTGCGCCCGATGCGCGCCGCCAGCTCCTTGGGTTCCATCCCGGCGGAAAGCAGCGCCCGGTATTCCGCCGCCTCGTCCAGATAGTGCAGGCTCCCGCGCATCAGCCGGTCCAGAAGGCGGGCCACCCGCCGCTCCAGGCACTCTGCCGGAAACGTGACCGCGTCCACGCAGGCCTGTCCCGCGTCGCGCATGCGCCTGAGCGTATTGAGCCCCCCGATCAGCGTATAGCGCCCGTCCGGGCGCTGTGCCAGAAGCACCTCGCCGTCCGGCGCGTCCTCGGCGCTTTCTTCCCAGGGCTCCACGATCTCACCGATGGGGACCCATCGTACCTGATTGGCCGCCGTTTGCATCTAACGGCCTCCTTTGCTCTGCGGATCGGACGCGCCCGGAGGCCTCTCATGCCCTCCCCCTTGACATGCGGTGCCCGTCGGGCGCGCCCATGCCTGTGTGATTCCTCCCGGCGGCGCCGGTTTCCTGCCGCCGGACGGGTGGAACCGTTCGACAGAAAAAGCGGGGCGCGTCCGCCGCGGGACGCGCCTTGAAGGGCTTTTTGCCGTTTGTTATGCTTTTTTGTCCTCCGCGCCCAGCGGAGCGCGGCCGGGCGTGCCGGCTTTTCGGGGATATTGTCGAACGGTTTTTGCCTCCTTGCGGCAGACGATCACCACATGCCGCCAGTCCGGCCGGCCCGGGACCTCCACCGCCAGCGCCTCGGGTACGCCCCCGCCCACCAGACGCGCGGCCCGCGCTCCGCCAGCCAGCTCCTCCGTGGCGGAGGGTCCCTTGTAACACAGCATGCGCCCGCCCACCGCCACAAAGGGCAAAAGCAGCTCGCACAGCACCGGCAGCGGGGCAACCGCCCGCGCCACCGCCAGATCAAAACGCTCGCGCAGCGCCGGGTCCCGCGCGCCATCCTCGGCACGGGCATGGATCACGGACACGTTTTCCAGCCCCAGCGCTTGTGTCACCGCCCTAAGAAAGTTCACCCGCTTGCCCAGCGCGTCCAGCAGCGTCACCCGCAGGTCCGGCCGCGCGATGGCCAGCGGCAGGCCGGGAAACCCCGCGCCGCTGCCCACGTCGATCACCCGTGCGCCAAACCCAAAGGTGCCCTCCAGCCGCAGGGGCGCGAGCGAATCCATGTAATGCCGGTCCAGCGCCACCGAAAAATCCGTATCCCCCGTCAGGTTCATCCGCTCGTTCCACTCGCACAGCATCGCATGATAGCGGGCAAGCCGCTCAGGCGTGCCGGCGTCCGTCCCGGCGCCAAGGACGGCCAGGCGTTCCTCAAAGGCCCGCTTCCACGCCTCGTTCACAGCTTCAACCCCAGGTATTTGATGCCCCAGTATTTCACCCATGCCAACGCCTCGCGCATATGATTTTTCAGCCAGTAGTTCCATTCCGGGCGGCACAGGCTGCCCGCGCCCTGAGCCTGTAGCCCCGCGTCGCGCGCGATGGCCAATGCGCGCGGCAGGTGATAGTCGCTGGTGACGATCAGCGGTTTTTCGCATCCCTTTTGGCTGAGAATCTCCCAGGCGTTTCGGATGTTCTCCTTGGTATCCGCGCTGTAGGGATCGCTGATGACGTGCTCCTCGCTCAGGCCTTCGCTGATGAGGATCTCGCGCATCACATCGCCCTCGGGCGCCGGCTCCTGTCCGCCCTGCCCGCCGGTGACGACCATGTAGCATGGGTTTTTCTCATAGTATTCCTTCGCCTTGTCCAGCCGCCAGCGAAGCTGCACCGAAGGCTCGCCCGAGGGCAGCACCTGCGCTCCCAGGACGATGATGCTGTCATAGTCCGTCGGTTCCGACACGTTGACCTCCCAATAATACACCAGTCCGATCAGCGCGGCGTAGCATACCGCGCCGGCCGCAGCCAGCCACAGCACCGCCAGCAGCGCCTTGAGCGGCCAGCGGCGCTTTCTTTCCGTCTGCTTCATGCGTTCGTTTCCATTTCCTTTCGTTTCCTGACCAGCTTGGCGCGGATGAGCGTCTCTCCTGCCGAATCGGCCACGCGGGAAACGATCCTCCCATACTGCTGCTCCCGGATGATGAGTCCGCAGCTCGCCATGCTCAGCGTTTCATTGCCCGCGACGATGATGTGGTCCGCCATCGCCACGCCGATCTTGCTGAGCATCACGCCCAGCTCGCGCGTGACCTCCACGTCCTGCATGGACGGTATGGGCGAGCCGCCCGGGTGGTTGTGGCACAGGACCACCGAATGGGCGTTATGCCTGAGCACAGCCTCGGCCACAAGGCGGGGATAGGCTGCCACCTCATCAATCGAGCCGCGCGAGATCATCTCGTCGGCAAGCAGGCGCATCTCGCCATTGAGGCATACGACATAAAAGTGCTCCAGCCGCAGGCCGCGAAGCAGCCGAAGGGCGTGCTTTTCGGCCATCCGATGGTTGAGTATGGGCTCGCCCGAATTCTCCCGGCTCTGCTCCAACCTTCTCGCCGCATGGCTGAACAGGCTCAAAAGCGTGGCCGCATACTCCCCCACCCCCTCGACCTTGACCAGGTCCGCCACCGGTGCCTCCAAAACGCCGTGCAGCGTTCCGAAATGGTTGATGAGCTTGTGCGCCAAAGGGTTGACGTTGCGCTGCGGAATGGCATAAAACAGCATCAGTTCCAGCACCTCATGGTCCGCAAATCCGTTGAGCCCATGGGCCTGAAACCGCTCCCGCATCCGCTGCCTGTGACCCGCATGCTCGCCCGCCATGCACGCCCCTCCTGTCAAATTGCTGATGGATTAGTATAGCATAAAAACCCCTTTTTGTACAAACGGACGCCGGTCATTTTGTAACAAGTGCCCCGCCGGGCGGCGCGGCGGCAAAAAAACGCATCCGGGGGGTTTAATCCACGCGAAGCATGATGTATAATAGGTAGTAGTATACGTATTCATCGCGGCAGGGAGGGGAACCGATGCAGACCTTATGGGCACAGATCCAGACCGTGCTTTGGAACGTGTTCAACCGCCCCACCATCGCCGATGTCCTGGACATCCTCATCGTGGCTTTTCTGCTCTACGAGCTGCTCATGCTCACCAAGGAGACGCGCGCCAGCGCCGTTCTCAAGGGCCTGGTCACGTTGGTCGTGGCGAGCTGGGTCAGCGATCTTCTGGGCCTGACGGCCCTTAACTGGGTGCTGCTCAACGTGGTCAACAACGGCGCCGTGGTGCTGGTGATTCTCTTTCAGCCGGAGCTGCGCAAGGCGCTTGAGCAGCTTGGCCGTGGCGCCATCCACAAAACCGCCGTCTCGGCCGACCTGGAGGAAAGCGGGCACATCGTCAACGAGATTACCAACTGCATGCTCACCCTCAGCCGCCGCCGCGTAGGCGCGCTGATCGTCATTGAGCAGCGCATCGGCCTCAAGGATGTCATCGAAACCGGCACCTCCCTCAATTCTCAGATTTCCGCCGCACTTCTGGAAAACATCTTTGAACCCAATACGCCGCTGCATGACGGCGCGGTGGTCATCCGCGGCACGCGCATCATGGCCGCGGCCTGCATCCTGAGCCTGAGCGAAGGCAAGGGCATCAGCCGCGAGCTGGGCACGCGCCACCGTGCGGCGCTGGGCGTCACGGAGACGACCGACGCCATTTCCCTGATCGTCAGCGAGGAGACCGGCACCATCTCCGTGGCGCGCAACGGCCGCCTGACCCGCCATCTGGACCGCGCTGCGCTTGAGGACCTGCTTTTGTCCATCTACCATCAGAAGGAAACGGGCCTGTGGTCCACCCTGATGGAAAAGACCAAGCGCCGGAAAGGAGGCGCCCAATGAACACCGAACCCAAAAAGGCCGCCGACCAGCCCCGCCCCAGCATGCGCAAGGCGCTCAAGGGCGCCCCGCGCCGCTTCTGGCGCCTGATTTATCACAACTGGCCCTGGAAGCTGCTGGCGCTGTTTCTGGCCCTTTGCCTCTGGGCCGGCCTGATTACCCAGGACCCCACCCTTACGCGCGAGCGTGTGTTTACGGACGTATCGGTCAGCGTTGTGGGGGCCGACACCCTGCGCCGCAACAGCGGCCTCATCGTCCTTTCCGGGCTGGAGGATGAAAACCTCACCGTCCGCCTGCGCGTGGATGTTCCCCAGCGCGAGTACAACACCGTCACCGCCTCCAACTATAACCCCCGCGTCGATCTCACCCGCATCACCGAAGCCGGGGAGCAGACGCTCAGGATCAACACCACCTCCACCTCCACCTATGGAACGGTCAACAGTTTGTCGCCCGAATCCATCACCGTGGTCGTGGACGAGTACGTGACCAACTATCGCGTGCCCGTGTCCGTCAATATTGTCGGAGATTACCCCGACGGCTATTACGGTACGCCGATCTCGCTGGACCCCTCGGCCGTGACCCTCAGCGGTCCCCGTAGCCTGGTGGATCAGGTGGTTCGCGTCTATGTGGATTTTGACGTATCCAGGCTGGCCGCGCAGGAGGGCTCGGTGCGCACCGCTTTGCCCATGCGCTTTGTCACCGTCGACGGCGAGACCGTCGAGAGCGATCTTCTGGAGGTCACCAGCGCGGACGTGGTCCTGCGCACCATCACGGTCGAGCAGGAGCTCTATCCCGTGCGCGAGGTTGCGCTCTCCATGAACGGCCTGATTGAGGGCTCGCCCGCCGAGGGATATCATGTGGTCAACGTGACGGCCAATCCCTCCAGCGTGCTGGTGGCGGCGCCCGAAAGCACGCTGGATCTGCTAAGTACGCTTTCCGTGAGCGCGCCCGTGGATGTGACGGGGCGGACGGAGTCCTTCTCGGTTGAGCTTGAGCCGCTATGGCCCGCGGATGTGGTCCATATGAGTTCGGATGTCGTGACGCTGACGGTGGAGATCGAGCCCATCATGGTTTCGCGCACCTTTGACAGCGTCAAGCTGTTTGCGCGCGGCGCTTCCAGCGGCTTGTCCACGGGGCTGAGCATCAAGACCCTCTCCATGGTGGTCACCGGTCCGCAGCTCGTCATGAACGGCCTGCGCGGCGCCGATATCGTCGCCTATGTGGATGTCACGGGGCTGGAGGCCGGCACCTATGAGCTGCCTGTGCAGCTTCATGCGGAAGGCGTTGACATGACCGGAATGGCCTTCGTCGCCACGCCCTCCACCGTTACGGTGACCATCAATTAGCGAAAGGAGCCGGTGAATGAGCGGCTTTGCCAATGCGATTCTGACCCTGCTGCTGAGCTGGATGCGCGTGCTAGTCAACGATCTGTGGACCCTTTTCTCCAGCGAGGACGGCAGCGCGCTCTATCGCTTTCTTGCAGCCAACTGGAAGGTCGTGGTGGCCGTCCTGTGCGTCGGCGGCTTCGTGGTGGACCGCATCATCTATCTGATCCGCTGGCGGCCGTATTATGTGTGGTCCACCAAGCTGGGCCGCCTGCGCCGGACGCGCAGGGAGGACCCGGAGATTCCCCAGGCGCCGTTTGAGCAGTCTCCCGTCGGTGAGGAAACCACGCCTGAGGACGAAACGATGTTCTACCCTCCCGCCGGTACGCAGGTTTTTGCGCCTGTGACGACGGATTTCGCGCCCCCGTCAGCCCCCGCGGCGCAGGGGACCCTGCGCTACGCGCCGCTGGAGCAGGGGCCGGTTTTTGTGCCTGAAGCCCCGCCCATGGAAGATTTGGACCCCGTTTTCGACGACACGGAGGACGTATGGGCGCAGGGGGACGCGCTGGTGCGCCCCCTGTGGGACAACCCGGCCGAAGGCATGGACGCCTCCTTCGGAGCGCCCAAGCCCGAGCCCATCCAGGCCATCCGCGACATGCAGGCGGGCTTTGCCCGACCCCTGCCGCCGGAGGAGCTCTATGCCCCGCCTCCCGTTCCCCCGCCCGCGGAGCCGGCCGACGCGCCGGTGCATCCCGGGCTGGACGCGGATGCGTTTGAGCGCTTCGGCCTAACCCAGCCGCCGGAGTCCCCGGAGGATGCCGCGCCCCGGGCCCGCGCCGTGATGCATGCCCCGGCGTTCCATCCCTTTACCATGCGGCAGGACGCCGCGCCCGTCCAAAGCGGCGGCGCGCTCAGGCGGCTGGCCAAGAGGGCGCGCGATTTGATGGGCGTGGAGGATGAGCAACACCGTCCCACCATTCATGACCTGCAATCCACTGTGGACGTAACGCAGGCCTTTCACGAGCCCGTCTATCCAAAGCGCAACGACCGGCAAGGCGGTGAGGAATGATGCTTCCCCTGGACAGGCGCTATACGGTGCTGGTGGGCAACTACGGAAGCGGCAAGACGGAGCTGGCCATCGCCATCGCACGGGCGCAGCGCCGCTGCTGCCAGGGCCGCGTAGCGCTGGTGGATCTGGATATCGTCAATCCCTATTTTCGAAGCGCGGAGCAGCGCCCGTTGCTGGAGGCGGAGGGCATTGAGGTGTTCATGCCTTCCTTTGCCATGTCCACGGTGGACATCCCCGCGCTGCCCGCGCAGATTCAAGCGGTGTTTGAGCAGCCCTTTGCGCATGTCGTCATCGACGTGGGCGGGGACGATACCGGGGCCACGGCGCTGGGCCGCTACGCGCCCTATACCGGCGCCCTGCGAAGCGAGATGGAAGTCCTCTACGTCGTCAACCCATGCCGCCCCCTCAGCGCGGCCGTGGAGGACATCGTCGATCTTTTCCGCCTCATCGAGCGCCAGGCGCGTCTGACGCCCGACCATCTGGTCAACAACGCCAACCTCCAGGAGCAAACCACCCCGGAGGTCCTGCTGGCCGGTCAGGCCCTGGTGGACGAGGCGGCCCGGGCGCTGGGTTGTCCCGTAGGCATGATCGCCGGCCGTGCACGCCTGAGGGACGCTCTGCCCGAGGCGCTCCGGCCCCTGTTTTTTTCCTTTGAACCGATCATGAAGCCGGATTGGCTGGTGGATTCCCTATGAGCCAGGCCCTGCCGCCCGCCTTTGTGTCGCGCATGCGCGCCCAGCTCGGAGACGAGGCCGACGCTTACTTCGCCGCGCTGGAGCAGCCCTTCCAGCGCGGCCTTCGCCTCAACCCGCAAAAGCCCGTTTCCCCCGATGCACTCGCGGCCACCGGCGCCGTGGGAGACCCCGTTCCCTGGAATCCCGATCTGGGGCGGTATCTGCCGCTGGAAAGCGCTGCCGGGGCCGACCCTCTGCATGAGGCGGGCGCCTACTACCTTCAGGAGCCCAGCGCCATGGCGCCGGTGAGCGTGCTCGCCCCCCGGCGCGGCGAACGGATTTTGGATCTGTGCGCCGCCCCCGGCGGCAAGAGCACCCAGATCGCCGCCGCTTTGGATGGAAGCGGGCTTTTGGTCTGCAACGAGCCGGTGCCCTCCCGCGCCAGAATTCTCAGCCGCAACCTCGAGCGCATGGGCGTGGGCAACGGGCTGGTGGTCAGCGCCCAGCCGGAGGCGCTCGCTGCGCGCTGGCAGGGCCTGTTCGACGCCGTGCTGGTGGATGCGCCGTGCAGCGGAGAGGGCATGTTTCGCCGCCACCCCGAGACGCGCGCCGAATGGAACGAGGCTTCCCCGGCGGGCTGCGCCACGCGGCAGCGGCATATTCTCACCTGCGCCGCGGACATGCTGCGCCCCGGCGGGCGCCTGGTGTACAGCACCTGCACGCTCAGCCCCGAGGAGAACGAAGAGACGGTGCGTTGGTTCCTGCAATCCTTCCCGGCCTTCTCCCCGCGGCCCTTCTCCCTGGCGGGCATGGCCGCCCCGGAGGGCATGCTCAGGCTCTATCCGCACCGGGTTCGCGGCGAGGGGCACTTCATCGCCTGCCTGACCAAATCCGGCGAGGCGCCCGCGGCGGACCTGCTGCGTCCCGCCGCAGAGCGCCTGTCCCCGCCCTCCCCGCCTCTGCGCGCCGCCTTTGCCGCCTTTGCCGCCCATCTGACGGGGCTGCCGGATGCCAACGCGCAGTTTGGCGACGTATTGATCGCCGCGCCCGACCTGCCGCCGCTGGATCACCTCCGCGTGCTGCGCGCAGGCGTGCAGCTTGGCTTGCTCAAAGGCCGGGTCTTCGTGCCCGACCACGCGCTGGCCATGGTGCTTTCGCCCGCCTGCGGCCTGCCGTGCGTTGCGCTTTGCCGCGCCGACGCGTTGCGCTACCAGCGCGGCGAGGCGCTTCCCGTGTCCGAATCGCTGGCCGGCTGGGCGCTGGCCGTCTATGAGGGGCTTGTGCTGGGGCTTGGCAAGGCCAGTGGCGGACAGTTGAAAAACCACTATCCCAAGGGCCTGCGCAGGCCTTGAAGCGAAGGAGCAGAGCATGGAAACCATCCGCTTGAAGGGCATCGACCTGCCGGTATCCCGCCTGTGCGCGGGCGGCTGCCCCGCCGGGGAATACGGCTGGGGCCAGGTCGATCATGCCCAGATTCAAGGCGCGCTCCGCAGCGCCTACGAATCGGGCATCAACTTTTTCGATACCGCCGACACCTACGGCCTGGGCCGTTCGGAAATCAACGTCGGCCAGGCCCTGCACGACGTGCGCGACCGGGTGATCATCGCCACCAAGTTCGGCGTGCGGGTGGAAAACGGCCGCACCTTCTACGACAACAGCCCGGCGTATATCGACCGTGCGCTCGCCGCCAGCCTGGAGCGCCTGTCCACGGACCACATCGATCTCTATCAGGTGCATTATCTCGACGGCATAACCCCCGTAGACGCCCTGATGGAGGCGCTGCTGAGGCACAAGCGCGCGGGCCGCATCCGCGCTATCGGCCTGAGCAACGTTACTCCCGCGCAGGCCGCCGCCTTCGCCCCCTACCGGGATGAGCTGGCCGCCTTTCAGAACCATTTCAGCCTGGCCCACCGCGACGGCGAGGCAGATATCCGCAAGGTCGCCCATCTCCTGGATGCGGCGCCGCTTACCTGGGGCAGCCTCGGCCAGGGGATTCTGACCGGAAAATATGGCCCGGACGTGCATTTCGGCCAGGATGACCGCCGCAGCCGCGCCGTGTATGACAATTTCTACGGGGAGAAACTGCAAAAAAACCTGCGCATCGTAGAGGCCATGCGACCCATCGCGCGGAGCCATGGCGTGCCTGTGGCCGCCGTGGCCGTGCGCTGGATTCTGGACCATCTGCCCCACAGCGCCGTCCTGACGGGGATGAAAACCCCTGCGCAGGCCCAGGCCAACGCCGTGGCCCTCACCTTCCGCCTCTCGGACGGGGAGCTCGCCTCGCTCAGCGCCGCGAGCGCCATGTGATTCCCAATCGCTCGACAAGCCCGATCGGCGCCGCAGGGAACGGTCCCTGCGGCGCCGATTATCATTTATTCCCACTCAATACTCGCCGGCGGTTTGGTCGTGATGTCGTACAGGACGCGGTTGCAGCCGGGGACCTCCCCCACGATGCGGGCGGCGATGCGGCCAAGAAGCTCATAGGGCAGGCGGGCCACGTCGGCGGTCATGAAGTCGTCCGTGGTTACGGCGCGCAGGGCCACGGCGTAGGCATAGGTGCGCTCGTCGCCCATCACGCCCACGGAGTGTGCGCCGGTGAGGACGGTGAAGAACTGGGCGACCTGCCTGTCCATGCCGGCGGCGGCCATCTCCTCACGCAGGATCAAATCGCTCTGGCGCACGATGCGCACCTTCTCCGGCGTCAGTTCGCCCACCACGCGAATGGCGAGGCCAGGTCCTGGAAAGGGCTGGCGATAGACCAGGCTTTCGGGGAGGCCCAGGGTGAGACCGAGCCTTCGCACCTCATCCTTGAAGAGCATGCGAAGGGGCTCGACCAGGCTTTTGAAGCCCAGCTCGGCGGGCAGACCGCCGACGTTGTGATGGCTTTTGATGACCGCACTGCCCTGCGCGTGGCCGCTTTCGATCACATCGGGATAGATGGTGCCCTGGGCGAAGTGGTCGCGCCTGCCCAGCTTGAGCGCCTCCTCGCGGAAGACCTCCACAAAGTCGCGGCCGATGATCTTGCGCTTTTTCTCCGGCTCGGTCACGCCTTTCAGATCGCGGAAAAAGCGTTCGGAGGCATCCACGTGCACCAGCTCGACCGGGAAGACGCGGGTAAATACGTCCACGACCTGCTCGCTCTCCCCCGCCCGCATGAAGCCATGGTCCACATAGACGCAGGTCAGGCGGTTGCCGATGGCGCGATAAAGCAGCGCAGCCGCCACCGCGCTGTCCACGCCGCCGGACAGGCCCAGAAGCACCGTGCCGTCCCCCACCTGCTCACGGATCTGGCGCACGGCCATCCCGGCATAGGCCTCCATGCTCCAGTTGCCCCGGCAGCCGCAGATATCAAAGAGGAAGTTTCTCAGTACCAGCGTACCTTCCTCAGTATGCGTCACCTCCGGATGAAACTGCACGCCATAGAGCCGGCGGTCCTCGTCGGCCATGGCGGCCACGGGGCAGACATCGGTATGGGCGATGGTTTCAAACCCCTCCGGGGCCCGGGCGACCTGATAGGTGTGGCTCATCCAGCAGGAGCTCCGTGGCTTGAGCCCCTGCAGGAGCTCGCCGGAGGTCTTGTCCATGCGTACCGGCGTGGGGCCGTATTCGCGCCGCGCGCCGCGCTCCACCGGCGCGCCCAGCAGATGCGCCATCAGCTGCATCCCATAGCAGATGCCAAGCACGGGTATACCCAGGGAAAACACGCCCGCATCTACGGTTGGGGCGCCCGCATCCAGTACGCTGGCCGGGCCGCCGCTGAGAATGATTCCCCGGGGCTTCGCGGCGCGGATGTCCTCCAGCGACGCGTCATAGGGCAGGACCGAGGAATAGACCCCACATTCACGCACACGCCGGGCGATCAGTTGGGTATATTGTCCGCCGAAATCCAGGATCAGGACGTTTTCGGGACTCTCCATGTAACCACGCTCCCCCTTCCAAGGCGTCGCGAAAGCGTTTCGCGACGAAACAACGCTTATTGTGCCACAAAACGCTGCGCTCCGCAAGGCCCAAAAGCGCAGCAAGGACATTGTCACCCGTTTTCCCCTTGACACTCCTTTCCAAACGTGCTACCTTTATAGCGCTGTCCGGGCGGCCAGGCGATCGCGTGGCATGCCATGAGGAAAGTCCGAGCATCACAGGGCAGGGTGCCGGCTAACGGCCGGTGAAGGCAACTTCAAGGAAAGTGCAACAGAGATAGACCGCCCCGCGCCCCCCGTGCGGAGCAAGGATGGAAAGGCGAGGTAAGAGCTCACCCGCGGCCTGGCGACAGGCTGGCGCTGTAAACCCCACCCGATGCAAGATCCGACCGGGAGCGATACGGCGGCCCGTCGTGCTCCCAAAGAGATCGCTTCAGCCGCGCGGCAACGCGCGGTGGAGATAGATGATCGTCCAACGACAGAACTCGGCTTACGACCGCGCCGGCAGCGCTTTACAGGCGGGATGGATGCCCGCTTTTTGTCGTATCACAAAAGGAAGGAGCGTACCGCCTATGCGTTCCAAAGCCAGCCGTTTTTCCCTTCCCGCCTTTTTGAGCGCCCTGGCCGGCGCGATGTTTCTCTTTGTGCTGTGCCTGCTCGTTGCGGGACAGCCGGCCCTTTCCCAATACTATCAGAATTTGAGCCTGCTGAGCAATCTGGCGCTGTGGCCCATCGCGCTGGCAGGCGTGGCGCTGCTGCTGTGGGGCCGTGCCCGTCTGGCACATGCGCAGCGGGAGGGAGGCGCATATGCGCTATGGCGCATGCGTGCGCTCTTTGTGCTGCTTTTGGCGGTGCAACTGGTGATCGTGCGCTGCGCGTGGTACAAAATGGGCTGGGACATTGCCAACGTGTACGGCACCGCCGAGGAGCTGGCCCGAGGCCAGGCGCTGACCGAGGCCGATTATTTCCGCCTGTGCCCCAACAACGCGCCCTTGACGCTGTTGCAGGCTGTGCCGCTGTGGGTGGCTGTAAAGCTGGGGTTGGCGGTTCCCTTCGTGGTGCTGCCCTATCTGGACGCGGTGCTTCTTAACCTGACGGTTTACTTCACGGTGCGCTGCGCCCAGCGCATGACCTCCAGCCGCTGGGCGCACGGCTTTGTGCTGGTGGCCGGCATCCTGTGGATCGCCCTCTCGCCCTACCTGCTCTACCCCTACACCGACACCTGGGCGGTGCTGTTCCCGGTGCTGGCGCTGTATGCCTGGCTGTCCGTGCGCAGGACGGCGCTGCGATGGTTTCTGGTGTCGCTGGTGTCTTTTCTGGGGGCCGCCATCAAGCCCACGGTGCTGATCGTGCTCATCGCGCTCGCTCTGCTGGGGCTGTTTCGCTTTCTCGGGCGAAAAGCGTTTTCTTGCGCCGCATGGAAACGGGCGCTGGCGGTGCTCGCCGCGCTTGTGCTGGGGGCCGTTCCCGGGCAGGTGTTCCAGCGCGCCTCCACGGCCTATCTCGCAGGCAGCGCCGTGCCGGAGGAGCAGCTCAGCGAGACGCACTACCTCATGCTCGGCATGAACGGCGAGACCTACGGCGGACATTCGCCCGACGACGTGGCCTTCTCCCAGTCCTTCGACACCCTTGCCCAGCGCCAGCAGGCCAACCTGCGCGTGGCGTGGGAGCGCCTGTGCGAAAAGGGCGTCTTAGGCAACGTGCGCTTTTTCTCCGTCAAGGCGTATAAGGCCTACGCGGACGGAAGTTTTGCCGCCAATTCCAGCTTTTTGGATCTGGAAGTTCCCCGCCGCACGGATGCCCTCAGCACCTTTGTCCGCAGCCTGTACCATCACCGCGGCAGCCTCAATCCACTGTGCCACACCCTGGCCCAGACGCTGTGGCTGGTGGTTTTGACGATGTGCGCGCTGGCCTCCTTCATGCGCAGGCGCCATCCCGCGGTGCAGGCAACGGCCCTCGCGCTCATCGGGGCCACGGCCTATCTGCTTCTGTTCGAGGTCTGGCCGCGCTATCTGTTCCTGTTCGCGCCGCTGTATCTGCTGCTGGCCGCAATGGCGCTGGACCGCCCGCTTTCCATCAAAAAGAGAACAAAGCATGAAAAAAGCCCGGCAAAGCCGGCCTGAACCATGCTTTGCAGGGCTTGTAAACCCAAAAACCGAGCCGCCCTCAGGGAAGCTGACAGATATAGTCCGTCAGCCATGCGCGGTCATAGAAATGCGCGGGATCGCTGATGACAAAGTCGGGCTCCACGCCCTGGTCGATGCTGTAATAGCTGCCGTTCTTGACGGTGCTGAGGCGGTAACGGCTGGAGTACTGGTAAACGGTGCCGTCGGCGGCCACGGCGGGCTGGACGACGCAGGCGCCGCCGCCGGACTTGCGGCCCAGGAGTGTGACCAGGCCGGACTCCTTGAAGGCGGCGGGAACGAGGTTGCCGCAGGAGAAGCTGAACTCGCTGATGAGGCAGTAGACCTTGAAGCGGGAGAGGTCCAGGGCGTCGGCGGCGGTGATGCGGCCGTCGAGGTTTACATCCGCCTGATATCCGACGGTGTACTGGGCCTCGGACTTGGGGTTGACGGTGCTGAAGCGGCAGGTGCCCAGCGCCCAGCTGATGACGAAGATGGCCGCGTCGGCCATGCCGCCGCTGTTGTGGCTCAGGTCGATGACGACGTTTTCGATGGGGCTGTCCTCGCGGTTGATGCGCTCGTTGGCATAGTGGATGAGGGCGATGTTGTCGGCGGCGATCATGCCGGGGATCGCCTGCCGGACCTCGGGGTCGTAGTAGTCCCGGCCAAGGTCCATGTCAAAGCTGTCAAAGGTGATGTAGGCGGTGTTTCCGACCTCCTGATAGGGGATCAGAGCGCCGCTTTCGTCCACGCACGCCGAAACGGAGCGTGCGGCGGCGTAGCGCTCGCCGGTGCTGAGGGTGGCGCCGATGGAGCTGGAGAGGTTGGGGTGGGTAGCGTAGTCAAAATGATAGGTTTCTCCGGCAAAGGGGCTGCGCTGGACCATGGCGCTGTGTAAATCCCCGAAGTAGCCGTAGAGCAGCTCAGCCAGCGCGTCGGTGAACACTGACCCGTCGGTGTCCATCAGTCGCTCCTTGAGGCCGATGGCCTCGAGATAGGCGTCGAAGCTGTCGCCGATGAGATGCTCCTCGCGCAGGCCGTAGTTGCCCTCCAGCATCATCACCATCTCCCAGTAGGTGTACTCCGCCAGCTCCCGGGAACGCTCGGCGGAAACATCAAAGAGGATGTCTCGGAGGGTCTTGCCCTCGCCATCTGTCACCGTGTCGTCAAAGCCGGTGATGCGGGTGAGGAACATCGCCTCGCCATTGTAGACCAAGGCGGCGAAGACGGCCGGCAAAAACAGGTCCGAGAAGGTCGTCACCGGCAGGTAGCCCTTGCCGTCGTTCCAGTAGATGGGGATGTTGCACTCGGCGAGCTGCGCGGCCATGCTGTAGCCGTAGCGGGTGAAGTTGCGGGCGCTGTCCAGGCGGCTGAACAGGTTGACCAGCGGCTGTCCGTCCTCTCCGGTGAGCACCTCGCCGTCCTCATCCGTCTGCCAGGGGTACACGGCCAGGATGTCCCCGCCGCTGACGGCTGAGGAGGAGCGGCCGAACATGTCATAGTCGGAAAACGCGACGATGCCGTTTTCAAAATCCACGAGCGCGAATTCGCCGTTTTCGCGCACGGCGAGGTAGAAGCCGTCGCCGTATTCGCCGCGGAGCTCATAGCCCGGGTCGGAGGCGGCGGCCAGCGTATGAAGGGTGTCAAAGAGCGCGTCTACCTCCAGATAGGCCACGGCGCGGTTTTCATTAAAGAAGGTGACCTCCATCTCCGTTTTTTCCTGCGAGGTCAGGGTATAGAAGGGAACCTGGGCCGTCTCCATCGAGACGACCTCCATCTCCCTGCGGATGGTCTCAAGGTCCTCATGGGGCTGTGCGTCCGCATAGGCCTCCCGCACCGCTTGGGCCAGCTCGTCCGCGTTGGTCATCACATCCTGAAAAATCCCGGTATCCTCCGCCGTTTCGGCGCAGGCCGCGAGGGAGGCCAGCAGCAGGGCCGCTGCCAGCAGGACCGATACGAGGCGTTTCATGAGACCATCCTTTCCTGCGCGCTCCCGCGCGTTTTTCCTTCCTCATCGTACCACATTTTTCCCCTTAGGGGAACCGTCCGCGCCGGAAAATGTCCCCTGTCCGCGCCTTGACACGCTTCGCGCCATTGGGTACAATCGGCATGAAGGGAGGCGGCGGCATGGAACCCATGGTCAGCATCTGCTGCGCGGCGTATAACCACGCGCCCTATATCGCCCAGGCGCTGGACAGCTTTCTTGCGCAGGAGACGGACTTTGGCGTGGAGATTCTCGTGCACGATGACGCCTCCACAGACGGCACCCAGGAAATTCTCCGCGCCTACGCACGGCGCCATCCCGGCGTGGTCCTGCCGCTGTTTGAGCGTGAAAACCAGTATTCCCGCGGCGTGGCCATCGACCCCACGTTTAACTACCCCCGGGCCCGCGGCAAGTACATCGCCCTGTGCGAGGGCGACGATTTCTGGGTGGACCCTCTCAAGCTCCGGCGGCAGGTTGCCTATATGGAGGCGCACCCGGAGTGCACCTTCTGCTTCACCAACGGCTACATCCAGGACGCGGAGGGCGGCGGGGAGCGGCGGCCCTTCATCCCCTACAGCGAAAAGGACGCGCCGGGCTACTTCGCCGCCGACCATGCCTATACGCTGGGCGAGGTATGCGCGCTCAACTTCGTGCCCACGGCGTCGTTTCTCTTTCCGCGCGCTGCGCTTGAGCGCCTGCCGCGCACTTTCCTTGAAAAGTCATGCCCGCACGGCGATCTCAAGCTGCGCATGTACCTGACCGCGGCGGGCTATGCGGCGTATCTGCACGCCTTCACCTGTGTCTATCGCCAGAATGTGCGCACCGGGGCCATGAGCCAGTGGTCGCGCGAGGCGGGGCAAAAGGTGTACGAGCGTGCCCGCAGCGTGGCCGAAATGCTCGGGGATGTGGACGAATTTTCAAAAAAGCGCTATACTGAACAGGTTGGCCGGTTCCGGGACTGGTATCTCTACGTCATGCTGTGGAACGCGCCCAACGCGCGCGTGCTCAGGGACCCGGACGTGCGGCGCGTCTACCGTGCCCTGCCGGCCGCCCGGCGCGCCAAATACCGCCTCAAGCGCCTGCTGGCCCCGCTTCGGGGCTGAGCGTCCAAGGAAGGACTGTCTTTTATGCGCATCAACGTCACCCGCTCCTCCATGCCGGATTTCGAGGAGTTCTGCCGCGAGATCCGCCCCCTGTGGGACTCGCACTGGCTGACCAACAACGGCGACAAGCTGCTGGAGCTCCAGCGGCTCTTGCAGACGTATCTGGATGTGCCGGAGGTGTCGCTGTTCACCAACGGCCACCTGGCGCTGGAGGCGCTGCTGGAGGCGCTCGCGCTGCGGGGCGAGGTCATCACCACGCCCTTTACCTTCGCTTCCACCACGCACGCCATCGTGCGCCGGGGGCTTACGCCGGTGTTTTGCGACATCCGCGAAAGCGACTACACGCTGGACCCGGAGCGTCTGGAGGGCCTCGTCACGGAAAAAACCTGCGCCATTTTGCCCGTGCATGTCTACGGCTGCCTGTGCGATACGGACGCCATCCAGGCCGTGGCGGACCGCCACGGCCTCAAGGTGATTTACGACGCGGCGCACGCCTTCGGCGTCAGGCGCGGCGGCGTGTCCGCGGCGCGGTTTGGTCTGGCGTCCATGTTCAGCTTCCACGCCACCAAGGTCTATCACACCATCGAGGGCGGGGCGGTGGCCACGCAGAGCGCGGAGCTGGCGCAGAGGCTGGCGCTGGCGCGCAACTTCGGCATCACCGGGCCCGACGATGTGGTCAGCGTCGGCGGCAACGCCAAGATGAACGAGTTCCAGGCCGCCATGGGCCTGTGTAACCTGCGGCACCTGGAGGATGAGATCGCCGCGCGCCGCCATGTGCATCAGCGCTACACGGACCGTCTGGACGGCGTGCGCGGCCTGCGTCTGCCCCCCTCCCAGCCGGGGGTGGATAGCAACTTCGCCTATTTCCCGGTGGTCTTTGCGGGGGGACGAGCCGTGCGCGACGCCGTGTGCGAGGCGCTTGCGCGCGAGGGCATCTACGCGCGCAAGTATTTCTATCCACTCGTGACCGACTTCGCCTGCTACCGGGGCCGCCCCGGCTTTGACACCTCGCGCTTGCCCGTGGCCCGGCGCGTCTCCGACGGGGTCGTGACGCTCCCGCTCTATCCGGGCCTTGCGGACGCGGATGTGGACCTCATCTGCCGCATCGTCAGGGAGGCGGTGGCACATGCCTGATCCGCGCGGAAAGAAGGCCGCCGCCTCGTTTCTTTTTAAACTAACCGAGAGCGTGGGCACGCAGGGGATTTCCTTTGTGGTCAGCGTCATTCTCGCGCGGCTGCTGGACCCGTCGGACTACGGGGTTCTGACGATGCTGACGGTGTTCATCGCCGTCTCCCAGGTCTTTGTGCAAAGCGGGCTTAATACCGCCCTGATCCAGAAAAAGGACGTGGACGAAACCGACCTGTCCTCGGTGTTCTACGTAAGCCTGCTGATCGCCGCCGCGCTCTACACGCTCCTGTTTTTCCTTGCGCCCGCCATCGGCGCCTTCTTTGGGATGGATGCCCTTTCGCTCGTCCTGCGCGTCCTGGCGCTGGTGCTCCTGCCCGGCGCGCTGGTCTCGGTGCAAAACGCCGTGATCGCCCGTCAGATGGCCTTTCGCCGGCTCATGGCCGCAAGTCTTCTGTCCACTGCGCTCTCCGGGGCCGTTGGCATCGGCATGGCCGCCGCGGGGCTGGGGTACTGGGCGCTGGTGGGCCAGCAGCTCACAAACCAGCTCGCCCTGGCCCTCGTGCTTCTTCGCATGGTCAAATGGCGTCCACGTGCCCTGTTTTCCTGGGCGCGCGTGCGGGTGCTGATCCGCTTCGGCTGGAAGCTGCTGGCCTCCAGCCTTCTGGAGACGGGCTACAACAACCTGCGCACCGCTGTCATCGGCAAACAGTACGCCCAGGAAACCCTGGGCTTCTACAACCGCGGCAAGCAGTTCCCTGAGCTGGTGATGAACGCCGTCAATGGCTCCATCCAGAGCGTGATGCTGCCGGTTCTCTCCGACGAGCAGGACGATATGCTACGCATGAAGCAGATGATGCGCCGCTCCGTCATGGTGTCCAGCTTTCTGGTGCTGCCCATGATGGCGGGGCTTGCGGCGGTGGCCGAGCCGCTCATCCGCCTTTTGCTCACGGACAAGTGGCTGCCCTGCGTGCCGTTTTTGCAGATCTGCTGCATCGACTTCGCCTTCTACCCCATCCACACCGCCAATTTGCAGGCCATCAACGCCATGGGGCGAAGCGACGTGTTTCTCAGGCTCGAGCTCATCAAAAAGAGCTACGGCCTTGCGATTCTCGCCGCCAGCGTGCTCCTTTTCGACAGCGTCTATGCCATCGCCTGGGGTGCGGTGGTCAGCACGCTTTTGGCCGCCGTGGTCAATGCCTCGCCCAACCGAAGGCTTCTGGGCTACGGCTATCTGGAGCAGATGCGCGACGTCCTGCCCGCCATGGGCCTGTCGCTCATCATGTTTTTGACGGTGTCCGCCCTGGGACGGCTGCCGCTCGCTCCGTTTCCCCTGCTGGTATGTCAGACGGCGGCGGGGGTTGTGATCTACGGCGCGCTCTCGCTGCTGTTGCGCCTTGAGAGCATGCGCTATCTGACCGATATGCTGCGCGGGCTCCTAACCCGCCGCAGGGAGGGACAGGCATGAAAACCGTGCTTCTCACGGCCGTGGGCTCGGCCTCGGCTCCCGCCGTCATCCAGCGGCTGCGCCTGCTGGGCTGCCGCGTGGTAGGCTGCGACATCTACCCCCAGTCCTGGAACGCCGCTGCCTGTGAGGTGGACGCCTTCTTTCAAGCCGTCTACGCCACGGACGAAGCCGCTTACGTTCATCAGATGGAGGAAGCGGTGCGGCGCGAGCATGCGGACTTTCTGATCCCTCTGACCGACCTGGAGGTGGACGCGCTATGCGGCCTCAAGGCGCGCTTTGCCGCCCTGGGCTGTGTCCTGTGCGTGCCCGATGAGCCCTCGGCCCGCCTCTGCCGCGACAAGCGCGCCATGGCCGACCTTTTGTCGCAAAAGGGCGTCTGCCGCACCATCCCCACCCGTTCGCCCTACGGCTGGGAGCCGGAGGCGGCGGACTATCCCCTCATGCTCAAGCCCCGCAGCGGCCGCAGCAGCCAGGGCCAGGCCATCGTGCGCACCCCCGCAGCCTTCCATGCCGCCCTGGCCGCGCGCCCGGACTACATCGCCCAGCCCTTCCTTTCCGGCGACATCTACACCGTGGACGTGGCCCGCGACCGTTTCGGCCACGTGCAGGCGCTTGCGCGCCATGAGCTCCTGCGCACCCCCAACGGCCTTGGCACCGCCGTGCGCATCCTCCCCGGCCACCCGCTGGAGGCCGTTTGTGCGGAGGTGGCGGCCTGCGCCGGCGTGGTGGGCGTGGTCAACATGGAATTCATCGTAGACGGCGACGACGCCTGGTTCCTCGAAGTCAATCCCCGCTTCTCCGGCGGCGTGGGCTTCAGCGTCCTGGCCGGCCTGGACTTCCCCGCCCTCAACCTCCTGTGCCACGCCGGCGAGCCCCTCGCTCCCCGCCCCGCCCTGCGCGAGATGACCCTGGCCCGCCGCTGTGCCCCCGTCATCACCTCCCCGTGAATTTTTCCATCCGACTCCCCGTGAATTTTTCCATCCGACGGCGTTGACAATTTCCCCGAAGTATGGTATAGTAATTGGCGTCGTCAAGACATGGTCGCATGGCTCAGTTGGTAGAGCACACTGTCCAGATTAACCAACTGTCAGCGACCAGAGATTGGTCATTTTGAACAAAAAATGATCTCAAAATTTAGTAGGGTCGCATGGCTCAGTTGGTAGAGCACATCGTTCACATCGATGGGGTCACAGGTTCGAGTCCTGTTGCGACCACCACGAAAACCCTTGATTTTCAAGGGTCAGACCGTTGACAAAAGCGAGTCAACGGTCATTTTTCATAAGGGAAAACGAATAAGCATGTCGAATATATAAATATACGAGCAGAAAGACAAAAGAGCGGGAAACCCAAAAGAAAGAGACAGGAGAGAGCGGCATGCTGAACAAA